>NCEA01000049.1:0-5547 GCA_002280515.1 Rhodobacterales bacterium 32-67-9
CACTCAGCCCACAGGGAGAAGGACCGAGATGTCAGTGAAGAGCGATATAGAGATAGCGCGTGGGGCGCGGAAGCGTCCGATCATGGAGATTGGCGGCGCGCTGGGGATTCCTTCGGAGCATCTTCTGCCCTATGGGCATGACAAGGCGAAGGTGAGCCAGGAGTTCATCCGGTCCCTGGAGGGGAAGGCGGACGGCAAGCTCATTCTGGTGACGGCGATCAACCCGACGCCGGCGGGGGAGGGCAAGACGACGACGACGGTTGGTCTTGGCGACGGGCTGAACCGGATCGGCAAGAAGGCGGTGATCTGCATCCGCGAGGCCTCGCTTGGGCCGAACTTCGGGATGAAGGGCGGGGCGGCGGGCGGCGGTTATGCGCAGGTGGTGCCGATGGAGGAGATGAACCTCCACTTCACCGGCGACTTCCACGCGATCACCTCGGCCCACAACCTCCTCAGCGCGATGATCGACAACCACATCTACTGGGGCAATTCGCTTGGCATCGACGCGCGGCGGGTGAGCTGGCGGCGGGTGATGGACATGAACGACCGGGCGCTCCGTGACATCGTGGTCAATCTCGGCGGCGTGTCGAACGGCTTCCCGCGCCAGACCGGGTTCGACATCACGGTGGCCTCCGAGGTGATGGCGATCCTCTGCCTGTCGAAGGATCTTGAGGATCTGCAGAAGCGGCTCGGCGACATCGTGGTGGCCTATACCCGCGACAAGGCGCCGATCTATGCCCGCGACATCAAGGCCGACGGGGCGATGACGGTGCTTCTGAAGGACGCGATGCAGCCGAACCTGGTGCAGACGCTGGAGAACAACCCGGCCTTCGTGCATGGCGGGCCGTTTGCCAACATCGCGCATGGCTGCAACTCGGTGATTGCCACCAAGACGGCGCTGAAGCTCGGGGACTACGTGGTGACGGAGGCCGGCTTCGGCGCCGACCTCGGGGCGGAGAAGTTCTTCGACATCAAGTGCCGCAAGGCCGGTCTGAAGCCCTCGGCGGCGGTGATCGTGGCGACGGTCCGGGCGATGAAGATGAACGGCGGGGTGGCCAAGGCCGACCTCGGGGCGGAGAACGTGGCGGCGGTGAAGAAGGGCTGCCCGAACCTCGGCCGCCACATCGCCAACGTGAAGGGCTTCGGGGTGCCGGTGGTGGTGGCGATCAACCACTTCTACTCCGACACCGAGGCCGAGATCGCGGCGGTGAAGGCCTATGTCGCCGAGCAGGGGGCGGAGGCGATCCTCTGCAAGCACTGGGCCGAGGGCAGCGCGGGGATCGAGGACCTGGCGCGGAAGGTGGTGGAGATGGCCGAGGGCGGCTCGGCCAACTTCTCGCCCTTGTATCCCGACGAGATGCCCTTGTTCCAGAAGATCGAGACCATCGCCAAGCGGATCTACCATGCCGACGAGGTGATCGCCGACAAGTCGGTGCGCGAGCAGCTCAAGGCCTGGGAGGCGGCGGGCTATGGCCATCTGCCGGTCTGCATGGCCAAGACCCAGTATTCCTTCACCACCGACCCGAACCTGCGCGGCGCGCCGACCGGGCATTCGGTGCCGGTCAGGGAAGTGCGGCTTTCGGCCGGGGCTGGGTTCATCGTGGCGATCTGCGGCGAGATCATGACCATGCCGGGCCTGCCGAAGGTGCCGTCGGCGGAGGTGATCCGGCTCAATGCCGAGGGTCATGTCGAGGGCCTGTTCTGAGACGGGCGGGCCGGGGGCTTCGCGCCCGTCGCCCATTGGTTCTTGGACCAATGGCGCACCAACGGGCGACCCCCCGCGGAGTATTTGGACAAAGAAGAAGCAGGGGGCGAGGAGAGCGGAATGAGTGCCACGATCATTGACGGCAAGGCCTTCGCGGCGCGGGTGCGGGGCGCGGTGGCGGCCCAGGTCGCGCGGCTGAAGGCGGAGCACGGGCTGACGCCGGGCCTCGCGGTGGTGCTGGTCGGCGCGGACCCGGCGAGCGAGGTCTATGTGCGCTCGAAGGGCAAGTCGACCGTCGAGGCGGGGATGAACTCCTGGGAGCACCGGCTGCCGGCGGAGACCTCGGAGGCCGAGCTGCTGGCGCTGATCGACCGGCTCAACGCCGATCCGGCGGTGCACGGGATCCTCGTGCAGCTGCCCTTGCCGAAGCACCTGAACTCCGACCTGGTGATCAACGCGATCGATCCGGCGAAGGACGTCGACGGGTTCCACATCTCGAACGTCGGGCTTCTGGGCACCGGGCAGAAGGCGATGGTGCCCTGCACGCCGCTCGGCTGCCTGATGATGCTGCGCGACCACCTGGGCAGCCTTGCCGGGCTGGAGGCCGTCGTCGTCGGCCGCTCCAACATCGTCGGCAAGCCGATGGCGCAGCTCCTCCTCGGCGACAGCTGCACCGTGACCATCGCCCACAGCCGCACGAAGGACCTCGGCGCCGTCTGCCGCCGCGCCGACATCCTAAAGGACGGCAAGCAAAAACTCGTCGGCGACGTCGACTTCGCAAGCTGCGCCAGGGTCGCCGGCGCCATCACCCCGGTCCCCGGCGGCGTCGGCCCGATGACCATCGCCTGCCTTCTCGCCAATACCCTCACCGCCGCCTGCCGCAAAAACAACCTGCAGGAGCCCGAGGGCCTCACGGCGTAAAGGGGGGGCTCGCCGTGGGATCAGCCGGCCCCGACCGGGACCATCGTGCCTTGCAGGATGGCGATAAGCCGGCGCGACGCGCCGGTTTCGGCGAAGACCTCTGCGGTGACGACGGTGAGCCGCCGCCCGGCCTTTGCGACCTTGCCGATGGCGATCAGACGGTCCCCCGCCGCCGGCGCGAGAAGGTTGATCTTCATCTCGGCGGTCATCACCTCCGCCTCATCCGGCATCAGCGACAGCGCGGCATAGCCGGCCGCAGTGTCGCCAAGCGCGAAGGTCAGCCCGGCGTGGCCGACATCGTGCTGCTGGCGGGCGATCGGCAGGATCGGCGCGGCGATCTCGCATTCGCCAGGGCGGATCGCGGTCAGCTCGGCACCGAACGTCGCCATCAGGCTCTGGCGGGCAAAGCTTGCACGGAGTTTCATTGCGCGGTTGTCGTCGTCCGGTCCGGTCATCCCCGTCTCCCTCTTCCGGGCGCCGGCACCGGCCGCGCCACCGCCCCGGTCAGCACCGCGACGGCGCCGGGCCCCATCAGATCGCACAAGGCGGGATCTTCGGCGCCAAGTCCGCCTGTATAGGTTCCGTAAGCCGGCAGGATCACCCGCGCGGTATCGACAAGAAAGCAGCGCCGGGACTGGCCCGCAAGCCGCAGTTTCGGGTGAAAATGGCCGGAGACTTCGGCCGAAGCCCCCGGCACCGCGATATGGCGGAACCGGAGCGGGCCGAGCACCATCTCTGCCCGATGCTCGCCGCCGAGCCCCAGCGGTCCGGGGTCGTGGTTGCCCTCGATCCAGATCCAGCGCCGCCCGGCCATCAGGCGCGCCAGCCAGAGCGCGTCGCGCTCCGGCAAGGCCGCTGCCTGAAGGTCGTCGAACGTGTCGCCGAGGCAGATCATCATCCGCGCCGCCGTCGCCGCGATGTCGGCGTCGAGCCGCGCCAGCGTGTCCTCGACCTCATAGGGCGGCAATAGCGCGCCGGCCCGCCTCGCATAGCGGCCGGAACGTCCGAGATGCAGGTCCGAGACGGCGAGGCAACCTTCCGCCGGCCAGAAGAGCGCCCCGGACGGCAATGCCAGGAGCCGCACGCCGGCAAGGTCGAAAGCATATGCGTTCATGGCCTGTTCCTGCCCTGCCGGGAAGGGAAAGACAACACCCTGCATCCACTTGGTGCAAATATCCCCGGGGTCCGGGGGCAGCGCCCCCGGCGCCGGCCACAGGCGCGTCGCAGCGTCACCCGAGCCCGGCTTCCGCCATCAGCCGCTCCGCCGTCTCCGCCAGGATACGCTCGCGCGCCGCCCCCTCGACCGGCACTCGGCCATGCTCGAGAAAGAGCGGCGCGGCCAGCGGTGTGACGCGGGGCAGGGTCAGATGGTCGATCCGGCCGCCGACGCGGTCGAGCATCGTCTCGATCCGGCCGAAATTCACCAGCCCGCGCATCGCCTCTTCCCGTGTCACCTGCAGCAAAAGGTGATCGGGGTCGTAGCGCCGCAGCGTGTCGTAGAGGATATCCGACGAGAACGTCGCCTGCCGGCCTGATTTCCGCGTCCCCGGAAGGTTGCGCGCGATGAGCCCCGCGACGAGGGCCACGTTGCGGAAGGTCCGCTTCATCACCGCATTGCCGGCGAGCCAGTCGCCGAGACCGGCGCGCAACCCCTCGCGGTCGAGAAGGGCGGCGGCATCCTCCACCGGGTCGAGCCCCCAGATCAACGTCGCGTAATCGGTCGAGACGAAGCCGAGAGGGTTGAGCCCCAGCTCCTCCATCCGGTGCGTGAGCAGTAGCCCCAGCGTCTGCTGCGCGGCGCGGCCCATGAAGCCGTAGAGGCAGAGATGCGCTCGCCCCTCGGCAGGAAAGCTTTCGACCAGCAGCCGGTCGGGCGCCGGCAGACGCGCGACCTCGCGCTGAAGACTCAGCCATTCCGCCGTCGCGGCCGGCAGGCCCGGCCAGCTTTCCGCCTGAAGCATCCGGAGGATGCGGTCGGACAGCTGGGTCGAGGTGGAGAACTTGGTGCCTGAATATACCGCGATCTTCGGCTCGCGTCCTGGCGCCGGCGCGACTTCGAGCGCAAGCTCGCGCAAGCCGATGAAGCGCACGACCTGACCGCCTATAAGGAAGGTTTCGCCAGGCGTGAGCGTCGAGGCGAAGCTTTCCTCGACCTCGCCCAAGGGCGCGCCGCCCATCCGGTTCTGCCAGCGGACCTTGACCATCTCGGCATCGGTGATCGTGCCGATGTTCATGCGGATATCACGCGCGGCACGGGGGTCGCGGAGCGTCCAGCGCCCGTCGCGGAACATCAGCCGCTGCCAGCGGTCATAGGCCTTGAGCGCATAGCCGCCTGTGGCGCAGAAATCGAGGCAGGAGTCGAATTCGGGCCGGGTGAGGGCGGCATAGGGGCCAGCACTCGTCACCTCGGCGAACAGCGCGTCCGCATCGAAGGGGCCGGCGCAGGCGGCGATGAGAATGTGCTGGCAGAGGACATCGCGGGGGCCGGGGCCGCGCGGGTCGCCGTCGAGGTCGTGATCCTTCACCGCGTCCAGCGCGGCCTGGCATTCGACCACTTCCCAGCGGTTCGCCGGCACGATCAGGGCCTTCGACGGCGCGTTGTAGCGGTGGTTGGCACGGCCGATCCGCTGCACCAGCCGCTTGACGTTCTTCGGCGCCCCGACCTGGATCACGAGGTCCACGTCACCCCAGTCGATGCCGAGGTCGAGCGATCCGGTGCAGACGACCGCCCGCAACTCTCCGGCCACCATCGCCGCCTCCACCCGTTCGCGCGCCTCCCGCGCGAGCGAGCCGTGATGGATGGCGATCGGCAGCCCCTCCGCGTTCGCGAGCCAGAGGTCGCGGAAGAAAAGCTCGGCCTGCGCGCGGGTGTTGTGGAAGACGAGGGTGATCCCGTGACGGCGGATCTCGGCCAGTACCTC
>NCEA01000049.1:5585-21100 GCA_002280515.1 Rhodobacterales bacterium 32-67-9
GCGGATCTCGGCCAGTACCTCGGGAATCGCGTAACGTCCGCCGCCCCCGGCCCAAGGCGGCGCGGCCTCGGTCGCCAGCATCGCGATGTCGGGGTCGGGGCCAGGATCGGCATGGACGATCCCGCAGCGGTCGGGATGGCGCGCGAGAAAGCGCGCGATGGCGTCCGGGTCCTCGACCGTCGCGGAAAGACCAACGCGGCGAAGGCCGGGGGCGAGGGTCTGAAGCCGGGCGAGGCAGAGCATGAGCTGGTCGCCGCGCTTCGATTCGGCGAGCGCGTGGACCTCGTCGACGATCACCCGGCTGAGGCCGGCGAAGATCCGCGGCGCATCCTCGTAGCTGAGCAGCAGCGCGAGGCTTTCCGGTGTGGTCAAGAGGATATGCGGCGGGTCGGCGCGCTGGCGGCGGCGCTTGGTGTAGGAGGTGTCGCCGGTCCGGTCCTCGATCCGGATCGGCAGTCCCATCTCGGTCACCGGCACGGTGAGGTTGCGCCGGATATCCGCAGCAAGCGCCTTCAACGGGGAGATGTAGAGGGTATGGAGGCCGCCCTGCGCGCCGTCCGCAAGCTCCGCCAGTGAGGGCAGGAACCCCGCCAGAGTCTTGCCGCCGCCGGTTGGCGCGACGAGGAGGAGAGCCGGTTCCCCGGCCCGGTCGAGAAGCGCCTGCTGATGCGGGTGGACGGACCAGCCGCGACCAGAGAACCAATCGACGAAAGAGGCGGGAAGGGCGCGCATGACCGGCAATCTAGGCGGATTGGATTTGTCTTGCCTCAGAATTCGTGCTGGTGGAAGGGCGCGGCCCTCCCTTGTGCAGATCCGAAGCGGGCTTTGCGTCAGTGCAGGGGCCGGGCCTTGATGCTGCGGAACACGTCATCGAGCGCCCGGGGCGGCGTCAGGTGGGCAGCGGCGAGAGCAGTGTCGAGCGCCGCTTCGACCTCTTGCACCAGGGTGGTGATGCAGTCGTCGGTGCCGTGCCCTCCGGCGCCGAAGTCGACCAGATCGTAGCCCGACAGCGACAGCCCGGCAAAATGACCGCCGGTCATTTCCAGAAGCTTGAACTCCTCGATCCCCTGCGCCTCGGCCCAGTCGAGGGCGATGCGGGTCATCGCGGTCGAGGAGGCGGCAAGGAAGTCGTTCATCACCTTCGCCGCCATTGCCGTGCCAAAGCTGCCCATGCGGATCGTCTTGCGGCCCAATTGCCCGAAGACCGGGGCGAGGCGGGCAATTTCTTCCCTGGAGCCGCCAAGGAAGAACGACAGCCGCCCCTCTTCGGCGGCGCGCATCGTGCCCGAGAACGGGGCGTCGATCAGCGCGATCCCGGCCGCGATGCGGCCACGGAGCGCCCGCACATAGCGCGGCGACAGCGTGGCGACGATCACGATGGTCCGGAGCGTCGGCACGCGCTTGGCAAATCCCTGAGCCTCGAAGAGCAGCGCCTCGGCCTCGGCGATGTCGGCCGGCACGAGGATCAGAGTGGTCAGCCCGCGCGTGAAGCCCTCCGCGTCGTCGGCCGTCCGCTGGCCCTGACCGACCCCGGGTGCCGGCAGGCCGAAGCCGGCCGCGCCGATGCCGGCGGCTTGAAGCCGCGACAGGAAGCGGCGCGCGGCGCGCCCGGACCCGGCGATCCCGAGCCCGCGCATCAATGCACGATCTTTTCGTCGCGGACGAACATGTTCGCCCAGGCGCGGTCGATCAGTTGCGGAGACATCTGATAGGGGATGCCCTCGAAATTGCAGATCGCGATCATCTGGTCGATCAGGAACACCGGCTGGTAGTTCGCGTAGACGTTGTCGATGGTCGGATACTTGACCTTCAGGAGGTGCAGAAGCGCCTTTTCGTCGAGCGGCATCTTCTTCTTCTTCGCCACCATCGCGAAGATCTTGAGGAACATTTCCTGGTTCGGCCCGTCGATCTTGATCTTGAAGAAGATCCTGCGAAGGGCCGCCTTGTCGAAGATCTCGTTCGGGTGGAAGTTGGTCGAGAAGATCACCAGCGTGTCGAACGGCACTTCGAACTTCTCGCCCGACTGGAGCGCAAGGATATCCTTGTTCTCCTCGAGCGGAACGATCCAGCGGTTGACAATCTTCTGCGGCGGCTCGGCCTGACGGCCAAGGTCGTCGATGATGAAGACGCCGCCCGTGGCCTTGAGCTGGAGCGAGGCGGTGTAGGTTCGCGCCGTCGGGTTGTAGGTGAGGTCGAGCATGTCGAGCGACAATTCACCACCGGTGATCACGGTCGGCCGTTCACAGAGCACATAGCGGTTGTCGAAACGGTTCGACGAGCGGCGCAGCGCACTCGGGTCATCGACCGAGGCTTCGGCGGCGGAATGGACGATCGGGTCGTAGACGGTGATCACCTGGCCGGCATATTCGATGGCACGCGGGATGTAGATCTTGTCGCCGAGCGCGTCGCGGATTCCGTTCGAGATCGAGGATTTGCCGTTGCCTGGCGGCCCGTACATCAGGATCGAGCGGCCGGCGCCGACCGCCGGCCCGAGGTGGTCGAGAAGCTCGTCCGGCAGGATCAGGTGGCCCATAGCGCCGGTCAGCTGCTGGCGGGTAAGCTGGACATTGCGGATCGACTGCTTCTTGACCTGCTCGCGGTAGACGTCGAGCGGCACCGGCATCGCGCCGTAATATTCCGACTGGCTGAGCGCATCGAGGGCGCGCGCCTTGCCGGCATCGGCAAGCTGATACCCCATCTCGCCGCCGGAATTGGCATGGAGCGTACCCGTCGCCTCCAGCAGTTTCTGGCCGCGTGCGAGGTCGATCAGTTCCTGCGTCGTCGGGATCGGCAGCGCGATGACCCGGGAAATCTCCGAAACGGTTTCCAGGTTCATCCGGAACATCGTCTTGAGGAGGATATCGCGCATCATCACGATCGAAAGGCCGGTATCGTTCATCGAACGGGGCGGCGTCGGCGCGATGACGTTGGGCACCTGCATGTTCATCGGGTTCAGACCTTCTACGGCGGGCGTTGACTGCGGCGCGACGCGGTCAGGCACATTCCTGCCCCCGTCACCCCGACATGGGATTCACAGCGGCAGTCTGCCGGGTTATTGTGGCTAAAAAATGGAAACAATTCAGGATCAGAGGCGACAATGAGCAGACCACGCAGCACTCTTCTGGCGGCCTTTCTGGCCGCCGTCGTCCTGATCCTTGGCGGCGCGCCGCTCGTGAAGGGCGCCTTCTATCTCGGCAAGCACGAGGGCGACACCATGCACCTGGCCGAGCTTGTCTTCCGCATGGCGGACGGGCAATGGCCGCATCTCGATTTCATGACCCCGATCGGAATTCTGGCGCTGGCACCGATCTCGGCCTTCATCCGTTGGGGCGCCGGTTTTGGTCACGCGATCTTTTACGCGCAGATCCTTGTGGCGCTCGTGCTATTCCTGCCGGTCATGCGGGTGGCGACTAGCCGGCTATCCGGAATCTGGCCCTATGCTTACGGTGGCTTCGTGATGCTGCTCTGCCTCGCCCTCGTTCACGGCGAGGCGCAAAGCGCCACCTCGATTTCCATGCACTACAACCGTTGGGCCTGGGCGGTCAGCTATATCGTGATCCCGCTTGCTGTACTCGCCCCTTCCGACCGGCCGCGGCCTTGGCTCGACGGTGCGTTGATCGGGCTCGGGATGGCGGTGCTGGTGCTGACCAAGGTCACATACTTCGCCGCCTTCGCGCCCGGTGTGCTGGTGGCGTTGCTGGCGCGGCGGCAAGGAACGATGATTGTGTCGGCGGCCATCGCGGGGCTTGCCGTCGCGGCCTTCGTCACCGCCAAGGCGGGGCCGGATTTCTGGCTCGCCTATCTGCAGGATCTCCTGACCGTGGCCACCGGCGACGCGCGGCAGGCGCCGGGTGAAAGCCTGATCGACGTGATCGTGGCACCGCTTTATATGGGCGGCAGCCTCGCTCTGGTCGCCGGGGTGATCTTCCTCCGTCAGGCCGGGCGTTCGGTCGAGGGGCTGGCGCTTTTGGTGCTGATGCCGGGGTGCTTCTACGTGGCCTATCAGAACTTCGGCAACGATCCGCAGTGGCTTTACCTTCTGGCGATGCTGGCCTTCGTGCTGCGGCCCGAGCCGGGGGTGACCAACGCCGCCGGCTGGGACCTGCGCTCGGCGCTGACCTACACGGGTGTGACCGCGCTCGCCTTCGGCGCGCCCTCGGCGATCAACCTCGCCTTCAGCCCGTGGCGCCACCTGGCGTCCGACACGACGGATGTGGTGCCGCTTCTGCCGCGGTTGGCTGCGGCGTCGGACGTGCTGACGCCGGCCTCGCGGCTTTATACCACCAACCTCAAGCGGCCCTATGACCAGCCGGGCGATCCCTTCGCAGGCTACAGGGACTTCGCGAAACGCGAGGAGGTGCCGGTCCTGAACGGTGAGGATCTGCCCGAATGCCAGCTCGAGGGCGGCATCTCGGCCTGGTTCGAACTGGCGACCGATGATCTGGTCAAGGCGGGCTATTCGGGGGCCGCAATCATGGGCACCGACCTTTACTCCGCCTACTGGATGTTCGGCGACTTCAAGACCGTGAAAGGTGCGGCCCCCTGGTATTACGGTGGCCTGCCGGGGATCGAGAATGCCGACTATCTTGTCGTGCCGCTCTGCCCGATGGCGTTCACGCTCCGCTCCTCGATGCTGAAATCGCTGGCGGAGGAGGGCTGGACCCTGCGCGAAGTGCACAGGAGCCCGCTTTACATATTGGTGGAACCGATCGCCCCCTGAACCGCGAGAAGCGCGCCCGGGAAGGCCATGAAGACGAGATAGGCCAGGAAGGTGCCCACGAGCGCGAGGCCCATCGGGAAATCCTTGCGGGTCCAGCTGACCCAGTCGGGCGTCGCCGCGCGGACTGCCGGTATCGCCCGCATCAGCCGGTGCGCGGCGAAGGCGCCGAGAAGGAAGGCGGCGAGAAGCACGAGGATCAGTTGCAGATGCTCGATCCGCTGGGCGAAGAACGGCGCCGCGGCGGCGGCGAACTTGGCGTCGCCGGCTCCGACGTTGGCGATCGCGTTCAACACGAAGCCGATGGCGAGGACGGCGACGAAGTTGACCCAGCGCCACGCCCAGAACTCGAGCGGGATCACCAGAAGACCCACGACGACATAGATCGCAAGAAGCGCGAGAACGGCCTTGTTGGGGATCTTCATCGTCTTGAGATCGGACCAGGCCACCCAGGCGCAGACCGGCAAAACCGCGACAAGAAGAGCGAGATACGCCTGCGGCGCCGTCAGTCCAAGCATCGGTTCAGCCTTTCACAACGCTGGAGTTGATCGACTCCAGCGCGCGGGCCGCCTGTTCGAAGTAGCGCGGGCTGGTTTCGACCGCGTCCTCCAGAAGGCCCTTGCCGATGGTCACGTCGCCTTGCTTGATCGCGGTCAGCGCGGCGGTATAGAGCAGCTCGGCCCGTTCCGATTGCGTCATCGGGACGATCGGCATCTCGTATTTCCGCTGGGCAGAGCGAGACAGGACAAGGTTGTTCTTCGTGGTGAAATTGGCGCTGTCGTAGGTCAGTGCCTCTGTGAAGAGCTTCTCGGCGCCCGCGAAATCGCCGCGAGTCAGCTTCGAATAGCCCCAGTTGTTGAGCACGCCCGAAGGCTGGGTCGTCAGACCGAAAGCGGTCTCGTAGAAGCTGTCGGCCTTGTTCCATTTCTTGTTGGCGTCGGCGACCATCGCCTCGAGCCGGTAACGCTCGTAGGTCTCGTGCGTCGGCGGGATCATGTTCAGTTCCGCTTCGGCCTTCGTCCACTCGTTGGCGCGGATGAGCGCGTCGGCCAGCGCGACGCGGTCCTCGTTGGTGCCCTCGGGGCTGTCGACCACGGATTTCCAGGCCAGCGCCGCCTCGGTCGGCTTCTTGGCTCTGACCAGCGACTTCGCAAGGCCACGGCGGATGTCGATCCGGTCGGGATTGGCGGCGGCGGTCTTCTGGAAATAGGCCACGGCCTCTTCCGGGTCGGCCACCGTCAGCATGACGTCGTTGAGGTTGCTTTCGTCGATGACATTGACGTCCTTGATCGCGCGATCAACCTCAGCGTCGGTCGCCTTCTGGCAGGCCGACAGGACGGACGCCCCCGCAATGCAGAGGGAAATCAGGATAGGGTGGCGCATTTCATGCGTCCTTTGCTGCTTCTTGCCTCAATGTGTGGTGAGGAGCAGGTATTGCCCGTTCCCGCGTCTCACCAATGAGAATTCGCCTGTATCGGCGACATCATAGGACGGTTTCTTGACCTTGGCGAGCGCGAGCCGCAGATTTTCGCGGATGGAGTCCGTTTGGCCACTATCAAGGGCAAAGGCGGTGCGGAACACCCGGCTCGCCTCGGCATACTTGCCGGTTTCCATGAGGACGACGCCGAGATTGTTCCAGGCCGGGACGAAGGTCTCGTCCGCCTTGACGGCCCGGCGCAGCAGGGTCTCGGCCTGGCCGAGCCGACCGAGACGCAGGTTGGCCGATCCGATCGCCGACAGCGTGTCGACTGTCATGCCGCGTTTGCCGGCGGCGCGGTAATAGGCCTTGAGCGCCAGTTCGTATTCGCCGGCCGCCATCAGCCGGTGGCCGACGATGAGTCCGTCGACCGCCTCGCCCCGGGCCGGGCCGGGTGCGAAGGGAGAGCCGTCAGTCGCGGGAAGGCCGCCTGTCGGCTGACAGGCGGCCAGAAATCCGGCTGCGACCAGAAAGACCGTTATGCGTATTGCCATCGCCTCAGGGTGAGAAATTCGCGAACAGCTGCATCATATCGTAGACCGACGGGCCCACAAGGATGATCAGGAGCGGCGGCACCGTGAACATCATCGTGCCGAGGGTCATCTTCGTCGGCAGCTTGTTCGCCGCTTCCTCGGCGCGCATGACGCGCTTGTCCCGCATCTCGCCGGCGTAGACCCGGAGCGCCTCGGCGATCGAGGTGCCGAAGGTCTGCGACTGGATCATCACGGTGACGAAGGAAGCGACATCGGGCACACCCGAGCGTTCGGAGAAGGCGCGCAGAACGGTGGTCCTGTCCTTGCCGGCCTTGACCTCCTGAGAGACGATCTCGAACTCCTCGGCCAGCGCAGGGTATCCGGTCTTGAGTTCCTTCGACACCCGGATGATGCCCTGATCGAGTGATTGTCCTGCTTCGACGCAGACAAGAAGCATGTCGAGCGCGTCCGGAAAGCCGTTCTGGATCTCCTGCTGGCGCGACTGGATGCGGCGCTCCAGCCAGTATTTCGGCAGGTAGTAGCCAATGGCGCCGGGCAGCGCGACGGCGAGGATGAGTTTCGTCGTCGACACCTCGTCCGAAGCCGATGCGACAATTGCGTAGATGACGCCGACAAGCAGGAAGACGATGCCAAGCACGAACTGGATCGCGTGGAAGGTGCGGACCGCATTCTTGCCGCGATATCCGGCGCGGGTCATCTTGAGCCGCGACGAGGTCATCTCTTCCTCGTTCTTCGGCTCGAGGAAGTTGGCGAACTTGTCGAGCTTGTCGGTTCCCCTCCCCGCGCGCAGCGATCTCTTCTCGGTGTCCGGGCGCTTTCCGGGAATACCCGAGGGGCGCGCGTTGTCGCGCAGTTTCGCGTAAGGATCGGCGCGCCGCTTCAGCATCGTCGGCAACGTGATCGCCACCAGGACGATACCGAGAACGGCGACCGCGAAGAGCGGGCCGAGCGGGCCCATCTTCTCGATCAGGAAGTCGTTGATCGTGGTCAGCATGGTGATTGGCCCCCTCAGACCTTGATGTTGACCATCATCTTCATGAAGACGACGTTGATGGCGAGGAATGTGAAGACGATGAGCGCGGCGGGCACGAAGGCAGCGGTATCCTTCACGGTGTCGAAGTAGTCCGGCTTGAGGATCTGGATCACGGCGAGCACGCCGACCGGGAACATCGACAGGAACATGCCGGACCATTTCGCCTCGGCGGTGATGGCGCGGACCCGGCGGAACAGGCGGAAGCGCGCCCGGATCACCTTGGCCAGGCCGTCAAGAATCTCGGCAAGGTTGCCGCCCGACTGCTGCTGGATCGTGACCGCGACCGCGAGGAAGCGCAAATCCTGCATGTCCATGCGTTCGGCCAGGTCCTTCAGGCTTTCGGAGACTTCGCGTCCGTAGGCGCTTTCGTCAGAGATCATGCCGAATTCGGTGCCGAGCGGGTCGGGAATCTCCTTCGCGACGATCTGGATCGCCGAGGAGAACGGGTGACCGACACGCAAGCTCCGGACCATGAGTTCCACGGCGTCGGGAAGCTGTTCCTCGACGAGGTCCATGCGTTTCTTGGCCTTCTTGTTGACCCAGAAAAAGACGGCGCCGACGCCCATCACGATGGCGACGGCGATCTGGACCGGCGTCGAGGCTGCGGTTCCGATCTTGAGGCCGAGAAAGGCCACGACCGTCAGCAGCCCCATGATCCCGACCAATGCCTTCGGCGAAAAGGCGATATTGGCCTTCTGTGCCTTTGTGGCGAGAAGCGAGTAGAGCGGAATGGTCTTTGCCTTGAGGTGCTGGCTCGCTTCCTTGCGAAGTTGTTCCAGGACCTGTTCGCGCTGACCGCCCTTTTCGAGGAGGTCGAGACGCCGGTTGACCTTGGAGTTGAGCGAGATCGACTTGCCGAAGACGACAAGATAGATGCCCTCGACCAGAAGGAGAACGGCCAGGAAGATCAGGCCGTAGATGATGGGTGTCGGGCTGATGATCATGCGCTTTACTCCGCAGCGATGGGTTCGTAGATCGAGGCCGGCAGGTCATAGCCCCAGGAGCGGAAGCGGTCGGCATAGGCCGAGCGCACGCCGGTCGCGGTGAAGCGGCCGATGATCTTGCCGTCGGGGGCGAGCCCGAGACGTTCGTAGCGGAAGATTTCCTGCATCGAGATGACGTCGCCTTCCATGCCGGTGATCTCGGTGATCGAGGTCATCCGGCGCGAACCGTCCTGAAGGCGCGAGGCCTGCACGATGAGGTTCACGGCCGAGGCGATCTGAGAGCGCACGGCCTTGATCGGCATTTCGATGCCAGCCATCGCGATCATGTTTTCCAGACGGCTGATGCCGTCGCGGGCAGAGTTCGCGTGGATCGTGGTCATCGACCCGTCGTGGCCGGTGTTCATGGCCTGAAGCATGTCGATGACTTCCTCGCCGCGCGTTTCACCGACGATGATGCGGTCGGGACGCATACGAAGCGCGTTCCTCAGACAGTCGCGCTGGGTGACGGCGCCCTTGCCCTCGACGTTGGAGGGGCGGCTTTCCATCCGGCCCACGTGGACCTGCTGGAGTTGAAGTTCCGCCGTGTCCTCGATCGTCAGGATCCGTTCGGAGTTGTCGATGAAGGACGAGAGCGCGTTGAGCGTGGTCGTCTTACCGGAACCCGTACCGCCCGAGACGATGACGTTGAGTCGGGTCGAAACCGCTGCCTGAAGGTATGCGGCCATTTCCTCGGTGAAGGCACCGAAGCGGACGAGGTCGTCGACGGCGAGCTTTTCCTTCTTGAACTTACGAATGGACACCAGCGATCCGTCGACCGCGATCGGCGGCACCATCGCGTTGAAACGCGATCCGTCGGCAAGACGGGCGTCCACATACGGGTTCGATTCGTCGACGCGCCGGCCCACGGCCGACACGATCTTGTCGATGATCCGGAGAAGGTGGCGTTCGTCCTTGAAGGTGGTGTCGGTCAGTTCGAGCTTGCCAGCCCGTTCGACGAACACCTGCTGCGGTCCGTTGACGAGAATATCGTTGACCGTGTCGTCTTGCAGCAGAGGCTCCAGCGGGCCGAGGCCCATGACCTCGTGATAAAGTTCCTGAAACAGGTTGGACCGTTCGTCCTTGTTCAGGACGACGTTCATTTCTTCGAGCGCCTCGGTGGTGATCGAGACGATTTCCTGGCGCAGATCCGCCTCGGTGGCGTGTTCCAGAGCGCCGAGGTTGAGGTTGTCGAGAAGCCGCTTGTGCAGCTCCACCTTCAACTCTCCCATCCGTTCCTTGCGCTTCTTTTCCTTGTCGAGCGCGCCGGCCTGCGCAGGCGCCTGAGCGCCTCCGGGAAGCGGGCGGCGGGCGACGGCCGGGCGGCCGTCGGCGCCGGTCGCGGGCGCTGCGGCCTGCGGCTTTGTGGGGGCTGCCGTTGCCGGAGCGGCGGCGGGCTTCTTGTATCGAGAAA
Organism: Rhodobacterales bacterium 32-67-9; assembly: GCA_002280515.1. Classification (GTDB taxonomy): domain Bacteria; phylum Pseudomonadota; class Alphaproteobacteria; order Rhodobacterales; family Rhodobacteraceae; genus Albidovulum. The sequence continues at coordinate 15,701 of NCEA01000049.1, forward strand.
ACATCGCGGACTCCCGGTGTTAGGCGGTGGCTGCTTCGGCAGCCTTGTTGAGGTCGTAGATCGACTTGGCGAGCTTGGCGATTTCCCGGCGCAGCGGGTTCTTCGCCGCGGTCTCGGCCAGCGGCAGCCCGTGATCGTTCGATTGCGTCACCTGCTTCGCCCCATCGGGAAGCTGCAATTCAATCGTGATATCAAGGCTTTCAGCCAGGCGCTTGACGCGCCCCTTGCCGGACAGATCGGTGAACTTCGGCGCCCGGTTGAGGACGTAGCGCAGCTTCTCGTACGGCAATTCTTCGGCCTTGAGCGCGCGGATCATCCGCAGCGTGTTCTGCGCCGAACGCATGTCGAGTTCCATCGTCGCGAAATAGACGTGCGCCTGGCTCAGCACCGCCTCAGTCCACTGGACCACGGTCGAGGGCATGTCGACCACGACAAAGTCGAAATTCGCGCGGGCCACGTCGAGCACCCGGTTGATATCTTCCGAGGTGACGATGTCGAGCGGCAGCATCTCAGACGGCGCGGTCATCACGTGCAGCTTGTCGTTGAAGTTCAAAAGCGCCTGGAGAAAGCTCACGTTGTCGATCGAGGCGGTGTCCGACAGCATCTCGTAGACCGCTTCGCGGCGCGGCAGGTCGAGATAGGTCGAAACCGAGCCGTACTGGAAATCGAAGTCGAGCAGGCAGACGCGCGGGGCGTTGTCCTTCTGGACGTTCGCCAGTTCCCAGGCGAGGTTCACCGCGAGCGTCGTGGCACCGGTGCCGCCGGCAAGACCGTGGACCGGCAGGATGACGCCGTCCCGGTCGCCCTTGGGCTTGAAGCTCGGCGTCGCGGGGGCGTCGTGCAGGACCGTGTCGGCCGCCGGCGCCTTGTGCAGACGCTCGATCGCATCGTGAAGGGCGTTTTCCGGAAGCGGGTAGGGGACGAAATCGTCGGCCCCGAGCTTCAGCAGCTGATGCAGCGCGATCGGGCTCACCTCTTCGGCGATCAGGATCACCTTAAGGCCCTTTTCCTTGGCGGTGGTGATGATTCCCGAAATCCGCGCGAGGTCGTTTTCGTCCTGCGCATCGACCGCGATGGCGACGAATTCGAGCGAATCTGCATCCGGCTGGTTCAGGAACAGGACCGCATCGTCAAAGGTCAGGTCGCCCCAGCTTTCGCCAAGCTCGGTTTCCATGTCCTCGATCAGAAGGTCGAAGTTACTGACATCGCGCGAAATCGTACACGCGACGATCGGTGCCGGTTCCGGCTGCAAGGCTGCTACACTGCTCATTCCCACACGTCCTTCTTCACGCGGGGTTGGATTCTGGTCCCGTTTTTCGCGTTCTTGCATCGAATCACCACGGGTCCAACATCCAACCACCCGGCGCGACTCTGAGGCCACGCCATTACTCCCGAGTTTCGAAACTCCGTGAAAATCTTGGCAAGATTGGGGCTAAAAGATCGTAAATATGCGGTTTCTGGACACGATCAAAAGGAATGGGCGGCCTTTGTTGCCAAAGACCGCCCATAGGTAGAAACAATGAGAGGGGTGCTGGCGTCAGCCGCCGGAACCCGCGGCCTGACCACCGCCGGACACTTCTTCCTGGGTGTGCACCGGCTGGGCGCTCTTCACGTATTCGCGGAAGATAACCTCGGCATATTTGCCGTTGAGAAGGGCAGGGTTCTTCTCGACGAGGCCCGAGACCTCGGTCACGGTGCGCCGGTTGCGCCGCTCTTCAGTCTGCACGAAGACCAGGGGCTGGGTTTCGCCGTAGGAGACGACCGCTTCAAGCCGCGACCGGCTGATGCCCTGGCTGGAGAGGAAGGCAACAACTGCCTGGGCCCGACGCATGCCAAGACGCTTGTTGTAGGCGTTGGAGCCGACAAGATCGGTATGCCCGTAGACCCGGAAGCGAACTTCGGGGAATTGCCGGATCCAGTCGGCCTGCTGCATCAGTGCCGCCTGTGCGTCGCCATCGAGGACAGAGCTGTTGAAGGCGAAGTTCACCGTGTTGGGCACGTCACCCGCGAAGCGCCGCGTCAGGTCCATGACATAGGACCGCTCGCCCGACTGAACCATGGTGTTGTTCATGGTCGCATTGCCGAAGTCGCGGGTTTCGATCTCGGAACCGGCCTCTGAATAGAACGACCGGGCGATGTTGGTTTCCTTCGAGCACCCCGACACTGCGGCGAGGCCGGTCGCAAGAACGAGAAGGCTCACAAGCTTCTGCATCGTCTCACTCCATCACATAGCCGTAGGACCCGGAATAGTCCTGACGGGCAACTTCGCCGATGGCACCCTTGGATGCGCCTTGCGACGCGGTCTTGCCGAAGAGGAAGAGCTCGGCCTCGGTGGGGGCCTTCACCCGGTCGGTCGGCAGTGCCAGCGCCTCGCCGCGAGTCGGCGACACGAGGTGCGGGGTGATGATGATCACAAGCTCGGTCTGGTTGCGCTGGAAGTCGGCGCTACGGAACAGCGCTCCGAGCACCGGAACGTCACCGAGCCACGGGATCTGGCCATTCGAGTCGGTGAAGTCGTCTTGAAGCAGGCCCGCGATCGCGAAGCTTTCGCCGTCCCGCATTTCGACGGTCGTTTCCGTCTCGCGCCGCTTGAAGGCATTGAGCGTGATACCGGTTCCGACGCTGGTCTGCACCGTCGTGTCAATGCTCGACACGGCCGCGTTGATCGCGAGGTTGATGATGTCGCCATCGACGACTCGCGGGGTGAAGGCCAGTTCGACGCCGAAGGGCTTGTATTCGACGGTCACGGTGTCGTTGGTATTCTGGACCGGGATCGGGTATTCGCCACCGGCAAGGAACTTCGCCTCCTGGCCAGAAAGGGCCGTCAGGTTCGGCTCCGAAAGCGTCCGCACGAGACCCTTGTTTTCGAGCGCTTCGAGCAGGACGCCGAACTGGATGCTGCCGGCCGTGAAGCCCACGCCGAAGCCGCCGGTCTGTGCAGTCGAGAAACCGCCGCCGCGCGCGACGCTGACCGCGCCGTTGAGGTTGACGCCGGTGCCGGCTTCGACGTTCAGCGACCGCGTCGGATCGGGCGTCGATACGCCGAGGCTGGAGCTGAGCCGCTTGGTCACGGACCGCTGCATTTCGGCAAAGCGGACCTTCAGCATGACCTGTTGCACGCCGCCGACGCTCATCAGGTTCGACACCCGGTCGGGCGCGTAGCGTCCGGCAAGGTCGAGGGCCCGGTCGAGTTTCGCGGTCGAGGACACGACGCCCGACAGCACGATGCCGTCGTTGGCGGTGCGAACCTCGATGTTCTCGCCAGGAAGGATCTGCTGCAGACGCTCCTTGAATTCGGCGATGTCGAGCGAGACCTGGACATCAACGTTGGTGATCAGCTGTCCGTCCGGCGCCAGAAGCGTCAGGGTCGTGCGCCCCGGCGCCTTGCCGAGAACGTAGATCGACTTGTCCGAAAGGGTCGAGATGTCGGCAATGCCGGGATTGGCAATCGACAGCTCGGCGAAGGGCTGGTCGGATTCGACGACCACCGCCCGGTTCATCGGAACGTTGAGTGCGCTCGTCGCTGCGCCGTTGACGATCTTCAGGGTTTCCGCCTGGGCGGAAGGGATAGCGGTCATGGTGAGCGAAACGCCCAGCATTCCTGCCGCAAATAGTCTGTGCATACTCATGTGACCTGCCTCTCCGATCACGCCTCGTTGATGGGTCTTTACCGCCCGCTTGTGCGGGTCTTCGTTGCCCAGATTGTCGCCACAATGCGGGAAGTCGCGTTTATTTGCAAGAATCAACGCGTTGCGCCCTCGTCTTTATGTGGACAAGTCGCAACAGTCGGGAAGCTGTAGCGAAACGGAAAGGCGCCGGCCACTACATGGAGTGGCCGGCGCCCGATGGGTCCGCGGGTCGCGGGACGGGTCAGTTGGTGCAGGGGATCACGGTTTCGACGATCTCGCCGCCCTTGTTGGTGCGGATCGTACACACGCGCTCTGGTTCGGGTGCGGCGACCGGTGCGGCCTCGACGATCCCGAGAAGGGTCTTGCGGTCGATCTCGACCGCGCCGACCTGCTCGACATCGCCGGCACCGACGAGCGACAGCGTCAGCTTGCCGGTCTGCTGGGCGAGCGCCAGCGCGGCGACCTGTTGCGGTGACGCCTCGACCGTGACGGTGCGGGCGATCATCGTCTCCTCGCTGCGGTCGGCATCGGCGCTCTGGTTCACCGCGATGAGGCGTACCGCCTCGTCGATCAGCTTGGTCACGTCCTGGCCGTTGACCGCGCCCGACCAGTAGATGTCAACGCGGTCGCCGGGACGCAGGAAGCCCGACACGCCCGAGGTAACGTCGACGTTGATCGCGAAGGCGCGCATGCCGGCGGAGAGGTTGGCATTGATGCCGGCGTCGATACCGGGTTCGGTCACCTTGGCCCCGAGGAGCGGTTCGAACGGTTCATAGCTGCGAAGGGCGGCGCGCGTCCGGGTCTCGCCTTCCCAGAAGACCGGGACAATCGACTTGTCGCCGCCTTGCGGTGCGACAACCGTGGTAAAGGCGCCCGCGGGCACCTTGCCGGCCTGCACCTTGATGACCTCGAGATCGTTCCGAGTGAACCGGTCGCCGTACTTCATCGCCTTTTTGGCGACGACGATGTCGACGAGTTGCGTCGCCTTCGCCTGCTCCGCCGCCAGCCGGTCACGCTCGGCCTGGGTCTGGGCGATGAAACCCTGTGCCATGTAAACGGCAAAGCCCGCCAATGCGACGCCCAGCACCAAAACCAAACCAAATACCAGACGCATAGTCGTTCCTTTCGTCGATCAGGCAAGGCGCGCGCCGAAACCCGGCAAGCTCGTGCGCCTCTTTAGCGTGGAATATTCGCACGGAATACGGCGAAATGGTGGTCAAAGCACGCCACTTGGGTGGAATCTTGCCGAGACTGGAAACATTGCCGCCATTCCTGGCTCCGAACGGTAGAGAGCGCCCTGCGAAAAGGGCGCCCTTGTCCGGTCCGAATCCGACCCCGCGCGGCGGGATATCAGAACGTCGTGTTGATCGACTGCGAGGACAGGAACTGCTCGGTCTTTTCACCGATGCTGGTCATGTTGCCCTTGAGCCCTGCCATCGCGAGCGCCACGAGCCCGCAGACGCTTGCCGTCAGCACAACCCAGTCGACGGTCACGGCGCCGGCTTCATCGGCCTGGAACCGCGAAATAATCTTCCATAGTTTCATTTCATGCTCCGTTTATCTTGAGGCCGTTGCCGTGCCGGCTTCCGAACTCGTAAGTAATCCATTGTCCTCGACCCGAGTTAAGCCTGCCAAGATGGCACGATTTGGGCGCTACTCGTTCATTTTCGCGCTGGCTTGTGGCGAAATCGAAACAGCCTGTGGAGTGTACGGAAACAAAAAACCGCGCCCCGGCTCTTTGCTTCAAAATACAAAGATTAATCTTTGCACG
>NCEA01000050.1:0-15506 GCA_002280515.1 Rhodobacterales bacterium 32-67-9
TGATCGAGCGGAAGACCTCGGGGTCGCGCGCCGAAAGCGGCGCGGTGAAAAATCCGGTGTCGCGGTGCGGGGCTGTCATGGGCGTCTCCTGAGGTCAGCGGTTGAGGGGTTCTTTAGCCGAGAGGGGATGGGGCGGAAAGAAAGAATCCGACCTCTTTCCGCACGATGGCGAAACAAATTCCACTATAGGAAACTTTTCCGTCGGTCGCGTCAGACCACGGTGAATTGGCCCATCATGCCAGCATCCTCGTGTTCGAGGATATGGCAGTGATACATGTAGGGCAGCACCGCGTCAGCGTAATCGTCGAAGAGCAGCCGGAGCGTTACCTTCTCGCCGGAACCGATCAGCACCGTGTCCTTCAGCCCGGCCTCGTGCGGGGCCGGCGGGCGGCCGCCCCGGTCAAGGATGCGGAACTGCACGTCGTGGATATGGATCGGGTGGATCATCGGCGTGGTGTTTTCCCAGACCCAGGTCTCGGCCGCGTCCTTCGGGACGGAGAAGTCGATGCGGCCGTGATCGTATTGCCTGCCATTGATGAGGAAGTCGCCCATCATGCCCATGCCGCTCATCGACAGCGTGAAGGTCCGCGTCTCGCCCGTGGGGGCGGGCGGCGGCGCGAGTTCGGCGAGCCGCTCCGGCAGGGGCGGCGGCGCCGGGTGGGCGGTTTTCGGGCGGAAGGTCATGACCTCGCGGATGCCGGCGCTTCCCATGACCGGGGCCTCGGCGCCGAAGGCTTCGGCCCGCAGCGTCGCCACCGCGCCATCGGCGAGGTCGATCAGGTATTCACCGCGCTCGGCGGGGCTGAGCAGTGCCTCGCGCAACGGCACCGGGGCGGCGAGGAGGCCGCCGTCGGAGGCGATCTGGTGGAAGGCGCGATTGTCGGCGAAGTGAAGCCGGTAGAACGATCCGTTGGCGCCGTTGAGGATCGTGAGCCGGACGCGCAGCGCATCGGTGTCGAGGACCGGCGAGGGCCGCCCGTTCACCGGCATCACGTCGCCCTGCATCCCGGCCATGCGGTCGTGCATGTTCGCGTCGTAAGGCATCTGCCCCGACGCGTCGAAGCGCCGGTCCTGAAGCACCAGGGTGAAATCGTCCTCGCCATGTGTCCGGGGCAGGGAAAGCGCCGCCTCCTCATCATCCGAAACGCGGATCACCCAGGCCATGCCGGCCCAGACATGTTCGGCGGTCTTGCGGTGCTGGTGGCCGTGGAACCAGAAGGTACCGGCCTTCTGCCGCAGGTCGAACTCCGGCGACCACGTGGCGCCCGGCGCGATTTCCTGATGCGGGCCGCCATCGGCGGCGGCCGGCAGGTGAAGGCCGTGCCAGTGCAGGGTCATCGGTTCGGCGAGGCCGTTCGCGACGTTCATCCTCAGCGCGTCGCCGGCCCGTGCCGAGAGGATCGGGCCGAGGAATCCGGCGTTGACGCCGATCGTCGCGGTCTCGACCCCGTCGAGGAAGTCGTGCGATCCCGTCGCGACGGCGAGACCGAAGACCCGGCGCCCGGCCTCGATGCGACCCTGGTCGAGCGCCGGCTGGACGAAGGGCCGTCCGGTCAGCGCGGCACCGGCAGGGCGGGGCCGAAGGAGTGCGGGGGCGGCAAGCGCCAAGCTGCCGAGACCGGCAAGCAGCCTGCGGCGCGAGAGGGGGGATTAGGTATCATGATCGAACCTTTCGGTCGCATCCCGCCCGTCTGGGGCGCGGATGGGGTTGTCTTCGCGGTCCGCAGCATGGATCAATGCACGAAAGAGCGAAAGGAGCCAGAGGTGCCGAAGGCAGGCAGGATCACGTTTCTGGCAAGCGAAAGCGAGGTGGCGCAGGACGCCCTTGCCAAGCTTTCGACCGCCTATGGCCCGGTGCCGCTGGACACGGCCGAGGTGATCGTGGCGCTCGGCGGCGACGGCTTCATGTTGCAAACCCTGCATGCGACGCAGGCGATGGACGTTCCCGTCTACGGGATGAATTGCGGCACCATCGGCTTTCTCATGAATGAATATGGCGAGGAGGGGCTGCGCGAGCGGCTGGAGGCGGCCGAGGAAGAGGTGATCAATCCCTTGTCGATGCGCGCCACCCGTGCCGACGGATCGGTGCACGAGGCGCTGGCGATCAACGAGGTCTCGCTGCTCAGGGCCGGGCCGCAGGCGGCGAAGCTCAGGATCACGATCGACGGCAAGCTCCGGATGGAGGAACTGGTCTGCGATGGTGCGCTCGTGTGCACGCCGGCGGGATCGACCGCCTACAACTATTCCGCCCACGGTCCGATCCTGCCGATCGGCGCCGAGGTTCTGGCGCTGACCGCGATGGCCGCGTTCCGGCCGCGGCGTTGGCGCGGCGCGCTTCTGCCGATGACGGCGAAGGTGCGCTTTGACGTGCTCGACGCGCAGAAGCGTCCGGTGATGGCCGATGCCGACGGCCGGTCCGCCCGCGACGTGGTGTCGGTCGAGGTGCAGTCGGAACCCTCGGTGCGCCACCGCATCCTCTTCGATCCAGGCCACGGGCTTGAGGAACGCCTGACGCGGGAGCAGTTCGTCTGACACTGCTCAGCGGCGCGGCTTCCAGCTTTCGATCTTGCGGTAGAGCGTCGAGGGTGACACGTCGAGCACCCGCGCGGCTTTCGGCACCGAGCCGCCGTGCCGGGCGATGGTCTCCTCGATGACGAGGCGCTCGATCTCGGCCAGGGTGCGGCCGACCAGACCTTCAAGCGGCACCTGCGGCGGCGGGACGCTGCCTTTGCCGCCGGCGGCATTCTCCAGCTCGTGATGCAGCTCGATCGGCAACATGGCGCGGGTGACGGTCGGCCCGTCGTTCAGCACCACGACATGGCGCATCACGTTGAGAAGCTGGCGGACGTTTCCCGGCCAGTCGAGCGCACGGAAGAGCGTCTTGACGTCGGGGTCGAGGTCGCGGAACCGGCGCCCCTCTTCGTGCGCGAACCGGGCGAGGGCTGCCTCGGCGATCGTCACCACGTCGGTGCCCCGGTCGCGCAGGGGCGGCATGTGGATCGGCACGACGTGAAGCCGGTAGTAGAGGTCTTCGCGAAACCGGCCGCGCCGGACCTCCTGCAAGGGATCGCGGTTGGTGGCGCAGACGATGCGGACATTGACCTTGCGGGACCGCGTCGCGCCCACCGGCTGGATCGTCGAGGTCTGGAGAAAGCGGAGAAGCTTGGTCTGGAGGTTGAGGTCCAGCTCGCAGATCTCGTCGAGAAAGAGCGTGCCGCCATCGGCCGCGGCGGCCGCGCCCGGCTTGTCGGAAATCGCCCCGGTGAAGGAGCCCTTCACATGGCCGAACACCTCGGATTCCAGCAGTTCGGACGGAATCGCACCGCAGTTCAGCGGCACGAACGGCCCCTGGGCGCGGTTCGACATGTCGTGCACCGCCTGGGCGCAAAGCTCCTTCCCGGTGCCGCTTTCACCAGTGATGAAGACCGTCGCCATCGACCGCGCCACCGATCCGATCTTGGCATAGACCTGCCGCATCGGCTCGGACTCGCCGATGAACTCGCCCGGTGTGGCTGCCTTCCGGCTGGACACTGCGACCGGCCCGCTGCCGGCAAGTGCATTGTCGATCGCATTGAGAAAGCGCTGTTCGTCGAAGGGCTTGACGAGGAATTCATGAGCCCCGGCGCGCATCGCCGCTACTGCCTTGTTGATCGAGCCGTTGGCGGTGATCACGATCACATGGGTGTCGGGCTTGATCGAAAGGAACTCGCGCATCAGGTCGAGCCCGTCGCGATCCGGCAACATCAGGTCGAGAAGCACGACCGGCGGTTGCAGCAGCTTGAACGCGGCGAGGCCCGAGGCGGCATCGTCTGCGCTTTGTACCTCGTGCCCGGCCGACCGCAGCACGGATTCGTAGACGAGTTGCAGCGACGGGGTGTCCTCGACCAGAAGAAGCGGCCGACCCGTCATGCGGCTTCACCCCGCTTCGCGCGCTCCTGGTTGACGAAATGGATCAGCCGGTCGAGCTGCACAAGCGCATCGCGGCCGAGTTGCGAGAGATCGCCGCGTTCGCGGCGGTGGGCGGCGGCGTTCAGCGTTTGGGCCAGCGCCTGAAGTCGTGCCGCACCGACCGCGCCGGCCAGCGCGATAAGGACATGTGTCTCGGCCCGGATCGCGACGATGTCGCCGTCCGCCAGCCCGGCGACAAGGCCGCGTTCGGTCTTGCGCAGGTCGGTGCAGAGCCGTTCAAGCAATTCGCACGACGCTGCCGGACCGGCGATGTCGATCAGCCGGTCGAAACAGGCCCGGTCGAATTCGGCCAGTTCGTCGGCCTTGCTCACCTTGTCGTCGTCCGGGTGGCGCATCCGGTCGAGGGCATTGGCAATCGCCATGCCGAAGCTTTCGAGCCCGGCCAAGGGCTTGGCAAGGATCGCGTCGGCACCGGCGGCATAGATCGCGTCGCGGTTGGCGCGCAGCACATAGGCGGTGATCGCGATGATCGGCATGTGCGAATGCAGCCGGTCATTCGCTCGCAGGCTCCGGATGACGTCGAGCCCGCCGAGTCGCGGCATTTCGATGTCGATCAGCGCGAGGTCGAAATCCTCGCGCTCCAGCCAGTGCAGAGCCTCGACCCCGTCCTCGGCGATCTCGTACTGGGCACCCATCTTGGCGAGCATGTGGCCGATGATGGTCTGGTTGGTCGCGTTGTCCTCGGCCACCAGAACCTTGGTGTGGCTGAGATCGGGGAGTTCCACGACCACTTCGGGCGCGGCGATGGTCCAGGTGTCGGGCGGGAGGTCGAGCGTCACCCGCGCCCCGCGCCCCGGCAGGTTCTCGACGCTGATCGTGCCGCCGAGGCGGCCGGCCATGTTCTTGGTGATGTGCATTCCAAGGCCTTGGCCCGGCTTGCCGGTGCCGTCCGGGCGGCCCTTGAATTCGAAAAGCCGGGTCAGCGCGTCGGCGGAAAATCCCGGCCCCTGATCGACCACGGTGATCCTGAGTGCGCCGGTCTCGGCCATGCCGATGTTGAGGCTGACGGTGCCCTTGTCGGTATACTTGACCGCGTTCGACAGGATGTTGGAGAGGATCCGTTCCAGCGCAATTCGGTCGAGCGTCAGAACTTGCGGAACGTTCTCGCAGCGGGAAACTTCGAAACCCAGCCCCTTTTCGCTTGCCCGCCCCGACCAGCGCATCTCGATATCATAGAGAAACCGCGACACCTGAAGGTTGGCGGGATGGGTGGCGGCGAAATCGTCTTCGCCGAGCATCATCGACAGACCCTGTTCGAGGAGCCGCGCGAGGGTTTCGCCAGAGGCGCGAACGCGTTCCAGTTGCAGACGTGTCGCGTCGTCGACACCCTCCTGGTCGATCAGTCTGAGACCGCCAATGATATCGGAGACCGCGGCACGGAGGTCGTGCCCCAGAAGCGTCATCTTGCCGGCGTCGAGCTCTCGCTGAGATCGGGCAGGCGCCTTCCCGTCACCGTCGTCCAAGGGATGTCTCCGGAAGACGGGTGCTGGTTACAAAACAATCGAATACAAGTTCCAGTTGCATGATGCTCTGCTTGTACGCGAGGAAGGTCCGTCCGCCAACCTGTCTGAATAGTCAAGTTCCGGTTCACCGCGGAAAAGATCCGCGGTGATCGCCGAAATTGTTTCGCCTATTGCCCGGCCGGGTAGCCGATGCTGCGCAGCGCGACGGCGATTTCGTCGAGAATCACGGGGTCGTCGATGGTCGCCGGCGCCTTGAAGCTCTCGCCGTCGGCGATCTTGACCATGGTGCCGCGCAGGATCTTGCCCGACCGGGTTTTCGGTAGCCGGTCGACCACGCAGGCCAGCTTGAAGGCGGCGACCGGACCGATCTGGTCGCGGACGAGCTTCACGCATTCCTTCACCACCTCTTCGTGCGGGCGGTTCGAGCCCTTGTTGAGGCAGAGGAAGCCCACCGGCATCTGGCCCTTGAGCTGGTCCGCGACGCCGATCACCGCGCATTCGGCGACGTCGGTGTGCGACGCCAGCACCTCTTCCATCGCGCCGGTCGACAACCGGTGGCCGGCGACGTTGATGACGTCGTCGGTGCGCGCCATGATGTAGAGATAGCCGTGCTCGTCCACATAGCCCGCGTCACCCGTCTCGTAATAGCCGGGGAAGTGGTTGAGGTAGGACTTTCGGAACCGCTCCTCGGCGTTCCAAAGCCCCGGCAATGTGCCCGGCGGCAGCGGCAGCTTGATCGCGATGGCGCCCAGTTCGCCGGCCTTCAGCGGATGGCCGCCCTCGTCCAGCACCTGCACGTCATAGCCCGGCATCGCGACGGAAGGAGAGCCGATCTTGACCGGCAGTTCCTCGATCCCGATCGGGTTGCCGGCGATGGCCCAGCCGGTTTCAGTCTGCCACCAGTGGTCGATCACCGGGACGCGCAGGTGACGCTGCGCCCATTTGATCGTGTCGGGGTCGGCGCGCTCGCCCGCGAGGAAGAGGGCCTGAAGGTTGCGCAGGTTGTAGTCCTTGATCAGCTCGCCGTTCGGATCCTCGCGCTTGATCGCGCGAAGGGCGGTCGGGGCGGTGAAGAAGGACTTCACCTTGTGGTTCTGGATCACCCGCCAGAAGGTGCCGGCGTCGGGCGTGCCGACGGGCTTGCCCTCGAACACGATGGTGGTGCAGCCGGCGATCAGCGGACCGTAGCAGATGTAGCTGTGACCGACGACCCAGCCCACGTCCGAGGCTGCCCAGAACACATCGCCCGCCGCGACGTTGTAGAGGTTCTTCATTGTCCAGTTGAGCGCGACGAGGTGGCCGGCCGTCGGGCGCACCACACCTTTCGGCGCCCCGGTGGTGCCGGAGGTGTAGAGGATATAGGCCGGATGGTCGCCCGCGACCGGCACGCATTCGGCCGGTTCGACGCCGTACTGGAAACCGTGCCAGTTGAAGTCGCGGCCCTCTATCAGCTTCGCAACCTCCTGCTCGCGCTGGAAGATCACGGTGAAGGCGGGCTTGTGGGTCGCCTGGTCGATGGCCGCGTCGAGAAGCGGCTTGTAGTGGACGACCCGGCCCGGCTCCAGCCCGCAGGAGGCCGCGATGATCGCCTTCGGTTTCGCGTCGTCGATCCGCACCGCGAGTTCGTTCGCCGCAAAACCGCCGAAGACGACGGAGTGGATCGCGCCAAGCCGGGCGCAGGCCAGCATCGCCTCCAGCGCCTCCGGCACCATCGGCATGTAGATGATGACGCGGTCGCCCTTTGCCACGCCCTTCGCGCGCAAGGCACCGGCCAGCGAGGCGACGCGGTCGCGCAGTTCCTTGAAGGTGATGCCCTTGGTCGAATGGGTGATCGGGCTGTCGTGAATGATGGCAAGCTGGTTGCCGCGCCCGGCCTCGACATGGCGGTCGACGGCGTTCCAGCAGGTGTTGACCCGGGCGTCGCTGAACCATTCGTAGATCGGCGCCTTGTCGGCGAAAAGCGCCTTCGTCGGCGGCGTCACCCAGTCGATGGTCTCTGACGCCTGCATCCAGAATTTTTCCGGGTCAGCCTTCCAGCCAGCATAGATCTCGGAATATCCCATGACACCGCCTCCTCCAAAGCCTGAGGATAGTTACGCGACCCACTGGCGGACGCGCAACGCTGTTACCGATCACGCGGCCTCTTGCGGCGGGAAAATTTGCAGAACCCTTCTGGCGGGCGCGGCAAATTTTTGCAAACCCTCTTCGGCTACAGATAAAACCGCGAAGTCCGCAGAAGTTTGCAAACCCTCCGGACCCGATATTGAAAAGCCCGCCGCGATGATTCGCGCAACGGCTCAGCTGTAAAGCGATACCGGGGTGCCCGCGATGGCCGACATGTTGAGCAGGCCGCGCGCGGTGATTGACGGCGTGACGATATGGGCCCTGTTGCCCATACCCATCAGGATCGGCCCGACCTCGAGCCCGCTCGCCTTCATCTTCAGCATGTTCCGCGCCGTATTGGCGGCATCGGTATAGGCGAAGACGAGGATATTCGCAGGCCCCTCGATCCGGCTGCCGGGGAAGATGCGGGCGCGCAGATCGGGGTCGAGCGCAGCATCGGCCGACATCTCGCCCTCGTAGACGAAGTCCACCCCCTTGGCGTCGAGGATATCCATCGCGGCGCGCATCCGCTGGCCGGAATCGGTGTTGAGACTGCCGAAATTCGAATGCGAGCAGAGCGCCACCTTGGGCTGGATGCCGAAGCGCCGCGCGTGGCGGGCGGCGCCGCAGATCGTCGTCGCGATCTGTTCGGGCGTCGGCACCGCGTTGACATGGGTGTCGGCGATGAAGAGGGGGCCATCCTCCTGGATCATCAGGCTGAGCGCGCCATGCGGCGTGAGCCCATCGCGCGCCAGCACCTGATGGATATAGTTCAGATGCCAGAGATACTGGCCGAAGGTGCCGCAGATCATGCTGTCGGCATCGCCCCGGTGGACGGCGATCGCGGCGATAGCGGTGGTATTCGTCCGCATGATCGCACGGGCGAGATCGGGGGTCACACCCTGCCGCGCCATCAACTCGTGGTAGCTGCCCCAGTAATCGCGGTAGCGCGGGTCATTTTCCGGGTTCACGATCTCGAAGTCGCGGCCCGGCCGGATCGGCAGGCCGGCGCGGTCGCAGCGCCGCTCGATCACCTCGGGGCGGCCGATCAGGATCGGCCTGTCGGTCATCTCCTCCAGCATCGCGTTGGCGGCGCGCAGAACCCGTTCATCCTCGCCCTCGGCGAAGATGATCTTGCGCTGGGCGGTGCGGGCGGCCTCGAACACCGGCCGCATCAGAAGGGCGGAGCGGAAGACCGAGCCGTCGAGCTTGCGCCTGTAGGCGTCCATGTCCTCGATCGGGCGCGTGGCTACCCCGGTCTCCATCGCCGCCTTCGCGACGGCGGAGGCCACGGTGCCGATGAGGCGCGGGTCAAAGGGTTTCGGGATCAGGTAGTCCGCGCCGAAGGTCAGGGTTTCGCCCTGATAGGCCGCGGCCGCCTCGGCGCTGGTCGTCGCGCGGGCGAGGGCGGCAATCCCCTCGATGCAGGCCAGTTGCATCTTGTCGTTGATCGTGGTCGCGCCGACGTCGAGGGCGCCGCGGAAGATGAACGGGAAGCAGAGGACGTTGTTGACCTGATTGGGGAAATCCGACCGCCCGGTGGCGATGATCGCGTCGGGCGCGACCGAGCGGACCTCGTCCGGCAGGATTTCCGGCGTCGGATTGGCGAGCGCGAAGACGATGGGGCGCTTTGCCATCTTCCCGACCATCGCCGGCGTGAGGACGCCGGGGCCGGAGAGGCCGAGGAAAAGGTCGGCGCCCGCGATCACGTCATCCAACGTCGCGGGCTTTGAGCCTTGCGCATAGGCCGCCTTCTGCGGCGTCATCTGTGCCTCGCGGCCGTCGTAAACCAGCCCTTCGAGGTCGCAGAGCCAGACATTCTCGCGCCTGACGCCAAGCTTCAGCAGCATGTCGAGGCAGGCGATGCCGGCCGCGCCGCCGCCGGTGGAGACGACCTTGATCTCGTCCACCTTCTTGCCCGCGACATGGAGCGCATTGGTCGCCGCCGCACCGACGACGATGGCGGTGCCGTGCTGGTCGTCGTGAAAGACCGGGATGTTCATCCGCTCGCGGCAGAGCTTCTCGACGATGAAGCAGTCCGGCGCCTTGATGTCTTCGAGGTTGATCGCGCCGAAGGTCGGTTCCAGGGCGCAGACGATATCGGCAAGTTTGACCGGGTCGGGTTCGTTCAACTCGATGTCGAAGCAGTCGATCGAGGCGAATTTCTTGAAGAGGACCGCCTTGCCCTCCATCACCGGCTTCGAGGCCAGCGCGCCGATATTGCCGAGGCCGAGAACGGCGGTGCCGTTGGTGACGACGGCGACGAGGTTGCCCTTAGCGGTATAGCGGCTGGCGGTGGCGGGATCGGACTTGATCTCGAGGCAGGCCTCCGCGACGCCGGGGGAATAGGCGCGGGAGAGGTCGCGGCCATTGGCCATCGGCTTCGTCGCCCGGATTTCGAGCTTCCCCGGTTTCGGGAACTCGTGGTAGTCGAGCGCCGCCTGGCGCGTGTTCTCCTGCCGTGTCTCGTCCATCGTGACTCCTCCCCCGAGAAACTCGTTTAATATTAAACTAAATCCTCCGACGCCGATAGTCTGTTTGTTTCCCCGCGGCAACATCTTGCAAAACCCGCCGCCGCCTCGCAGTCTGCCATAGCATGGGAGGAGCAGTGAATGTCCGAAATTCGCGCCGAGATCGTTCTGCCCACGTCGAGCCTGCGCAAGGATCTGCCGTTCTTTACCGGGGCGCTGGGGATGCGGCTCGACATGATCTACCCGGCCGACAATCCGGCGGTGGCCGTGCTGTCGGGCCACGGGCTTCGGGTCCGTCTCGATGCCGCCGCAGACGGCACGCCCGCGACGCTGCGCATCCGCACCGACGATGCCGACGGATTCGCCGGCGGCGCGCGGCGGCTGAGGGCGCCGGGCGGCACGCAGGTCGTCATCGACGAGCTGAACCCGCCGCTGGTCCTGCCGCCGACCGAACATGCCTTCGTGGTGCGCAGGCTTGCCGATCAGGCGCCCTGGGTGATCGGGCGCGCCGGGATGCAGTACCGCGACCTCATCCCTTCGCGCCTCGGCGGCTCGATCATCGCGAGCCATATCCGCATCCCGGATGGCGGCCCGGTGCCCGACATGGTGCATTTCCACAAGGTCGGGTTCCAGCTCATCTTCTGCTACCGGGGCTGGGTCGATGTCGTCTACGAGGATCAGGGCCCGCCGATCCGGCTCACCGCAGGCGACTGTTTCATCCAGCCGCCGGAGATTCGCCACCGCGTGCTGGAGGCCTCGGGCGGGATCGAGGTGATCGAGATCGGCGTGCCGGCCGAGCATGTCACCGAGATCGACCACGAGATGGAACTGCCGACCGCAATGCTTCGCCCCGACCGCGAGTGGCAGGGCCAGCGTTTCGTCCACAATGTCGGCGCCACGGCGGACTGGGTGCCGTTCCGGCTGCCGGGATATATCAGCCGCGACACAACGATCGACAGGAACACCAAGGGCGTCGCCGGGGTGCAGGTGGTCCGGAAAGGTCAAGGCGAACCAGCCTGGGCGGTGCATGACAGCGACATCCTGTTCGGTTTTGTCATGGCGGGCGCGATGACGCTGGAAGGCGAAGGCAAGGAGCCCTTCCGCCTGACTGCCGGGGATGCCTTCGTGATCCCGCCGGGGATGCGCACGCGCTGGGCCGATCCGCGCGATGACGTGGAGATCCTCGAGGTCTCGCTGCCTGGACAATTCGCCACGGAAATCGCCGGTTGAGCTTGCATCCTCGCGCGCGGAGACGCAGTCTCGGCGCGAGACAAGGAGAGTGAGATGTCGCTCATCGACGCCGCGCGGGAGGTGCGCGAAAACGCCTATGCCCCCTATTCGCATTTCAAGGTCGGCGCCGCCGTGCGCGGCCGTTCGGGCACCATCTACACCGGCTGCAATGTCGAGAATGTCGCCTATCCCGAAGGCACCTGTGCCGAGGCGGGCGCCATCGCCGCGATGGTCGCGGCAGGAGAGACCGAGATCACCGAGGTCGCGGTGATCGCCGACAGCCCGGCGCCGGTTCCGCCCTGCGGCGGCTGTCGCCAGAAGCTGGCCGAGTTCGGCCGGCATGATGTTCCGGTGACTCTTGCCACCACCGACGGAAAGTCCATGGAAACGACGGTCGGCGACCTGCTGCCCGGCCGGTTCGAGGCCGCCCATATGGACCGCAGCTGAGATGGACGCCCGCTCCATCATCGCCGGGGTCCGCGACCGCAAGGGGTTGCCCCCCGAGGCGGCGACATGGTTCGCGAACGGGCTCGCCTCCGGCGACGTGACCGATGCGCAGGCCGCGGCCTTCGCCATGGCGGTGCTTCTCAACGGTCTTGGGGACAAGGGGCGGGTGGCGCTGACGCGGGCGATGCGGGACAGCGGCCGGGTTCTGACATGGGATCTGCCGGGGCCGGTGATCGACAAGCATTCGACCGGCGGCATCGGCGACTGCACTTCGCTGCTGCTGGCTCCGGCGCTCGCCGCCTGTGGCGCCTATGTGCCGATGATCTCGGGGCGCGGGCTTGGCCATACCGGCGGCACGCTCGACAAGCTCGAGGCGATCCCCGGCTATCGCTGCGACGTGTCGGTGGAGGAGCTTCACCGGCTGGTCGCCGATGTCGGCTGCGCCATCGTCGGCGCGTCTGAGAACATCGCCCCCGCCGACCGGCGACTTTACGCGATCCGCGACGTGACCGGGACGGTGGAATCGATCGACCTCATCACTGCCTCGATCCTCTCGAAAAAGCTCGCCGCGGGGCTCGAGGCGCTTATCCTCGACGTCAAGGTCGGCTCCGGCGCCTTCATGAAGACCATGGCAGAGGCGGAGGCGCTGGCGACTTCGCTTGTCACGACGGCGCAGGGTGCCGGCTGCATGACAGCCGCCCTCATCACCGACATGAACCAGCCGCTCGCCGCGTCGGCTGGCAACGCGCTGGAAGTACTCGAGGTGATGGAGACGTTGACCGGCGTCGCGATCAACCAGGCGCTTTGGGACGTGACCGTGGCGCTCGGCGGTGAGGCCCTGGCGCTCGGCGGGCTCGCCGAGGACGCGGGCGAGGGCGCCGACCAGGTCGAAGAGGCGCTGGAATCGGGCCGCGCCGCCGAAACCTTCGGGCGCATGGTCGCGGCGCTCGGCGGTCCGGGCGATTTCGTCGAACGCTATCCCGACCGGTTGCCAGCGGCCCGCGTCGTGCGGGAGGTTCAGGCCGCTACCTCGGGCTACATCACCGCGATCGACGGCGAGGCGCTTGGCCATGCGGTCGTGCATCTCGGCGGCGGGCGGCTCAGGGGCGGCGACAAGATCAACCCGTCGGTCGGGCTTTCGGAACTGATGCCGCTCGGTGAGCCGGTCGAGCGTGGCGAGACCATCGCCCGCATCCATGCCTCGACCGAGGACGAGGCCGAACGTGCGATCGCCGCCGTCACTGCCGCGATCCGCATCGGCGAGGAGGAGCCGGAAGAGCCGCCGCTGATCCACAAGAGGATCGGCTGATGGGTCGCGCCTTCCTGATCGTCATGGACAGCGCCGGAGCCGGTGGCGCACCCGATGCGGGCGCGTTCTTCAATGGCGACCGTCCCGATACCGGGGCCAACACGCTTGGCCATATCGCCGATGCCTGTGCGGCCGGGCAGGCGGAGGAAGGGCGGTCCGGCCCGCTGATGATGCCCAATCTCGACGCGCTCGGCCTCGGCGCCGCGGTGCGGCTCGCGTCCGGCGCGGCGATGCCGGGGTTCGACGCGAAGCCGCGCGGCCTCTGGGGCGCGGCGACCGAGGTCTCGAAGGGCAAGGATACGCCGTCGGGGCATTGGGAACTTGCCGGGGTGCCGGTGCCCTGGGACTGGCACTATTTTCCCGACACCCAACCCGCCTTCCCGCAGGACCTGATGGAAAAGGCGGCGCGGCTTGCCGGGACAGGCGGGACGCTCGGCAACTGCCACGCCTCGGGCGTGCCGATCATCGAGGCGCATTGCGCCGAGCACATGCGGACCGGCTGGCCGATCTGCTACACCTCGGCCGACAGCGTCTTCCAGATTGCGGCGCACGAGGAGACCTTCGGTCTCGACCGGCTGCTGAAGCTCTGTCAGGACATTGCGCCGACGCTCCACGCGATGAAGGTCGGGCGGGTAATCGCGCGGCCTTTTACCGGCGATTGCGGGAATTTCCGGCGCACCGGCAACCGGCACGACTACGCCATCGCCCCGCCCGCGCCGACGCTTTGCGACTGGCTCAGCGAGGCGGGCGGCAAGGTCCATGCGATCGGCAAGATCGGCGACATCTTCTCGATGCGCGGGATCGACGACGTGATGAAGGGGCCGGATGCGGCCCTATTCGATCACCTGATGGCGGCGGCAAGGGAAGCGGAGCCGGGGTCGCTGACCTTCGCCAACTTCGTCGAGTTCGATACGCTTTTCGGCCATCCCCGCGACGTCTCGGGCTATGCCCGCGCGCTCGAATGGTTCGACGCCGGTGTGGCGCGGTTCCTCGCGGCACTCCGGCCCGGCGACCTCGCGATTTTCACCGCCGATCACGGCAACGATCCGACATGGTCGGGCACCGACCACACCCGCGAACGGGTGCCGGTCGTCGGCTGGGGCGCGGGCGCGCGCGCCATCGGCCAGGTTGCCTTCACTGATGTCGGCGCCACGGTCGCGGCCCATCTCGGCATCGTGCCGCGCGGGACGGGGAGATCGTTTCTGTGAGCCTGCCGAAGGTCGAACTGCACCTGCATCTCGAAGGGGCTGCGCCGCCGGCCTTCATCCGCGGGCTGGCCGCGAAGAAGAAGATCGACATTTCCGGCATGTTCGATGAGCGGGGCAATTACGCCTACCGCGATTTCTGGGATTTCCTCAGGGTCTACGAAGCCGCGACCGAAGTGCTGAAGACGCCGGAGGACTATCATCGCCTGACCCTCGCCGTGCTGGAGGAAAGTGCGGCCTCCGGCGTGATCTACTCCGAAACCTTCGTCAGTCCCGATTTCTGCGGCGGCCGCGATGTCGGCGCCTGGCGCGAGTTTCTCCACGCGATCCGCGAGGCCGCCGATCTGGCGGAACAGCGCGACGGTATAATCCTGCGCGGCATCGTCACGCCGATCCGGCATTTCGGGCCGGAAAAGGCGAAGGAGGCGGCGCTTTGCGCGGCCGAGACGGCGGGCGACTGGATCGTCGGCTTTGGCCTCGCCGGGGACGAAAAAATCTGCAAGCCCAAGGATTTCTCATGGTCCTTTGATGCGGCGCGCGAAGCCGGGCTGCGGCTGACCTGCCATGCCGGGGAATGGGGTGGGCCTGACAGCGTCCGCGATGCGATCCGTGACCTCGGGGTGGAACGGATCGGCCACGGGGTGCGCGCCATCGAGGACCTCGCGCTGGTCGACGAGATCGCCGAGCGGGGCATCGTCCTTGAAGTCTGTCCGGGCTCCAACGTCGCCCTCGGGCTCTACAAGGATTTCCGCGCGCATCCGATCCATGTCTTGCGCGAACGCGGGGTCAAGGTGACGGTCTCGACCGACGACCCGCCGTTCTTCCACACCACGATGGCGCGCGAATACCGGATGCTGGCGGAAGCGTTCGACTGGGATGACGGCGTCTTCGCCGACATCGCCCGGACCTCCGCCAATGCCACCTTCTGCGATGCAGGAACGCGCAACAAGATCCTGAAGAAACTGGAGAAAGCCGATGCTTGAGCATCTGACCGTCGTTCGCCATCCCCTGGTCCAGCACAAGTTGACGCTGATGCGGGAAAAGGACACCTCGACCAATTCCTTCCGCCGTCTTCTGCGCGAGATCAGCCAGCTTCTCGCCTACGAGATCACCCGCGAGATGGAGATGACGACGAAATGGATCGAGACGCCGCTCTGCAGGATGGAAGCGCCGGTGATCGACGGCAAGAAGCTGGCGCTCATCTCGATCCTGCGCGCGGGGAACGGGCTTCTCGACGGAGTGCTTGAGCTGATCCCCGCCGCCCGCGTCGGCTTTGTCGGGCTCTACCGGGACGAAAAGACCCTCCAGC
>NCEA01000050.1:15614-20030 GCA_002280515.1 Rhodobacterales bacterium 32-67-9
CAGTATTACTACAAGGTTCCGTCGGAACTGGCGGACCGACTGGTCATCGCGCTCGACCCGATGCTGGCGACCGGGAATTCCTCGGTGGCGGCAGTGGATCTTCTCAAGAAATCAGGGGCTAACAACATCCGCTTCATGTGCCTTCTGGCCGCGCCGGAAGGTATCGCGCGGATGAAGGAGGCGCATCCTGACGTGCCAATCGTCACAGCGGCTGTGGACGAAAGGCTCAATGAGCATGGATATATTGTCCCCGGCCTAGGGGATGCGGGCGACCGCATGTTCGGCACAAAATAAGCCATTTTCGCTTTACTCGCGCACAGGCCTTTGGCATTCTGCCGTGAAATAATAATCGAGGCGGAAAATGCAGGTATTCAGGGTGGTATCGGCCGCGTTGCTGGCGGCCGTGATGTCCGGATTTCCGGCGGGGGCGCAGCCGCTGTCGCAGGTGAGCGGGCCGAAGGAACTTCCGCCGCCCGCCTATGGCGGCAATCAGTACGTCGACAGTGCCGGCTGCGTCTTCATCCGTGCCGGCGTCGGCGGCCAGACGACATGGGTGCCGCGCGTCAGCCGCGACCGGAAACTGGTCTGCGGCTATGAGCCGACCTTCCCGCCGGGGCTTCTCGAAGGAGTGGCTGCGTTGAAGGTGCCGTCCACCGAGGCAGCACCCGCCGCGCCCGAAACCACCACCGAAGCGCCGGCGGCAGAGGTGGCAGCAGCCCCGGCGCCTGCTCCGGTGCCGGCGCCCGCCCCGGCCAAGGCGGCGACCAAGCAACCGGCTCGGGTGAAAGCCGTCCCGGCGCCGCAACGGGCGTCGTCGTCGTCCGTCCGCCTCGTCGATGCCGGTACTGTGAGCAAAGGCGCCACCTACTGCCTGGCGCGGATCGACAAGGCGCAGCGCTATCTCCTCAGCGATGGCCGCCGCGTGACCCAATGTGGCGAAGCGGGCGAGGCCGCGCCGGTTGCCTATCTCAACAGTCTCGGCGTGCCGGGCCTGACGGTGGACGAGGGCGCCGCGACCGCGGCCGAAACCCAGCGCGCGCGCCGGGTCGCCCAGGGCGAATACCACGTGGTCTGGAGCAATGGCCCGATCGCGGCCACGGTGGCGAAGCCCGCGCCAGCAGCCTCGGGCCAGGTGCCGGCAGGTGCAGGGCGCTATGTGCAGGTCGGCGTCTTCGCCGACCCGGCCAACGCGGACCGCGCCATCGCCCGGCTCAAGGCGCTTGGCCTGCCGGTGGCGAGTGCGATGTCGAAAAAGGGCGGCAAGCCGATCAAGGCGGTCCTCGCCGGTCCCTTCGCGAATGCCGACGACCTTCAGGCGGCCCTCGTCGCCGCGCGGCAAAGCGGTTATCGCGACGCCTTCGCGCGCAGCTAGGCTCAGCCCCGGCAAATCCCCTGGAGCGCCACCCAGTCGGCGTCGGTCAGGACCGGCCGTTCGGGTGCCGTGGCGCGGAAGGGGTCGGCCTCGATGAGGCCGAGCACGCTCTCGCCGCTCGGATCGAGGGAATAGGCATAGGGGCTCGACGCGACGCCGGCCGCGCCGAACCGGTCGAGCAGCGCCTTGTCCGCTACGGACGGCGCGGTCGCCGAGAGAAGGTCTTCGCCAAACCCGTCAAGGGCCGCGCCCGGCAGGTCGCCGGTGGTTAGGAGCCGGAAGGTCGCCCCAAGGCCGGCGTGACGCAGGATCGGGATCACCGGATCGCCGGCGCCGATGCGAATGTCGGCGGCCAGGACCTCTCCGGCCGCGACTTCCGGCGTGTCCGGACCTTCGACGAGCGCGCGAGAAAGTAGCACGATGCCGCCGGGCAGCACGGCCGAGCGGGTCAAGCCTTCGGGCAGCACATAGATTTCGCCGGCCGGGCCGAGAAGGCGGTCGTGCAACCGGCCGAGCGCGTCCTGCCCCTCGGCCCCGGCGCAGGGCTGCCCGGTCAGGCGGGTGATATCTGCAAGCGCGGCCCGGCCGATGGCCTGCCGCTTGGCGAAGGGCAGGGCGGCGGCGGTGTGGTCGATCAGCGCGCTCGGCATCCAGAAGACGACCGCGCCGAGAACGCCCGCCAGCAGTGCGCCGAGAAGGACGCCGCGAAGCCGCCCCGGATGCGGCCGGCGCGCCTCGATCAGCGTGTGGACCTTGGACACGGCGGCGATCATCGCCTCGTCATCGAGTTCCAGTTCCTCGTCGGCATCGGGGTCGGGCGAGAACCGCGCCGGCAGGTCGCCGGGATTGAGCCGGACGACCGCCGGCAGCGACCAGTGGGTGAGAGCGCGGGCCGAGCGGGCCTCGGAAATCACCAGCGTGGCGTCGCCGAACGCGACGATCACCTCGCGGCGCTGGCCGTCGGGACGGTCGCGCCACAGGCCGGTGCATTCCAGCCGCTGATATTCCTGAAGCGCCGTCATCGGCGGGGCGGGCCTGCTCTCTGCCTCTCGTTGGCGCGAGGATAGCGGATCGGGGCAAGCGGGACAATCGCGCTGACACCTTGCCGGCGCGGTTGCCCTGACCTCACATCGTCTTGGCCTGCGCCCTCAGCTCGAATTTCTGGATCTTGCCGGTCGAGGTCTTGGGCAATTCGCAGAACACCACCTTCTTCGGTGTCTTGAAGCCGGCGAGCCGTGCGCGCGCAAAGGCGATCAGCTCGGCCTCGTCGGCCTCGGCCCCCTCCTTCAATTCGACGAAGGCGCAGGGCACCTCGCCCCATTTCTCGTCCGGCTTCGCCACGACGGCGCAAAGCGAGACCGCCGGGTGGTGCATCAGCGCCCCCTCGACCTCGACCGAGGACACGTTCTCGCCGCCCGAGATGATGATGTCCTTGGCGCGGTCGGTGATCTTGATGTAGCCGTCCTCGTGCTGGAAGGCGATGTCGCCGGAACGGAAGAAGCCGCCCCTGAACGCCTCGGCCGTGGCCTCGGGATTGCGGTAGTAACCCTTCATCACCGAATTGCCGCGGATCGCGATCTCGCCCACCGTGGCGCTGTCGCGGGGGACCGGGCGGCCCTGATCGTCATGGACGACGATATCCTCCATCATCGGCATCGGCACGCCGGTCCGCGCCTTGATCGCGGCGCGCTCCTTTTCCGGCCGCGCGTTCCATTCGGCGCGCCAGAGGCATTCGGTGACGTGGCCGTAGGTCTCGGTCAGCCCGTAGACCTGGGTGACGTGGAAGCCCAAGGGCTCGATCGCTGCCAGCGTCGCTGCGGGCGGCGGCGCGCCGGCGGTAAAGACCTCGACCACGTGGTCAAAGGCGCGCCGGTCGGCGGGCTTGGCGTTGATCAGCGCGTTCAGCACGATCGGCGCGCCGCCGAAATGGGTGACGCCTTCGTTGGCGATGGCGTCGTAGATGTTCTTCGCGGTGATGTCGCGACAGCAGACCACCGTCCCGCCGATAAGGGGCATCAGCCAGGCGTGGCACCAGCCATTGCAGTGAAACAGCGGCACGATGGTCAGGTAGACCGGATGCAGCACCAGCCGCCACGAAACCACAGTGCCCATGGTCATGAGATAGGCGCCCCGGTGGTGATAGACGACGCCCTTCGGCCGCCCGGTCGTGCCGGAGGTGTAGTTGAGCGCGAGGCTTTCCCATTCGTCCTCGGGCATCTTCCAGCGCGCCTTCGGATCGCCGCTGGCCAGAAGCATTTCGTATTCCGCGTAGCGGCCGGACGCGGCGATGCCGGCCTCGGCATCGGCCACCTCGACGATGTCCGGCTTCGGCCCCTCCATCGCCGCCAAGGCGGCTTCGGCAAGGGGCAGGAGGGCAGTATCCGCGATGAGGAGCTTCGCCCCGCCGTGACCGAGGATATAGGCCACCGTATCGGTATCGAGCCGGGTGTTGATGGTGTTCAGCACCGCACCGGCGGCAGGGACGCCGAAATGCGCCTCGGCCTGTGCGGGGATGTTCGGCAGGAGCGTCGCCACAACGTCGCCGGGTCGGATGCCGCGCAGGCTGAGCGCCGACGCGAGCCGGCTGACCCGGTCGCGGTATTCGGCATAGGTCCGGCGCGTCCCGCCGTAGACCATTGCTGTGTGCCCGGCAAAGATATCCGCCGCCCGCGCGAGGTGCGACAAGGGAGTCAGCGGCACGAAGTTCGCGGCGTTGCGCTCCAGACCCGTCTCGTCCGCCATCCAGCCCATTCCGTCCTCCCCGACAGAGCGCCATGTCGCTAACAGGCGCGAATACTGCCCTGCGGCGGGCTTGAAGGAAACCGGGAAACCGACATCCGGAGACACCATGACGACTTTCGCCCGGACGACCGAGATGCATCACACGATCCGGGCCGCGTTTCTGATCCTCGGCTACGCGATGGTTATCGGATTCACCGACAATTAGAGGTGGTTCGGTTGCTCTGAACAGGTTCCGGGCGTTTTCTAAGTGGTTTTCTGCCTCGGTTATGCCGCCGCCGCTTCGGGTGTCGGTGGGTTGAAGT
>NCEA01000009.1 GCA_002280515.1 Rhodobacterales bacterium 32-67-9
TAATTGCCTGCAAAAAATAGTTGAAATGAGTTTCCACGGGCCATATTCGACGCTTGGTTCGGGGAATGTACAACAATGCGCCGATCGCAAGTGAAAGAGGACACGAGTAACCACGCACCCGGATCTGCTGAACCGCATCCCGCATGAACTCGTCGCTGTAGTTGCTCGTCCCCATCTCGGCCTCCTCGCCTCAAAGTAAGGGGGCAAAACGTCTACAAATCTAGAGTTAGGGCTTCGGTAACGGGGACGTCCCGGTCAAGCTGTTTCAGGCAGGCGCATTTGATCCGCTGGCGAACATTTTCTCGATCCGGTGACGCAGGCGATAGAGGTCAGCGTCGTGCGGGATCGGGACTTTCCGTCCGATGCGGGAGGGGATGGGCGACGCTGGTCGATTGAAACCAAGATCGAGGATGACACGAGCGGCCCTTTGCTGACCGTCGACAGAAACCCGATGCCGCGGGGCAGCTTCCCGAGACCAGCCATTCGTGCTTGCTGCGGCATTTCTCTTCGGGCAGTGTCGGTGTGCGGACATAGCATGTCCACTTAACCTTCTTGGCTGACGGACCTGCCGCCTACGGCCCCAAACCGGGCATTCGTTCTCATCGCAGCGAACGGCAGGTCTCCACCCATCCCTGCCGAATTGACTGGACTTCGCGCGGCGTCGGAGCGGTAGTGGCACCGGCCCGATCACGAGGGCCGCATCTCCGCCCGGGTGCGTCCGGGCTCATGTCAGTAGCAGGGGCAGGTGCTCCTGTGACCTGAACAGGAGATGATCATGACCACCGCGACCAGCAACGCCAAGCCCCGGCGCACCGAGCCTTCCACGACGCACGCCAAACGGGTGACCAAGAAGGACCAGCTGATCAGGATGCTCGGCACCGCGTCCGGCGCCGATGTCGCTACGATCAGTTCGAAACTCGGCTGGCAGGCGCATACGGTGCAGGCGGCGCTGACCGGGCTGCGCAAGGCGGGCCACGCTGTGACCGCCGAGAAGCCGGGACAGGGGAAGCCGTCCCGCTACCGGATCCATGCGGCACCAGCCCCGGTGGAACCGGCGGCAACCGCCACGACCGGACCTCGGGATGTCCCCCATGCCGGGTAAGACCGATCCGGATCGCCCCGGGCTGCGGCAGATGTGGGAGGAGACCTTTGGGTCTCCCCCGCCCGCCCATGCGTCGGTCGGCTTCCTGCGC
The DNA here is from genome assembly GCA_002280515.1 of Rhodobacterales bacterium 32-67-9. Classification (GTDB taxonomy): domain Bacteria; phylum Pseudomonadota; class Alphaproteobacteria; order Rhodobacterales; family Rhodobacteraceae; genus Albidovulum. Next base: position 1,194 of record NCEA01000009.1, read on the forward strand.
AAGGCGCTCGATCACGCCGCACAGGTGAAGCGCGAGGGTGGCCTGCCCGCCGCCACCCGGCGCGCGCTCGGCCAGATCGCGGCGGGCAAGCCGGTCGAAGAGGCGGCACGGGGACGGCTGCGGCCCGGCGCGCATCTGGTGCGGGAGTGGAACGGCCGGAGCTACCAGGTCGAAGTGCAGGAGACGGGTTTCCGGCTTGATGGCAGGACCTGGCGCTCACTCTCGGCCATTGCCCGGCACATCACCGGGACAACCTGGTCCGGCCCACGCTTCTTCGGCCTCACCGCCCGGGCGGGGGGCAGGGGATGAAGAAGACACCGCGACCAGCATGGGGCGACTCACGCTCAACATGCTTCTGTCCTTCGCGCAGTTCGAGCGCGAGGTGACGGCCGAGCGCATCCGTGACAAGATCGCGGCCTCAAAGCGCAAGGGGCTCTGGATGGGCGGCTACGTGCCCTTGGGTTACGACGCCGACGGGCGCACCCTCAGGATCAACGAGGCTGAAGCGCAGACGGTGCGGACACTTTACGATCTCTATCGCGAACACGGCACGATCCGCGAGGTCAGGGAGGCGGCGGCGGGGCTTGGCCTTCGGTCGAAACTCCGGACAACGGACGATGGCCGCATGCAGGGCGGCATTCCCTTCAACAGGGGTCACATCCATCACATCCTGACGAACCCGCTCTATGCCGGGAAGATCCGCCACAAGGGACAGGTCCATGATGGTCAGCACCCGGCGATCATCGCGCCGGATCTCTGGGAGGCGGTACAGAAACAACTGACGGCCGAAGCGCGAAAGCCCCGTGCGCGGAAAGCATCGTCCACCCGCTCGCTTCTCTGCGGCAAGATCTGTGACGAGACCGGGGACAGGCTCACGCCCTCGCATTCCCGGATCCGGGCAGGTGCGCGACTGCGCTATTACATCTCGCATAGGCTTGCCGCCCGCAGCGGGGAGGAAGGCGTGACGGGATGGCGGCTGCCGGCGGACGAGCTGGAGGCGCGGGTCGAAGGCATCGTCCGGGATCTTCTCTCCGATGCCACGCTGGCCGCACGCCTGGTGACCGCGCCAGACACCGACGAGATCGCGCGGCTTCGGTCCAGGCTGGAAGCGCTGACGGGCGCGGCAGGTCGGGCCGACCTTCTGAAGCTGGTCGGCCGCTTCGACATCGCGTCGGGGCACTTGATGCTCGAACTCGATGCATCTGCGCTCGCCGGGCCTCTGACGCTGGACGTGGACCGGCAGGATGCAGATGCACTTACGAAGTCCGTGCCGTTCCAGCTCCGCAAGCGCGGCGTCAAGACGAAGCTCGTGCTGGCAGATACCCCTGTCGGGCGCGATGGCACGCTGATCCGCAACATCGCCCGCGCCCATCGCTGGTTCAACGAGATCCGGGCAGGGCGCAGCTTTGACGAGATCGCGGAGGCCGAGGGCACCTCCCGGCGCCGGATCCAGCAGATGATCGATCTCGCCTTCCTCGCGCCGGACATCGTCCGAGACGTTCTCGACGGCAAGCAGCCGCTCGGCTTCACCTCCGACTGGTGCCTGCGGCACCCGCTTCCGTCGGACTGGTCAGCGCAACGAACGCTGCTCGCTTCGCTCTGATCGCGCCCTCCCTCACCTCGTATCGCGAAAACGCCCGACGCAGACTTTGGCCGATTTGGGCGCTCGTTCTCGGTGCTCCCGCGGTCTGCACAATTACACCCGCCGCGCAAGCCGCGGAAAACGCGCGACTATCCAGAGCCTACCTCGCAGCGTCCCGATTTGCGGAAGTGTGTGGCTGGGGCGGTAGGATTCGAACCTACGGTACACGGTACCAAAAACCGACGCCTTACCACTTGGCCACGCCCCAACTGCGCGGGTTCATATCGAAGCCGCCGGGAGGCTGCAAGACAAAATCCGCGCGCTTCGCGAGTTGTCTCGGGGGCCGATCCGGTCTAGTCGGCAGGCATGAAAACGGCGGATGTACTGATCCTCGGGGCCGGGGCGGCCGGAATGATGTGCGCCGTCGAGGCGGCGCGGCGGGGGCGGCGTGTCGTGGTCATCGACCATGCCGCGCGGCCGGGCGAGAAGATCCGCATTTCGGGCGGCGGGCGCTGCAACTTCACCAACCTTGCGGCGCCGGCCGACCGCTTCCTGTCGCGGAATCCTCGCTTCGCGGTTTCGGCGCTCAGCCGGTTCACGCCGGCGGATTTCATCGCCCGGATCAATGCGGCAGGCATCGCCTGGCACGAGAAGACGCTCGGCCAGCTCTTTTGCGACGGCAGCGCCACGCAGGTCGTGGCGATGCTGACGCGGCAGATGGCCGAGGCCGGAGCCGATCTGCGGCTCGGCCACGCGGTTCGCTCGGTCGTGCGCGACGGCCGCTTCGTCGTCGAGACCGACAAGGGGGCACTGGCGGCGGACCGCCTCGTCGTCGCGACCGGCGGCAAATCGATTCCGAAGATGGGCGCGACCGGGCTCGCCTACCGGCTGGCAGAGCAGTTTGGCCTGCCCGTCACGGAAACCCGGCCGGCACTGGTGCCGCTGACCTTCGCCGAGCAGGTGTTGGAGCGGCTTCGGCCCCTCGCCGGGATCTCGGTCGAGGCGCGGGTCAGCCTCGGGCGGACCGCGTTCGACGAGGGGCTGCTTTTCACCCATCGCGGCCTGTCCGGGCCGTCGATCCTGCAGATCAGTTCCTACTGGCGTGAAGGCGACCGGGTGACGGTCGACCTCGCGCGGGGCCGGTCGGTCGGCGCCGCGCTGAAGGCCGCACGGGCCGAGGCCGGTCGGGTCGAGGCTCAGACGGCGCTGGCGCGGCATCTGCCGGACAAGGTAGCGCGGGTGATCCTTGACGGGCTCGGCGTGACCGGGCGGCTGGCCGATCTTCCGAATGCCGGGATCGACCGGATCGACGCGGCGGTCCACCGCTGGGAAGTGACGCCGGTCGGGTCGGAGGGCTACCGGACGGCGGAGGTGACGCTTGGCGGCGTCGATACCGCCGGGCTCGACGCGCGGACGATGGAGGCGCGCGCCGTGCCGGGTCTCTATTTCGTCGGCGAGGCGGTGGACGTGACCGGCTGGCTCGGCGGTTACAATTTCCAGTGGGCCTGGTCATCGGGCTGGGCGGCGGGACAGGCGGTGTGACGCCGCGGGCGCGGGGCGGGAAAGTGGCGCGTGCGACCACCGGATTGAAATGGCGTCGGTGGACGCCTTTCGTTGAAAGTGGGTAGATCGGCGTCGGCCGCAGAACGCGGCAGCCGCATCGGGATGCCGGACCGTCGGCGAGCGCGGCGGCGCAGCCTTTACATCGCATACCCGACGTCACATTCCCGCCTTATTGCTTCGAAATGATCCCGCCATGTTTTCTGAACGGATACTTGCCCTCGCTTTTGCACTCGCAGTCATCGCCACGTCAGCCACGGCCGAGATCAAGTTTGTCCGCCCCGGTGAGGTGCCGCCCGACAGGCTCGCCGACCCGGACATGGGCGCGCTTGATCTGAACGCGATCTACCGTGGGATCGACCTCCTCGACCGGGTGCGGCCCCGGGGGTCGCGTGGCGTGATCATCGGGGCCCTCGTCAACGATTTCACGAGGGACGACATCGACGGGAGCCCTGGTATAACCGACGCCGATCGCGAACTGGCCGCACGCGTCGAGATTTCGCAGGCGCGCGCGCGAACATCCCGGCCCTGGGCCGAGAACGACCTTGACGACGACGGGATCGTCACCCGGGAGGAGTTGCTGATTGTCGGCCGCGTGAAGGTCGAAGACAGCGCACGGCGGCAGAAATTCGAAACGGCGATCGGGCTGACGGACCAACAACGCGAGGCCATGGTGCTCGACCATGTCGAGAGGTTCCTCGGCCTGGATCGCGACGGCGACGACGCCATTACCTACGACGAGGCGATATTCTCGGTCGACGCGGACCGCATCCAGACGCGTGTCCGGACCGAGGGCGGCGCGCTGAAACCGATCTGGGACGCCGACGGAAGCGGAACCATCACCGAAGCCGAGATGCGGCTGTCCGCGGACCGGCTGCTCGACCTGATCGACGCGGATGCGAACAACATGGTTGACGCCGAAGAGGCGAAGGTGGCCCGGCAGGCCCTCTTCAAGGCCCGCGCACGCGCCGACGATCCGTCGCGCGGAAACCGCGTCCAATGCACATTGCCGGAGATGCCCGGGGCGGCCGAAGTCGCCGTGATTCAGGGGGACAGCGGCTCAGCGGTCACCAACCTTGCTTTCGACGTGCCGAACGACCCGGTTGTCCGCATGGCGGAGATTGTGGTGCCGCAGGGTGAAACGGACCTTTACCTCATCGCGTCGATGCGAACGCCCACAGTCTTGCGCCTCATGGGGCCGGGCGAGGGGCGCGTCAAGGCCGTCGTCGGCGTCGCCGCGCCTGTAGCGCTCAGCGGCGGCGGTGCAAGTCTTGCCAACACGCCGTGTCACCGGGGCTTTCTCGGGATTCGCATCAAGGAGCCCGGCGGTATCTCCGCGGAATTCGGCCGGGCGCTCGGCCGCGACGATCTCCGCGCCGTGGTCGCCGAGCGGTTGGGACGCGTCGACCTCGGCACGCTGACGAACACCCCGGATGTCGTGCTTCAGGATGACGTGCTGCCGGTGATGGAGGGCGACGGGCAGTTCATCATCGACCGTTTCCTGTCTTTCGATCCCGGCGGATATCAGGAGCTTGACCCGGGCGAGGTGCAGTCGACCGTACCGGTTCGCGCGCGGGACGTGCCGCCGCTTGAGATCGGACTGATCGTGCTTGCGTCGGAAGGCATGATCGACTTCGTCGCGCCGCCGCCGGCCTTTCTGTCGCGGGAGGTTCCCGACGGGATCAAACGCGTGGTGCCCGAGGGCGAGGTCGCGAATGGGATCGTCTGGGACCAGAAACCCGGCGGCGGAAGCCGTGCGCGGTTCCCGCTGACCGTAGTCGTAAGGCACGCCATCGACCTGCCCGCGGGGCTTACGACGGAACGTGGCGTCCGGCTTATCGTTCCCGACGGGGTTCCGGCGCCGCGCGGAGCCAAGAACTGGCCCCAGTTCAAGGGTTAGGCCGACCGCCGGATCCCGGTCGCGGTGGCAGCTTGTCCGTGCCGAATGCCGATGAGCCTTGCCTGAAACCGCAGGTAGCACAGGCCCCGAGCAGCCGCTCCAGCCTTTACACTCGCAGCGGGTCGGCCTTGGCGATCCGGTCGAGCGCCATCAGCGTATCGAGCAGCTTCGGCATCTGGTCGAGCGGGATCATGTTCGGCCCGTCCGAGGGCGCCCTGTCGGGATCCTCGTGCGTCTCGATGAAGACCCCGGCGATGCCGAGGCTGACGGCGGCGCGGGCCATCGCCGGCGCGAATTCGCGCTGGCCGCCCGACGATCCGCCCTGCCCGCCCGGCTGCTGCACCGAATGGGTCGCGTCCATGATCACCGGGTATCCGGTCTTCGCCATGATCGGCAGCGACCGCATGTCGGCGACAAGCGTGTTGTAGCCGAAGGAGACACCACGCTCGGTCAGGAGGATACGCTCGTTCCCGGTGCTGGCCACCTTGTCTACCACGTTCGCCATGTCCCACGGGGCAAGGAACTGGCCCTTCTTGATGTTCACCACGCAGCCGGTTTCACCGGCGGCGATCAGGAGATCGGTCTGGCGGCAGAGGAAGGCCGGGATCTGGATCACATCGACGACAACTGCGGCGATCCGTGCCTGTTCCGCGTCGTGGATATCGGTGAGGACCGGCATCCCAAGGGCAGCACGCACGCCGTCGAGAACCTTCAGCCCGGCATCTATGCCAAGACCGCGCTTGCCCGAAAGCGAGGTGCGGTTGGCCTTGTCGTAGCTGGCCTTGAAGATGTACTGCGCGCCCGAGGCAGCACAGGCCTCGGCCATGCGGCCGGCGATCATCTGCGCGTGGTCGGCACTTTCAAGCTGGCACGGTCCCGCGATCACGGTCAGCACCCGGTCGTTGCCGAGGCTGAGCCCGCCGACGGCCACGTTCTTCATCTCGGTCATCTCAGGCTCCTTACGAGGTCGCCTGCTCGCGCAGGATCGACGCGGTCAGCGACAGCATGAGGTAAATGCCACCGAAGATGAGAAACGCCAAGAGCGTGTTCTCGAACGCGCGCGGATAGGTCGGCTCGTCCGGCGCCACCGGGCTGACGCTTGGCGCGAGGTAGCGCACCTGCCGGTTGGCCTCTATCCGCGCTGTCTCGAGCTGCTGGAGCGCCTGGGCGAGCATCAGTTGCCGCGTCTCGAGGTCGGCCTCGGCGATCCGGAGTTGCCCGGTGACCTGAGCGAGCGAGGCCGTGGTCCCGGTGTTCTCGGTCAGTTGCGAGCGCAGACCGGCGATCAACTCCTCGAGGCGCGAGATGTCGCCTTTGGTGCCGTCGACGCGGGCCTGGTTGGGCCGCGCGTTGTCGAGAAGCTGCTGAAGCTCCAGCCGCTTCTTCTGCAACTCGACCTCGAAGGTCGCGACCTGGTTCATGATCGCACTCGATTCGGTTCGGGGGTCGAGAACCCCGAGGGTTTCCTGAAGCTCCAGCACCCTCTTCTGGGCCGCCGTCATCTTGGCCTCGGCATCCGTGTAGCTGTCGCGCGCGCCCTTCATCTGGTCCTCGCGCAGTCGGGAAGAGAGTTGATCCACCTGTTCCTCGGCATAGCCGATGAGCGCCTTGGAAAACTCCTCGCTCACCATCGGGTCGGCGGCGATCACCTCCATCTTGATCAGCCCCTCGGTCGGGTCGTAGCCGATCTTCACGTTGCGCTGGTAAAGCTTGTAGGCTGCCTCGTTCGAGGCGCCCGTGTCGAGGCGCTGGATCGGGTCGATGAAGCCCTGGCTGAAATGCGCCTTGAACCCGTGATCCCGGTCGAGCCGCAGCATCGCGTCACGCGATTGCAGGTAGCCCTGGACGGCGATCGAATCCTGCGAGGTCGCGAACTGGGTGCCGCGGAACATCGAGCCGAGGCCGGAGCCCTGACTTTCCTGCTGCTGGATGATGAATTCGGATTTGGTCGCGTAGAACGGCGTCGCGATGACGAAGTAGTAGTATCCCGCCATCAGCGTCGGTAGCAGGACGAAGATGGCGAGGCGCGACAGCAGCAGCATGAAATTGCGCCGGCGGCGGCGGACGATGTCGCGCTGGATCTGCATGATCTCCTGCGCGCGCTGGGCCTCCTCGGCTGGCGCCGCCGGCAGGTTCGGCGACTGCCGGACCGTCTGCGGCAGCTGGATCTTTTCCGGCTCCGGCGCGCGACCGTCCTCGATCAGTTGCAGGATCGCCGAGGGCTGGAACGGATCGATTCCGCGACGGCGCAGGATGCGCACCGCCTGATAGTCGTCGGGAACGGCAATCCCGTGCTTTTGCGCCACACGGCGAGCGGTGCGAAGCTGGCGGCCGGACAGCCCCTCGGCCTTGATCGCGGCGATCTCTGCGTCGTCGACGGGTTCGTTCGGCCGGAGAAGCGCGTCCTGGTCGGAGGTCGGAAACGGCTCGTCGCCGAACCCGTCGTCGACCGGCGCGGGCCTGGCCGCCGCCTGGCCGCCGGCCGCTGCCGCACTGGCCGGTCGCACGGTGCGCCGGATGCGAAACTTGCTTGCTTTAGGAGGCGTAGTCATACATCCGCTTCGCTTCTTCCAGTGTGTCGAACATGTGCAGCTTGCCGTTGCGCAGCACAGCGGCAGAGCGGCAGAACTTCTCAAGCGTCGCGGGCTGGTGCGACACCACGACTACGGTCGCCGTCTTCAGCCGGTCACGCAGGATCGAACCCGCCTTGCGGTTGAACTCGACATCTGTCGTCGAGGGCATGCCTTCGTCGATCAGGTAGATGTCGAACTCCATCGCGAGGAGGAGCGAAAACGTGAACCGCGATTTCATCCCGTCGCTGTAGGTGCCGACCGGCATGTCGAAATATTCCGCGATCCCGCAAAGCCAGCGGCTGAACGCCTCGACATAATCGGGATCGAGACCGTAGAGCCGGGCGATGAAGCGCGCGTTTTCCCGCGCCGAATGCTTCGGCACGACGCCGCCCATGAAGCCGAGCGGGAACGAGACCCGGCAGCTTTTGCGCACGACGCCCTCGTCGGGTTTTTCAAGCCCTGCCATCATGTTGATGATCGTCGTCTTGCCGGTTCCGTTCGGCGCGAGGATGCCGAGCGAATTGCCAAGCTCGACGCGAAACGATGCGCGGTCAAGGATCACCTTGCGCGTCTTGCCGGTCCAGAAGGACTTGCTCACATTCTCGAATTCGAGCATCCGTTTGCCCTGGCGCTGCTCAGCCTCGTCGCAGATCCATAGAGAACTTTCGTTAACATGGACGCTACATCGGTATTTTGCCGCCATTATGGCGGAACGGCGAGGCAACACCAACGCAAATGCATCCTCCGGCACGGAAAGACGCGATGTTCCGTGCCGGCGGGGTTATTGGGCGACCTTCTTGACCCGGAAGAGACGGCCGGCGATCAGCGACAGGATCGCGGCACCGAAGGAGAAGAGCGCACCCATCTTGGCCGCGTCCTGGACCGGCCCGGCGGGGAAGGCGACCGAGGCGACGAAGAGCGCCACGGTGAAGCCGATCGCAGCGACGAAACCGACGACGACCAGGTCGGCCGTCCGCATCCCGTCCGGCAGGCCGAGCTTCATCGGATGCGCCGCGACCCAGCCGAAAAGGAAGATCCCAACCGGCTTACCGATGATGAGGCCGAAGAGCACGAGCCAGGTAGGTTCGGCAATGGCGCCGAACTCCACCCCGGCGTTCAGGAGGCCGAAGAAAAAGAGGATGATTTCCACCGGGTGTTTCAGGTGATGCTCGATCCAGTTCAAAAGGTCGGTCAGGAATTGCTCCGCCTCGGCGAAGATGCCGAAGGCGCGGTCGGCATGGGGGATCGTTGGCACGATCGGCAAGAGGCCGAGCGCCGGGTGGATGCCCGCCTCCTGGAAGCCGAACCACGACAGGCAACCGGCGGCGAGATAGGGCCAGAACGACAATTTCTGGCGCACCCAGGTCGAATTCGGCCGAAGCTGGTTGCCCCGGTCGAGCCGGCGCGGCAGCCAGTTTGCAAGGACGAAGACCGCGATGGCGGCCCCGAAGGACAAGAGCAGCCATTGCGGCGCAAGCTCTCCGGTCGGGTAGAAGATCGCGAGGATGATGAGGCCGGCAGCGTCGTCGGCGATGGCCAGCAGCAGCAGGAACCGGATCGCCGGGTGCCCGGCGCCGAAGACCATGCGCCCGACGAGGTAGGAAAACGCGATATCCGTTGCGGTCGGGATTGCCCAGCCCCGGCTCACCGTCTCGTAGACGCCGAGTATGGCGGCGAGGCTGAGATAGACGGCAATCGGGCCGAGCATGCCGCCGGCGGTGGCGATCAGCGGCGTCATCGCCTTGCGCCCGCGCAGGCTGCCGTTCTCGAGGATCACCGCTTCCCAGACCTCTTTCGCGGCGATGGCGAAGAAAAGCGCCATGAGCACGTCGTTGACGAGGAAATGCAGCGTCAGCGTTCGCGTCGCATGGCCGCCCTCCGCCTCCAGATTGCCGATCCAGAAGTTGTCGACGATCACGAAATCGACGAATTGATGGTAGCTCGCCGCATCGATATTCGCCCAGACGAGGGCGATCAGCGCGCCCCCGATCAGAAGCAGCGAATAGTTGGTGACGTAGCTCCAGACCCGATACATGCCGTCCCCCCTGACCCCGCGTGTTACAGCTTGGATAGTGCAAACGCGGAAACGGGGCAACCCGCCGGCGGGACGCAGGGCAATTGCCGTCGCCGGCTTTGCTTTCTAGGATCGCGGGCATGTCCGCCCCGCCCCCCTCCTTCCCTGCCGACGAGATCGCCGATTGCCGGCTTTGCGCCGCAGATTTCGCGGCGACCGCCACGGCCCATGCCCCCCGCCCGGTCGTCTGGTTCCGGCCCGGCGCGCGGGTTCTCGTCGCGGGTCAGGCGCCCGGGGCGCGGGTTCATGAAAGCGGCAGGCCCTTTACCGACCCCTCCGGTGACCGGCTCCGCGCCTGGCTCGGCCTCGGCGAGGCGGAGTTCTACGACCGCACTCACGTCGCTATCGTTCCGATGGCCTTCTGTTTTCCGGGCTACGACGCGAAAGGCGCCGACCTGCCGCCACCGCGGCGCTGCGCCGCGCAGTGGCACCGCCGGGTGCTGGAGAGCCTCCCGAACATCGCCGTGACCTTCCTTGTCGGCGGTTACGCGCAGCGCTGGCATCTCGGGCCGGGTGCGGTGAAGGGCGGCGTCACCGCCACGGTCGCGCGCTGGCGCGACCACGCAGCGCGCGTCTTTCCCTTGCCTCATCCCTCGTGGCGCAATACCGCGTGGCTGAAGCGCAACCCCTGGTTCGAGGCGGAGCTTCTGCCGGTGGCACGCGCCCGGCTCCGCGAGGTGATGGATGCAGACTGATCTCGACAATGCCCACGCGGCGATGGAGGCCGCGCCGGAGGACGACACGGCGCGACTGAAGTTCTACGAGCGCCTTGCCGATGCGGAACTGTTCCTGATGCTCGGCGCGGAACCGCTGGGCGGGAACATCCTGCCGGCGCTCTTCGATCTGGAAGACGGCCGCTTCGTTCTCGCCTTCGACCGGGAGGAGCGGCTGTCGGCCTTCGCCGAGGGGCCGGTGCCCTATGCCGCGCTGCCCGGACGGGTGATCGCGGCGACGCTTGCCGGCCAGGGCGTCGGCCTTGGCCTCAATCTCGGCGTGGCGCCTTCGGCCTTCCTGGTGCCGGCCGAGGCGCTGGCCTGGCTCGCCGGCACGCTCGACCACGCGCCCGGCGCGGCGGAGGCGCGGCCGGTGGCCTATGGCCGGCCCGAGGGCGTGCCGAAGGGGCTGATCGCCGCGCTCGAGGCGAAGTTCGCCCGTCTTGCAGGGCTCGCCGCGCGGGCGCACCTTGTCGCCGTGACCTACGAGGGTGGCGCAAGGTCGCACCTTCTGGCCTTCGAGGCGGCCGCCCCCGGCGCCGAGGATGCGCTGGCCAAGGCGGTCTCCGAGGCGCTGGTCTTTTCCGGGGTCGAGGCGGGGGCGATCGACGTGACCTTCCTCGCCGCCGGCGATCCGGCGCTGGCCGCGCTCACGAAACCCGCCCGGAGTTTCGACCTGCCGCCCCCAGCGCGCGAGACGGCGCAGGTTCTGTCGCCCGCAGCGCCCGGAATGGACCCGGCACGGCCGCCCAAACTGCGCTGAAGCTCGCGCGCTATGGCAGCCGGCTCAGTAGCCGCGCTTGCGGTCGACGAGATGCAGAAACGGCTCACCCGCCTCGCCGCGCCGTACGTTCTCGGCAATGACCCGAGACGCGGTCACCGGCCGGGTGGTGGCGGCAATATGCGGGGTGACCGTGACCTTCGGATGCGCCCAGAAGGGATGATCCGGCGGCAACGGCTCGGTCCGGAACACGTCGAGCGTCGCCTGCGCCACCTGCCCCCGGTCAAGCGCGGACAGAAGTGCCGCGTCGTCGATCAGCGGCCCGCGCCCGGGATTGATGACAAAGGCGCCAGGCGCCAAAAGCGCGAGCGTGCGCGCGTTAAGGATGTTCGCGGTCTCCGGCGTCGAGGGCAGCAGCAGGACCACGGCCTCGGCCCCCGACAGCGCCGCGTCGAGCGCCCCGGCACCCGAAAGGCAGCGTGCGCCGGCAAGCTCGGTCGGGCTGCGGCTCCACCCCGTCACCGGGAAGCCGAGCGCCATCAGCGCCCGGCCACAGGCCTGCCCCAACTCGCCGAACCCAAGGATCGCCACCGGCCGTTCGCGCGCGATCTTGACCGGAGAGGACGGTTCGTGCCGCCAGATACCGTCCTGCCCGAGAATATGCGCGTCGATGCCGAGATGCAGGCGCAGCACATGCGCCGTCACCCATTCGACCATGCTCTCGGTCATCGCCGGATCCACCATGCGGCAGAGCGGCTGGGTCAGCGTCGGGTTGCCGGTGATCCGCTCGACCCCGGCCCAGAGGTTCAGCACCGCCTTGCAGCGCGTGTAGGGCGTGAAATCGGTCAGCGGCGAGCCGGGGGCATAGACGATGTACTCGACCGTGGCCGGATCGGCCTCCATCCCGAGGTCGACGTCAAGCCCGGCCCCGGCGAAGGCCGCGTCGAGCGCCGCATGGTAATCCTGCCAGAGATCGGCCCCTGCGCCGAAAAGGACGGTGATGGTCATGCGTTACCTCGGGCGGTGGATATGGGCGCTTTGGACGAGGCCGAAGGCGCCGAGAAGAATGATCATCGCGGTGCCGCCATAGGACACCAGCGGCAACGGCACGCCGACGACAGGCATCAGCCCGGTCACCATGCCCATGTTGACCGTGAAGAACAGAAAGAATGTCCCGGCGATGCCGAAGGTGAGAAGGGCGGAGAACCGGTCGCGGTTCGCCAAGGCCGAGATGATGCAGAAGACGAGGATGAGGACGTAGAGCGACAGGAGGGAAAAGGCGCCGACGAAGCCGAATTCCTCGGCCAGCGTCGTGAAGATGAAGTCGGTATGCTTTTCCGGCAGGAAGTTCAGCCGCGACTGGGTTCCCTGCATGAACCCCTTGCCGGCCCAGCCGCCTGAGCCGAGCGCGATCTGTGCCTGGGTGATGTTATAGCCCGCACCCAGCGGGTCGGAGCCTGGATCGAGGAACGTGTCGATACGGCGGAACTGGTAATCCTCGATCAACTGCCAGTCGGTGCCCCGGCTTTCAACGACCGCGAAGACGAGCCCGACAGCAAGCGCGATCACCGTGCCGAAATACCAAAAGCTCACCCCGGCCACGAACATCACGATCCCGCCCCCCGCCAAGAGCAGGATCGCGGTGCCGAGGTCTGGCTGCTTGAGGACGAGCGCGGTCGGCACAAGGATCACGACGACCGGGATCAGCACCCAGAGCGGCCGCGAGGTCTTCCGGATGTCGAGCCAGTCGTAATAGGCGGCGAGGAACATCACGAGGGCGATCTTCATCAGCTCGGACGGCTGGATGCGCAATGGTCCAAGCTCCAGCCAACGCTGCGCGCCCTTGCCCTCGGCCCCGAAAAATTCCACCGCGACAAGCAGGAGAAGCGCGCCGAGATAGGCGACAGCCGAGACGTTGCGCCAGAACCAGATCGGGACGAAGCCGACCATGAGCATGGCAATCATCCCGACGGCGAAGCGCTTCATCTGCGGTTCGGCCCAGAGGTCGAGCCGGCCGCCGGCAACGGAATAGAGCATCAGGAAACCGACCGAGGCGGTCGCCGCGAGAAGCAGCACCAGAGGCCAGTTAACGTAGAGCACCTTCCTCAGGCCCGAGGGCACGGTCTTGACGTTATACTCGAGATAACTCATGCGCGCGACTTCGCCGTATCTGTGACGCCGGGTTCGAGAAGCTGGAGCTTCTCGCGCTCCGCCTGGATCCGGGCGCGCTGGCTTTCAGGGTAGGCTGTCAGAGGCGGGAAGCCGTCGTTCAGCGCCTGAAGCACGATATCGCGGGCGATCGGCGCGGCCACCGCAGACCCGCCGCCGCCATGCTCAACCACGACCGAGACCGCGACGCGCGGCGCATCGAACGGCGCGAAACTGACAAAGAGCGCGTGATCGCGCCGGTCCCAAGGCAGGTCGTCGTTCGACACCACGCCCTGCGCGCGTTCGGCCGCGGTGATATTGCGAACCTGGCTCGTCCCGGTCTTGCCGGCCATCCGCATCGTGTCATCGGCGATGCGCGAGCCGTAGGCGGTGCCACGCCGAGAATTCGACACTTCGAACATGCCGCCGCGCACCGCCCGCAGGATTCCGGGGTTGATGCCGAGATCGGGCGCCTCAGGTGCCACGACCTCGGCCCCGTTCACGGCACGGACAAGGCGCGGCAGCAATGACCGGCCCGAGGCGATGCGCGCGCTCATCACCGCGAGTTGCAAGGGCGATGCCAGGACGAAGCCCTGGCCGATCCCGGAGTTCAGCGTGTCACCGACCAGCCACTCCTTGCCATATTTCTTCAGCTTCCACGCCTTGTCGGGCGCGAGCCCCTCGGAAATCGCCGACATCGGCAGATCGAACCGCTCGCCGATCCCGAGCCGGCGCGCCATCGCCGCGATCTTCTCGATCCCGACCCTTTGGGCGACTTCGTAGTAATAGACGTCACAGGACTGTTCGAGACTTTCGGTCAGGTCCATATGGCCGTGACCGGCGCGCTTCCAGCAGTGGAAGCGGCGGTTTCCGAGCTCGATGAAGCCACGACAATAGACGGTTTCGCGGGTGTCGATGACGCCCGCCTCCAGCGCGGCCAGCGCCGTCACCATCTTGAAGGTCGATCCGGGCGGATAGGCGCCCTGCACGGACTTGTCGGCCAGTGGCCGGTGGTCGTCCTCGGTCAGGGCGCGGTAGTCCGGCCCGGAAATCCCTCGGACGAAGAGATTGGAATCGAAGCTCGGCGCCGAGCTGATGGCGAGAATGTCGCCGGACCCGACGTCGATCACCACGGCGGCGGCGCTTTCGTCGCCGAGCCGCGCCTGGACGTAGTTTTGCAGCCGGTGGTCGATCGTCAGTTGCACATTGGCGCCCGGATCGCCGTCCTTGCGGTCCAGTTCGCGCATGACCCGGCCGGTGGAATTGACCTCGATCCGCCGCGTGCCGGCCTTGCCGCGCAGATCGGCCTCCAACTTGGCCTCGACGCCCAGCTTGCCGATCTGAAAGCGCGGTATCTGGAGGAGCGGATCGGGGTCTTCGAGTTTCGACAGGTCGTAATCGCTGACCGGGCCGACATAGCCGAGGACATGCGCGAAGTCGGGGCCGAGCGGATAGACGCGCGACAGCCCGACCTCGGTCGAGACGCCGGGAAGCGCGGGCGCATTGACGGCGACGCGGCTGAAATCCTCCCAGCTCAGCCGGTCGGCAACGGTGATCGGCAGGGTCGGGCTGCGGCGGGCGATTTCCTTCCGGGTTCGCTCGATATCCTCTTCGGACAGCGGCATCAACTGCGCCAACCGCTCCAGCACCGCGTCGGTGTCGCCCGCGTCCTCGCGGGTGATGGTGATGCGGTAGTTCTGTTCGTTGCCGGCGATCAGGGCGCCGTTGCGATCCTGAATGAGCCCGCGCGCCGGCGGCAGAAGCCGGATCTTGATCGAGTTCTCTTCCGCCAGAAGCCGGAATTCATCAGCCTGGTCGAGCTGGAGGTACCGCATTCGGAAGGCCAGCGTCGTGACGAAGACACCTTGCAGCGAGCCGAGCAGCAACGCCCTGCGGCTGATGCCGCGAAAGCTGTCCTGGCCGTCCCTGGGCGAGCGTCTCATAGCCGGTGTCCCAGCGCGTCCACCTCGCCGGGCGCGGCCTTGCGCAGCCGGAAGACGAAGTGCGTCGCGGCCACGACGAGCGGATAGGCGGCGATCGTCGCCAGCGCCTGCAACACGATCAGGCTGGTCCCCGCCTGCGGAATGAGAAAGAGCGCCAGCAGGACCGCGTTGACGATCGTCATCACGGCGATCACCACGCCGACGATCAGCCATTCGAGGGCGAAGGGAATGCCGCGAAGCGTCGCTTCGCGCGACCGCAGGTATTCGGTCCCGAGAAGCACGATCAGGGTCCAGAGGCCAGGCGGCCGCATCGCCAGCAGGTCGTCGAGGAGCAGAACCCCGGCGATCAGCAAAGCGGGCACATAGTCGGGCCGGCGCAGCACCCAGACGAGCGTCAGGCAGAGGATGAGATCGGGGCCGGGAAACCGCACCGGCACCGCGTTCAGGGGCAGAATCCGGACAAAGACGACGAGCGCCGCGAGGCCGGCGTAAAGCAGGCGGTAGCCGAAGCGGGAGGCGGCAATCGGGTCAACCATCGGCCGCCTCGCCGTTGCCGGTGGCCGGCACCGGTTCCGCCGCCGGCAGGTCCGCCGGCGGAACCACGAGCGCGCCAGAATCGGTAATTTGTTCGGCCGGATGGCTGCGCAGGACGCGCAGGAAGCTCAGCCGCTCGTAGTCGGCCGCAAGGCGGACACGCTGGCGCCGGTCGGTTCCAAGCTCCACCTGCCCGACGAGAAGGCCGGCCGGAAACACGCCGCCATCGCCGGAAGAGATTACCCGGTCGCCGGGCCGGACCTGTTCCGGCGCTTCGAGGAATTCCACCGGGGGCGCGGGCGAGTTGTCGCCGACCAGCATCGCCTTTTGCCCTGACGGCTGGATCGTTACCGGGATGCGGCTTGAGGCGTCGGTCAGGAGGATTACCCGCGCTGTTGTCTGGCCGACACCGGAAATCCGCCCGACCAGGCCGAGGCCGTCCATCGTCGCCCAGCCATCTACGATGCCGTCGCGCGAGCCGACATTCAGCAGAACCGACTGCCTGAAGGGAGAACCGGCATCGGCCAGCACCACGCCCGACACCGAGGTCAGCTTCGGGTCGAGCCGGACCTGGTTCTGCGCCAGAAGCTTGGCGTTCTGCTGTTCAAGCTGAACTGCCGCCTCCTTCCACGCCTTCATCTGCTGCAATTCGCGGCGGAGTTCCTGGTTCTGTTCGTAGATCCGGGCATAGGACTGGAAACCCTCTACCATGCCGACAACCTTGGTCACCGGCATCAGCGCCCAGTCCATGTTCGGGACCACCCGGTCGATGAAGGCGGCCCGGAACCGCTCAATGCGCGGGCTGTCGATTCGCCAGATCAGGAAGATCGCGGTCAGCGCGAACAGAAGCACCGCAATGAGAATGCGGCGCACCGGTCCTTTGAAATCGGCGTCGGCGTTGCGGTCTTTCGCCAAGGGCGGCCTCGCGATCGGCGCTGAGGCTTGGGCCTCAGCTGTCGTAATCTATAACGTGCCGGAGCTGCTTTTCATATTCCAGCGCCTTGCCGGTTCCGAGTGCAACACAATTCAGCGACTGGTCGGCAATCGAAATGGACAGACCGGTCTGTTCGCGCAGCGCCAGATCCAGTTCACCCAAGAGCGCCCCGCCGCCGGTAAGCATGACGCCCCGGTCGACGATGTCCGCCGCCAGATCCGGCGGCGTCGCTTCGAGCGCGATCATCACCGCCTCGCAGATCTGTTGGACCGGTTCGGCGAGCGCCTCGGCCACCTGGGCCTGGTTGATCTCGATCTCTTTCGGCACGCCGTTCAGGAGGTCGCGGCCGCGGATCTGCATCGAGGCGCCGCGCCCGTCGTCGGGCATCCTGGCGGTGCCGATGGAGGTCTTGATGCGTTCGGCGGTGCTTTCGCCAATGAGCAGGTTCTGCTGGCGGCGCAGGTGGCTGATGATCGCCTCGTCCATGCGGTCGCCGCCGACGCGGACGGAGCGGGCATAGACGATGTCGCCCAGCGACAGCACCGCGACCTCGGTCGTGCCGCCGCCGATGTCGACGACCATGGAGCCGGTCGGATCGGTGATCGGCATGCCCGCACCGATGGCGGCCGCGATCGGTTCGGCGATGAGGCCCGCCTTGCGCGCGCCGGCCGAGATCACCGACTGCCGGATCGCGCGCTTTTCAACCGGGGTCGCGCCGTGCGGCACGCAGACGATGATCTTCGGCTTGGAAAACGTGGTGCGCTTGTGGACCTTGCGGATGAAGTGCTTGATCATCGCCTCGGCGGTGTCGAAGTCGGCGATGACGCCTTCGCGCATCGGCCGGATCGCCTCGATGGAGCCGGGGGTGCGGCCGAGCATCAGCTTGGCATCCTCGCCCACGGCGAGCACCTGCTTCTTGCCGTCCTTGACGTGATAGGCGACCACCGAGGGTTCGTTCAGGACGATGCCCTTGCCGCGGACGTAGACGAGCGTGTTCGCCGTCCCGAGGTCGATCGCCATGTCCGACGAAAACAGACCGCCCCAACTTGCCATGATGTCTTCCCGCTTTCCAATAGTTTTGGGTCCGCGACTCGGATGCCGCGGGCCGGAGCTTGTTATAGGCTTCCGGGGGACAAGGCGAAAGGGGGCGCGAGCCCTCGCCTTGCGGGATTTCGCCGCATGGCAGAAACCGAACATTCAAAGGGCCGGACCGGGACTCTGGCCGCCCTGGAATATCACGAAACCGACTTCATCTCTTCTGCCGGCTTGGTTTTCGCCCGCCGCACCACGAGGTTGTTGAGCGCGTTGACATAGGCCTTGGCGCTGGCGACGACGGTGTCGGTGTCCGACGACTGGCCGGTGACGATCTTGCCATCCTCCTCCAGACGCACCGAAACCGTGGCCTGCGCGTCGGTGCCTTCGGTCACCGCGTGCACCTGATAGAGTGCGAGCCGGGCGGTGTGCGGGAAGAGCATCCGAACCGCCTTGAAGGTCGCGTCGACCGGCCCGTCGCCCTGCGCCGTCACCTGATGATCGACCCCGTCGATGGTCAGGATCAGGTCGGCCGATTGCGGCGCCTCGGTGCCGCAGATCACCCGCAGGAACTTCACCTGCATCTGGCCCTCGGACGAGGCCGAGTCGGTCATCAGCGCGACGAGGTCGTCGTCATAGACCTCCTTCTTGCGGTCGGCGAGCGCTTTGAACCGGACGAAGACATCGTTCAACTGGTTGTCGGCCAGCTCATAGCCAAGGTCCTTCAGCTTGGCGCGCAAAGCCGCGCGGCCCGAATGCTTGCCCATCACGAGGTTGGTGGCGGACAGGCCAATATCCTCTGGGCGCATGATCTCGAACGTCTCGGCGTTCTTCAGCATCCCGTCCTGGTGGATGCCGCTTTCATGGGCGAAGGCGTTCTTGCCGACGATGGCCTTGTTGAACTGCACCGGGAAGCCGGAGACGGCGGCCACGCGGCGCGAGATGCCCATGATCTTCGTCGTGTCGATGCCGGTCTGGAACGGCATGATGTCGTTGCGCACCTTGAGCGCCATCACCACCTCTTCCAGCGCGGTGTTGCCGGCGCGCTCACCAAGCCCGTTGATGGTGCATTCGATCTGCCGGGCGCCGGCCTCGACGGCGGCCAGTGCGTTCGCCGTCGCCATGCCGAGGTCGTTGTGACAATGGGTGGCGAAGATGATCGAGTCCGCGCCCGGCACCTTCTCGATCAGCATGCGGATCAGGTCGGCCGATTCGCGCGGGGCGGTATAGCCGACGGTGTCGGGGATGTTGATCGTCGTGGCGCCGGCCTTGATCGCGATTTCCACCACCCGGCAGAGATAGTCGTGCTCTGTCCGCGTCGCGTCCATCGGCGACCACTGGACGTTGTCACAGAGGTTGCGCGCATGGCTCACGGTGTCGTGGATCCGTTCGGCCATCTGGTCCATGTCGAGATTGGGGATCGCGCGGTGCAGGGGCGAGGTGCCGATGAAGGTGTGGATGCGCGGGCGTTTGGCGTGCTTCACCGCTTCCCAGCAACGGTCGATATCCTTGAACTGCGCCCTGGCGAGGCCGCAGATCACCGCGTTCCTGGCCTGTTTGGCGATGTCGGAGACCGCCTCGAAATCGCCCTCCGAGGCGATGGGGAAGCCCGCCTCGATGATATCGACGCCCATCTCGTCGAGCATCTCGGCGATCTCGAGCTTTTCGTCATGGGTCATCGTGGCGCCCGGCGATTGTTCGCCGTCACGCAGGGTGGTGTCGAAGATCACCACGCGGTCTTGCTTGGATCTGTCTGTCATGGTCCTGTTCTCTCTTGTCTGCCTTAGCGTTGCGTGGCGCTGGTCACCTCTGAGCGGTCGCGCCGGAAGGCACGCTCAGAGGCGGCTAAGGAGCAGAAGGCCACGGAGCGGCAGGGCGCGCGAGGCGCCGGTTGCGGCTTGGATATGAAGGCTCCGTGTCATGGGGCGCGACTATACCGAGGTCTGGGGCAAGGAAAAGCGGAAAATGCAAGGCGGGGCGATCGGGGGACCGGGTGCGTCAGCGCGGCACGGGGGGTGCATGCCGGACCGGCCGGTGTCGTGGGATATTCGGGTCGGAGCGTCAGGGGACATGTCCGGCCCCCGGCGGCGGGTAGGTACGACGGATGCAAACCTGCGCCGCCCGTTTTTGGGCCATGTCGCGAAACTGTGCTGGCCTGCAGAACGGGACTTTTCTGCCACACGAGAAAACCGGGGCGATCTAAACTTTCTCTAGGAGCTCAACCCGGTTTCCGAACGGGTCATCAATGTAGATCCTGCGGATCGTCGGCAGATCAACGTCATGGCGATATTCGAGTTCCATTTCCGTCAAGCGTTGCATAGCCAACTCAAGTGAAAAGACCTGAAAAGCAGGATGGGCTTTCTTGGCAGGGGCAAAGGGTTCTTCGACCCCCAGGTGGACTTCCACTCCAGCTTGGCTGAACCAGACGCCGCCTCTGCCTTGCAAGATCGCGGGCTTTTCGACTTCGTTGAACCCCAAGGCTTCAACGTAGAACTTTCTGGCTTGATCCTCGCCGCCCCTTGGCATTGCGAGCTGGACATGGTGCATCGCTTTGATCACGAGAGCCTCCGGTCTGCGTATTAGCGCATAGAGTTTAGCGGTTCTCCTGTAGGTGCCAAGGTCCACTCTGACCTCCCACCCAACCAACGCGGCTTCGCTACATCCCCGTTTCAGGGGACCCCGCCCCTGACCCGGCCTGTCGGCGCAGACCCCAGGTCTCCGGCGCGTCAGTTGGAGGTCGCGCCCGCCTCCGGGGCCGTCGTGTCGGCCGGGGGGGCACCATCGGCGGGGGCCGCCTCGGTCGCCACGGGGGCTTCCTCGGTCAGCGCGCCGTTGGTCCAGGTACCCGATGCCGTCTCGCCCGTCGCGTAGCGCATGATGCCCTCGCCCTGGCGCTTTCCGGCCTTGAACATGCCCTCGTAGACGTCGCCGTTGGCATAGGTCGCGATCCCCTGGCCGTCGATCTCGCCCGCCTTCCAGCCGCCGGTGTAGCGAAAACCGTCGGGCATCGTGATCTCGCCCTGGCCCTCGCGCTGGCCGGCGACGAACTGGCCGGTATAGACGGTTCCGTCGGCATAGGTCGCCACCCCCTGCCCTTCGCGCTGGCCGTCCTTCCAGTCGCCGCTGTAGGAATAGCCGTCGGGATAGGTCATCGTGCCCTGGCCGTGGTTCTTGCCGGCGACGAAACCGCCGTCGTAGACGAGCCCGTTGGCATAGGTCGCGCGACCCTGCCCCTCGATCACCCCGTCCGTCCACTCGCCGTCATAGGTCGCCCCGTCGGCATAGGTGATCTTGCCCTTACCCGTAGCGAGGTCGTTCGCGAACCGCCCCTCGTAGACCGAGCCATCGGGATAGGTGACGCGGCCCGTCCCCTCGATCCGGCCCGCGACCCATTCGCCGTCATAGACATAGCCGTCGGTGCCGCGGAACACCCCCTTGCCCTGGCGCTGATCGGCAGC
This sequence comes from Rhodobacterales bacterium 32-67-9, assembly GCA_002280515.1. Lineage (GTDB taxonomy): Bacteria > Pseudomonadota > Alphaproteobacteria > Rhodobacterales > Rhodobacteraceae > Albidovulum. The sequence continues at coordinate 22,366 of NCEA01000009.1, forward strand.
GAAGCCGCCTTCGTAGACGTCGCCGTTGGCATAGGTGACCTTGCCCTGCCCCTGCCGCTTGCCGTTCACGAGCTGGCCTTCGTAGACATCTCCGTTGGGCTGCACGAGCTTGCCGGTCCCGTTCATCTGGCCGTCCACCCAGGCGCCGTCGTAGGTCAGCCCGTCGGCGAGGGTCAGCTTGCCCTGCCCGGCACGCTGGCCGCGGAGCATGTCGCCTTCATAGACCGCGCCGTCGGGATAGGTGATCTTGCCCTTGCCTTCCTTGACGCCCTGAACCCAGTCGCCTTCGTAGGTATAGCCGCCGGGGCTTTCCATCTTGCCCTTGCCGTGGTGAAGCGCGTTCTGGAAGCCGCCGGTATAGGTGACGCCGTTTTCGTAATGGGCGACGCCCTCGCCCTGAATCTCGCCCTCGACCCAGTCCCCTTCATAGGTGCCGCCGTCGGCGAAGGTGATCTTGCCCTTGCCATGCGGCTTGCCCTTGACGAAAGCGCCTTCGTAGAGCGAGCCGTTGGGGTAACGCGCGGTGCCCTGGCCGAGGATCTCGCCCTCGACCCAGTCGCCGGAATACTCGTAGCCGTTCGGCAGCTTGTAGGTTCCCTGTCCGTGCTGCTTGCCGTCCTTGAACGTGCCTTCGTAGATGCCGCCGTCGTCGTATTCCTTGGTCACGACATCCTGCGCGACAGCCATGCCCGCCACGAAGAGCGCGGCCGCCGCCAGCACCGCCCGAATTCCCGTACTGCCCGTCAGCCTCATGGTCCGCCCCGCCTTTTCATTCGCACTCGTTCCCGGACGGTGAGAGCGGCCCCGGAAAACGTGACGCCCCGGACCGGCGCTGTGCCACCACCCGGCCGGAACCCTAAATCCGCCGTCGCCCTCTGACAAGTCGCTCGCACCCGCCCCCTGCGCGGCAGAGGGCCACGGGGTCGCGGATAGTGCCCGGTCCGCCCCGAAGCGGAATACACCGGTCATCTGATGGCTTTTCCTCACCGGCAGGTCTGTTAATACGGTGACGCGGCAACCTTGGGAACGCGCATGGCCGAGACATTTCGCCTGACACTGGCACAGCTTAACCCTACCGTGGGCGCCTTCGGGGCGAATGCCACGAAGGTCCGCGCGGCCTGGGCCGAGGGCAAGGCCGCCGGCGCCGACATGGTGGCACTGACCGAGATGTTCCTGACCGGCTACCAGACCCAGGACCTGGTGCTGAAGCCGGCCTTCACCGACCACGCGATCCGGGTCATCGAGGATCTGGCGCGCGACTGCGCCGACGGCCCCGCGCTCGGCCTCGGGGGGCCGTGGCGCGACGGGACGGGGCAGCTTTTCAACGCCTACTGGGTGCTGAAGGGCGGCAAGGTCGTCGCCCGCGTGCTGAAACACCACCTGCCGAACGACACCGTCTTCGACGAAGATCGGCTTTTCGTCTCTGCCCCCGTCAGCGGTCCCTTCGCGATCGGTCCGGTCCGCATCGGCACCCCGATCTGCGAGGACGCCTGGTTCGACGACGTGACCGAGACGCTGGCCGAAACCGGGGCCGAGATCCTGCTGGTTCCCAACGGCTCGCCCTACTACCGCAACAAGTACGACCGGCGCGTGAACCTCATGGTCTCCCGCGTGATCGAGACACGGCTGCCGCTCATCTATCTCAACATGGTCGGCGCGCAGGACGATCAGGTCTTCGACGGGGCAAGCTTCGTCCTGAACGCCGGGGCGGAACTTGCCGTGCAGATGCCGGCCTTCGACGAATGTATCCGCCACGTGGATTTCGAGCGTCACGAGCAGGGTTGGCGGGCGCTCAGGACCGAGCTGGTGCCCTTGCCGGACGAATGGGAACAGGATTACCGCGCGATGGTCGAGTCCTTGCGCGACTCTACCAGCATAATGCCCTTCTAACAGCTGTTTAAATCCTGTTTGCTCAGAGGCTGGTTCTTCTTCAACCACTATGCTGCTTTGATCCTGCGCCTGCACCCCGCTGAAACGCTGTAACACCAGGCGGGCTTCGAAAAGCGGTATCGCAGAGGAAAACATCCAGTCACGGCTTCGCGGCCTGATGCTCATGGCGCTTTCCAACAAGTTCGGCGAGATGCTGCTGACCACCGGCAACAAGTCAGAGGTCGCGGTCGGCTATGCCACGATCTACGGCGACATGGCGGGTGGCTACAACCCGCTGAAGGATCTCTACAAGATGCGGGTGTTCGAGACCTGCCGCTGGCGCAACGCCAATCACCGCGACTGGATGAAAGGCCCAGAGGGCGAGGTGATCCCGGTCCGGGTGATCGAGAAGGCACCCTCGGCCGAATTGCGCGAAGACCAGAAGGACGAGGACAGCCTGCCGCCCTACAAGGTGCTCGACGCGATCCTCGAACGGCTGATCGAGGGCGACCAATCGGTCGCCGAGATCGTCGCCGCCGGGTTCGACAAGGCCACCGTCAAGAAGATCGAGCACCTCGTCTATATCAGCGAATACAAACGCTTCCAGTCGGCGCCGGGTCCGCGTCTGAGCCAGAAGGCCTTCTGGCTCGACCGACGTTATCCGATCGTCAACCGCTGGCGCGACGAGAGCTGATCCGCCCCACGTGGCTACATTGCGCTTTCGTCCGCCCCACGGGGACTGGAGGACAGCCCACAATCCCAGCACACTCCCGCCCACACCGCGAAAACGTGTTGACAAGAGGGCCGTGGTTCCCGAAGGCCACGGCGTGGCGATCGGTTCGTCGCCATGCCTGATCCGGCCCCTGTCCGGTTGCGGGCCGGCCGGAATATCTGGCTGTTCGCACCGACCTGTGCCAGTGGTTAGCGAATGCGGGAAGTGAGGGCGAAGATGAAGCCGGAATATGCCGATATCGCGCGCAAGTCGCCGATCCTGGCGGGCACCACGGAACAGGTGGCCGCCCGCGTTCTTGCGTCCGCCCGCCTGCGCCGCTTCGAACGGGGCACCACGATCTTCCTTCAGGGTGAGCGGGCTACCGCGATCTACATCGTCGCCGAAGGCTGGGTGAAGCTCTACCGGATCGCGCCGAACGGGGCCGAGGCGGTGATGGGCGTCTTCACCAGGGGGCGCAGCATTGGCGAGGCCGTCGCCTTCCGCGACGACGTCTATCCCGTGGCGGCCGAGGCAGCGACCGATTGCGAGCTGATCCGGATCGAGGCCGACGCCTTCCTGCGCCTCATCCGCGAGGATCCGGGGGTTGCCATCTCGATCCTGTCGGCGACCTTCGCGCATCTGCACGGGCTCGTCGAGCAGATCGAGCAGTTGAAGGCGCGGACCGGGGCGCAGCGGCTGGCCGAATTCCTGCTGGAACTCGCGCCGTGTTCGTCGGGGACCTGCGAAGTGACGCTGCCTTACGAAAAGGTCCTGATCGCCGGCCGGCTCGGCATGAAGCCGGAAAGCCTGAGCCGGGCCATCGCGAAACTCAGGGAATTCGGCGTGACGGTGCGCCAGAACCATGCCGAGATCGCGGATATCGACGTGCTGCGCGACTACGCCGAGGAGGATCCGGCCTCGGCCTGGAACCGTCCGGGCTGAGACCGGGCAACGTCAGCCCGAAAGGTAGAGGCCGAGCAAGAGAAGCGCGTAGAGGCCGAGGACAAGCCCGAAACCGCGCCGGAAGACCGGCGCCTCCGACAGCCGGAGATAGGCGTTGAGGATCGTCCGCGCCTTCGCCCAGGCCAGTGCGAGGATCGCCCCGCCGCCGAATGTCGCCGCCGACCCGGACAGCGCGCCTCTCGCGACTGCGACCGACAGGACTGTCGATGCGGCTGAAAGCGCGAGCAGAAGAAGCCAGGCCCTGGTCACGAACGCCATCGGCTACCTCAGAAGATAGATCACTGGGAAAACGAGAACCCAGACGAGATCCACCATGTGCCAGAACGCGACGCCCGCCTCGACCTCGGTCGGCCGGGCGCGCAGGGCGGTCAGCAGAAGGACGATGATCCCGGCCGCGACATGGGCAGCGTGAAAGCCGGTGATCAGGTAGTAGAAGGTGAAGAAGGGATGCGTCTCGATCCCGATCCCCTGCCCCGCCTTGTCCGCGTATTCCGCCACTTTCACCAAGAGAAAGGTGAACCCGAGTGCCGCCGCAGCGGAAAGGGCGGCGCGGCCACGGCCGATCCGCCCCGCCTCGACCGCCTGCGCGCCAAGGGCGGCGAGCCAGCCCGAGGTGACAAGGATCACGGTGTTGGTCCCGGCCGCCGCACGGTGAAGGTGATCCTGCGCGGCGGCAAACCCGGAGGAATCGGTGATCCGCACGCCGAGAAAGGCCGCTAGCCCGGCGCCGAAGACCAGGAGTTCCGAGACGATCAGCACCCAGATCATCAGATCGCCGGGCAGGTCGTCGAACGGGCTGCGGTCGGTCTCTGCCTTGTCGGTCATGCGCCTACGAGTTGCCGGTAGATCTGCGGAAGCGCCTGGGTCAGCTTTTCGGGGTGCGCGATCAGGGCATAGCCGCCCTGCCCGAAAAGGCGCGGGAACCAGGATTTTCCATCGCGGTCGACGGTGATGCCGAAGACCGCGTGACCGGCGCGGCGCGCCTCCTCGACGGCCTTGCGGCTGTCCTCGATGCCGTGGCGGCCCTCGTAATGGTCGAGGTCGTTCGGCTTGCCATCGGTGATGACGAGCAGGAGGCGCCGCCGCCGCGCCTCGCGCGTCAGCCCGGCCGAGGCGTGGCGAATGGCGGCGCCAAGGCGGGTGTAGAAGCCGGGTTTCAACCCGGCGATGCGGGATTCCACCGTGGCGCTCATCGGCTCACCGAAGCGCTTGGCGGTCTGGACATAGACCCGGTCGCGCTTCAGCGAGGAAAAGGCGTGGATGGCGAAATCGTCACCGCAGGCGTCGAGCCCCCAGGCCAGCGCCGCCAAAGCCTCGCGTTCGATGTCGATGACCGAGCGGCCATCATGGCCATGCCCCGGCACGGCACTCTCGGTCGAGCGCGAGACGTCGAGCAGGATCGAGACGGCGAGGTCGCGCTTTTCCGTGCGGTTCTGCAGCCAGACGCGGTCATCGCCCTCGCCGGTGGCGAGAAGATCCACGCGCGACCGGATCGCCCGGTCGGTGTCCAACTCGTCGCCGTCGCGGTGACCGGCGGTGAGGATCCGGGCGGGGCGCAGCGCCTCGAACTGGCGCTTGACCGCGCGGATGCGCCGTGCGGCCTTCGGATCGGTGCGGAACGCAGGCTCCTCGGCGCTTGCCTCGACATCCGAGGTCAGGACGCGGACATGGGCCGGCAGGTAGGCGCCCGACCGCGCGTCCCATTCGGGATAGGTCGCCGTGCCCGCGAGCCGCTCGCGGTCCACGTCTTCGGGGGCGAGGTCGAGGTGCAGCTTCAGCCGCGTCGCGGGGGCCTTGGAAATCTGGCCGAGGCCGATCTCGTCGAGGTCGTCGGCGGCCTTCTTGGCGTCGTCGTTCTCGTCCTCCTCGACCCTGCGGTTGAGGTTGATGAACTCCGCCCAGCTCAGGATCGCCTCGAACTTGTGCAGGATGAAACTGTCGTTCCGCTCGATCTGGTCGGCCTTGCGGCGCCGGGCGCGGTGGGTGCGGCCTTCGCCCTCTTCCGGCTTGCCCTCGGTCGCGCGGGCCTCGACGGCGGTCGCGGCGGAAAAGGCGAGCGGGCGGAGATCGGGCCAGAGCGGCACTGGGCGGAACGGCCGGTAGCCGCGCGGGGCTCGGTAGGCGGACAGGTCGCCGGTCCAGACCGCATTCGCCATGCGCGCGGCCTTGGCCGAGAGCGGCGCCGGATCGCCGAGGAGGTGACGGATCACCGCCTCGACGGTGCGCTCGGCCTCGGGCAGAAGCGGCACGCGGCGGAGCGTCAGGTGAGAGGCGCAAAGATCGGCGTGCAGGCCGGCAAACCCGGGCGCGTCGGCCAGCGTTGCCGCTGTCATCTCGCGTGCGGCGATCAGCGCGGCGAGGTCGGCGCGAAGCGGATCGTCCTCGACGCGCGGGGCGCCGGCATGGGCGGCAGCGGCGGCCAGCCAGAGATAGAGCGCGGCATTCGCCTCCCGCGCCGGAAAAAGCGCGAGCGTATCCGGCAGGCGCAACGCCTCGCCGTCGAAACTGGTACGCGGGGTGGTCTCGGTCTCCGCCCCGAGGCGGCGGCGCAGCGACAACCGGTGCGCCGAATGCTCCGGCGCCACCGGCTTGATCTCGACCGTCGGGGACCCGCCGAGCCCCCGGAAAAGAACTGCCAGCCGTCCGCCGACCTCATGAAGGCCGACACGGGCTCCGTCGTGGACGCTAGGCGCGTCGAGACGGCTGGCATAGGCGTGCCACAGTTTCCCGACTGTTTCCTCGGGTTCCCATGGCTCGAATTCGATCCCGGACATCTGCCGGCCTCACCCGAAAACGGCAGTGACGAGATCGAGGAGCCCGCGTCTGGTGTCGTCGTCGTCCGTGAGCGGCTCGATCATCGCGACGCGGATGGCGCGGTCCGGCGCCATGCCTTGCGCGATGAGCGTCGCCGCATAGACGACGAGGCGGGTGGACGTGCCTTCCTCAAGGTCCTGGCCCTTCAGCGCGCGGAACTTGTTGGCGAGCCGGACAAGGGGTTTCACACGATCCTCGGGCAAGCCGCTTTCGCGGGCGACGACGGGGATTTCGTGCTCGGGCTTCGGGAAGGTGAAGTCGAGGCTGACGAAACGTTGGCGGGTGGAGGGTTTCAGCGTCTTCAGGATGTTCTGGTACCCGGGGTTGTAGGAAGCGACGAGCATGAAGCCTGGCGCGGCCTCCAGTTCCTCGCCCGTGCGGTCGATCGGCAGGATGCGCCGGTCGTCGGTGAGCGGGTGCAGGACGACGGTTACGTCCTTCCGCGCCTCCACCACCTCGTCGAGGTAGCAGATGGCACCTTCCCTCACGGCACGGGTCAGCGGGCCGTCGACCCAGACCGTCTCCCCCCCTTTGAGCAGGTAGCGGCCGATCAGGTCGGCGGCGGAAAGGTCGTCATGGCAGGCGACGGTGTAGAGCGGCCGGCCAAGTTTCGCGGCCATATGCGCGACGAAGCGGGTCTTGCCGCAGCCGGTCGGCCCTTTCAGCAGGAGCGGCAGGCGGTTCGCGAAGGCGGCGGCGAAGATCTCGCATTCGTCGCCCTGCGCGAGGTAGAAGGGGGCGTCCGCCGCCCCCCCCATCGCTTCAAAACTTCCGTCCATTTGTTTCACTCCGCGGCCATGTGGTCGGGATCGTGCCGGATACGGTCCTGCTCGACCGGACCGGGTTCGATGATCTCCTTACGCGGCACGAGGACCGCGTAGATGAAGAGCAGCGCACCGAGGACAACCGCCACGCCCGATCCGAAGCGCATGGCGAAGAAGATCCAGAGCTGGTCCTGCACGTCCATGAAGGCCTCGCCATTGACCCGCTGGAGGTGCGTCTGCACCGTGCCCGCGAAGGTCAGCGTGAAGGTCATGAAGACCATGCCACCCGACATCAGCCAGAACGACGCCATGTTGAGCACCTGGTTGTAGGGATCGCGCCCTTTCAGGATCGGCATCGCATAGGAGATGATTGCGAGGTTCAGGGACACATAGGCGCCGAAGAAGGCAAGGTGGCCGTGGGCGGCCGTGATCTGCGTGCCGTGGGTGTAGTAGTTCACCCCGTGCAGCGTGTGGAGGAACCCCCAGACGCCGGCGCCGAAGAAGGCCAGCGTCGCGCAGCCGAGCGACCAGAGCAGGGCCGCCTTGTTCGGGTGGTCGCGCCGGCCCTTCCAGACCATCACGAAGGCAAATGCCATCATCGCGAAGAACGGCACCACTTCGAGCGACGAGAAGATCGAGCCGATCCATTGCCAGTAGCCGGGCGTGCCGATCCAGTAGTAATGGTGCCCGGTCCCGAGGATGCCCGAGAAGAGCGCGGCGGCGACGATGACGTAGAGCCATTTCTCCACCACCTCGCGGTCCACCCCCGTCAGCTTCAGCATCAGGTAGGCAAGGATCGAGGCCATCACCAGTTCCCATGTGCCTTCGACCCAGAGGTGGACGACATACCACCAGTACATCTTGTCGAGCGCGAGGTTCGACGGGTTGACGAAGGCGAAGAGGAAGAGGAGTGCCAGCCCCCAGAGGCCGAGAAGCAGGATATTGGTGATCGCCGTCTTCTTGCCCGAAAGCACCGTCATAGAGACGTTGAAGAGGAAGATCAGCGCGGCCACGACGATGCCCGCCTTCACCCAGGTCGGTTGCTCAAGAAATTCCCGCCCCTGCTTGCCGAGAAGGAAGTTCCCCTCGAAGAGGTTGAAGAAATAGGTCACGACGACACCCGCCGTGCCGAGAACGAAGATCGCCAGTTGCAGGTAGGCAAGCTTCGGCGAGTAGATCTCGCGCTCCGATTCCTCGGGGATGAGGTAGTAGGCGGCACCGAAGAAGCCCAGAAGCAGCCAGACGATCAGGCTGTTGGTATGGAGCATCCGGCCGATGTTGAAGGGCAGGATTTCGGACAGGAAGTTGCCGTCGACGTAGATCCAGCCCAGGACCAGCCCGAGCGAGACCTGCACGGCAAAGAGCGCCATCGCTACCAGGAAGTAGGCGAGCGCGATTTTCTGTGTCTGGTATTTCATGATTCTGTCTCCTCAGCCGGCATCGTTCGGCGGCCAGTCCTGGGCGCGGATCTTGTTCGTCCACAGGAGGAAATCGGCGATTTCACGGTATTCCTGATCGGTCAGGTTGAACTGCGGCATCTGGCGGCGGCCCTCGATGCCGGTAGGCATCGCATCCATCCAGCCCTTGAGCGCGTCGAACGCGGCCTCGGGGTCGTCGGCCACGCCCCAGCGGGTCATGACATTGCCAAGCTCGGGCGCGAAATAGGCGCCTTCGCCCAAAATCGTGTGGCAGTTGATGCAGGCATGCTTTTCCCAAAGGTGCTTGCCCGCGGCGACGCTGTCGGTCAGTCCGGCGGCATCGGTCGATGTGGTTCGGATGTAGCGGTGGCTTTGCACCGTCAGCCCGACGAAGATGAGGATGAAGAACAAGGACCCGCCATAAAAGATATTGCGGGCCATGCTCTTGGTCATGACTTCGCGCATTGCGCTTTCTCCTTCCCGGAGCGGTTGAACGTGGCGGCACTCTGGCGTGGGGCGGGTCTGCCCACCTTAACGAAAGTCAATCGTCGCTCAGATCAGCGCCTTGATCCTCGCATCGGGAAATTCGGCAAGGGCCGCGTCGATGGCGGACCGGCCCATCAGGCAGAACGCGGTGGAGAGCGCGTCGGCGGTGGCCGCGTCCTTCGCCGAGACGGCGACGGTGGACCAGCGCGGCGGGAGGCCTTTTGGATGCAGGATATGCGGGGCACCGCCGCCGATCCGCGTGCCGAGCGGCGACGAGGTGGCAAGGGCACGGTCGGCCAGCCCGACGCGGGCCACCTCCATCCCGTCCGGTGCGGCGATCGCTGCCTGCCAGTCGCGGCCGCCATTCGTCCCGAGCGCCATGACCTCGCCCATGTCGATCAACACATCACCGAAACCCTCGGCCCGTAGCAGGGCCGCGATCCGGTCGGCGGCATGGCCTTGCGCGATGCCGTTAAAGGTCAGCGCCATGCCCGGGGCTAAGGCAATCGCGTCGTCGCTCACCCGGACCCGCGTCCAGCCGACGGCGCGCCGCGCGGCGGCGACATCGCCCCCCGTCGCCAACGCGAGCCAGAGCGGCTGCACCGTCGGATCGAAGGCGCCGCCGGTCGCGCGATGCACGCGGTCCGAGAGGCGCAGGACCTCCAGCATCTCCGGCGCCGGCCGCGACAGCCGACCGTCGCGGTTGAGCCGGGTCAGCGCCGATTCGGTATGAAGCGAGAAATGCCCTTCGATCCGGATCAACTCGCGCTCCACCCGGCGAAAAAGCTGCCGGGCCAGCGCCGGACTTGCGCCGTGAAGGACGATCCGCGCATCGGCCCCCATCGCGCGGCCGGTCCAGATCGCGGGTTCGGCGGCACGCGCCGGCAGCGCGACGGCGGCGGCGGCAATGGTCAGGAAACGACGACGATGCATGTCCTATTCCGCTGACTGGGTCTGGCGCGGCCCCCAGAAGACCGGCCAGAAGACGAAGAGATAAATACCGAACGCAAGGAGCCAGATCAGCCCGGCCCCTAGCGTCGCCGGCGTCGTGACGGCCGGAACTGTGGACGCGGCCCAGCGCAGCATGGCCGCGAGCGGCAAAAGCGCATAGGCGAAGACCACGGGCGCCGGCGCCACGAGAGGCCGCCCGGTATGGCCGAGCGTCGCGCGCGTCATGACGGCAAGGATCATGCCACTGACCCCGCCGATCGCGGTGAAATGCAGGGCGCCAACGCTGCTGCCGATACCGAACGCGGCAAGGCCGGTCAGGATCAACCCGACACCGATCAGCCCGAACGAGAGGTGCAGCGACCAGAGAATCGGCTGGCTGGCGGCGAACCCGCCCTTCCAGAAGGCAAGACGGGCGATCTGCGCCGTGCCTGCGACAAGGGCGATGGCTCCAGTGACCGGGGCGGGCAGCGCCGCCAGGGTGGCGAGGGGCAGCGCGATCGCCGCCGCGATGCCGATGCCGTCGAGCCGGGCGAAGGATCGCGGCAGCCCGAACTCGAGGCCGGCGCGGGTCATCGCGTTGCGGGTGAAGGCCGGCGTGATCCGTCCGCCAAGGACCGCGATCATCGCGACAAGACCGTAGAGCCCCGCGTAAAGACCCCTGATCGCCGTATCGGCGGCAAGCCCGAGCCATTCGAGATGGACAGCGAGATTGGCCGCGAAGAGAATCGCAAGAAGGCCGAGGAACATCATGTTCTGCGGTTTCGGCCGGCGGATCAGCTGGGTCGCGATCTTCGCCCCGAGCACCGGCAGGAAGGCAAGGTCGACGAGTGCGACAAGCGGCGCGGGCAGCGCCCCGGACCAGAAGACGGCGTACCGCCCGGCAAGCCAGATCCCGGCGGCGGCACCGATGAAGACGTGCCGCGCCGCCTTGGCGCCGGTCCAGTTCGGCACGGCAGTCAGAAAGAACCCGCCCAGCGCCGCCGCGCCGTAGCCGAAGATCATCTCATGCGCGTGCCAGTAGCTCGGGGGCGCCGCCGTCGGCAGGTCGAACGACCCGAACAGCCACAGCATCCAGAGACCCATGGCCAGGAAGGCCCAAAGCCCGGCCGCGAGAAAAAAGACCCTGAACCCTTCACCGAAGAGGCGGCCGAGTGTCGTCATTGGTCTTCCCCCGTACCGGCACGGGCGCGGCGCTTCAGCACCGGGCAGATGCCGGGATTGTTCATGATGACCTGACAGCGCAGGCACAGCACGCATTCGTTGGCGTTGATCCGGCCCAGGGGGTCGATGGCGCCAACGGTACATTTCGTCTCGCAGAGCCGGCATTCCCGGCCGCATTGCGGGCGCCGCTTCAGCCAGTCGAAGATCTTCAGCTTGGCCGGAATCGCGATCCCCGCGCCAAGCGGGCAGAGATAGCGGCAGAAGAACCGCTCGATGAAGAGGCCGGCGCCGATGAGCACCAGCACGAACCCCACGAACGGCCAGGCGCGCATCATGCGCAGCGAGATCGCGGTCTTGAACGGCTCCGCCTCTGCCAGCACCAGCGCGTCGTGCATCGAGTAGAAGGAGAGCGCGAGGATCGCCATGAAGAGCGTATACTTGATCACCCAGAGCCGTTCATGCAGCGCCTGCGGCACCGCGACCTGCACCACCCCGAGCCGGCGCGCCGCGAGGTTGGTCAGTTCCTGCAAGGCCCCGAACGGGCAAAGCCAGCCGCAATAGACCCCGCGGCCCCAGAAGAGCATCCCGAGCGCGGTGAAGGACCAGAGCAGGAAGATCACCGGCTCGATCAGGAACGTCTCCCACCGGAAGCCGGTCAGCAGGGAGTGCAGGAACGCCACCACCTGCACCACCGACAACTGCCCGTTCAGCCCCCAGCCAAGGACGAAGAGCGTCGTCAAGAGAAACCCGACCCGGCCGAGAAGCCAGAGCTTCGGCCGCCGGGTGATCCATTCCTGAGCGAACAGGATCAGCGTCAGCACGGCAAGCATCGCCGCGACCACGCCGGTCTCCACGCGCTTCCCGGCCCATATCTCGTGCCAGAGCGGCGCCGGCTCGGGCGGCGGGACTAGGCGGTAGGCATCCGGCAGGCGGTAGTCGGCGGCAATGGTCATCGTGACCGCGCCGCTGTCGGTGGGTCGGGTCGCCGTGACCTCGACGCGGAAGGGCTGCATCGGGTCGATGGTCGCAGGAAGACGGAAGAGGCTGATTTCCTTCGCAGCCGGCGCTCCGTCGATAGTCAGCTTCTTGACCATCTGGTAGCTCGCCTCGTCCGGCCGGTGGCGCGTCTCGCCCTGCACGATCGTCACCCGGTCGAAGACCCCGGTCCTGCGCCAGTCGGTGCCGCGATGGGACTGAAGGCCCGAAGAGATCACGATCAGCGCGGTCTCGCCCGCGCCCATCGCGCCGATGGCCGAGGTATAGACCTGCTGGCCGAGCAGGTTCTGCCCGACCGACGGCGGGTCGACGAGCCCGGTCCAGAGATGGAGGAAGTCGCCCTCGCCCTCCGGCACCGGAACCTTGGCGCCGGCCAGCGCCGCGGCGGCCTCGCCGAGGCTGACACGGGCCTCGCCCAGCGCGCCGGCCTGCACCAGCGCTGGCCAGTCGGCGGGTGCATAACCCAGCCGGTCGATACCGCCGCCCGCGGCCAGGATGCCGCGCCCGATGGCCAGCGTCCGCGCGGTGCGCAGGATGCCGTCGCGGATCACCCCGGTCGAAACCGTGGCGCGGGAGATCACGTCCGGCAGGCCCGGCGTATCGGCCAGCGCCCCATCCCGCGGTGCCGAGAGGTCATAGCCCGCGAACCCGTTCACGTAGGCGGCGATGTCCGCGTCCGAAATGCCGAGGGTCAGGACCGGCTCGTTGTGCTGCATCAGCCGGGCGCCGGCGATCCGCGCCTCCGGCGAAATCCCGACCAGCACGTCGAGCGGCCGCCCCGAATATCCGACCGAACCGGCGATTTCCCAGGTGGAGCCGATATGGCCGATGACCGATCCGTCCTTGCGCACGGTCCAGCCCGGCACGCCCGCCGCCTCTCGTGCCACCGTCAGCCCCGCAGTCTGTCCCTCTGCGCCGAAGATCCCGGCGGCGATGTCTGCGTCGGGAGCCGCCGGCGCGATCGCGTCGGGGGCAATCCCCACGCCACCGGCGAAGGCCGGGGCGAAGTGAAGCACGATCGCCGCGAAAAGCGGTCCGAATAGGCGCATGATCAGGGTCCCGATGTCCGAGCGAACCCTGTCCCGCGCCCCGCCCCGCTGCCTTAACGAAAGTCAAGGAGCGCGCGGCCCACATCGCGCAAGGTCGCCGCAGCCTCACCAGCGGAACGGAGAACACAGAGATGACATCCCGACCAAACCGCGTCAGGAGCGTGCTGCTGAGCAGCGCCGCGCTGGCGCTTGCCCTGCTCGGGGCCCCCGCGCTCGCGCAGGAAAAGCCGAAGGACCACGCCGACGGCCCCGCGGCGGCGTATGAACCGTCGATGACCACCCTCAGCCAGATCCAGGTCGAGATACCCGGCCGCAAGGCCGACGATCCGGTGATGACCCAGGAAGAGTTCCAGAAGGGCACGCAGATCTATTTCGAGCGCTGCGCCGGCTGCCACGGCGTCTTGCGCAAGGGGGCCACCGGCAAGCCGCTGACCACCGACATCACGCGCGCCAATGGCTACGACTACCTGCAAAGCTTCATCACCTACGGCTCGCCGGCCGGGATGCCGAACTGGGGCACCTCGGGCGAGTTGTCCGAGGAAGACGTGGACCTGATGGCCCGCTACCTCCTGCTGGAGCCGCCGGCACCGCCGGAATGGGGCATGCCGGAAATGCGCGAAAGCTGGAAGGTCGTCGTCGCGCCCGAGGACCGGCCGACCCAGAAGATGAACGATATCGACATCGACAACCTGATGTCGGTGACGCTGCGCGATGCCGGCCAGGTGGCCCTGATCGACGGCGGCACCTACGAGATCAAGGCGGTGATCGACACCGGCTACGCGGTGCATATCAGCCGCATCTCGGCGTCGGGCCGCTATCTCTTCGTCATCGGCCGCGACGGCCTCGTCAACATGATCGACCTCTGGATGGAGACGCCCGCCACGGTCGCCTCGCTGAAGATCGGCATCGAGGCGCGGTCGGTCGAGACCTCCAAGTTCGAGGGATACGAGGATACGTTCGCCATCGCCGGCGCCTACTGGCCGCCGCAATACGTGATCATGGACGGCAACACGCTGGAACCGCTCAAGATCATGTCGACGCGGGGGATGATCTACGACGAGCAGACCTACCACCCGGAACCGCGCGTCGCCTCCATCGTGTCGTCGCACTACGCGCCGGAATTCATCGTCAACGTCAAGGAAACCGGCAAGATCCTCTTCGTCGACTACTCCGACATCAAGAACCTGAAGGTGACGGAGATCGAGGCGGAACGCTTCCTGCATGACGGCGGCTTCGATTCGACCAAGCGCTACTTCCTCGTGGCGGCGAACGCCCGCGGCAAGGTCGCGGTCGTCGACACCAAGGAAGACAAGCTGACCGCGCTGGTCGAGACCGGCGGCCAGACTCCGCATCCGGGTCGCGGCGCGAACTTCACCCACCCGGTCTTCGGCCCGGTCTGGTCGACCTCGCACCTCGGCGACGAAACGGTGACGCTGATCGGCACAGATCCCGAGGGCCATCCCGATCAGGCTTGGAAGGTCGTCGACAGCTTCTATGCGCTGGGCGGCGGGTCCTTGTTCATCAAGACCCATCCGAACTCCGACCACCTCTATGTCGACGCGCCCTTGAACCCGGACGCGGAGACCTCGGCCTCGGTCGCGGTGTTCAAGATTTCCGACATGACGGCGGATGCCGATCCGGAATTCACGACGCTGCCGATCGGCGAATGGGCCGGCATCGCGGAAGGCCAGCCGCGCGTGGTGCAACCTGAATTCAACAAGGACGGCACCGAGGTCTGGTTCTCGGTCTGGAACGGCAAGACCCAGGAAAGCGCCATCGTCATCGTCGATGACAAGACGCTCGAACTCAAGCAGGTGATCAAGGACCCGCGCCTTGTGACGCCGACCGGCAAGTTCAACGTCCTGAACACCCGCGAAGACGTCTACTGACGCCTTCGAGGACGAGGGGCGGAGGGGGCTTGTCGGCCCTCCCTCCGCCCCACCTTTCCGATCCGCGAACAAGAGGCGATCATGAAAGACCTCACGACAGGCAAAGTCTTCCTCATCGGCGCCGGCCCCGGCGATCCGGAGCTTCTGACGCTGAAGGCGCTCCGCCTTCTCCGCGAAGCCGATGTGGTGGTCTTTGACCGGCTCGTCTCGGACGAGATCATGGCGCTGATCCCCGAAGACACGCGCCGGGTCGATGTCGGCAAGATCGCCGGGTGCCACAAGGTCCCGCAGGACGGAATCAACGCGCTTTTGGTGGACCTCGCGCGCGACGGTCTCGCGGTCGTGCGCCTGAAGGGCGGTGATCCCCTGATCTTCGGGCGCGGCTCGGAAGAGGCGGAGGTTTTGCGCGCGGCCGGCATCGCCGTGGCCTACGTCCCCGGGATCACCGCCGCGCAAGGTGCGGCCGCCTCGACCGGCGTGCCGCTGACCCATCGCGGCCTTGCGACCGGGGTGCGCTACGTCACCGGCCACCGCGCGAGGGATGCGCGGCTCGACCTCGACTGGGCCTCGCTTGCGAGCGAGGAAACGACCCTCGTCGTCTACATGGGCGCCGCCAACATCGCCGAGATCGCCTTCCAGCTCATGCGCCACGGGATGCCGGCGTCGCTGCCGGTGATGGCCGTCTCTGCCGCCACGACGCCGCGCGAAGTGCGGATCGTCTCAACCCTCGGTGACATCGCCACCGACATCGCGAACACGCCGCCGGAGGCGCCGGTGCTCTTCGTCATCGGCCGGGTGGTTTCGCTTTACGATCAGGTGGCCCTCGCCGATGCGCTGGCCTGCGACGGAGCCGGGATGGCGGCCTATGCGTAGCCTGATCGCCCTTCTCGCGCTGAGCCTGCCGGCGATCGCCGAGGTCAGCCCCGAGCGGGCGGAAAAACTCGAACACATGGTGATCCAGGATTGCGGGTCATGCCACGGGCTGACGATGAAAGGCGGGCTCGGCTCCGCCCTGACGCCCGACCGGCTGGCCCACGCGGACCCGGAAGGTCTCGCGACGATCATCCTCGACGGCGTGCCCGGCACCGCGATGCCGCGCTGGCGGCCGGTCCTGTCCGAGGAAGAGGCGCTCTGGATCGCGGATTATCTAAAAGGACGCCCCGAATGAAAGCCTTCCTTGCCGCCCTCCTCCTCGCCACCGCCGCCCCTGCCCTCGCCGGGGATCCTTGCTGCGCCACCGGCGACCTCGGGCTGGTGGTCGAGCGCGCGACCGGATCGCTGCTGGTCATCGACCGTTCCGACCATGCCGCCCTCGGCCGGATCGAGGGGCTCGGCGACCTCAGCCATGCCTCGCTGACCTATGGGCCGGACGAGCATTTCGCCTATGTCTTTGGCCGCGACGGCGGGTTGACCAAGGTCGACATGCTGACCCGGACCATCGCGAAGCGCATCGTTCAGGCCGGCAACTCCATCGGCGGGGCGATTTCCGACGACGGCAAGCTGATCGCCGTGTCGAACTATGAACCCGGCGGCGTGAAGGTCTTCGACGCCGACACGCTCGATCCCGTGGCGGACATCCCGCTGAACGCCAAGACCATCGGCCTTGTCGATGTGCCGGGCCGCCGCTTCGTCTGGTCGACATGGGACACCGGCGAAGCCTGGATGGCGGATTTCTCGGGGCCAGAGATGGTTCTGACCAAGCTCGGCGATGTCGGCAAGAACCCCTTCGACGCGGTCCTGACCGACGATGCCCACACCTACCTGATCGGTCTTTTCGGCGAAAAGGGCGTGACCGCCATCGACCTCTGGGACGAGGATCCGGAGCCGGTCCGCTTCCTCAAGGACTACGGCAAGACCGAGGACGACCTGCCGGTCTACAAGATGCCGCACCTTCAGGGCTGGGCCTTCACGGAAGGCCAGTACGTCCTGCCGGCCGTCGGCCAACATGAACTGCTCTGGGTCGACCGCACCAGCCTTGAGGAAGTCGGGCGTACGCCGATGCACGGCCAGCCGGTCTTCATCATCGCGCAGCCCGGCTCGCCTTACGTCTGGGTGAACTTCGCCACCCCGCTCAACGATACGGTGCAGGTGGTGGACAGCCGCAGCCACGAGGTGGTCAAGACCCTGACCCCGGGCGCTGCCGTCCTCCACATGGAATTCGCCCCGCGCGGCGCCGAGGTCTGGATCTCCGCCCGCGACGACAACCGGGTGATGATCTACGACACCCACAGCCTCAAGCTGACCGGCGAGATCGCCGCCGAAAGCCCTTCCGGCATCTTCTTCACCGCCCGCGCCCACCGGACGGGGCTTTGACCATGCTCGACCGGCTCGACCCCACCGACCGCCGCCTGCTGGACGAGTTCCAGCGCGACCTGCCCTTGGTCCCGCGCCCCTTCGCGGCGATCGGATCGGCGCTCGGCGTCGACGAGGAGGAGGCGATCGCGCGGCTCGACCAGTTGCGCGCGCGCGGCATGATCGCCCGGGTCGGCGCCACGGTCCGCCCGAACACCGCCGGCGCCTCGACGCTCGCCGCGATGGCCGTGCCCGAGGAGCGGATCGAGGAGGTCGCGGCGCTCGTCGGAGCCGAGCCGGGCGTCAACCATTCCTACCTGCGCGAGGACGACTGGAACCTCTGGTTCGTCGCCACAGCGCCCGACGCAGACGCGCTTGCAGCCTCCCTCGACCGGATCGCGGCGAAAAGCGGGCTCGGCGTGCTCGACCTCCGGCTCGTCCGGCCCTTCAACATCGACCTCGGCTTCCGCCTCGGCGCCGGCGCCCGCGCCGCGATGCCGGAGGCCCGCGCCACCCGCCTCGCGGCACTGGAACCGTCCGACCGCCCGATTCTCCAGGCGCTGACCGAGGGCCTGCCGCTCGTCGCGCATCCCTTTGCCGTCGTTGCCCGGCGGATCGGGCGAACCGAAGCCGAAATCATAACCCGCATCGCGGTTCTGTGCCGGGCGGGCATCCTGACCCGCGCCGGCGTCATCGTCCGTCACCGCGCCATCGGTTGGGCGGCGAATGCGATGGTAGTCTGGGACCTGCCCGAGGACCGGATCGAGGCCGCCGGCCGGGCGCTGGCGCGGCTTTGCGGCGTAACGCTTTGTTACCAGCGCCGCACCGTGCCGGGCGTCTGGGACTTCCCGCTCTATTCGATGATCCATGCCCGCAGCCGGGCCGAAGCCGAGGGCATCTTAGCGGAGTCCGCCGCCCTGCCCGAACTCGCCGGGGCGCGACACCGGGCGCTCTTCTCGTTGCGCTGCTTCAAGCAGACCGGCGCGCTGCTGAAGGCGGACGCGGCATGAGACGGACGGCGCTTCCCCCGGATGCACTCGATGCGACAGACCGGGCGATCCTGAACGCACTTCAGGACGGCTTCCCGCTTGCCCCCCACCCCTTCGCCGAAGCCGGCAAGGCGCTCGGCATCGGCGAGGAGGAGTTGATCGCCCGCATCCGCAACCTGCGCGAGGGAGGCGCCATCACCCGGTTCGGCCCGTTCTTCGACGCCGAGGCGATGGGCGGCGCCTTCTGCCTTTGCGCGATGGCAGTGCCGGCGGCGCATTTCGATGCGGTCGTGACTTTGGTCAATGCCCATCCCGAGGTGGCGCATAATTATGAACGCGCCCACCGGCTCAACATGTGGTTCGTCCTCGCGACCGGCCGGCCAGAGGGCATCGAGCGGGTAGCGCGAAAGATCGAGGCCGAGACCGGGCTGTCGGTGCTGCGCTTTCCGAAACTGAAGGAATTCTTCGTCGGGTTCAGGGTGAAAGCATGACGATCGACGCGACCGACCGGCGCCTCATCAACGCCACGCAAGGCGGCCTGCCGCTGACGCCGGAGCCCTATGCCGAGATCGCCGGCTGGCTCGGCCTTGGCGAGGCCGAGGTGATCGACCGGCTGAAGGCGATGCAGGATCGGGGTGTGATCCGGCGCATCGCGCTGGCGCCCAACCACTATGCGCTCGGCGTCACCGCCAACGGGATGAGCGTCTGGGACGTGGCCGATGACCGCGCCGAGGCACTCGGCACCCGCGTCGGCGCGCTCGACTATGTCAGCCACAGTTACCTGCGTCCGCGTGCCCTGCCCGACTGGCCCTACAACCTCTTTGCGATGATCCACGGCCACGACAAGCGCGAGGTCGAGGCCAAGCGCCGGGAGATCGCGGCGATCCTCGGCGACGCCTGCCGGGCCAGCGATATCCTCTATTCCACCCGCATCCTGAAGAAGACCGGGTTGCGGCTGACGGAAGGAAGCTGACCGATGTTCCGGCTGACGCAATACATGCACGAACTGGTGACGCCGACGCCGGTCCGGCACCGCTCCGGCCCGGTGAAACCCGTCGTCATCTGGAACCTCACCCGACGCTGCAACCTCCGCTGCCGGCACTGCTACACGACCTCGGCAGACGTGGCCTTTCCGGGCGAACTCAGCCACGACCAGGCGATGGGCGTCCTTGACGACCTCTCGGCCTTCCGCATCCCGGCGCTGATCCTGTCGGGGGGCGAGCCGCTCAGCCGCTTCGACTTCTTCGATCTCGCCGAACGGGCGCGGGCGCTCGACTTCCGCCATCTCAGCCTCTCGACCAACGGCACGCGGGTGGCCGAACACGCCGACCGGATTGCCGGTCTCGGCTTCGACTATGTCGGCATCTCGGTCGACGGGATCGGCGCGGTGAACGACTGGTTCCGCGGCGTCGATGGCGCCTTCGACGCGGCGCTGGCCGGGGTCCGGGCCTGCAAGGCCAAGTGCATCAAGGTCGGTCTGCGCTTCACCATCACCGAGGACAACGCTCATACCCTCACGGACATGCTTGACCTCTGCGAGGGCGAGGGGGTGGACAAGTTCTACCTCTCGCACCTCGTCTATGCCGGGCGCGGTGACAAGAACCGGGGCGAAGATACCGCCCATGCGCGGACCCGCGCGGCGATGGACAACCTGATCGACCGCGCCTGGGACGCGGTGGAGAGCCACCGCCCGCTGGAGATCGTGACCGGCAACAACGACGCCGACGCCGTCTGGTTCCTGCGCTGGGCCGAGGCGCGGTTCGCGCCCGAGAAGGTGGCACACCTACGCGCGCATCTCGAAGCCTGGGGCGGCAATTCCTCGGGCCTCGGGGTCGCCAACATCGATTCGCAGGGCAAGGTCCATCCCGACACCTACTGGTCCGACTATACCGTCGGATCGGTGAAGGAGACGCCGTTCTCCACGCTCTGGACCGGCGGCGACCCGATGCTGGCGACGCTGCGCCAACGGCCGCGCCCCCTGAAGGGTCGTTGCGGCGCCTGCGCCTTCCAGTCGGTCTGCGGCGGCAATACCCGCATCCGGGCGCTTCAGGTCACCGGCGACCCCTGGGCCGAGGACCCGGCCTGCTATCTCTCCAACGCCGAGATCGGCATCGAGGATGCCGAGCGGCTCACCGTCACGCCCTTCAGAGGCAAGAGCCATGATCCGGCACATCGTTTTCTGTAGTTCCCTCGCCGCACTGCCGGCGCTTGCCGCGCCTTCGGGCGCGGCCCTTTTTTCCGAACACTGCGCCTCCTGCCACGCCGAAACCCGGCTTGGCGGCACCGGGCCGGCGCTCATCCCCGAAGCACTCGGCCGGATCAAGGGCGAGGCACTGGAGGAAATCATCGCCAGGGGCCGCGTGGCGACGCAGATGCCCGCCTTTGCCGGTGCGCTGACGCCCGACGAGATCGCGGCACTTGCCGCCTATATCGCTGAGCCCCTGGCCGAGCGGCCCGACTGGCAGACCGCCGACATCGACGCGACGCGCGCGATGCGGGACGACTACGTCCCCGCCACTGCCCCCGTCTTCACCGCCGACCCCATGAACATCACGCTCGTCGTGGAAACCGGCGACCACCATGTCAGCGTCCTCGACGGCGACACGTTCGAGGTGCTCGACCGGTTCCCCACGCCGTTCGCCGTCCACGGCGGGCCGAAATTCTCGCCGGACGGGCGCTATGTCTTCATCATGTCGCGCGACGGCTGGGTGCAGAAATACGATATCTGGTCGCTGCACGAAGTTGGCCGGGTCCGTGCCGGTCTTAACTCCCGCAACATCGCGATGAGCCATGACGGCAAATGGCTCGCCGTTGCGAACTACCTGCCGAACACGCTGACGATCCTCTCGACCGAGGATCTGGGCGTCGCGAAGGTTCTTGACGTCGCGGGCCGCGACGGCACGCCCTCCCGCGTCTCCGCCGTCTATCAGGCGCCGGACCGCAAAAGCTTCGTTCTCGCCCTGAAGGACGTGCCGGAGATCTGGGAAGTTGCAACCGATCCCGACGCCGGACCCTATCACGAGGGCTTCGTCCACAGTTACGAAGCCGGGATGGAGGAAAGCCTCGCCGCCGAGAAGGGCCTTTTCGCCCGCCGTCGCATCGTGATCGGTGCTCCGATCGACGATTTCTTCTTCGACCCCGGCTACCGCAACCTGATCGGCACCAACCGCGACGGCGACAAGGGCGTGGTCGTCAACCTCGATGTCGGGCGCGAGGTGGCGGAGCTGCCGCTGCCCGGCATGCCGCATCTCGGCTCCGGCATCTCGTGGATGCGCGACGGCCGCCGGGTGATGGCCGCGCCGCATCTGCGCGAAGGCGTGCTCAGCGTCATCGACATGGGCACCTGGGAGGTGGTGAAGACCATTCCGACCGACGGGCCGGGCTTTTTCCTGCGCAGTCACGAGAATTCCCCCTATGTCTGGGCCGATGTCTTCTTCGGCCCGCACAAGGACGAGATGCACGTCATCGACAAAGAGACGCTGGAGATCGTGAAGACGCTGAACCCCGCCCCCGGCAAGACCGTCGCCCATACCGAGTTCACCCGCGACGGGTCCCATGCCCTCGTCTCGGTCTGGGAAGACGACGGTGCGGTTATCGTCTATGACGCGAAGACGCTGGAAGAGGTGAAGCGACTGCCGATGCGGAAACCTTCTGGGAAGTACAATGTCTGGAACAAGATCAATTTCGAAGAGGGAACCTCCCACTGACGGCCGCTGGCCGCTCTGGAAGCTCGGGCTCGTGCTTTATCCGTTCGCGGCATCGGCGGTGGCGATCAACCTCTTCATGCTCGGCCTTCTCGGTCAGGCGCTGGGACTTCCGGCCCTTTCCCCCCTGCTGGCGCTGGCGCTTTCCGCCCCGCTCGGCGTGCCGGCAACCTGGCTTGCCGCGCGCTGGGTCCGGCATCTGATCGACGAGGCCGGTGGATAGGCCGGGGTGTCAGGCCGGCAGCGCCAGACCCTCCATCGCCTGCGCCAGATCGGTGCGGATCTTCGCCATGATGAAGTCCGTGAACACGCGGATCTTGGGGTCGCGCAGCCGCCGGTGCTGGGTCAGGCAGGACAGTTGCACCGGCATTGGCGGTGTTTCCCGAACGACCGGGACGAGGCGGCCGTCGCGCAGGTGGTCCGCCACCTCGAAGATCGGCTTCATGACGATTCCCCGTCCGTCGAGCGCCCATCCCGTCAGCACGTCGCCGTCGTCGGTCTCGTAGGGGCCGGCCACGTCGAAGCGCTTCGGCCCTTCTGGCGTCACCAGCGTCCACTGGAACTCGGTCGCGCCGGGGAACCGCAGGTTGAGGCAGTCGTGGCGGTCCTTTACCAGCGCCTCGCCGCTCCCTGGATCGCCGCGCCGGGCGACATAGGCCGGCGCCGCGCAGAGGATACGCGGACATTCCGCGACAAGCCGCATCTTCAGCGTGCTGTCCTCGAGCATGCCGAGGTGGAAGGCGAGGTCGAGGCCCTCGCCGATCACGTCGATCTTGCGGTCCGACAGCCGCAACCGCACGTCGATCTGGGGATATTCATCCTTGAATTCAGGGACATGCGGGGCGATGAACCGGCGCCCGACGCCAAGGGGCGCGGCCACGAAGACGGTGCCCCGAAGGTTCTGGGTGGAAGCCATGACCGCGGCTTCCGCGTCGTCGATCGCCTCCAGCACCTTGCGCGCGCCGTCATAGAACAGCCGCCCGTTCTCCGTCGGTTGCAGTCGTCGCGTGGTGCGGTTGAAGAGCCGCACACCGAGATGCTTTTCGAGTTCCGCGATCCGCGCCGAGGCCACGGCGGGCGAGGTCCGCTGATCCCGCGCCGCCGCCGACATCGAGCCAAGCTCGAAGACCCGTACGAACATCTTGATGTTGTTCACATAGGCCATTGCCGCCCCCCGCCCAGCCATTCTTCGGCTATGCTTGAAAGTTCTCAGATATTCGAAGAATTATCAGGAAGATGTGCTTCGGTATAGCGTGTTGCGCAAAGCGAAGCCTGAGGGAGCGCGACATGTACGACTTCATCGTCCTGGCCGACTGGCTGGAATTCGCGGTCCGCTGGCTGCACGTGATCACCGCGATTGCCTGGATCGGCTCCAGTTTCTACTTCATCGCGCTCGACCTCGGGCTGCACCGCGACCGAAACCTGGCCTCCGGTGCGGATGGCGAGGAATGGCAGGTCCACGGTGGCGGCTTCTACCATATCCAGAAATACCTCGTGGCGCCCGAAACGATGCCGGACGACCTCGTCTGGTTCAAATGGGAAAGCTATGCGACGTGGCTGTCGGGCTTCGCGCTTCTGTGGCTCGTCTACTACCTCGGGGCCGACCTCTACCTCGTCGATCCGAACGTGCTCGACATCCCGGTCTGGCAGGCGGTGGCGATCTCGCTCGCGTCGCTGGCGGTGGGCTGGCTCCTCTACGACACGCTCTGCAAGTCGCCTCTCGGCGAAAGCCCGACCACGCTGATGGTGCTCCTCTACCTGATCCTCGTCGGGCTCGCCTTCTTCTACACCCATGTCTTTTCGGGCCGCGCGGCGCTTTTGCATCTCGGGGCGATCACCGCGACGATCATGTCGGCCAATGTCTTCATGGTGATCATCCCGAACCAGAAAATCGTCGTCGCCGACCTGATCGCCGGGCGCACGCCCGACCCGAAATTCGGCAAGATCGCCAAGCTGCGCTCGACCCACAACAACTACCTGACGCTTCCCGTCATCTTCATGATGCTGTCGAACCACTACCCCCTTGCCTTCGCGACCGCGAACAACTGGATCATCGCCAGCCTCGTCTTCCTGATGGGCGTCACGATCCGGCACTGGTTCAACACCCGCCATGCCCGGAAGGGCAGCCCGACCTGGACCTGGATCGCCACGGTCCTGCTGTTCCTGATCATAGCCTGGCTCTCGACCGCGCCGCTTTTCAGGGCCGAGGCCGACGCGGAAGTACGGCTCACCCCTGCCGCCCAGCGATTCGCCGATGCCGCGGATTTCGCCGAGGTGGAAAGCATCGTCATGGGGCGCTGCTCAATGTGCCACGCCTCCGAGCCCTATTACGAGGGCATCCACTGGGCGCCGAAGGGCGTCATCCTCGAAACCCCCGGACACATCGCCGCCTATGCGCGCGAGATCTACCTTCAGGCCGGCGCCAGCCACGCCATGCCGCCGGCCAACGCCTCGTTCATCGAGCCCGAGGAGCGCGCGGCGATTGTCGCCTGGTATCGCGGTGTCACGCGGGGCGACGGCTAAGCGCCGCGCAGATTACTTGAAGATCGCGGCGTAACGTGGGGCGAAGAAGCTCACGAACTTCTTCACCTCGGGCCTCCTGTAAGCTTCCGGCGCGACAAGCAGCAGATGTTCCTGTGTGAGGTCTTCGACAGGATCGAAGCAACGGACGAGATTGTCATCCGTCTCCGACTGCTTGACGTTGAGAATGCCGAGACCCTGCCCGCTGCTGACCGCCGCCTGCAACAGACTGAACTCGGCGAAAGCCCCGACAATCTGGTCCTTCGTGACAAATTGCAGCAGCCATGCCTCGTTCGGGCGCGGCGTGGCGTCCGGCCGGTAGACCACGAAGCGATGCCCCCGCAAGTCGGCCTCGCTGGTGGGCAGTCTCTTTTCGGCAGCATAGGCGCGCGACCCGTAGACTGCGTACCGGGCGGTGCTGATCCTGCGGCAGATGAGGTCGGGGTCAGGCGAGGTGGTCGTCAGCCGGAGCGCCACATCGGCCTCGCCGGCGGCAAGGTCCAGGATTTTCGTGGTCTGGATGAACTCAAATCCGACATTCGGGTTCGACAAGGTGAACTCATAGATGAACCGCTGCATTCGGGGCGTGAAATTGGCGCCGGGGGCCGTGATGCGGATCGGTCTGGCGTGCGTCAGATCCTTCGCCTTCCCGGCGAACGCCCGGGCCGCCTCCTCGATTGCTTCAGCCTGCGGCAGGAGCGCGCGGGCCAGCGCCGTCGGACGAAAACCGCGTGTCTCGCGCTCGAAGAGAACCGCGCCCAGTTCGCGTTCCAGCGCGTCGATGCGCCGCGCCACGGTGGGCTGCGCCGCCCCGAGGATCCGCGACGCGGCCAGCGTCGAGCCTTCGCGAAACACCGCGAGGAAGTAGCGGACATTCGACCAGTCGCGGAATGCGTTCTTCATAAATGAAGAACAGCACAACATCTGCACCAATACCAGCGGATTGGCGGGCCACGTAGGATTGAACCATCGAAAGCATCCTGGAGGACCTGACGATGATGTCGATCACCTCGCCCCGGTTCCGCCTGCCCGAATGGCCCAGCCTATCCGGTCTCCTGCGCCGGGTCTTGCCGAGCTTCCCGCCGATCAATGACGCCGACGCCGATGCGGACCGCGCCCGCCGGGATTTCGTGCTCGACATGCTCGACCGGCATCCCGAAGCGTTCGCAAGCGAATTCGACGTGCAGGGCATGCTGTCGCTCTACCGCGACCGATTCTGAACACTGCGGCCAGCGCGGCGCCGGTCGCTATGCCGCCCCCCGCGTCAGGTAGGGAAACCAGTCCTCCCGAAGCCGCTGCCCCGGCTGCATCCCATGCCCCGGAAATGGCGGCGAGGTCCGCCCCGGCCGCTCGACATAATGCGCGTCGTCCCCGAGAAGCCTGAGAGAGAACGCCCGCCGCCGCGCCATCGCGGTATTTCCGCGCGCGCCGTGAAGCGTGCGGAAGTCGAACGCAACCGCGTCGCCCGGCTCCATCGCCCATTCGAGAACCGTCATGCCCTCGGCGTCCGGGTCCGGCACCGGCCTGTAGCGTTCCGGGTCGGGATAGAAGTTCTCCTCGCTCAGCCAGCGGGTCGGCAGCACCTCCTTCTCCCAGCGGTGGGAGCCGGCGACGCAGCGCAGCGTCGCCTCCGTCACCGGATCAACCGGCGACCAGAAGCTGATGGTCTGGCTCCCCTCGACGAAGTAGTAAGGTCCGTCCTGATGCCAGGGCGTAGGCTTCGTCGTTCCCGGCTCCTTCACGAGGACATGGTCATGAAAGACCTGAACGCTGTCCGAGCGCATCAGCGCGGCAGCCACCTCGGCCACGCGGGAATTGAGGATAACCTCCCGGAACTCCGGGATCCTCTGCCAGTTGCAGTAGTCGTCGAAGAAGCGCCCGCCCTCGCCCGGCTTGAGGTTTTCCGCCGCATAAGGCCCCGGCTCCGCCATGTTGCGCTCGATCCCGGCGCGGATCTCGTCGACCCGGTCCGCCCAGAGCCCCTTGACCAGAACCACCCCATCGCGGCCGTAGGCCTCGACCATATCCGCCGTCACCAGATCCGTCATGCGCGACCTCCCGAATTGCGCCACCCTTTCGCGCCCGGCTGCGGCCGTCAATAGCGCGTCGTCATCCGGTACCCGCGCCCGAAGTATAACCGCACATGGGTGATCGCCCGCCCCTCCCACCAGGTGGTGCGCTCGGCGGTAAAGACCGGCTCGCCCGGCGCGAGGCCAAGACAGGCGCCGATGCGCGCATCCGCCGCGGTGGCGAGGAAACTGATCTCCACCTCGGAATAGGGCACGGCGCGGACCAGCCAGTCGTTCGGGCCAAGCTCCCCGAAATCGGCCGCCTCCGCCTCGGGCAGGGCCGCGAGGTTGATCCAGCGGTCCTCCAACTGGTAGGGCGCGCCGTCCGCCGAATGCAGGCAGGCGAGATGGAGCGCCTTCGCCCCCGACGGCAATCCGAGCCGCGCGCGAAGCCAGTCCGGCGCCCGCCCGACCCGGCGCTCCAGCAGTGCGTAGCGATAGGCGGCCCCGGTCGCCTCGATCTCGGCCCGTACCAGCGGGATCTCGAACCGCGCCGCCCTGAGCGGCGATGGCCGGACCCGGGTGCCGGCCTTGCGGCGGCGCTCCAGCAACCCCTCGTCGGTCAGTTCCCGCATTGCCCGGTTGACTGTCGCCCGCGCCACACCGAACGTCTCCGCAAGCTCGATCTCGCCGGGCAGGAGCGCGCCCGGCGCCCAGTCGCCTTCGGTGATCCGGCGCAGGATCTCGGCCTTCACGTCGCGGTAGTTCTTCTTGTCCATGACCTCCGCTTCCCGCATGGACTGGCCCTGCCGTTGTGGT
The DNA here is from genome assembly GCA_002280515.1 of Rhodobacterales bacterium 32-67-9. GTDB lineage: Bacteria > Pseudomonadota > Alphaproteobacteria > Rhodobacterales > Rhodobacteraceae > Albidovulum. Next base: position 49,771 of record NCEA01000009.1, read on the forward strand.
ATTTGTCCGATCATAACGACTTCTTGTCCAAGAAAAAGGCCGCGCCATGCACCTCGTTCCCGCTTCCGCCTTCCAGACCCAGCCGTGGAAGAACGGCGGCGGCCTCACGCACGAGATCGCTCGGGAAGAGCTGGACGGACACCTCCTCTGGCGGCTCTCGATCGCCGAGGTCGCGTCCGACGGGCCGTTCTCGGCCTTTCCCGGCCTTGCCCGTATCCTCACCGTGATCGAGGGCGCCGGGCTGCGACTCGACACGCCCGACGGCGCCCTCGACGCCCTGCCCTTCGCCCCGGTTCACTTCTCCGGCGACCTCCCCGTCACGAGCCGCCGCATAGACGGGCCTATTCGCGACATCAACGTGATTCACGACCCCGAAAGGATCGCCGCCTCGGTCCGCATCCTCGACACCACAGCGCCCTTCGACTGCCCGCGGGCCTCGGGGCGCCGCTACGCCCTGCTTGCCACCGGAACCGGAACCTGCCTCGACACGACCGACATCCCCGCAGGAGCTATCGGCTTTTTCGAACAGGGAACCGCGACGAGCACCGCCGCACCCCCTGCCATCCTGGTCGTTCTCGAACAAATCCCGGCCTGATTTCACTTTGCTCCAAATACCTCCGCCGGAGGCATCCCCCGCCGCCGCGCGCGCCACGCGTCAGACCCGCGCGACCAGCCCAGCAACCGCTCGCCGGTAGGCCACCGCGACGCCATCCCGCGCGACATGCCGCCCCGATTGCACCCTGTGCCGGCCGGCCGACCAGAGGTCGGTCACCACCGCGTCCGGGGCGGCAAAGCAAAGCCCGTCCAGAAGCTGGTCGCCCGCCAGCGCGCAAAGCGTCGGGTGGCCGGCATCAACCGCGACGAGATCGGCCCAGAGACCCGGCGCGATCTCTCCGGCCGCGCGGCCCAAGGCTTGCGCCCCGCCGCGCGCCGCACTGCGATAGAGAAACGCCCCGACCGAACCTTCGCCCGGCACCATCACGTTGCGGGCAAGATCGCGCAGACGCTGCGAATATTCGAGCATCTGCAATTCCCCGACCACCGAGATCCGAACATTGGAGTCGGACCCCACCCCGAACGCCCCGCCGGCGGCGATCCAGCCCGGACCGTCGAATGGCCCGTCGCCAAGATTGGCCTCGGTGATCGGGCAGAGCCCCGCCACCGCCCCCGACCGCGCGAGGCCAGAGACCTCCGCCGCCACCATGTGGGTCGCGTGGACCGCGCACCAGTCCGGCCCGACCGGCGCGTTGGCAAGGAGCCATTCGACCGGTCGCGCGCCGAGCCAGGCAGAGATGTCCACCACCTCCTGCGGCTGTTCTGCGATGTGGATATGGACCGGCCCGCCTGCCGCGAGGTCCGGTACGGCGGCAAGCTCCGCCGGCGATACCGCGCGCAGCGAATGCGGCGCGACGCCGATGCGGGTGTCGGCCGGCGCCCCCTTGGCCGCCTCGCGCACCGCCTCAAGAAGTGCTGCGAACCCGTTGAGATCGTTTCCGAACCGTAACTGCCCGCCGGCCAGATCCTGCTGCCCGGCGCCGCCGTAGCAATAAAGCACCGGCAGATGGGTCAGGCCTATGCCCACCGCCCCCGCCGCCGACAGGATCCGCGCCGAAAGCTCGGCCCGGTCGGCGTAGGGCGCCCCGCCCGGCTGGTGGTGCACATAGTGGAACTCGCCGACCGAGGCGAACCCGGCCTCCTGCATCTCGACAAAGGCCATCGCGGCGACCGCCTCGATATCCTCCGGCGTCAGGTGATCGAGGAACCGGTACATCAGTGCCCGCCAGGTCCAGAAGCTTTCGCGCCCGCCGGCGCGGTGTTCCGTCATCCCCGCCATGGCGCGCTGAAAGGTATGGGAGTGCAGGTTGGCGAGCGCCGGCAGAAGCGTGTCGACCCGCGCATCGCCCGGCTCCGCCGCCGCCCCCGCCGCGACCCCGTCGATCCGCCCGGCCGCGACCGAGACCCGGACATCCTGTGCCCAGCCCGACGGCAGCAGCGCCCGCTTCGCGAAAATCATGTTCGGCTCCATTATGTCTAGACATATAACCTATACTGGCATACAACCCGAATCCGCAACCGAATTCGCCGGACGATCCCGATGCGCCAGCCCAATGCCCTTCTCGTGAACTGCCGCGCCGCCACCATGGCCGGGCCGCACCCTTACGGCCTGATCGAGGAGGCGGCCGTGGCGCTTACCCCCGACGGCATCCTCTGGGCCGGACCGGAGGCCGCGATTCCCGCCGCCACCGCCGCCTTCCCGCGCCACGATCTCGGCGGGCGGCTGGTCACGCCGGCGCTCATCGACTGCCACACCCATCTCGTCCACGGCGGCGACCGCGCCGGCGAATTCGAGATGCGGCTGAAGGGCGCCAGCTACGAAGAGATCGCCCGCGCCGGCGGCGGCATCGTCTCCACCGTACGCGCCACCCGCACCGCGAGCGAGGAAGAGCTGATCGCAGCCGCCCTGCCGCGCCTCGACGCGCTGATCGCCGAAGGGGTCTCCACGGTCGAGATCAAGTCCGGCTACGGGCTCGACGTCGAGACGGAACTCACCATGCTCCGCGCCGCCCGTCGGCTCGCCGCCCTGCGCCCGGTCGAGATCGTCACCAGCTTCCTCGGCGCTCATGCCGTGCCCGCCGAGTACAAGGGCCGCGCCGACGCCTATATCGACGAGGTCTGCCTTCCGGCCCTGAAGGCCGCGCATGACGAGGGCCTCGTCGACGCGGTCGACGGCTTTTGCGAAGGCATCGCCTTCACGCCGGCCCAGATCGAACGGGTTTTCGGCGCGGCAAAGGCGCTCGGCCTGCCGGTCAAGCTCCATGCCGAACAGCTTTCCAATCTCGGCGGCGCGGCGCTCGCCGCCCGCTCGGGCGCGCTCTCGGCCGACCACCTCGAATATCTCGACGAGGCCGGCGTCGCGGCGATGAAAAAGGCCGGCACCGTCGCCGTGATCCTGCCCGGCGCCTTCTACACACTTCGCGAGACGCAAAGCCCGCCGATCGGCCTTTTCCGGACGTATGGCGTTCCGATGGCCGTCGCCAGCGATCTCAATCCCGGCTCATCGCCGCTCAACTCGCTCCTGCTGACGATGAACATGGCCTGCACGCTCTTCCGCATGACACCGGAAGAGGCGCTGGCGGGGGTGACGCACAATGCCGCGCTCGCGCTCGGTCTCGGCGACCGGGGCAAGATTGCGCCCGGCCTGCGCGCCGACCTCGCGGTCTGGGACGTCACCCATCCGGCCGAACTTGCCTACCGCATCGGCTTCAACCCGCTTCACCAGCGCATCATCGGAGGCTGGCTGTGATCCACCTTGTTCCCGGCGCCGCGACGCTCGCCCAGCTCGCGACGATCTATACCGAAGAGGCACCCGTCCGCCTCGACCGCGCCGCCCGGCCGGCGGTCGAGCGCGCGGCGGACGCCATCGCCAGCGCCGCCGCCGGCGACGCGCCGGTCTACGGCGTCAATACTGGCTTCGGCAAGCTGGCGAGCATGCGGATCGCGCCGAAGGACACCGCGACACTGCAACGAAACCTGATCCTATCGCATTGCTGCGGCGTCGGCGCCCCGATCCCGCGCGCCCATGCGCGGCTGATGATGGCGCTGAAGCTCCTCTCGCTTGGCCGGGGCGCCTCGGGCGTGCGATGGGAACTGATCGAACTTCTCGAACACATGCTCGAACGCGGCGTGACCCCGGTCATCCCCGCGCAAGGTTCGGTCGGCGCGTCGGGCGACCTCGCCCCCCTCGCCCACATGACCGCGGTGATCATCGGCGCGGGCGAGGCCGAATTCGCGGGCCAGGTGCTGCCCGGCGCCGAGGCCCTGGCGAAGGCCGGGCTCGCGCCGATCCCGCTCGGCCCGAAAGAGGGCCTCGCCTTCATCAACGGCACCCAGTTCTCCACCGCCTTTGCGCTCGCCGGCCTCTTCGACGGCTGGCGCGCGGCACAGGCGGCGCTCGTCACCTCGGCGCTCTCGACCGACGCGATCATGGGGTCCACCGCCCCGTTGCAGCCGGAAATCCACACTCTGCGCGGCCATGCCGGCCAGATCGAGGCGGCGGCGACGATGCGCGCGCTTCTCGACGGCTCGGAAATTCGCGAAAGCCACCGCGAGGGTGATACCCGCGTGCAGGACCCCTATTGCATCCGCTGCCAGCCGCAGGTCACCGGAGCGGCGATGGACGTGATGCGCATGGCCGCAACGACGCTCGCGACCGAGGCCAACGCGGCAACCGACAATCCCCTCGTCCTCTCCGAGGCCGGTCTCATCGTCTCGGGCGGCAATTTCCATGCCGAGCCTGTGGGCTTTGCCGCCGACATGATCGCGCTGGCACTGGCCGAGATCGGCGCCATCGCCCAGCGCCGCATCGCGCTGATGGTCGATCCGACGCTCAGCTACGACCTGCCGCCTTTCCTGACCCCCGATCCCGGCCTCAATTCCGGCTACATGATCGCCGAAGTCACGACGGCCGCGTTGATGAGCGAGAACAAGCACCTGGCGCACCCGACAGTGACGGATTCGACGCCGACGAGCGCCAATCAGGAAGACCATGTCTCGATGGCTGCCCACGGAGCCCGGCGGCTCGGCCAGATGGTCGGGAACCTCGACCGCATCCTCGGGGTGGAGCTTCTCTGCGCCGCGCAGGGCATCGAGTTTCGCGCCCCGCTCGTCACCTCTGCGCCCTTGCAAGCCGTCATCGCGCATCTGCGCGCCACGATCGCGCCGCTCGGCGAGGATCGCTATCTCGCGCCCGACCTCGAGGCCGCCGGGCGCCTCATCGCCTCGGGCCGCGCCGCCGAGGCGGCCGGCCTGCCCCTGCCGGAGATCACACCATGAATATCGTTGACGTTCTGCCGGGCGACGGCCCCGTCATTCTCGGCCAGCCCCACGGCGGCACCTGGCTGCCGGACGCGCTGACCGCCCGGCTGAACCCCAACGGGCGCGGGCTTGCCGATACCGACTGGCATATCGGCCAGCTCTACGACGGCCTTCTTTCCTCGGCGACCGTGGTCCGCTCCAACGTCCACCGCTACGCCATCGACGCCAACCGCGATCCGGCCGGCGTCTCGCTCTACCCCGGGCAGAACACCACCAGCCTCTGCCCGGTGTCGGATTTCGACGGCGCCGCGATCTGGCAGGATGGTCAGGACCCCTCGGAAGACGAGATCCTCGCCCGCCGCGCCGCCTACCACGCGCCTTATCACGAAGCCCTCGCCGAAGAGGTCGCCCGCGTGACGGCCCGCCACGGCGTCGCCATCATCTACGACTGCCACTCGATCCGGTCCGAGATTCCCTTTCTTTTCGAAGGGCTTCTGCCCGTCTTCTCGATCGGCACCAATGACGGCCAGACCTGTGCCGGGGCCATAGCCGACGCCACCGTCGCCGCCTGCGCCGCCGAGTCCCACGTCCTCAACGGCCGCTTCAAGGGCGGCTGGACGACCCGGCATTACGGCCGGCCCGAAACCGGTGTCCACGCGATCCAGATGGAACTCGCCCAACGCGCCTACCTCGCGGCCGAGACCCCGCCCTGGAGCTACGATCCCGCCCGGGCCGGACCGACCCGCGCCACGCTGCACACCATCCTCGCCGCACTCGACCGCCTCGCCCGCTCCGGCGCGCTCGCCTGAAGGAGACCCCAATGCTCGACCGCAAGAACACCCGCGATATCTTCCCGCCGACCGGGACGACCCTGAACGCCAAGAGCTGGCAGACCGAGGCGCCGCTCCGGATGCTGATGAACAACCTGCATCCCGACGTCGCCGAAAACCCGCACGAGCTTGTCGTCTACGGCGGCATCGGTCGGGCCGCGCGCTCCTGGGGCGATTTCGACCGCATCGTCGCGGCGCTGAAGGATCTCGAGGCCGACGAGACGCTGATCGTCCAGTCCGGACGCCCCGTCGCGGTGGTCCGCACCCATGCGGATGCCCCCCGCGTCCTCATCGCCAATTCCAACCTCGTGCCGCATTGGGCCACCTGGGACCATTTCAACGACCTCGATAAGAAGGGGTTGATGATGTACGGCCAGATGACCGCCGGATCGTGGATCTACATTGGAACTCAAGGCATTGTGCAGGGAACCTACGAAACCTTCGCCGAGGCCGGGCGCCAGCATTACGGCGGCGACCTGACGGGCAAATGGATCCTCACCGGCGGCCTCGGCGGCATGGGCGGCGCCCAGCCGCTCGCCGCCGTCATGGCGGGCGCCTGCTGTCTCGCCGTCGAATGCGACGAGACCCGGATCGATTTCCGTATCCGGACCAGGTATTTGGACGCGAAAGCTCGGACGCTGGACGAAGCGCTCGCCCTCATCGCCGGCTGGACCGCGAAGGGCGAAGCGAAGTCCGTGGGCCTCCTTGGCAACGCCGCCGAGGTCTTCCCCGAACTGGTCGCCCGCATGAAGGCCGGCGGCCCCCGCCCTGACATCGTCACCGACCAGACCTCGGCCCACGACCCGCTGCACGGCTATCTGCCGCTCGGCTGGTCGGTCGCCGATTGGCGCGCGAAACAGGAAAGCGATCCGAAGGCGGTCGAGGCCGCCGCCCGCGCCAGCATGCGCACCCATGTCGCCGCGATGGTCGATTTCTGGAACGCCGGGGTGCCGACGCTCGACTACGGCAACAACATCCGCCAGGTCGCGAAGGACGAGGGACTGGAAAACGCCTTCGCCTTCCCGGGCTTCGTGCCTGCCTACATCCGGCCCCTCTTCTGCAAGGGCATCGGCCCCTTCCGCTGGTGCGCGCTCTCGGGCGACCCGGAGGATATCTACAAGACCGACGCGGCGATGAAGAAGCTCTTCCCCGAGAACGCCCACCTGCACCGCTGGCTCGACATGGCGCGCGACCGCATCGCCTTCCAGGGCCTGCCCGCCCGCATCTGCTGGATCGGCCTAGGCGACCGGCACCGCGCCGGCCTGATGTTCAACGAGATGGTGGCGAGCGGAGAACTCAAGGCCCCCGTCGTCATCGGCCGCGACCACCTCGATTCCGGCTCGGTCGCAAGCCCCAACCGCGAGACCGAGGCGATGAAGGACGGCTCCGACGCCGTCTCCGACTGGCCGCTCCTCAACGCGCTCGTCAACACCGCCTCTGGCGCGACCTGGGTCAGCCTCCATCACGGCGGCGGCGTCGGCATGGGCTTCAGCCAGCATTCCGGCGTTGTCATCTGCGCCGACGGCACGCCCGAGGCCGCCCGCCGCCTCGAACGCGTGCTCTGGAATGACCCCGCCTCCGGCGTCTGGCGCCACGCCGATGCGGGCTACGACACCGCCATCCAATGCGCCCGGGAAAACGGTCTCCGCCTGCCGACGATCCTCGGCACCTGATCCTCTTCTGTTCGAAAATACCTCGGGAGGGTCCGGGAGGGCAGTGCCCTCCCGGTTGGGGGAGGGTCCGGGAGGGCAGCGCCCTCCCGGCGGGTCGGATCGCGGAACGCGATCCGACCCGCGACCGCGCTTGCCGCGATCCGCCCTCTGTGCCACATCATCGGGACCATGTTCCTCTATCGGCTGATCCTCAACCTGACCCTCTGGCCCTGGCTCGGCCTGCGCACCCGGTGGGCTCTCTGGACCGGACGCAGGAACAGCGATATCGACGAACGCTGGCTCCTCGACCGGCCCCGGCCCGCCCCGGCCCGCCGCATCTGGGTCCACGCGGCCTCGAACGGCGAACTCACATCGGTCCGCGGCGCACTCCGGAGCCTGCTCGACCGCGACCCTTCGCTCACTCTCCTCGTCACCTGCAACACGCCGACCGGGCGCGACCTGGTTGCCGGCTGGGGCGAGGCCCGGATCGAGACGCGCCTCGCGCCGGTCGATCTCCGGCCCGTCCTGCGCCGGTTCCTCGACCTCTGGACCCCCGCCGCCCTCGTCATCGTCGAAAACGAACTCTGGCCGGAGCGACTTCTTGCCTCCGCCTCGCGTGGCCTCCCGGTTCTCGTCATCGGCGCCCGGATGAGCGCGCGCAGCCACCAGCTCTGGTCCCGCCTCCCCGGCCTCGCGCGGCACCTCATGGCGGCGATAAGCTGGCTCGCCCCGCAGGACGACGCCTCGCGCGGCCACTTCGTCTCGCTCGGCCTCGCCCCTGACCGGCTCGGACCGACGATGATGCTGAAATCCGCGGCCGCCCCCGCCGCCACGGGAACCGCGCCCCTGCCCTTTCCCCGCGCCCGGACGCTCCTTGCGGCCTCCACCCACGCGGGCGAGGACGAGATCGCGCTCGACGGCTTCCTCGCCGCGCGCCGGGATCTGCCGGACCTGCAGCTGATCCTCGCACCCCGCCATCCCGATCGCCGCGACGGGATCGAGGCGGCGATCCGCGCCCGCGGCCTCGCTTTCGCCACCCGGTCGCGCGGTGCCGAACCCGATGCGGACACCCCCGTCTACCTCGCCGACACGCTCGGAGAGATGGACCGCTGGTATGCCGGCGCCGGGATCACCTTTGTCGGCGGATCACTCGTCGACCGGGGCGGGCATACGCCCTTCGAACCCGCCGCGCACGGCTCGGCGATCATCACCGGCCCCTATGTGTCGAACGCCGCCCCGGCCTATGCCGCGCTTTTCGCCGCCGGCGGCGCCACCAAAGTGCGCGACGCGGCGAGCCTTGCCGGGGCGATCCGCACGCTCGCCGACCCCGGGCGGCAGGCGCGCCGGGCCGAGGCAGCCCGGAGCGCCCTTGCCGGCTTCAATTCCGGCGCCGCCATCGACGCCTTTCTCGCCGCCCTTGCCGCCGAGACCGGGATCGCGGCGCTCGCCCCCCCGACGAAAGGAACGGACGATGCCCTTCACGCTTGACGACCTCGAGGCGGCGGCCCGGCTGGTCCACGGCCAGATGGCGCCGACGCCGCAATACGAATGGCCGCAACTTTCGGCGGCGACCGGCGCCGAGGTCTGGGTCAAGCACGAGAACCACGGGCCGATCGGCGCCTTCAAGGCGCGCGGGGCGATCACCTTCATCGACTGGCTGCGGCGCAGCCATCCCGAGTGCCCCGGCATCATCACCGCGACGCGCGGCAATCATGGGCAAGCCCAGGCGCGGGCGGCGACCCGCGCGGGGCTCCGCGCCGTCGTCTATGTGCCGAAGGGCAACTCGGTCGAGAAGAATGCGGCGATGCGATCCTTCGGCGCGGAACTGCGCGAACACGGGCATGACTTCGACACCGCGAAGGACGAGGCGATGCGCGCCGCCGCGGCCGAGGGGCTTTTTCCGGTGCCGCCCTTCCACCCGGAACTGGTGCGCGGGGTCGCGACCTATGCGCTCGAATTCTTCCGCGCCGCGCCGCCGGTCGACGCGGTCTATGTGCCGATCGGCTGCGGATCGGGCATCTGCGGGGTGATCGCCGCGCGCGACGCGCTCGGTCTTGCGACCGAGGTGATCGGCGTCGTGGCGTCCGAAGCGGCCGGCGCGAAACTCTCGGTCGAGGCCGGCCGGCTGACCGAAACCAACTCTGCACGCACCTTCGCCGACGGCATGGCCGTGCGGGTGCCGGTTGAGGCGGCACTCGCCATCTACGGGTTCGGGGCAGCGCGCATCGTCGCGGTCGGCGAGGACGAGATCGCCGCGGCAGTGCGACTTTACTTCGCGGCGACCCACAATGTCGCCGAAGGCGCGGGTGCGGCGGCGCTCGCCGCGCTGGTGCAGGACGGTTCGGCGATGCGCGGACGCCGTGTCGGGCTGATCCTGTCGGGCGGCAATATCGACACCGACTGGTTCAGGACGATCCTTGCGGGGGGCACGCCCCGGCCATGACACTGGAAAAAACACTTTAACCATGCTAATCATTCAGAATTCCTGCGCAAGAACGGGAAACGAGAAGCAGGTTTCGACGAAGGAGCCGGGCCCATGATCGGGTCCGGGCGGCCCATGAAAAAGATGGAAGAAGGCAGAACCGCCCCGACGGAGGCGATGGCGCAGAACGCGGCGCTGTGTTTCCGCGTGACCAAGAAGCGCGGGGCCGAGGTGCTGTTGGTCACCAGCCGCGACACCGGGCGCTGGGTGATCCCGAAGGGTTGGCCGATGAAGGACAAGTCCGGAGGCGAGTGCGCGCTTCAGGAAGCCTTCGAGGAGGCCGGGGTCGACGGACGGATCGTCGCCGGGGCCGTCGGGATCTATTCCTACGACAAGGTGATGGACGACAAGTCGCTCCAGCCTTGCGTGGTTTCGGTCTTTCCGGTCGAGGTCGCGCGGCTGAAATCCAACTTCCCCGAACACGGTCAGCGCGACCGGCGCTGGTTCAGCCCGAAGAAGGCCGCGCGCAAGGTGGCCGAGCCTGAACTGCGCAATATCCTTGCCGGTTTCGATCCCGCGCAGCTCACCGATGCGGACGGCGGAAACGCTTGATTTCGGCGCGTTTGTGCCCACATAGAGCAGGTAGTCCCCCGGGGTAACGCGATGATCCGCTACGCTTTGACCTGCACCAACGACCACGGTTTCGAAAGCTGGTTCCAGTCGGCCGACGCCTTCGACCGCCTCGTTGCGTCCGGCATGGTCTCCTGCACGGTCTGCGGCTCTCAGGAGGTTGCGAAGACGCTGATGGCGCCGACGGTAAGGCCCGCGCGCAAGGCCGGGGAACAGACGCCCCGCCCGCTCACCGCCCCGCAGAACCCGGCCGAGATGGCGCTGGCGGCGATGCGGCGGCAGATCGAGGAGAATTCTGATTACGTCGGCCTGAACTTCGCCGCCGAAGCCCGCGCGATCCATGACGGCGAAGCGCCGGAACGGTCGATCTACGGCGAGGCGCGGCTCGACGAGGCCAGAAAACTGGTCGAGGACGGCGTGCCGGTGGCGCCGCTGCCCTTCCTGCCGGCGCGCAAGACCAACTGACGGCAGGGGGCTTTCCGCCCCCTCTGCGCGCCTCGCGCGCATTCACCCCCGAAGGTATTTTCAGAACAGAAGAAAGAGGGACCATGCGCATCATCGTCACCGGCGCGAACCGGGGCATCGGCCGCGCCCTTGTCGAGACTGCTTCTGCGCGGGGTGACGCGGTGACCGGGACCACGCGCGGGACACCGGAGCGGGCGGGATGGCTCCGGCTCGACGTGACCGATCCGGGGTCGGTCCGGGCGATGGCCGAGGCGTTCGGGACCGCGCCGCTCGATCTTCTGGTCTGCAATGCCGGGGTCTATATCGACAAGGGCGAGGACCTCGCGTCCGGCTATCCGGCCGGGGCCTGGGCCGCGACCTTCGCGGTCAACGTCACCGGGGTCTTCCTGACGGTGCAGGCGCTCCTGCCCAATCTCCGCGCTGGCAAGGGCAAAGTGGCGATCGTCTCGTCGCGCATGGGATCGCAGGCACTGGCGCCGGGCGGCAGCTACATCTACCGCGCCTCGAAGGCGGCGGCGGTCAACCTTGGCCGCAACCTTGCCGCCGACTTGAGGCCCGAGGGCATCGCCGTCGGCATCTATCATCCGGGCTGGGTGCGGACCGACATGGGCGGCGCCGGTGCCGATGTGGCCGCCGGAGACGCGGCGCGGGGTCTTATGGCCCGCTTCGACGCGCTGTCCCTCGCCACCACCGGGTGCTACGAGGACTGGCAGGGACAGGCGATTCCGCTCTGACCCGCGGCCTCTCTCCCCTTGCCCTTGTCGCCGCCGCCGCATAAGAAGCCCGCGATTTGACTCGGGCGCGCAAGGGGGGCCGGAATGCCGCTTCTCGTGATGAAATTCGGCGGCACATCGGTGGCCGACCTCGAGCGCATCAGGAATGCCGCCCTCAAGGTCAAGCGCGAGGTCGAACGCGGCTATGACGTGATCGTCATCGTTTCGGCCATGTCGGGCAAGACCAACGAACTGGTCGGCTGGGTCGAACAGACCTCGCCTCTCTTCGATGCGCGCGAATACGATGCCGTCGTCTCCTCGGGCGAGAACGTGACGGCGGGGCTGATGGCGCTGACACTTCAGGAAATGGACGTGCCGGCGCGAAGCTGGCAAGGTTGGCAGGTGCCGATCAACACCACATCGGCCCATTCTGCGGCGCGCTTCGTCTCGATCCCGCGCGACCATCTCGACGCGAAATTCGCCGAAGGCTTCAAGGTCGCCGTCGTCGCGGGCTTTCAGGGCGTCAGCCCCGAAGGTCGCATAACCACGCTCGGCCGCGGCGGGTCGGATACGACCGCGGTCGCCTTCGCCGCCGCCTTCGGGGCGGAGCGCTGCGACATCTACACCGACGTGGACGGCGTTTACACGACCGATCCGCGCATCACCGACAAGGCCCGCAAGCTCGACCGCATCGCCTTCGAGGAGATGCTGGAACTGGCCTCGCTCGGCGCGAAAGTCCTGCAAACCCGTTCGGTCGAGCTTGCCATGCGCTACAAGGTGCGCCTGCGCGTGCTGTCGAGCTTCGAAGATACGGATGAAAACTCCGGCACCCTGGTCTGCGACGAGGAGGAAATCATGGAATCGAAAGTCGTCTCCGGCATCGCCTACAGCCGTGACGAGGCCAAGCTGACGCTGGTGACGGTCGAGGACCGGCCGGGCATAGCGGCGGCGATCTTCGGCCCCTTGTCCGAGGCGGGCGTGAACGTCGACATGATCGTCCAGAACATCTCGGAGAAGAACTTCGAGGGGCACAACGTCGCCGTGACCGACATGACCTTCTCCTGCCCGGTCAACCAGGTCGCCCGCGCCCAGAAGGCGCTCGAGGATGCCCGCGCCTCCGGCTCCATCGCCTATGACGACCTCGTCGTCGACACCGATGTCGCCAAGGTCTCGGTCGTCGGCATCGGCATGCGCAGCCACGCCGGGGTAGCGGCCCAGATGTTCTCGGCGCTTTCGGCGGAAAACATCAACATCAAGGTCATCGGCACGTCCGAGATCAAGATTTCCGTGCTGATCGACCGGAAATACATGGAGCTTGCCGTGCAGGCACTGCATGACGCTTTCGGGCTGCACCGCGCCGCCTGATCCGCCCGCGCCGGCGACGGGGCGCTGTCCGGTGTGCCGAAGAATTCAGCCGATCGCCGTGAAAGGCGCCCGCTCAGGCCGCCCCCGGGGCAGGAGCGCTTCGAAAACAATTCACTCTGCGGCTGGCTTGTGGTCTACAAAAGACCACCGGGTCATCCCGGCAGCGGAACAATGCCGGACTTCGAATGGCCGAACGGAGCGAAACTGAAAGCCGCAAGCTGCTGCGCCGCTTGCGCGACCTGCTCGCCGAACCCGGCGCGGGGCAGGAACGTCTCGATCGCATCACCCATGCGATCGCCGATTCGATGCATTCCGAGGTCTGTTCGATCTACCTTTTCCGCGACGACGAAACGCTGGAGCTCTGTGCCACCGAGGGCCTGAAGAAGGAATCGGTCCACAAGACCCGGATGCGGCTCGGCGAGGGCCTTGTCGGCCGGGTCGCCAAGACATCCTCCCCGGTCAATACCGCCGACGCCCCGGCCGAAAAGGGGTTCCGCTACATGCCGGAGACGGGGGAGGAAATTTATTCCTCCTTCCTTGGCGTGCCGATCCAGCGCCTGGGCGAAAAGCTCGGCGTGCTCGTCGTGCAGTCGAAGCGCGCGCGCCAGTTCTCCGACGACGCGGTCTACGCGCTCGAAGTCGTGGCGATGGTGCTGGCCGAGATGACCGAGCTTGGCGCCTTCGTCGGCGAGGGCGAGGCGCTTTCCGCGCTGCACCAGCAGCCGGTGCTCTATCGCGGCGCCACCGGACAGGAGGGGTCGTCCGAGGGCCGGGTCTGGCTGCACGAGCCGCGCGTGATGATCACCAATCTGGTCGGCGACGATCCGAAGAAGGAACTGGCGCGGCTCAATGCCGCGGTCGATCAGTTGCGCCTTTCTGTCGATGCGATGCTGTCCATGACCGACGGCCAGGACAAGGAACAGAGCCAGGTTCTCGAAGCCTACCGGATGTTCGCCAATTCGCGCGGCTGGATGCGGCGGATGGAAGAGGACATCGCCCGCGGCCTGTCAGCCGAGGCGGCGGTAGAAAAGGAACAATCGGCGGCACGTGCGCGGCTGGAAACGGTGCCCGACCCCTATCTGCGCGACCGGCTTCATGATCTCGACGATCTGTCGAACCGGCTCTTGCGCATTCTCACCGGACAGGGCGCCGATACCGGGGCCGAGATGCCCGACAACCCGATCCTCGTCGCCCGCAACATCGGCCCGGCGGAGCTTCTGGATTACGGCCGCAAGCTCAAGGGCGTGGTGCTGGAGGAAGGCTCGGTCGGCTCGCACGCCGCCATCGTCGCCCGGGCGCTCGCCATACCTCTCGTCATCCATGCCGACCGGATCACCACCGAGGCGCTGAACGGCGACCATATCCTTGTCGACGGCGATCAGGGCATCGTGCACCTGAGACCCGAGGAAACCGTCGCCGCCGCCTTCCGCGACAAGGTCGCGATGCAGGCCGCGGCGCAAACCCGCTACGCCAGCCTGCGCGACCTGCCGGCGACTGCGAAATGCGGCACCACGATCGCGCTTCACATGAACGCCGGGCTGATGGCCGACCTGCCCTCTCTGGTCGGATCGGGGGCCGAGGGGGTGGGTCTTTTCCGGACCGAATTGCAGTTCCTGATCCGCGCCCACGTGCCGAAGCGCGCCGAACTCGCGGCGATCTATGCCAGCGTGATGGCCGCGGCGAAGGGCAAGCGCGTCGCCTTCCGGACGCTCGACATCGGCTCCGACAAGGTGCTGCCCTACATGAAGCGGGTCGAGGAACCCAATCCGGCGATGGGCTGGCGCGCGATCCGCGTCGGTCTCGACAAGCCGGGCGTCATGCGGATGCAGCTTCAGGCGCTGATCCGCGCCGCCGATGGCCGGTCGCTGACGGTGATGTTCCCCTTCGTCGCCGAGATGGACGAGTTCCGCCGCGCCCGCCAGATGCTTCTCGACGAAGTCCAGCGCGAACGCCAGATTGGCCGCAAGCTCCCCGGCGCGCTGGAGATCGGCGCAATGCTGGAAACGCCGTCGCTTGCCTACGCGCCGAAGGCGTTCTTCGAGATGTGCGATTTCATTTCCATCGGTGGCAACGACCTCAAGCAGTTCTTCTTTGCCGCCGATCGGGAAAACGAGCAGGTCCGCCGCCGCTACGATCTGCTGAACACAAGCTTCCTGCGCTTCATCTCGTTGATCGTCCAGCGTTGCGAGGACACCCGCACCCACCTGTCGTTCTGCGGCGAGGATGCCGGGCGGCCGGTGGAGGCGCTCTGCCTCGCCGCGCTCGGCATCAAGGCGCTCTCGATGCGGCCGGCCTCGATCGGTCCGGTCAAGCACCTGATCCGGCGCGTCGACCTGACCGAGCTGCGCCACGTGATCGACACCGATTGCGAGGCGGGCGCGCTGAATGTGCGGGCCTCGGTCATGGACTGGCTCGCCCGCCAGGATATCTGACGGCGCTTTCCCGGTTCGGGTCCGGGCTGGATGGTCAGTCGCCGACCGGCCGCGCCGTGGCGACGCGGAACTCTTCCCCGACCGCCTTCGCCCCATGCCGGTTCACCAGACGCATCAGCCCGAAACGCACATGCGCCATGTCGCGGTAATATCCGAGGAAGGCGAGGTTGATCCCGGCCCCAGCCGCGGCACCGAGAACCGGCACCGCCTGCGTCGCAAGCTTGCGGCCCAGCACGATGGCAAGGGCAGGCGCGACCTGCCGGATGACCGCCTGTAACGTCGCCCCGTTCACCGCGATCCGGGCACTGAAAAAGCTGGTGTTGACGCCGTCATCATCGGCAAGCGGTCCGCCGGCCCCGAAAATCTCGATGCAGGTCAGGCGCGTCGCCTCCGACCCCGGGTCGAACCCGTGTTCGCCGGCCACCTTCTGCATCGCCGAGAAGAAAAGCGTCACCGTCGCCGGAAGCTCGATCAGGGCCGTGCCGATGCCGCCGAAGCCGCCCAGCGCGCCGCCGGTCGCCGCCGCGACCCAGTGGCCCCAGGCCCCGGCATCCGGCATGCCGGGATGGGCGCCGACGATCCCCGCTGTGCGATAGGCCCGCTCCAGAAGCTCCGCCGTGCCGGTGTCGAGCACCCGGCGCACCGCCACCGGCAGTGTGGCGATGCGGGTTTCGATGCCGCCGCCGACGCGGTTCATCACCTTCATTACCGGCCCATTGGCCCGCGCCAGACGCCGCGCCAATGTGGCGATCTCGGCCTGCACCTCAGCGGGCAGCGCATCCTCCGGCCGGTCGTCGGGATCAGCCGCGTCGCCCTGGCCGGGCATGGGAAGCTTCGAAACCTCTGTCATTCAACGTAGATAGGCATTGCCCCCGCACGCTGCAATCGGGTGGTTCAGCCGGCCTTCGTCACCGACCCGACCACGCCATCCCAAGCGCCCGGACGAAGCGCGAGGCCGAGAACCCGGTCGGGGTTGGTCGGGGGCGGCATCTCCACCCCGTCGAGCTTGCGGAACCCAAAGCGCCGGTAATAGGGCGCGTCACCCACCAGCAGCACCCGTTCCCAGCCGAGTCGCGCCGCCTCGGCCAGGCTTTCGCGGATCAGAAGCCCGCCCAGCCCCTCGCCCTGCCGGGTCGGATGGACGGCCACGGGGCCGAGCAGCAGGATGCGCTTGCCCGCGACCTCCGCCGGCCAGTAGCGGATCACGGCGGCCAGAACACCGTCGCCATCGCGCAGCACATGGCAGAGGTCCTTGACCTTCGGCACCCCGTCGCGCAGCCGGTAGGACGACAGCGCCGTCCGCCCCGGTGCGAAGCATAGGTCATAGAGCGCCTCGACCTCCCACCAGTCGGCCTCGGTCTCCTCCTCGAGCCTGTACAAGCGCCTGCCCTTTTTCGAATCTGCTGGAATTCGCCCCTAACATGCGGGCAGGATCGGTTCAAACCGAATGAGGACGCGCGATGTTCTACCGCCCGGAAGACGGCCACGGCCTGCCGCACAACCCTTTCAGCGCCGTGGTGACGCCGCGCCCCATCGCCTGGGTCTCGACGCGCGGCCAGATGGGCGACAACCTCGCGCCCTATTCCTTCTTCAACGCCATCGCCTATGCGCCGCCGCAGGTGATGTTCGCCTCCACCGGGCGCAAGCACAGCGTGACGAATATCGAGGCGACGGGCGTCTTCGCGATCAGCATCGTCGAAGACGCGGCGCGCGAGGCGATGAACCTCAGTTCCGGCAGCTACCCGGCGGGGACCGACGAATTCACCCTCGCCGGGGTGGAGCGCGCCGAGTGCGAGACGATCCCCTGTCCGCGCGTGGCGGCCGCGCCTGCGACGTTCGAATGCCGGCTGACGCAAGTCATCACCCTGCCGGGCAAGGACAACTTCCTGATCCTCGGCGAGGTCACCGGCGTCCATCTGCGCGACGACTGCCTCGTGGGCGGCCGCTTCGACGTGACCCGGTTCCGCCCGGTCGCCCGATCCGGCTACAGGGACTACGCCGTCGTCACCGAGCTTTTCCAGATGGTCCGGCCCGACGAACGACCCTGAGGGGCCGGCGGGGCGATGCAACGTGGGTTCAACTGTTTGCTCCCATGGGGCGACGAGGCGATCCATCCGTCAGGACGGAAGCGTGAGCTATGGAACAAGCCCGTCACGGCCGCGCCAGTAACGAGCCGTGGGACGACGAGTCCGGCCGCTTCATAAAATATCTCCGCCACGACGCGGGCGTCACCCGGCGACTCTGCATCGCTTGACACCGGCCGGTGCAGGATCCCAAACTCGTCTGCCCGAACAGGTCACATGACCGCAGACCCTTCCGCGAGAAATGATGCAGTCGGACACCCATGACGATCCGGTCCAGGTCGCGTATCGCCGCGACGGGCGCCGCGTCTTCGCGACCCTCGTGCGGCTCCTCGGCGATTTTGATCTGGCCGAGGACGCGCTTCAGAACGCGTTCGCGGCGGCGGCGGAGCGCTGGCCGCAGGACGGGATGCCGGCCAACCCGGTCGCCTGGCTGGTGTCGGCGGGCCGGTTCCGCGCCATCGACCAGATCCGGCGCCAGCGGCGTGCCGCCCCCTGGAGCGAGGTGGACGAAAAGGCTGAAAGCCTGCCTGACCCCGCCCCCCTGCCCGAAGATCGCGACGTTCTGGAGGACGACCGGTTGCGCCTGATCTTCACCTGTTGCCATCCGAGCCTGTCCGAACAGGCCGCCGTGGCGCTGACCCTGAGGGAGATCTGCGGCCTCTCGACGGAGGCCGTCGCAAGCGCCTGCCTCGTCGCCCCGGCGACGCTGGCGCAGCGGATCGTGCGGGCCAAGACCAAGATCCGCGACGCGCGCATTCCCTACGAGGTGCCGGACGCGCCCGACCTGCCGGCGCGGCTGGGTCAGGTGCTCCGCGTCGTCTACCTCGTCTTCAACGAAGGCTACTCCGCCGCGCAGGGAACCGACGTGCTGCGCCCCGACCTCACCGCCGAGGCGATCCGGCTGGCGCGCCTTCTGCTGGAGCTTCTGCCGGAGCCGGAGGTCCGGAGCCTTCTGGCGCTGATGGTGCTTCAGGATTCGCGGCGCGCCGCCCGGACCGATGGCGCCGGCGACCTCGTGCCGCTGGACGCGCAGGATCGGGCGCTGTGGGACACGGCGGCCATCGCCGAGGGGCGCGCGCTGGCGCGGGACGCGCTCGGTTCCGGGCGCGCCGGCAGCTACAGCCTGCAAGCCGCCATCGCCGCATGCCATGCCGTGGCACCGGCGCCGGAGGCAACCGACTGGGCCGCGATCGCCGGGTTCTACGACGCCCTTCTTTCCATCGAACCCTCGCCGGTCGTGGCGCTGAACCGCGCGGTGGCGGTCGGAATGCGCGATGGCCCCGAAGCGGGCCTTCCGCTGGTCGATGCGCTGCTGCAAGGCGGTCTTGACCAATACCACCTCGCCCATGCCGCAAAGGCCGATCTTCTCCGCCGCGCAGGGCGCGGGGCGGAAGCGCGGGCGAGCTACGCGGCGGCGCTGGCGCTGACCCGGCAGGAACCGGAGCGGCGCTTTCTGGCGCGCCGGATGGCGGATCTCGACCGTTGATGAAAAAATTTTCGCGGCCCTGTCGATTTCGGCCCGCCCCGTTCGACTAGTAACAGAGGCCGCCGAAAAGCCGCCTGTCCCGTCGGGGTCTGACGATCCCGAGCAGAAGAGGAACGCGCCGATGAAATACCTTTGCCTTGTCTATCTCGACCGGGAAAACTGGAGCGCCTGCCCCGACCCCGTCTGCGCCGACTACGCCAAACACCTGGCGGAGACCGGCACGCTCGTCGCCGGCGAGGCGTTGCATCCGGTCGACACCGCGACGACCGTGCGTGTCCGCAACGGGCAGGCGCAGCTCTACGACGGCCCCTTCGCCGAGACGAAGGAGCTGCTGGCCGGCTTCTATCTGATCGAGGCAAGCGACCTTAACGAAGCGATCCGCGTCGCGGGCAAGATCCCCCCGGCCAGATACGGCAGCGTCGAGGTCCGGCCGATCCGCCAGCTTCAGCTCGACGGCTGATCCATCCACATCCCCAGCATCGGAGTCCCTGCCATGCCCAGCACCATCCGCCTGCACCGCGTTCTTGCGACGACGACGGAAAAGCTCTACCGCGCCTTTCTCGAAGCCGACGCCTTGGCCAAATGGCTACCACCCGACGGTTTCACCTGCACCGTTCATGAGTTCGATTCTGGTGTCGGCGGACGTTTCCGTATGAGCTTTCGCAACTTCACCACCGGCGGCAGTCATTCCTTCGGCGGTGAATATGTCGAACTCGTCCCGAACGCGCGCCTCGTCTACACCGACCGTTTCGACGACCCGAACCTGCCCGGCGAAATGCGCGTCACAGTGACCCTGAAGCCGGTCTCGGTCGGGACCGAGATCGAGATCGTCCAGGCCGGCGTGCCGGACCTCATCCCGGCCGAAGCCTGCTACATCGGCTGGCAGCAGTCCCTCACGAACCTGGCGCGACTGGTCGAGCCCGACATCCCGCAATGATCCGCCGGGCGACCTCGCGCCGCCCCAGCGGAACCCGAAGTGGAGACACCTTCATGTTGAAAACAATCGCACTTATGACCGCGCGGCTGATCTTTGGCGGCGTATTCCTGATGGCTGCCGGCTTCAAATTCGCCGACATCTCTGCGACCGGAGCTTACATCTCCTCGGCCGGCTTCCCCTACCCGCTCGTGCTGGCCTGGCTCGCGGCCGCCTTCGAAATCGGCCTCGCAGCCGCCTTGCTCACCGGCGCCTTCTTTGCCGAGGCGGCGCTGGCGGCGGCGGCCTACGTGTTGTTCCTCGCCCTCGCGTTCCACGGGCCGGCGCGTTGGGTCTCCAACCAGGCCGAATTCGGCTTCTTCATCGACCATTTCACCTTCATCGCCGGCCTGCTCTTTGCCGCCGTCCATGGGCCGGGCGAACGGGCGGCGCTGCACTGGCGGCTGATCGGTCAACGCTCCCGGGCCACCCGTGCCTGACACATCCACCCGACAGGAAAGGACACGTTTCATGGAACCGACCATCTACCTCTTCTTCAAGGGCAATTGCCTGGAAGCGATGCAGTTCTACGCCGAAACGCTCGGCGGGAAGATCACCGGCATCTTCCGCAACGGCGACACCCCGGACCCGGAAAGCCGGATGCCCGGCGGTGACGACCTCGTCATGAACATGAACATGACGCTTGGCTCCGCCAATATCATGGCCTCCGATTCACCGGGGGAGTGGTACAGCAAGCCGCAGGGTTTCTATGTCTCTCTGGCGCCGGCATCGGTCGGGGAATTCGACCGCCTCTACGCGGCCCTCGCCAAAGGTGCGCAAAACGTCCCGATGGAACCCGGCGAGACGTTCTGGGCCGAGCGCTTCGCTATGTTCACCGACCGGTTCGGTACACCGTGGATGCTGAACTTTCCCGGGAAGAAGGCAGCCGCCTGACCCGACGCGCCACAGCCCTACGACATGAAAGGATACGACATGACCGTCGCCAGGAACACGATCTGCCTCTGGTTCGACAAGGACGCCGAGGCCGCCGCCCGCTTTTATGCCGCGACCTTCCCCGACAGCTCCGTCGACGGCGTTCACCACGCGCCAAGCGACTATCCGTCCGGCAAGAAGGGGGACGTGCTGACGGTTCAGTTTACGGTCTGCGGCATCCCCTGCCTGGGGCTGAACGGTGGCCCCGCCTTTCCGCAGAGCGAGGCCTTCTCGTTCCAGATCGCTACCGAGGATCAGGAAGAGACCGACCGCTACTGGAACGCCATCGTCGGCAACGGTGGTGCAGAAAGCGCCTGTGGCTGGTGCAAGGACCGTTGGGGCCTCTCGTGGCAGATCACACCGCGCACCCTGACCGAGGCGATGGCCGCAGGTGGGGCCGAGGCAAAGCGGGCTTTCGACGCGATGATGGAGATGGGCAAGATCGACGTCGCTGCGATCGACGCCGCGCGCCGGGGCGAATGACCGGACGCCCGGCGACCCGCCGGTCACCGGGCGTCAACGGATCGCCGGGCGGATCCGCAGGGCGCGGAGCGCGTTGAGGATCACGGCGACGTCGATGACCTCCTGAACCACCGCGCCCTGAACTGGCGTCAGGTGGCCGAAGGCCGCCGCGACCATCCCAGCGACAGATAGCCCGATCCCGGCCACGACGCTTTCGACCGCGATGCGGCGGGCGCGCCGCGCGATCTCGATCCCCGATCCGAGCCGGTCGATCCGGTCGACAAGCAGCACGACGTCGGCGGCCTCGGCGCTCGCCGCAGCGCCGCGTGCGCCCATCGCCACGCCGACATCGGCGGCGGCGAGCGCCGGGGCGTCGTTCACCCCGTCGCCGACCATCATCACCGGACCGTTCTTGCGCTCGGTCAGGACCAGCAGCACCTTCTGATCCGGCGTCAGCCCGGCACGAAGCCCATCGAGGCCAAGGCCCTCGGTGACGCGCTCGGCCACCTCGCGCCGGTCGCCGGTGGCGAGGAGGATGCGCCCGACCCCCTGCCGCCGCAACCCGGCGAGCATGACGCCCGCGCCCTCCCGCAAGGGATCGGACATCACCAGATGCCCCGCGATTTGGCCGTCGACCGCCACCGCGACCAGAACCGATCCGGCGGCAAGGGCCGGGTGACCGCCGGACACATCCCCGATGCGGCCGGCCACGAAACTGTCGCCGCCGACCACAACCTCGTGGCCCATGACACGGCCGAGGACGCCCTCGCCGGGGACCTCCGTCACCCCGGACGGCACCGGCAGGTCGAGGCCCCGCGCCTGCGCGGCAGCGACGATCGCCTGGGCGACGGGATGTTTCGACGCCTGATCGAGCGCCGCGGCGAGGCGCAGGATGTCGCCCTCGCCCATGCCGCCGCGACTGTCGATCGACACGATCTGCGGGCGCCCGTCCGTCAGCGTGCCGGTCTTGTCGAGGATCAGCGTGCGAATACGCGCCATCGTCTCCAGCGGCCCCGCGCCCTTGATCAGCACGCCGAAATGCGCGGCGCGCGACAGGCCGGCGACCAGCGCCACCGGCACGGCGAGGATCAGCGGGCAGGGCGTGGCCACCACCAGCACCGCGACGGCCCGGATCGGGTCGCCGGTGGCCGTCCATGCGGCGCCGGCAATGGCGAGCGTGACGGCGAGGAAGCCGAGCGACCAGCGGTCTGCCAGCCGCGACATCGGTGCTTTCGACCGCTGCGCCACCTCAACCAGCCGGACGATTCCTGCATAGGTGCTTTCCTCGGCGCGGCGCGTCGCGGCAAGGTCGAAGGCCTCGCCCGCGTTGGTCGAGCCGCTCATCGCCTCGGCCCCCAGCGCAAGACGCACCGGCAGCGCCTCGCCGGTCAGCGCCGAGGTATCGACGAAGGCCGTATCGGAGGCCACGGTGCCGTCCACCGGCACCACATCGCCCTGCCGGACCAGAAGCCGGTCGCCCGGCATCACCGCGTCGAGCGCGATCTCCTCCAGCCCGCCGTTCCTGTGGCGTGTCGCGGTCCGGGGCACGCGGGACAGAAGGTCGTGCATCTCGCGCCGCGCGCGGCCCTCGGCGAAACTCTCAAGGAACGTGCCGCCGGAATACATCACCGCGACGACCGCCGCCGCCAGCGTCTCGCCGAAGACGAGCGCGGCGGTCATCGAGAGCGCCGCCACGATGTCGAGCCCGACCTCGCCGCGCCTGAGGCTCCGCAGGATTTCCACCACAAGCGCGGCCAGCGCAGGTGCGACCCCGGCGATCCAGACAGCGTCGGCGAGCTCGCCCTTGCCGGCGGCAAGTAGCGCAAGCCCCGCGATCAGGCCCGCCGCCGCCAGCAGGAGGATCGCGGTCTTGAAGCGGTCACCACTGGCGCGTTCCATCCGGCTCAACTCCGCTCAGCCCGGGCGATCGGTGTCCAGCCCTCGGAACAAAGTCGCCCGACGGTCGCGCCCCTTGGATCATCATCGCCCGGCAGGAACCGGGCGTCGAGGCTCATAGCGTCGCATCCCGACGCGACCACGGCCCGTCGGTATGTTGGCAGCGGGTTCAGGCGACGCGGTCGCGCGGTTCGCGGCCGTCGAAAAAATCGACGAGGTTGTCCATCACCCTGAACCCCATCGCCTCGCGCGTCTCGCGCGTCGCGGACCCCAGATGCGGTAGCATGACGAGGTTCGGCGCGGCCATCAGCGAAGCCGGTATCCGTGGCTCGTTCTCGAAAACGTCAAGCCCGGCCCCGCCGATCCGGCCCTGCACCAGCGCGTCGGCCAGCGCGGCTTCGTCCACGACCTCGCCCCGCGCGGTGTTGATCAGGAAGGCGCCAGGCTTCATCAGGCCCAACCGCCACGCGTCGATCAGGTGCCGGTTCGCGGCGCCGCCCGGGCAGTGAAGCGAGACGCAGTCGGAAATCGCCAGCAGGTCGTCGATCGCGTCCACCTGCCGCGCGCCGGTCTCTGCCAGCACCCCGGGCGCCACCGCCGACCGGTTCTGGACGAGGATCCTCATGCCGAAGCCATGGTGCGCGCGCTTGGCAACCGCCTGCCCGATCCGGCCGAACCCGATGATGCCGAGTGTCGCGCCGGAGACCTTGGTGCCAACCAGATGGGTCGGCCGCCAGCCGGTCCAGCGCCCTTCGCGCAGTTCGCGTTCGCCTTCGCCGGCCCGCCGAGCCACCATCAGCATCAGCGTCAGCGCCAGATCGGCAGTGCAATCGCTGAGCACGTCGGGCGTATTGGTGACCGCGATACCCCGCGCCTTCGCCGCCGAAATGTCGATGTGGCTGAAGCCAACCCCGTAGTTCGCGAGAATCCTGGTGCGGATATCCGGCCCCTCGAACACCTCGGGGCCAAGCCTGTCGGTCACCGTCGGCAGGATTGCGTCGAAGGTGCGAAGCGCGTCGCGCAAGGCATCGGGGCCAAGCGGGGTGTCGGCGTCGTTGCGGGTCACGTCGAAGGCGGCGGCAAGCCTTGCCTCCACTGCCTCCGGCCAGCGCCGCGTGATCAGGATCTTCGGTCGCGTCATGCCATCCTCCCCCTCGCCCCGGTCAGCCGCGGCCGATCACCGCTTCCTCGCGGGCGATCGACCAGTCGATGAGCCGACGCCAGAGCGCGTCCGCCAGCGCCGGGTCCAGCCCTTCGGCCATCGCCCGCGCGCACACCTTCGCCACGACCTCTTCGACCCGCTCGTCGATCCGCGCCGGAAGGCCGAGCGCCGGCTTCAATTCCGCCGCCCGGTCGATATACCCCGCCCGATCGACCAGAAGTGCCACGATCTGGCCGTCGATCCGGTCGATCTCGGCCCTCACATCGGCCATCGTCCTGCATTGCTCCGGGTTCATCGGTCTCTCCATCGGCAGTCCGCCCGCGTCATAACGCCAGCGGCCCGCATGGGCAACGCGGCCGGCGCGGCCAAGACACCGCCACTCACCCGTTCAGACCCATTTGGCCAGGGGCGGCAGGCTCATCAGCACCGCATTGGCGTCATGCCCGGTCTCGAGCCCGAACTTCGTGCCGCGGTCGTAGACGAGGTTGTATTCCGCATAGAGCCCGCGATGGATGAGTTGCACATCGCGGTCCGCATCGCTCCAGCCCGTGCCCATCCGCCGTTCGGCCAGCGGCAGGAAGGCCGGCAGGAAGGCACGGCCCACCGCCTGGGTGAAGGCGAAATCCGCCTCTTGGTCGCCGGTATTGAGGTCGTCGTAGAAAATCCCCCCGACGCCACGCGCCCGTCCCCGGTGCGGAACGAAGAAATACTCGTCCGCCCAGGACTTGAAGCGCGGATAATAGCCCGGATCGTGGGCATCGCAGGCCGCTGCCAGCGTGGTATGGAAATGCAGCGTATCCTCGGGATATTCGATGCAGGGGTTGAGGTCGGCGCCACCACCGAACCACCAGGCATGAGGGGTCCAGAACATCCGCGTGTTCATGTGGACAGCCGGCGCATGCGGGTTCTGCATATGGGCGACTAGGCTGATCCCGCTTGCCCAGAAGCGCGGATCGGCCTCCATCCCCGGGACACCGCGCGCGGCCATCGCAGCTTGCGCCCGCGCCCCAAGCTGGCCGTGCACGGTCGAGACGTTGACGCCGACCTTCTCGAAGACGCGGCCGCCGCGCATCACGCTCATCAGGCCGCCGCCGGCATCGCCGCTGCCGTCCCCGGTCCGCCGCGTCTCGGTCACCTCGAAGCGACCGGGGGCCGCGGTTCCGGCCCTTCGATCCTCCAGCGCCTCGAACGCCGCCACGATCTCGTCCCGCAAGCTGCGAAACCAGGCCGAGGCCCGCGCCTTGTCCGCTTCCATGTCGTCGCTCATGCCACCTACCCCGGTCTCGTCGCACTCCTGCCCTAGCAGCTTAGACACCGCCCTTCCAGAATGACAAATCCGCGCGGGGGGCACGCGAGGGTCTGGCGGCCGGACACCGGACGGTTAGACTGGTCCGGTCACCATTGCCGCGAGTCGTCCCATGTTCCTCCGTCCCATCCTGCCCGCGCTCGCGCTTGCTGCCCTCGCGGCCTGCGCCGATCCCGCCAGCCGCTGCGGCGGTCCCGAGACACGAGAGTTGAAGACCATCGACAAGCTCATCGCCGAGACCCGCGCCAATCTCGACCGCGGCTATACGCGGGTGCGCGAGGACAGCGGGGCGTCGGTCAACTTCTGCCTCGGCAGCCACAACTCGAATGTCGGGCTCAGCTTCTGCACCGATCCGGGCAGCCGGACCCGGACCGCCCCCCTCGACACCGCCGCCGAGACTCGCAAGCTCGAATCGCTGCTGGCCCGGCGCGACGCGCTGACCGCCCGCATCGCCGCCTGTGCCCGGCCCTGACCGCGATACCCCGTGATGCACCTTCGCCCCGCCCTTTTCGTCCTTCTCCTTCTCGCGGCCTGCGGCACTCCGCAGGAACAGTGCATCCGTACCGCGACGCGCGAGATTGCGACCCTCGACCGGCTGATCGCCGAGACCGAGACCAACCTCGCGCGCGGTTATGCCCTTGAGGAACGCGAGGTCGTGCGCCGCGAATGGTCGCGCTGCGACGACTGGGTGCCGGGTACGCCGCGCCGGATGTGCTTCGAGCCGGTCTGGCACACGGTGAAGCGCCCGGTCGCCATCGACCCGGCGGCCGAAGAGCGCAAGCTCGGCGGGCTGGAGGCGCGGCGCAAGGCGCTCGGCCTTCAGGCCGCCTCCGCCATAGCGGCCTGCCGGGCGCAGTACCCGGAATGAATCGCGGCATCCTTCTGCTGTTCGCGCCGGTCCTTTTTGGTGCCTGTGCATCGGTTTCGCGCGACCAGTGCCTGCGCGCGGCGGTGGAGGACATCCGAACCCTCGACCGGCTCATTGCGGAGACCGAGGCCGGCCGCGCGCGTGGCTACGGGATCGTCCGTCTGGACATGCCGGTTCTCGAACGCCGGCACTGCACCGGTAGCAGCGGCGCCGCGACCTGCCTTGAGACCGACATCGTTACCGTCGAGCGCCCTGTCGCCATCGACCCGGCCAGCGAAGACCGCAAGCTTGCCGGGATGCGGGCAAAGCGCGAGGCGCTGATCCCGCGCGCGATGATGCAGATCGCCGACTGCCGGCGGCGCTACCCCGAGGCTCAGTAGGCCGGGACCGCGACCGGGTCGATCAGCCCGCGCCCGCCATCGACCGTCAGGATCTGCCCTGTGACAAAGCGCGCGCCGTCCGAGGCGAGGAACTGCGCCGCCTCGGCCACTTCCGAAGGCGTGGCGATCCTGCGCATGGGCGTGCCCTCGGTGATCATGTCGTGCCAGTCGGGATTGTCCTTCAGCGTCGCCTGCAAGCTCGCGCTCATGATGCTGGCGATGGCGATGCCGTTCACCCGGATCCGCTCCGGCGCCAGCGCCACGGCCAGCGACCGCGTCGCCTGGTCGAGCGCGGCCCCGGCGATGGAATAGGCCAGCAAGTCGGGCTGCGCCCGCCGCGCGGCGAGGGTGGAGACGTTGATGATCGTGCCGACCGGTCCCTCGGTCAGCTCGTCCTTCTCCGCCTGGGCGATCATCCGCTTCGCCGCCATCTGGCTCAGTCTCAGCGCCGGCAGGAGGTTCTGTTTCCACATCGCGTCGAGGGACGGGTCGTCCGGATTCAGCGGATCGGTCGTCAGCACCGCGCGTTGCGCGTTGACAAGGATGTCTACCCGCTCGAAAGCATCGACCGTTGCCGAAAGCAGGTTGGCAAGTGTCAGCTTCTGGCTGAGATCGCCGCCGAAGAAGCGCGCCGGCCCGTCCTCCTCCGCCGCCTCCCCGACCTCTTCGGCAAGCCGCGCCTCGTCGCTGTCGGCGAACATGACCCGGGCACCATGATCGACGAAATGGCGGGCGATGGCGAGACCGATGCCTTTGGCGGCCCCGGTGACGATGGCAGTCTTGCCGGCGATGGACAGGGACATAGATGCTCCGGATTGATTCTGCGGCGGCAGGTTACGGGATTTCAGCGGCGCGGGCGAGGCACGGCCACCGGGCGCGCCGCATTGAGCAGTTTGAAGCCGCCGTCGCCGCCGATCTCGGCCACTTCGCCGAAGTGGCGGGCCAGTACAGCCTCGTACGGCAAATGGCGGTTCGCGACCATCCAGAGCCGGCCCGAAGGCGCCAGCATCGCCGCCGCCGCCGCGATGAAGGCGACGCCAAGCGCCGGCTCGGCGGCGCGGCCGCTGTGGAAGGGCGGGTTCATGATCACCGCATCGACCCGCGTATCGGGGCGGAAGCGGGTCGCGTCCTTCCAATGGAACTCAGCGCGGGGGTCGGTGATGTTCCGACGCGCGCAGTCGAGTGCGATGCGGTCGGCCTCCACCAGGTGCAGCACCTCGACGCCCGGCCGGGCGAGGATCGCGGCGGCAAGCCAGCCCCAGCCGGCGCCGAGATCGGCGACCTTCGCCGGCAGTCTGTCGGGAAGAGCCGCGGCCAGCAGGGCGGAACCGTGATCGACCTTTTCGGCCGAAAACACCCCCGGCCGCGTGACAAAGCCCGGCGCCGGATGCAGGTCCGCCGCGCGCCAGTCGTCGAAATGCGGGCCGGCATCGAAGCGGAAGATCTTGCCGTGCGCCTTGGCAGTCGGCGCAGAGACGGCGGTGCGGGCGCGGATATCCTTCAGCAACGTGTCGATGCCGTCGGTCTTCTGCCCGTCGATCCAGATCGCCCCGCCCGGCGCGACGCGGCGCGCTGCCTCGGCGACCAGCGCTCGGGCGGCACCCCGGGCCCTCGGCAGGAAGACCACGGCCGCCGCGAATTCCCCCGCGGCCTCGGCGACGGTCGCCACCACTGTCCAGCCCCCGGCGGCAAGGGCGTCATGATCGGGACGAAAGCCCTGCACGATCACGGTCCGCTCCACCGGCAGCTCCGACAGATCGGTGCCCGCCCCCGGCACGAGGACGAGAACGCGGCCCGAAAGCGGCAAGGCGTCGGCGCCCTGAAGCGCGAGGGAAAGTCTCGGATGGCTCATGCGGACCGGGGCCCCGCCCCTATTCCTTTTCCATCGTGCATTGCAGGGGATGCTGGTGGCGCCGGGCAAAATCCATCACCTGCGCCACCTTGGTCTCGGCCACCTCGAAGGAAAACACGCCGACCACCGCCAGTCCCTTCTTGTGCACCGTCAGCATGATCTCGAAGGCCTGCGCATGGCTGAGGCCGAAGAACCGCTCCAGAATATGGACGACGAACTCCATCGGCGTGTAATCGTCGTTGAGAAGCAGAACCTTGTAGAGCGGCGGCCGCTGCGTCTTCGGACGGGTCTTGGTGATGACCGCGCTGTCGGGGTCATTGCCGTCCTTCCGGTCCGACAGAGTGATGGGGCGCAAGGCCAAGGGCTCCCTCCTCGGGATTCGGGCGCAGGGGTTCGGGACGTCAATATAATCCATGGGCGGGATGAGAAAAAGGTTGCGATTGGACCGGGATTGATCCGGATCGCCAAAACCGCCAGATTGGGCGCCCGTGAGGACGCCCATGCCCAAGCTCGCCACCATCGCCTTCGACGCCGACGACACGCTCTGGCACAACGAACGCTTCTTCCGCCTGACCCAGGACCGGTTCGCCACGCTCCTGGCCGACTACGCCCCGCGCGATCACCTCGACGAACGGCTTCTCGCCGCCGAGCGGCGCAATCTCGGGCACTACGGTTTCGGCATCAAGGGCTTCACGCTCTCGATGATCGAAACCGCCCTCGACGTGACCGGTGACCGGGTGCCGGCGCGGGTCATCCGCGAGATCGTCAGCGCCGGGCAGGAGATGCTCGCCCACCCGATCGAGCTACTGCCCCATGCCCGGGAGGCGGTCGAACGGCTTGCCGTAGATCACCATATCCTTTTGATAACAAAGGGAGATCTACTCGACCAGGAACGCAAGCTGGCGCAATCCGGCCTGGGCGACCTGTTCAACGGGGTGGAAATCGTGTCGCACAAGACCGCCCCCGTCTACGCCGATATCTTCGCCCGCCACGGCCATCCGCCTGAGGCGGCGATGATGGTCGGCAATTCGCTGAAATCCGATGTCCTGCCCGTCCTCGACCTTGGCGGCTGGGGCGTGCATGTGCCGCATGACCTGACCTGGGCGCTGGAGCATGAGGAGCCGCCAGAGGCCCACGTGCGGTTCCGCAGCCTCGGCGATCTCGGCGCGCTCGGCGATCTTGTCGCAACGGTCGAGGCCGACCCCGGCTGAGCCGATTTGGTGGTTGCGCGCATCCTCGGACCCAGATGTGCCACGGGCGCGAAGACTGTCTCAGCATCGGCAACAAACACATTGAAATTAGGGTGTTTTCGCATCGCGGCAGCTGTGCTATCGTGGCGCAAATCAGTGAAGTTCCGGCGCCAATGACCGGGACATGAGGCAGGAAAAAGGTGAGACAGGTGTTTACTTGTCCGGGGCAGTGCGTCCAACGCACCCGCATGTTCGTCGCATTCGTGCTGGCGTTTCTTATCGTGCCGATGCTTGCGCTCGCAGCACCCTATGCGGATTTCGTCATCGACGCCCGCACCGGCGAGGTGCTGCATCAGGACAATGCCGACACGCGGCTTCACCCCGCCTCGCTGACCAAGATGATGACGCTCTACATCGCCTTCGAAGCGATCGAGTACGGCGAGATCTCGCTCGACAGCAAGGTCACGATCTCCAAGCACGCAGCCTCGCAACCGCCCTCGCGACTGGGCCTCAAGCCTGGGCAGACGATCGCCCTGCGCTACCTCATCCGCGCCGCTGCGATCAAGTCGGCGAATGACGCCGCGACGGCGATCGGCGAGGCGATCGAAGGGTCCGAGCCGGCCTTCGCCCGGCGCATGAACCGCACCGCGAAACTGCTCGGCATGAAGCGCTCCACCTTCGTCAACGCGAACGGCCTCACCGCCGCGGGCCACCTTTCCACCGCGCGCGACATGACGATGCTCGGCCGCCACCTCTTCTACGACTACCCGCAGTACTACAATCTCTTCTCGCGCACCTCGGCCGATGCCGGCGTGGCGCAGGTGGCCCATACCAACAGCCGCTTTCTTGCCGCCTACAAGGGCGCCGACGGGATCAAGACCGGCTACACCGCGGCGGCCGGCTTCAACCTGACGGCCTCGGCCCAGCGCGGCAACAAGCGCATCATCGCCACCGTGCTCGGCGGCAAGTCGACAGCCAGCCGCAATGCCCGCGTGGCGGAACTCATGGATCTCGGCTTCGGCAAGGCGCCGAACCGGGCGACGGTCCAGAAACCGGCGCGGCCCGATTACCTCGCCTCGGCCGAACCTGCCGACGACGGCATGGCCGAAGCCGTGGCGAAGGCCGTGACGACCGCGTCCGGCGCGGTGGCCGCCGGCAAGACCATCCGCCTCAACGTCGCCATCGTCAGAAGTCCGCGCCCGAAGGCGCGGCCGCAGCCGGGCATCGAGGCGCCGGCGGAAGAACTCCTCCTCGCGATGCAGGACGACATCAACGCCGCCCTCGCCGAGGCACAGGAGCTTTCGCTGACCGACGACGTCCCGTCCGCCGCAGTTGCAGAAGCGGTCGCGGAGGCGGCGGAGGCCGTACCCGCTGCAGGCACCGAACTGGCCGCCGCCGAACCGGAGGCCCCCGTCGCCCCGGTCTTCGCCGCAACGACCGAGGCGCAGCCCGAAACCACGCTCGCGCTTGCCGCAGCGCCGGATGCGTCGACCGACACCGCTACCACCGCCGTGGAGGGCACCGAACCGCTCGCCCTCGCCTCGGCCATCGCCCCGACGCAATCCCCGATGCCCCCCGCCGCCCCCCGGCCGGCCGAGGCAGCAGCGGAAATCGTGATCGCCGCCGCGGCCCCTGCCCCGACAGCCGACACTGTTGTCATCGCCGAGGCGCCGGCGCCGGTCGAAAGCGTCGCGCCCGAATCCGTCTCCACCGATACGCCCGTGATCATCGCCAAGCCCGATGCGCCGACGCCGAAGTCGCGCCCGGAAGAGATCGTCCTGGCCTCCTTCACCGCCGAGGAGCCCGTCGCCGAGGAACTGGAGGTCGTGACCCGCGTCTCGACCTCGGGCGGACGGCAATGGGCGATCAATGTCGGCCACTTCGGCTCGCGCTACAACGCCGAACGGGAGCTTCTACGCACCGCTCTCGTGGAGATCAGCACGCTCGACGAGGCTCTGCGGAAGGTCGTGGCGCGCAAGGGCGGCTTCGACGCGAACTTCGTCGGCATGACCGAAGAGATGGCGAACCTCGCCTGCCGCCGCTTGCAGGCCCGGCAGACCGAATGCACGGTGATCGGGCCCTGATCGCGGTCAGGGTTTCGGGCGATCGTCCCAGTCGTCGCTGAGAATGCGGTTCGCGTCGCCGTCGGGATCGTCGTATTGCCGGTGCTTCAGCGACCAGAGGAAGGCGGCAAGGCCGATCCCACCGAGAAGCAGCGAGACGGGGATCAGGTAGACCAGCATCTCCATCGCGACACCGTCACTTCAGCCGGAGCGCGTTGAGCGAGACGGTGATCGAGGATGCCGACATCGCCAGCGCGGCGATCAGCGGCGTGGCGAGGCCGACAAGCGCCACCGGCACCGCGATGACGTTGTAGGCGAGCGACAGCGCGAAATTCTGCTTGATCCGCCGCCGCGCGACCGTCGCGATCCGGAGCGCGTCGGACAGCGGCGCAAGGTCCTGGCCCAGAAGCACGATATCCGACGCCGTCCGCGCCGCGTCGAGGGCTGTTGCCGGCGATATCGAGACATGTGCACCGGCAAGGGCCGCCGTGTCGTTCAGCCCGTCGCCGACCATCAGCACCCGGTGCCCCGCTTCGGTCAGCGCCGCGATCCGCCCGGCCTTTTCCTCGGGCCGCATTCCCGATTGCCAGTCCGGAATGCCGAGCGTCCTTGCCAAGGTCGCAACCGGCGCCTCGGCGTCGCCCGAGAGAAGGATCACCCGCTTGCCTGACGCGATCAGCGCTTGCACCGCCTCCTCCGCGCCGGGACGCGGGCTGTCGGCAAAGGCGAACTCGACCGGTGCTGCGTCGCCCTTGGCGAACCAGCTTGCCGTCCGTTCGCCCGGCACGGCACCGAGCCATTCGGCGCGACCGAGCCGCACCGGCTTGCCGCGCCAGCGCCCCTCGACGCCCCAACCCGGCACTTCGCGAAGGCCGGTCACGGCCGCGGGACGAATGCCGGCGGCATCAAGCGCCCCCGCAAGTGCCCGCGACAGCGGATGTGCCGAGGCCCCGGCCAGCGCCGCGACCACGGCAAGGTCGTCGCGCGACCGAGCCGACAGATCCTGTGGCTCTGGTGCGCCCATGGTCAGCGTCCCGGTCTTGTCGAAGACGACCGTATCGACTTCGGCCAGCCGTTCCAGCGCGGTGCCGTCCTTGATCAGAAACCCCTTGCGGAACAGCTTGCCCGAGGCCGAGGTCACCACCGCCGGCACCGCGAGCGCCAGCGCGCAGGGGCAGGTAATGATCAGCACGGCCGCCGCGATATTGACCGAAAGCCGCAGATCGCCGGTCAGGTACATCCAGACCGCGAATGCTGTGAGCGACAGGAGATGGACCGACGGCGAATAGGCCCGCGCCATCCGGTCGGCAAGCGAGGTGTATTTCGTTCGCGCATTCTCTGCCACCGCGACAAGGTCGGCCATGCGATGAAGCGAGGAATCGCGCCCTGCCGCCGACACGCGCACCGTCAGCGGCCCGGTCAGGTTGACCTCGCCCGCGCTGACCGTGCTGCCCTCCCCCGCCCAGACCGGCAGCGTTTCCCCCGTCAGGAGCGAGCGGTCGATCTCCGACGTGCCCTCGGTCACGGTGCCGTCGACCGGCATCCGCGCGCCCGGCCGGACCCGGACGAGGTCGCCGACGGCGAGTTCGGCGATCGGCACGATCCGTTCTTCTCCCGCCAGCAGCTTCGTCGCGCGCGGGACTTCGAGCGCCGCGAGTTCCTCGGCAGCCGACCGGGCGGCGGCGCGGCTGCGGTAGTCGAGATAGCGCCCCGCCAGCAGGAAGAAGCACAGGGAGACGGCGGCGTCGAAATAGGCGTGGTGGCCACCCTCGAACGTCTCGTAGAGCGAAATTGCCGAGGCGAGGATCAGCGCCAGCGATATCGGCACATCCATGCCGAGCCGCCGCGCCTTGAGCGAGGTCCAGGCCGAGGCAAAGAACGGCTGGCCGGCGAAGGCCAATGTCGGCAGTGCGATGGCGGCGGAAATCCAGTGGAAAAGGTCGCGTGTCGCGGCCTCGGCCCCCGACCAGACCGCGACCGACAAGAGCATGATGTTCATCATCGCGAAGCCGGCGACGCCGAGCCGCATGAGAAGGTCGCGGCCGCGCTTGTCGGTCTCGGTCACCGAGAGGAGGCCGGGATCAAGCTCGTGCGCCGGATAGCCGATGGTCTTGAGGCGGGCGATCACGTCGTCTGCGGTGACGTCCGGGCCAGCCGCGACCGAAACGCGTTTCAGGGTGAGGTTGACGCGCGCCGACCTCACCCCCGGCATCGCTGCCAGCGTGCGTTCGACATCCGAGATGCAGACGGCGCAATGGGCGGTCGGCAGCGACAGGACCAGCCCCGCGTCCTTCTCGGCCCGTCGCGCGGCGATCGCCTCGGCCGCAGGCGCCGCGACGCAGGCGGGACAGGCCGAGATCGAGGGCGCGGCGGTGGACATGGCTCACCCCTTGACGAAAAGATCGAGCCGCTGGTGGAACCGGGTGCCGTCCTCCGCGAAGGCTTCGAGCAGGATCATCCACTTGCCCGGCGCGAGGTCGGCCGGCGCCACGTAGTCGCCGTTCCGCCAGGCAAACTCGGGCTTCAGGTCATCCGAGGCGGCGGTGGTGCGCCCGACCGTGGCCGAGAGCCGCTCCACCCGCACCGGCAGCCCGTCACGGTCACGGAAGGCGAGCCTAAGTTCGCCCGCCTCGTGGGTCTCGGTGAGGGTCCAGCCCAGCGCCTCCTGCGCGGTGCGCTCGGCATCGAAGGTCTGGCTCGCGACATAGGAGTTCTTCACTTCGAGACCGGGGAAGGTGCCGATGGCTTTCACCGCCATCAGCACGTTGACCCCGATGATCACCGCGAAGGCCGACGCGGCGATGAGGAAGACCTTGCGTCCGGTCAGAGGGGCGGTCATCTCACTGTCCCTTCCCGTTGAAGACCGTGTCGACGCTGACGCGGTCGTTGCTGTCGAGGTCCTCGACCCAGAGCCGGACGGCGGTGCGGTCGGTCGTCGCCGCCGCGCTGCCGGTCGGTGCCGTCACATAGACCCGCTCGGTCTGCGTCTCGTCCGCCGGAACGGTCACCACCATCTTCTCGGTCCCTTCGAGGGCGATCGTCAGGTCCGCCTCCGAGGTCAAGGATAACTGGAACGGCCGGTCTTCGCCATGCTTGTTCCTGAGCCGCACCTCGTAGGTGTTGCGGATCGAGCCGTCGGCAAGGATGACGAAGGTCGGATTGCGCACCGGCGTGACGTTGAGGTCGATGGGCGAGCGGATGAAGAGTGCGACGATCAGGCCGATGCCGACAGCCGACCAGAGTGCCGTGTAAAGCAGGGTGCGCGGCCGGAAGATGTGCTTCCAGAGGTTCTTCGGATGCCCGCCGGTGCGTTCCGCCGCCTCGTCCTTCAGCGCCATGTAGCCGATCAGGCCGCGCGGCTTGCCGACCCTGTCCATGATCTCGTCGCAGGCGTCGATGCAAAGGGCGCAGGTGATGCATTCAAGCTGCTGGCCATCGCGGATGTCGATGCCCATCGGGCAGACGTTGACGCAGGCCATGCAGTCGATGCAGTCGCCGAGCTGGTCGGCATCCTCGGCCTTGCGGTGCTTGCCGCGCGGCTCGCCGCGCCATTCGCGGTAGGCGACGACCAGCGTGTCCTCGTCCATCATTGCCGCCTGGATACGCGGCCAGGGGCAGGCATAGATGCATATCTGTTCGCGGGCGAAACCGCCGAAGAAGAAGGTGGTGGCAGTCAGCACCGCCATCGTCATGTAGGCGATGGGATGGGCCTGCCCGGTGACGAGATCAACGAGAAGCGTCGGCGCGTCGGTGAAGTAGAAGACCCAGGCCCCCCCGGTGGCCAGACCGATCAGCAGCCACAGAACCCATTTCGTCATCCGCAGGCGGAACTTGCGGAAATCCCATTTCGCGTTCCAGAGCCGCACGCGGGCGTTGCGGTCGCCTTCGACCCAGCGCTCGACGAGGATGTAGAGGTCGGTCCAGACCGTCTGCGGGCAGGCATATCCGCACCAGACCCGGCCGAGCGCCGAGGTGAAGAGGAAAAGCCCGAGGCCGGCCATGATGAGAAGGCCCGCGATGAAATAGAACTCGTCCGGCCAGATCTCGATCATGAAGAAGAAGAAGCGGCGATTGGCGAGGTCGATCAGGACCGCCTGATCCGGCAGGTTCGGCCCCCGGTCCCAGCGGATCCACGGCGTAATGTAGTAGATGCCGAGCGTGACCGCCATGATCACCCATTTCAGCGAGCGGAACGCGCCCTTCACGCGGCGCGGAAACACAGGCTCCCGGGCGGCATAAAGCGCCGGAGGGGTTTCGGTGGAACTCATGTTCGGATCCCGGATTTGTCTGTTCGCGCGGACTACCTACGCCGCGCCTGCCTTCAAGGGCATTGATATAGGTCAAAATTCCTGCCCGGAATGCGGCGAATCCGCCGGCCTCTGATCGTATCGCGCTTTTCCGGGGAAGGTCTGGCCGCCGTTTCCCGGCGCATCGCGCGGAAGATCTTGGCTGGCAAGTGGTGTATGATCGGGTAGAAAGTGGAGAAAGGCACCGGCGCCCCCAGGAAACGCGCGAACAGGACGGGGCGCCGATGCTCTCTACCCGGGGGGGCTTACGCCCCCCCGAATTCTGTTACTCGCCGCCACCGCGGCTGTGGACCCAGGCCGCGACGGCGCGGATGTCGGCCTCGCTGAGGCGTCCGGTCCAGGACGGCATCACGCCGAAGCGGGCATTGGTGACCGTCCCCGGTCGCCGGTGCCGTCTTCCATGTGGCAGGCCGCACAGTTGTCGGCGAAGACCGTCGCGCCCTCGGTAGCGAGGCCCGCGTCATGCTCCTGCCCCGAAATTTGCAGGACATATTGCACGACCTGGTCGATCTGCGCCGGCTCCAGCAACTCGTCGGCACCGAATTTCGGCATCTCGGAATAGCGGGCGTCAGCGTCGGTCGTATTGCGGATACCGTGAGTGATGGTGGTGTGGATATCCTCGATCGTGCCGCCCCAGAGCCAGTCGTTGTCGAGCAGGTTCGGATAGCCGACCGCACCGGCGGCACCCGAGCCGTGGCACTGCGCGCACCAGGTGCGGAAGACCGCGCCGCCGGCGTTCTGGGTGTAGTTGGCGAGGTCCGGATCCGTGGCGATCGCGGTCAGGTCGGTGGCGACAAGCTTTGCCTCGACCGGCGCGTTGGCATCCTCGTAGCGCTGGATCTCCGCCGCGACGTCGGAGCGGGTATTCTGGTTCAGCAGACCCTGCGTCGCACCCGACACCAGCGGCCATGCCGGGTAGGCGATGGTGTAGAGGACGCCCCAGATGATCGTCAGGTAGAAGGTCCAGAGCCACCAGCGCGGCAGCGGGTTGTTGAATTCCTGAATGCCGTCCCATTCGTGGCCGGTGGTTTCAGGATCGACCTTGGAGGTCTGTACGGGTCTCTTGCTCATTTGAACGCCTCCTGCGCCTTGGCGCCGATGCTCCCCATCACGCCATTGTCTCGCGCGGGTTTGTCTTCATGCCGGAACGGGATGTTCGCGATATCCTCGTGGACGCGCCGCGATCCGGGCCGGAAGGCCCAGAGAACGACGCCGAGGAAGACCAGCGTCAGTGCCAGAAGCACCCAGCTGTCGGCGAATTCCCTCAGGAGCGAATAGATATCCATCGCCCCCTCCTCAGCGGTTCGGGTCGGGCTGGAAGGTCGTGAAATCGACCATCGTGCCCAGAACCTGGAGATAGGCGATCAGCGCGTCCATCTCGGTGATGCCGGGCTGCCCGTCGAAATTCGACACGGTGGCGCCCGGATAGCGCTCGATCAGCCCGTCGGTGTCGGCGTCCGGATCGGCCTGGGCGGCGAAGTCGGCCTTGGCCAGTTCGATCATCTCCGAAGTGTAGGGAACGCCGACCAGCGCATCCGTGCCGAGCCGCTCGTCGATCCAGGTGGGTTCGATCAGCCGGTTGGCGAGGAAACCGTATTTCGGCATCACCGATTCCGGCACCACCGATTGCGGGTCGGTCAGGTGGTCGACATGCCATTCGTCGGAATAGCGGCCGCCCACCCGGGCCAGATCCGGCCCGGTGCGCTTCGATCCCCACTGGAACGGATGGTCGTACATCGATTCCGCCGCGAGGCTGTAGTGGCCGTAGCGCTCCACCTCGTCGCGCATCGGCCGGATCATCTGGCTG
Source organism: Rhodobacterales bacterium 32-67-9 (assembly GCA_002280515.1). GTDB lineage: Bacteria > Pseudomonadota > Alphaproteobacteria > Rhodobacterales > Rhodobacteraceae > Albidovulum. Next base: position 87,864 of record NCEA01000009.1, read on the forward strand.
TGGCAGACGTAGCAGCCTTCGCGGATGTAGATGTCGCGTCCGGTCAGTTCCAGGGGCGTGTAGGGACGCACGCCTTCCACTTTCTCGATCGTGTTCTCGAGGTAGAAGAGCGGGGCGATTTCCACGATGCCGCCGATCGTGACCACCGCGAAGGCGCCGATCAGAAGGGCCGTCGCGTTGGTCTCGAGGAACTTGTGCTTTTCAAGAATACCCATGATCCGGGCCCCCTTATTCGGCCGGGACAGCGTTGGAAGCACCAGCCACGGCCGGCTGCTTCGCAACGGTTGCCCAGAGGTTGTAGACCATGATCAGCGCGCCGGTGAGGTAGAGAACCCCGCCGAGACCCCGCACCACGTACATCGGGAACTTCGCGGCGACGGTGTCGGCGAAGGCGTTCACGAGGAAGCCCTGGCTGTCCACTTCGCGCCACATCAGGCCTTCCATGATCCCGGTGACCCACATCGAGGCGGCGTAGAGCACGATCCCGATGGTGGCGAGCCAGAAGTGCCAGCTGACCAGCGAGAGCGAATAGAGCCGCTCGCGGTTCCAGAGCCGAGGGGTCAGGAAGTAGAGCGCACCGAAGGTGATCATGCCGTTCCAGCCAAGCGCGCCGGAGTGGACGTGGCCGATGGTCCAGTCGGTGTAGTGGCTGAGCGAGTTCACCGCCTTGATCGACATCATCGGGCCTTCGAAGGTCGACATGCCGTAGAAGCCGACGGAAACCACCATCATCCGGATGATCGGATCGGTCCTGAGCTTGTCCCAGGCGCCCGAGAGCGTCATCAGGCCGTTGATCATGCCACCCCAGGACGGCATCCAGAGGATGATCGAGAACACCATGCCCAGCGTCGCGGCCCAGTCGGGCAGTGCGGTATAGTGCAGGTGGTGCGGACCGGCCCAGATGTAGAGGAAGATCAGCGCCCAGAAGTGGATGATGCTGAGCTTGTAGGAGTAGACCGGCCGGCCGGCCTGCTTCGGCACGAAGTAGTACATCATGCCGAGAAAGCCGGCGGTCAGGAAGAAGCCGACCGCGTTATGGCCGTACCACCACTGCGTCATCGCGTCCTGCACGCCGGCGAAGACCTGCACCGACTTGGAGCCGAACATCGAGACCGGAATGGACAGGTTGTTGACCACATGCAGCATCGCGATGGTGACGATGAACGACAGGTAGAACCAGTTCGCGACGTAGATATGCGGCTCTTTCCGCTTGATGATCGTGCCGAGGAAGACCGCGAGGTAGGCGACCCAGACGATCGTCAGCCACCAGTCGACGTACCATTCAGGCTCGGCGTATTCCTTGGACTGGGTGGCGCCGAGGATATAGCCGGTCGCCGCCAGCACGATGACGAGCTGGTAGCCCCAGAACACGAACCAGGCGAGGTTGCCGCCCCAGAGGCGGGCGGCCGAGGTGCGCTGGACGACATAGAAGGACGACATGATGAGGGCGTTGCCGCCGAAGGCGAAGATCACCGCCGAGGTGTGCAGCGGCCGGAGCTTGCCGAAGTTCAGGTAACCCTGCGTCAACTCGGAGAAATTCAGCGCCGGAAACGCGAGCTGGAAGGCGATCGTCACGCCGACGAGGAAGCCGACGACTCCCCAGAGCGAGGTCGCGATCACGCCCGCGCGCACCACTCCGTCATTGTATTCGTTGACCGGCGCCGACCGGCTGTCGCCCGTGTGGCGCAGCACCCACAGAAAGGTCAGCGCGGCGGCAAGCATCACCGTCAACGCGTTCACCATATAGGCCAGATCATGCGCGTAATTGGCGGCAATCGCGGCTAGAACCGCGATGGCGCCAAGCACGGCGAGCTTAATGTAATCCCACATCTCAACGTTCCCTCGTCATGCCTTCCCCGCCCGATTCGTTAGCGCCCGGGCGGTCTTTGACTGGCCGGGTTTTGGACGCGGAGGGAGGGAGACGCATTGATCTGGGTCAAATCCGGCTCCGCACCGCGCTTGATCCTTGTCAAAGCCCGAGCCCCGGCGATCCCGTAAATGTCGCCTCACACCGTTCGGTGTAGCAAAAGGAGAAGTCCGATGGCCTTCAAGTCCATACTCACGATCGTCACCGACCCGAAGGGCGCGGCCTCCCAGATCGACGCCGCTGTCGCCCTGGCCAGGCGCGAGGACGCGCATCTCGACGTGCTCTGCATCGGCGTCGACCGCACCCAGACCGGGTACTATTACGCCGGCGCCACGGCGATCCTCACCCAGGAAGCCTACAACCAGGCGAAGGAAGAGGCTGCCTCCGCCGAAGCTGCCGTCCGCCAGCGCCTCGAGGCCGAGGATATCCGCTGGGGCGTCGACACAGCGGTCGCCCAGATCGGCGCACTCGGCGGGCCGGTCGCGATGCTCGCGCGGTTTTCCGACCTCGTGGTGCTCGCCAAGCCCTACGGCAAGTCGGTGAATCCCGCGGCCGAGGCGATTCTCGAGGCCGCGCTCTTCGAAGGTCGCGCCCCGATCCTGGTTCTGCCGGAAGGCTACGAGGGCGCCGATTTCGGCAAGCGTATCGTGCTTGCCTGGAACCAGAGCGACGAGTCGCTTATCGCCGCGCGCGCGGCGCTTCCGCTCCTGAAGGCCGCGACGGCGGTCGACATCACCATCATAGACCCTCCGAGCCACGGGCCGGAGCGGTCCGACCCCGGAGGGATGCTGTCGCAGCTTCTGTCGCGCCACGGCGTTCATGCCGAGGTCTCGGTCCTGGCGAAGACCCTGCCGAAAACCTCCGAAGTGCTGTCGCGCCACGCCCGCGACATCAATGCCGACCTGATCGTGATGGGGGCCTATGGCCATTCCCGGTTCCGCGAGGCGATCCTTGGCGGCGCCACCCGCAACATGCTGGAGATGACCGAGGTTCCGGTATTCATGGCGCACTGAAACGACGCCGGATGCCGGGCCTTTTGCCCGGCCCCGGCGATCCCGGCAAGGCAAGGCGGGTATGAACCCGCCTCGCGCGCGCCTCAGATCACCTCGACCGCCCCGGCATAGGCCGCGACGATATGCTCGTCGGCATGGGCCGCCAGCGCCGCGATTTCGGCGCGCTGATCCTCTGACAGGACGCCCTCCTCCGGCGCTGCGGCAATCGCCGCCAGCGCAGCCTCCCGCGCCGCGTCGAAGGCGGTGCGGCGGCCCGACTTCTCGTAGTCGTCGCGCCCCTGCCGCAGGAAGACGGACGGCGACAACTGGTCGCGGCAGGTCTGGATCGTATGCGGGCTGTCAAGAAAATGCCCGCCCGTGCGGATCCTGAGCATCTCGGCCCAGTTCATGTCCTCCTCGGCGAGCGAGGGCCTGCGGATGAACCGCCGCATCATCGCGCCGATCTCGTTGTCCATGACCGCCTGCACCGGGCTGAACACCGTCGCACATTCAAGCTGCCCGACTCCGCCGAGAATATCCGCCCCGGCCAGCGCCACCGTCTGCCCGATCAGCGCCCGTTCGGCCATCGACTGGTGGTCGACGTCCGGCGTGTCCGATCCTGAGCCGTAGGTGTGGGTGACCATCCCGAACCCGTCCTTCATCAACTGGACCGACATGTTCGCAGCCTGGAGGCTCTCCACGCAGGATTGCAGCGCGCTTCCGGTGCGCATGTCGAGCGTGAACATCAGCGGCGTCGCGATCACCGGGATGCCCGGCGCCAGCACATGCGCCATCACCGTCATGCCGACGATCTCGGCCGCCGCCATCACCGCCATCGACGGCACCGAGAGGGGCGCCGTGCCGCCCGAGGAGGGCAGCGAGCAGGCATGGAGCGGCACGCCGTACTGCCCCGCCGCGATGATCACCTGCGTGTCCATGAACTTGAATTCGAGCGGCGTGAAGGAACAGGTGATGGCGCTGGTGATCGGATTGGCGCGCAATTCCGCCTCGCCGCCGGCCGCGATCGCGGCGATCTTCATCAGGTAATCGACGTTCTGCCACTGGTAGGGCTGCATCCAGACATGCTTGTCGGTCCGCGCGATCAGCCGGCCGAAACTGTGGATGTCGGCGGTCTTTTCCGGCACACCGTGCACGAAGGGATGAGCGATGAACCCGACCTGGTCGAGCGTGTTGGCCACGGCCGCGATCTCCGAGACCGCCGTCAGATCCATGTTGCGGTATTTCGCGTCACGCGGATTGACGTAGCCGTGGCCGCCGGTGCCGGTGCGCATGACAAAACCGCCGTCGGGGCGCGGCAGGGCCAGATCGAGATCGCGGCGCTTGCCCGCGAGCCGCGCGGTCTTCGGCGTCGCCGTCATCGCCTCGGCGATCATCCCGCGTGGCAGCCGCAGCCGGTCGGCATCGCGCCCCTCGGTCGCGCCCGCCGCGAGGAAGGCCTTGCGCGCCTCGGGATGCAGCACGACGACGCCGTAATCGGCCAGAAGCGCAATGGCCCGCGCCTTCAGAGTTTCAACCTCGCCTTCGTCGAGAAAGCCGAACCGGGCGCGGGGGCCGACCGGGCTTTCCTGTCGGAACGCGGTGGCGGTAAGGGATTTGCGGACGACACGCGCGCGACGAGCCGGACGGTCGATGGAGCCTTGTTCCATATGTACCTCCATGGAAACAGAGATAGATACGGCACACACCGATTAGGCTGACTGCCTGCCGACTTCAGCTCAGACGCGAGATTAGCACGTGCCGGAATTGCGTCAACGGCGTCGCGCAGGGCTCCTCAGATGGACCCGGCCTCGACCATGTAGTTGTTGGCCGTGCACATGGCGGCGTCGTCCGAAGCCAGGAACAGCACCATCCGTGCGACATGGACCGGGTCGATCGGATCGGGCAGGCATTGCCGATTCAGATGCGCGGCGAGCGCCTCCGGCGTCACCCACAATTCCTTCTGCCGCTCGGTCATCACCCAGCCCGGCACCACGGTGTTGACGCGGATGCGGTGGCGGCCAAGTTCCCGCGCCATCGAGCGGGTCAGCCCGTGCACCGCCGATTTCGCCGTCGCATAGACCGGCAGACCGCCCACCGCCTCCCACCAGGAGTTCGAGCTGATGTTGACGATCGACCCACCGCCGGCGGCGATCATCCCCCGGGCCACCGCCTGGATGGTGAAGAACATGTGGCGCAGGTTGGTGGCGAATCGCTCGTCCCAGTAGTCCGCCGTCACCTCGCGCCAGTCGTGGCGGTCGTCGCGCGCGGCGTTGTTGACGAGGACGGCAAACGGCCCGACCTCCGACGCGAGATCGGCGATTGCCGCCTGCGTCGCGGTGATGTCGCAGAGGTCGCAAAGCCGGTGAGCGGCGCCGGTCCGCGCCGCCACATCGCGGCTTGCCTCAGCGTCGCGGTCGAGGAACGCCACCCGTGCACCCTGCTCGGCAAAGGCCGTGACGATCCGCGCCCCGATGCCGGAGGCGCCGCCAGTGACCAGAACGGCCTTGCCGTTCAGGCTCGGATAAATGGCGAAATCGGTCATTGGCACTCTCCTGCGGTCGTCTGTCCGGCCGGACCCTACAACGGCTTGCGGGCGGCTGCCACTTGATCCCTAATGGCGGCCGGAAATCGGAGGAACGGAACCATGACCGAGGAAAAGATCGGCTTCGTCGGGATCGGCCTGATGGGCCACGGCATGTCCGCGAACATCCGGAAGGCCGGCTATCCGCTGACGGTCATCGCCCACCGCAACCGCGCCCCGGTCGAGGATCTGCTGGCGAGGGGCGCGACCGAGGCGACGACACTCGCCGACCTTGCCCGCGCGTCCTCGGTCATCTTCATCTGCGCGCCCGGCTCGCCGCAGGTCGAGGCGATCGTCGCCGGTCTCTTGCCGGGGCTTGGCGACGGCAGCGTCGTCGTCGATTGCTCCACCTCCGACCCGACCTCGACCGAAAAACTGGCCGGGATACTCGCCGAACGCGGCACGCATCTGGTCGATGCCCCGCTCGGCGGCACGCCAGTCCAGGCCGAGGAGGGCAAGCTGGCCGCGATGGTCGGTGCCGACGACGCGGTCTTTGCCCGGATCCGGCCGGTCATAGACACCTGGGCGGCGACGGTCGCCCATCTTGGTCCGACCGGAACCGGGCACCGGATGAAGCTTCTGAACAACTTCCTGTCGCTCGGCTATGCCGCGCTCTATTCCGAGGCGCTGGCGCTTTCGGCCAGGGTCGGCATCCCGGTCGCGACCTTCGACAGCGTGATCCGCGGCAGCCGGATGGACTGCGGCTTTTACCAGACCTTCATGGGCTACGCGCGCGACGGCAACCGCGAGGCGCACAGGTTCACCCTGACCAATGCGCTGAAGGATCTGCGCTATCTCGAAAGCATGGCGGATGCGGCGGGGCTGGCCAATCCGGTCGGCAACGCGGCCAAGAACAGCTTCGCGATGGCGGTCGCGGCCGGCGGCGGCGGGCCGGAGGATTACGTTCCGCACCTCGTGGATTTCGTCGCCCGGCGGAACGGCATCGCCGGATAGTCCCCGGCCTCAGCCGACGAGGCCGCCGTCCGCGTCGTCGCCGGCCTCTTCCAGAAGCCGGTCGAAGCTAGGCACGACGACATGCCGCTTGCCTTCCAGAACGATGATCCCGTCGCGCTTCAGCGCCGACATCTGCCGGCTTACTGTCTCGAGCGTCAGGCCGAGGTAATCCGCCATCGCCTCGCGCGTCAGCGGCAGGTCGAAGATCATCCGGCCCTGCGGTACCTTCAGGTGCAGCGAGGCCTCGCGGCGGGCAACGATGGCAAGCAGGCTCGCGATTTTCTCGCGCGCGGTCTTGCGGCCAAGCAGCAGCATCCATTCCCGCGCCGCGTCAAGTTCGTCGAGCGTCATCTCCAGCAAACGCTGGCCGATATGCGGGGTACGGCCCATCAGTTCCTCGAACGGCTTCTTGCGGAAGCAGCACATCAGAAGGTCGGTCGTCGCGATGACGTTGTACGGCGCCTTGTCGCGGCCCGGACGTCCCACGAAATCGGACGGGAAGAGCAGTCCGACCGTCTGGGTCCGCCCGTCTTCCATCACCTGGGTCAACGTCGCGACGCCCGAAACCACCGAGGCGACAAAATCCATCCGGTCGCCGGACCAGAGCAGAGTCTGGCCCGCTTCGAAGCTGCGATAGAACTTGATCGAATCAAGCGCCTCCAGTTCGTCCGTTTCGCAACGGGCGCAGACCGCCCGGTGGCGGATCTGACAGTTGCCGCAGTTCGGCGCGGACAGTGGGGCTTCGTGAACTGTCATCTGCATTCTTTGATCTGGGTCAATGTGGCAAGCCTTGCCTGTGCCTAACGCTAGGCACATGGCAACTGAATCGCAACTTACGCGGCTCGGACTATTTGACGCGCGTGTACCGCGTTATACAAGTTATCCGACCGCCCCGCATTTCAATTCGACCCTCGGCGCCGAAGATTTTCGCGCGTGGGTGGGAAACATCGCAACCGGCGCCCGAATTTCGCTCTATCTGCACGTGCCGTTCTGCCGGCGCCTCTGCTGGTTCTGCGCCTGCCGGACGCAGGGAACCACATCCGACGATCCGGTGCGCGCCTATGCCGAGGTTCTGAAGGCGGAACTGGCGCTGCTGAAGGCGCATCTGCCGAAAGGCGTGACATTGTCGCGGCTTCACTGGGGCGGCGGCACGCCGACGATGATGCCGCCCGAGGTGATGGAGGATGTCGCCCGGACGGTGTTCGACATCGTGCCGCTCGGCGAAGGCGCCGAGTTCTCGGTCGAGATCGACCCGAACGAGATCGACGATGCCCGCCTCGACGCGCTCGCGGCGGCAGGGATGAACCGCGCCTCGATCGGGGTGCAGGATTTCGACCCGGAGATCCAGAAATCAATCGGTCGCGACCAGAGCTTCGAGGTCACGAAACTGGCCATCGACAAGCTGCGCGCGCGCGGCATCGCCTCGCTCAACGCCGATATCCTCTTCGGGCTGCCGCACCAGAACCGGCAGCGCATCGCGGCCTCGGTGCAAAAGCTCCTGTCGCTCGGCCCTGACCGGGTCGCGCTTTACGGCTACGCGCATGTGCCCTGGATGGCGCGTCGGCAGGTGATGATCCCGTCGGACGCCCTGCCCCGGCCGGAAGAGCGGCTCCGGCTGTTCGAGACCGCGCGCGACCTCTTCGTCGCCGACGGCTATGACGAGATCGGCATCGACCATTTCGCCCTGCCCTCTGACGGGCTTGCCGCTGCGGCGCGCGGTGGCCGGCTGCGCCGGAATTTCCAGGGCTATACCGACGACACCGCCGAGACGCTGATCGGCCTCGGCGCCTCGGCGATCTCGCGCTTTCCGCAAGGCTACGCGCAGAACGCGCCGAGCACCTCCGCCTATACCCGCGCGATCCGCGAGGGCCGATTCGCCACCGCGAAGGGCCACGAATTCCGCGGCGAGGATGTCCTGCGCGCCCGGCTGATCGAGGCGCTGATGTGCGACTTCCGCATTGACGCTGCGGAATTCCGCGACCGGTTCGGGCTGAGTGCCGCACAGATCGCGGCGCTGTTCGCACCGGCCGTGCGCGAATTCGGCGAGGTGGTCGAGGTCAGCGATGCGGGCTTCTCCATCCCGGAACGCGCCCGCCCGCTGACCCGGATGATCGCCCGCACGTTCGACGCCTACGACCTGTCGAAAGCCGGCCACAGCCCGGCGGTCTGACGACGCCGCCTCAACCGCGCTCGACGAAGTCGACGAGACGCGGCAGGCAGTGGCGTTTCAGGTCGTAGCCTTCCAGAATCGTCCGCCGCGCCGCCGCGCGGAGCGGTAACGCGGCATCCGGATCGGCCAGCGCGTCGGTCAGCGCCCGCGACCAGCCGGCGATGTCGAAGAAATCGACAAGCCGCCCATTCTCGCCGTCGCGGATCAGCTCCTCCACCGGCGGCGTGCGCGACCCGACGACCAGCGCGCCGGCGCTCATCGCCTCGAGCATCGACCACGACAGGACGAAGGGATAGGTCAGGTAGGCATGGACCCGCGTGACCCTGAGCAGCGACAGGAAATCGCCGTAAGGCACCTGGCCGAGGAAATGCACGCGGGCAAGATCGAGCCGGTCGCCGACCTCGTCGAGAAAGATTTGCTTCCAGCTTTTGCCTTCCCCCGGCGACGGACCATAGCTTTGCCCGTCGCCGCCGACGATCACAACCTGCGCGTCCGGCCGCGCCGCCAGCACCTCGGGCAAGGCGCGCATCAGGACGTGGTAGCCGCGATAGGGCTCGAGGTTGCGGTTGACGAAGCTGATCACCTCGTCGCCGGCGCGCAGCACCCGGCCACCGGGCAGCGTCAGGCTGGCCGAGGGGTCGGGACAGACCCGGTCGGTGTCGATGCCGTCATGGATCACGCTGATCCGGTCGCGGAATGCGGCCGGAAAGGTCGAGGCCTGCCATTTCGTCGGAGAAAGTGCCGCGTCGGCCTCGGACAACGCCATCAGAAGGTGGGTCTTGCGGGCCGTAGTCCGCAGGCGCGGCGCCAGACCGTCGCGATGGAATTCCGGGTCGAAGCCGGTATCGCAGCCGGTCGTGTGATAGAAGAACTCCGCGTAGGTCAGGTGCCGCGCGTCGGGCCAGACCTCGCGCAGGAACAGTGTCTCGCCCCAGCCGCCGTGGCCGAAGACGACATCGGGAACGAAGCCCTTGTCGCGGCTGATCTGCGCCGCGGCGCGGGCGACGGAGGCGCCGCGCTCTGCCGCCTCCGCGTAGGTCTTTCCCAACCCCTCCGCCTTGGTCTGCTGTGGCGTCCGATAGCGCAGCACCGGGACCGGCGCAGGCCTTGCGTTGGTCTCGGTCGTCAGCCCTACGACCTGATGGCCGCGCGCTGCCAGAGCCGGCGCCAGATGCAGGAACTGGCCGGGGAAGTTCTGATGGACAAAGAGGATCTTCATGCGGCTCCCGCGTCGCCCGCCCCGAACGCCGCTGCCATCAGCTCGCGCGTGTAGTCCGATTGCGGCGCCTCGAAGATCGCGGCGCTGGTGCCCGTCTCGACCACGTCGCCCGCCTTCATCACGATGATCTTGTGCGACAGCGCGCGGATCACCCTGAGGTCATGGCTGATGAAGAGATAGGCCAGCCCGTAGCGCCGCTGGAGCGAGCGCAGAAGCTCCACGATCTGCACCTGCACCGTCATGTCGAGCGCCGAGGTCGGCTCGTCCAGCACCACGACCTTCGGCCGCAGGATCATCGCCCGCGCGATCGCGATCCTCTGGCGCTGGCCGCCCGAGAATTCGTGCGGATAGCGCCCCATCGTCGCGGGATCGAGCCCGACCTCGGTCATGATCTCCGCCACCATCTCGCGCCGGTCGCGGCCCGGTTCGACGCCGTGCACGGTCAGCCCCTCGGCAATGATCTGTTCGCAGGTCATGCGCGGCGACAGGCTGCCGAAGGGGTCCTGGAACACGATCTGCATGTCGCGCCTAAGCTTGCGCAGATCGCGCGGCCGCCATCTGGAGATGTCCTGGTCGAGATAGAGGATCGGCCCCTCCGACGCGATCAGCCGCATGATGGCCAGCGCCAGCGTCGTCTTGCCCGACCCGCTTTCGCCGACGATGCCCAGCGTCTCGCCCGCCCGGACCGAGATCGAGGCGGCATTCACCGCCTTCACATGGCCCACGGTCTTGCGCAGCAATCCGCGCTGGATCGGGAACCAGATGCGCAGGTCCTCGGTCCGCACGATTTCCTCGGCGCCCTCGGCCACCGGGTCGGGCCGGCCATGCGGTTCGGCCGCCAGAAGCTTCTGCGTATAGGGATGCTGCGGGTTGGCGAAGATCGCCTCCACCGGCCCCTGTTCGACGATCTCGCCGCCCTGCATCACACAGACCCGGTCGGCGATGCGCCGCACGATGCCAAGGTCGTGGCTGATGAACAGGAGGCTCAGCCCCTCGCGCTCCTTGAGGTCGGCGAGAAGGTCGAGGATCTGCGCCTGAATGGTCACGTCAAGCGCCGTCGTCGGCTCGTCCGCGATCAGAAGCTCCGGCCCGTTCGCCAGCGCCATCGCGATCATCACCCGCTGCCGCTGCCCGCCCGAAAGCTGGTGCGGATAATCCGCCAGTCGCCGCTCGGGATTGTCGATGCCGACCTTGTTCAAGAGTTCCACGATCCGCTCCCGCGCCGCGCCGCCGTCCAGCCCCTGATGCAGCGCGAGGCTTTCGGCAAGCTGCTTTTCCAGCGTGTGCAAGGGGTTGAGCGAGGTCATCGGCTCCTGGAAGATGAAGCTGATGTCGTTGCCGCGCACGTCGCGCAAGACCGGCTCCGGCGCGCCGATCATCTCGCGGCCGAGGTAGGTGACGGAGCCCGCGACCTCGGCATTGCCACCCAGAAGCGCCACGGTCGAGAGCGCCGTCACCGACTTGCCCGACCCGCTTTCGCCGACCAGCGCCACCGTCTCGCCCTTGTCGACGGTAAAGCTCACGCCCTTCACCGCCTCGATCGTGCGGCCGTCCTGGCGGAAGCTGACCCGAAGGTCGCGAATGTCGAGAACCGCGCTCACTTGAAGGTCTTTCGCGGGTCGAAGGCGTCGCGCACCCCCTCGAAGATGAAGACCAGAAGCGAGAGCATGATGGCGAAGGTGAAGAAGGCCGAAAAGCCGAGCCACGGCGCCTGAAGGTTCGACTTGCCCTGAAGCGCCAGTTCGCCGAGCGAGGGCAGGTTCGACGGCAGCCCGTAGCCGAGATAGTCGAGCGCCGCGAGCCCGCCGATCGCGCCCGTCACGATGAAGGGCAGGAAGGTCAGCGTCGCCACCATCGCGTTGGGCAGGATGTGGCGGAACATGATCACCCGGTCGCTGACGCCAAGCGCGCGGGCGGCGCGCACGTATTCGAAGTTGCGCGCCCTCAGGAACTCGGCCCGCACGACGCCGACGAGCGCCGGCCAGCCGAAGAGGATCGTCACGAAGACCAGAAGCGAGAAACTGCGCCCGAGGATCGCGAAAAGGATGATGATGACGTAAAGGCCGGGGGTGGACCCCCAGATTTCCAGCAACCGCTGGAAGGTCAGATCCACCCAGCCCCCGAAATACCCCTGCACCGCGCCGGCGGCGATGCCGATCAGGCTGGAGATCGCCGTGACGATCAGGGTGAAGAGGATCGACAGCCGGAAGCCGTAGATGATCCGCGCCAGCACGTCGCGCGCGGTGTCGTCGGTGCCGAGCCAGTGGTCGCTGTCCGGCGCCGAGGGCGCTGTGCCGACATTGTTGATCGTGTTGTAGCTGTAGGGAATCAGCGGCCAGAGCATCCAGCCCGGCTCGACCGCCTCGCCCGCGAAGTCACCGTCGGCGGCATCGGCGATGACGCCTTCGGGATCGTCCCAGCAATCGACGATCCCGCCGGTCTTGATCAGGCATTGCACCGCCGGATCGCGGTAGATCGCTTCGGTCTTGAAATCCCCGCCGAACGCGATCTCGGGGTAGAACTTGTAGATCGGGTAATGAAGCTGACCCCGGTAGCTCACCAGGATCGGCTTGTCGTTGGCAATGAGTTCGGCAAAGAGCGACAGGACGAAGATCACGAGGAAGATCCAGAGCGACCAGAGGGCGCGCCGGTTGGCCTTGAAGTTGCGCCAGCGGCGCTGGTTGAGGGGGGACAGCCGCATCAGCCGGCCCGCTTCTCGAAGTCGATGCGGGGATCGACGAAGACATACATCAGGTCAGAGAGGAGGCCAATGAACAGGCCAAGAAGACCGAAGACGTAAAGCGTGCCGAAGACCACCGGATAATCCCGCGCCACCGCCGCCTCGTAGCCAAGCCGACCGAGCCCGTCGAGCGAGAAGATCGTCTCGATCAAAAGGCCGCCACCGAAGAGCACGGCGAGGAAGAGGCCGGGGAACCCGGCGATCACGATCAGCATCGCGTTGCGGAAGACATGGCCGTAAAGCACGCGCGATTCCGTAAGCCCCTTGGCCTTGGCGGTCAGCACGTATTGCTTGTTGATCTCGTCGAGAAAGCTGTTCTTCGTCAGAAGCGTGAGCGTCGCGAAGCTGGAGATGGTGGAGGCGACGACCGGCAGCGTGATGTGCCAGAAATAATCCGCGACCTTGCCGATCATCGACAACTGGTCCCAGTTGTCGGAGGTCAGCCCGCGCAGCGGGAAGATCCGCCAGTAGCTGCCGCCGGCGAAGAGCACGATGAGAAGGACGGCGAACAGGAACCCCGGGATCGCATAGGCGACGATGATCGCGCCCGAGGTCCAGGTATCGAATTTCGACCCGTCCCTGACCGCCTTGCGGATGCCGAGCGGGATCGAGATCATGTAGGCCAGAAGCGTCGACCAGAACCCGAGCGTGATCGACACCGGCATCTTCTCGATCACCAGATCGACGACGGAGATCGAGCGGAAATAGCTTTCCCCGAAATCGAAGCGCAGGTAGTTGCCCATCATTTCGAGGAACCTTTGCGGCGCCGGCTTGTCGAAGCCGAACTGCTGTTCCAGTTCCTTGATGAATTCCGGCGGCAATCCGCGCGCACCGAGATAGCGTTCGTCGCCGCCGACCTGCTGCTGCTGCCCCGCGTCGCCGCCGCCAGCGATGTTGCGGAAGACATCGCCCTCGCCTTCCAGCCGCGCAAGGATCTGCTCGATCGGCCCGCCGGGAACAAATTGCGTCAGGGTGAAGTTGATCAGCATGATCCCGACCAGGGTCGGGATCATCAGCAGCAGTCTTCGCAGGATATAGGCGCCCATCGGCCGGTCTGCTCTTTCCCCTGGCGGCGCGTCAGTTCAGCGCGCCTGCCGCCTTGATTGCGGCGGCCTTGTCGGCGTTGTACCACCAGAAGTCCAGTTCGCCCAGCGCATAGGGTGGCAGGTTCTCGGGGTGCTCGTACATGTCGTAATAGGCGACCGTGTGCTTGTTCTTGTACCATTGCGGCACCCAGAACCGGTAGGCCCGCAGAACCCGGTCGAGCGCGCGAACCGCCGTCGTCAGCTCCTCGCGCGATTTCGCGCCTTCGATCATCGGGATCAGCCTGTCTACCGCCTCGCTCTGCAAGCCCATCAGGTTGAAGACGTCGTCGACCGATTTCGACCCGAAGGTCTGCTGCAACTCGGACCCCGGCGTCAGGCTGCCGCCAAGATGACCGGTGAGGATGTCGAAGTCATGGCTGCGAGTGCGGTTGGTCATCTGCGCGTCGTCGACCCGGTTCAGGCTCGCGTCGATGCCGAGCGCGCGCAGGTTCTCGATATAGGGGTTGAAGACCCGGTCGAAGGTCTGGCTGTCGTTGAGGAACTCGACCTTCAGCGTCTCGCCCTTGTCGTTGCGGCGGATGCCGTCATTGCCCACGACCCAGCCCGCCTCGTCGAGAAGCGCCGCTGCCTTGCGCAGGTTCTTGCGGTCAAGCTGACGTTCGCCCGACACCGGCGCCATGACCGGCTCCTCGTCGAGAACGCCGGCCGGCAGCAGGTCCTTCAGGGGTTCCAGAAGCGCCTTTTCCGCGTCCGATGGCAAGCCCGTTGCCGCCATCTCGCTGTTTTCCCAGAAGGAATTGATGCGCGCATAAAGCCCGTAGAAAAGCGAGGCATTCGACCATTCGAAGTTGAACATCAGCCCGATCGCCTCCCGCACGCGGGGATCCTGGAACTTCTCGCGCCGCAGGTTCATGACGAAGGCCTGGCCGCTCGCGATATCGCCGTCATGCAACTCGGCCTTCTTGACCCAGCCGTTCTGTAACGCCGGAAAGTCGTAGCGCGTCGCCCAGATCAGCGACGACGCCTCGTTGCGGAAGGTGTAGGCGCCGCCCTTGAACCCCTCGAAGGCGGCGTCGTAATCGCCGAAATACTCGATCCGGATACGGTCGAAATTGCGCCGGCCACGATTGAGCGGAAGGTCCTTGCCCCAGTAATCGGGATTGCGGCGGTAGACGATGCGGGTCGGGACATCCATGCTGTCGAAAAGATAGGGGCCGGAACCGAGGAACGGCTCCAGCGAGGTTGCCTCCAGATCGCGTTTCTTCGCCTCGAAATCGGCTTTCGAGAAGATCGGCAGGCCGCCGACCGCCTGGATCAGGTCGCGCTTCGGAAAATCCGCCTTGAAGGAGAACTTGATCGTCTTCGGCCCCAGCACTTCGGCCGCCTCGACCTGCTGGGCGATCACCGCGCGGAAGCTCGACAGGCCCTTGTCGCGCAGGGTTTCGTAGGAAAACATCACGTCGTCCGCTGTCACCGGGCTGCCGTCGGAAAAGACCGCCTCGGGCCTCAGGTTGAAGACCACCCAGGAACGGTCCTCGGGGTATTCGATCGTCTCGCAGAGCAGGCAATAGGCGGCATCGACCTCGTCCGCGGTGCCCTCCATCAGGCTTTCGAGCATGATCGTGGACAGGGCGGCAGCGCGCCCCTTGACCGTGTAAGGGTTCATCGAGTCGAACCCGCCGGACGTCCATTCGGCGATTTCACCGCCCTTCGGCGCGTCCGGGTTGACGTAGTCGAGATGGGCGAAATCGGCGGCATATTTCAGGTCGCCGAAGGTGGAGATCCCGTGCGCGGTAATCACCTTGCCCTCGGCCCGGAGCGCCCCGGCAAGACCGGTCGTCACCGCGACCGTCAGCCCGGCGACCGCCATTCCCCGGAGGAGGTTGCGCCCGATACCGGCCGTCACCGCATTGCCGCGCATTCTGTCCATACCCATAAATCCCTCCATGACGCGCCGACAGACGCGTCCGATCTTCCAGAACGAGGCTAGAACGTCGCGGGGCCGGGCATCAAGTTGCGAATTTGTGAGATTCCGCGTGAGCGACGAAAAAGGGCCGCCCCGACCGGACGGCCCCGATGCAGCGTTTCCCGCGCGGCTCAGCCGCCGAGCGACTGGAGATAGGCGATGATGTTGGCGCGGTCCTCGGGCTTCTTCAGCCCGGCAAAGGACATCTTGGTGCCCGCAACGACGCCCTTGGGGTCTTCGAGGAACGTGTTCAGCGCCTCCGGCGTCCAGTCGCCGCCGTGGCTCACCATCCCGTCCGAATAGCCGAAGCCCGCGACCGAGGCCACGGCGCGGCCAACCACGCCGTCGAGATGCGGACCGGTGCCGTTGGTACCGTCAATCTTGTGGCAGGCCTTGCACTTGCCGAAGACCTTCTCGCCTGCGGCGGCATCGGCCGAGGCCAGCAGCGTCGCGAAATCGGGGCCGGCATCCGCCGCCGGTGCGGCGGCTTCCGCCGCGCCGGTGTCGATCGTGTAGGCCTGCGCGACCTCCTCTCCGGCATGGGCCACCGGACCGGTGTGATAGAGCGACTCGGCCGCCCACTTGCCCAGAAGGAAGATCAGGAAAGCCCCGCAGAGCGCGCCGCCGGCCTTCGTTATCGTCATCGTGTCGAACATGTCGCGCCTCTACCCTGGCAATTCCTTGCGGGGTATCTACCCGCTTCCCCTGCCCGGTTTCAAGGTATAGTTAGCGCGACGAAACGCCCGGCTGCCGGGCCGTCGCCAAGGAGCCACCCCAATGACCGGTCGGATCGCTTTCCAGGGAGAGCCCGGAGCCTATTCGCACGAAGCCTGCCGGGATGCCCGCCCGGAGATGGAGCCGCTGCCCTGCCGGACGTTCGAGGACGTGATCGACGCGGTGCAGTCGGGCGCGGCGGAGCTTGCCATGCTGCCGGTCGAGAACACCACCTACGGGCGCGTCGCAGACATCCACCGCCTGCTGCCGGAATCGGGGCTTTATATCGTCGACGAGGCCTTCGTGCGGGTGCATATCAGCCTGATGGCCCTGCCCGGCGTGCAGATCGAGGAGATCGAGAAGGTCCGCGCCCACCTCGTGCTGATCCCGCAATGCGCCTCCTTCCTCGCCCGCTACGGCATCAGGGGCGAGGCCGCCGCCGACAGCGCCGGTGCTGCCGCCGAGATCGCGGCGAAGGAGGAACGCACCGTCGGCGCGCTGGCCTCCGACCTCGCCGCCGAGATCTACGGCCTCAATATCCTCGCCCGCCATATCGAGGATCACGCCCACAACACCACGCGCTTTCTCATCATGGCGAAAGAGCCGAACCGCGCCCGGCGCGGCGACCACGGCATGATGACCACCTTCGTCTTCCAGGTGCGCAACATCCCCGCCGCGCTCTACAAGGCGATGGGTGGCTTCGCGACGAACGGCGTGAACATGACCAAGCTGGAAAGCTACATGGTCGACGGATCGTTCTCGGCCACGCAGTTCTATGCCGACATCGAGGGCCATCCCGACGACGCCAACGTGCGCCTCGCGCTGGAGGAGCTGGATTACTTCACCTCGTCAATGACGCTGCTCGGCGTCTACCCGGCCGATCCCAGCCGGTATTGAGGAGAAGCGTTCAGGACGTCCGCCTCTTGATCTGCTGGAGCTCCAACTCGGCCGCGAATTTCTGCACGCGCCCCTCGAACCGGCGGGTGTAGCTCGCCCGGTTCAGCCGCGCCGTCTGCATCAGGAGACGCGCGGCCAGGGTGCGAGGCTTGACCTCGAGTTGCACGCCAAGCCGGGTGCGGCTTCGCGACAGCGCGACAAGGCCGAGTGTCAGCGACCCTTCGAAGGCGGTGCTTTCGATCCGGCACCGCAGGCCCGCCGGCGGATCGAACTGCTCAAGCTCGCAGACCGCCCGCCGCATCTTGCCGCGGATCGGGAACCGCAGGCTCCAGGTCATGCCGGCGCCGATGTCCGCCACTGGATCGACCCGCGTCACCTCGGCGCCCTGCCGCATCGCGCTGCGCTCGAACGCCGCGAAATCCGACATCGCGTCGAAGATCAGGTCGGCCGGCGCCTCGATATCCTCCTTGGTCGAGAATTTCACGCTGCCAAACTCCGCTCGTCCACCTGTCCGAGTCTTGGCGTCATTCGAGCCGGTCCGCAACCCAGTTGGTCAAGAGGAATCCCGCGATTGCGCCGGCGCGCGGGCGGCGGATCGACGGATGCCGGCCGGCGAGAACCTCTGCCATCTCGTCACGGCTGATCCAGCGCGCGGCCTCCAGTTCCGCCGGGTCGAGCGTGATCTCATCGCTCTCGGCAATGCCGGCGCATCCGATCATCAGCGACGAGGGATAGGGCCAGGGCTGGCTCGCCAGATAGCGCACCGCACCGACGCGGACGCCGGTTTCCTCGGCAACCTCGCGGCGCACGGCGGCCTCCAGCGTCTCGCCCGGTTCCATGAAGCCGGCAAGGCAGGAATACATGCCCTCCGGCCAGCCCGGAGAGCGGCCGATCAGCGTGCTGTTGCCGCGCGTCACCAGCATGATCACCACCGGATCAGTGCGCGGGAAATGCGCCACGCCGCACGCGGGGCAACGGCGCTGCCAGCCGGCCTCGGCGACCTCGCTCGGGGCGCCGCAGGCCGAACAGAAGCGGTGGCTGCGATGCCAGGCGAGGAGCGCCTTCGCCGTCGCCACCAGTTCGCCGTCGCGCGGGTTGAGCGCGGCCATCACCCCCCGCAACTCGGCAAAGCGGTGATCCTCTGGCAGTGCCGGATGACGCTGTTCGGTCGGATCGAAGAAGACGCCCGCCGGCGGTGTCGCACCGTCCCCGGGCTGCCAGGCGGATATATCGGCGGCAAAGCGCGGCGCGCCGTCGTCGAGGCCAAGGAAGATCGGCGCCGTGCCGGCCTCGGCCAGCACCGGATGCCCCGGCGCGACCCAGCCCGCCGCCGCCCCGGCGAACAGGGGCTTGCCGCGCCAGACCGTCAGCACCCGCGCCGCGCCATCGTCCATGAAGGCGGCGATCCG
>NCEA01000010.1 GCA_002280515.1 Rhodobacterales bacterium 32-67-9
CCTTCGGTTCTGGGTTGGCGTAAGCAACCAGACCCTAACCGGAAAATGCCGATGACCACCTCAACCAGAACCTACACCACGCATAGGGACACGATCCCGCGGAACTCGCTGAATTCCTTCGAGAACGCATTCACAGTGTTCTCGGCTGAGGAGACGCGACGAGGCTCGTCGTCAGCTTCGAAATGGCCCAAAGTCAAGTCCAGCGCCTGAACCTGCGGCCGAAAACCGTATCGCTCCAAATGCCAAACAGAGACTCGCGCCATTTTGGGCGGCTGTTTCGCCTGTGATTTCAAGTCTCTAGGAGCCAGAGCGCCTCGCATGTCACGGAAAACACGCGACAATACGCGATCCGAAAAATCGTTTATTATCAATACGTTATATGGTGGCGGACAGGGAGGGATTCGAACCCTCGAGACGGTTCCCCGCCTACACACTTTCCAGGCGTGCGCCTTCGACCACTCGGCCACCTGTCCGTGAGGCGCGGTTATAGCGGTCCATGCGGCGCGATCAAGGGCGAAGTCGGTGGAATAAGCCGCACTTTCGGAGATTTCGGACCGTGTTGCGCGGGGATCGCCCGAGGGCTTGCGGTCGAGGCGGGGCTGAGCCAGGTGGGGCGTGGTAGCCCTGCCCTCCCTGCCCCGCGCAGCGCTCAGTCCGACAGGATCAGGCTCACCCGCCGGTTTTGCCGGCCCTTCTTCTCGATCTTGCCGATGGTCACGCGGCCGATCTCGCCGGTGCGGGCGACATGGGTGCCGCCGCAGGGCTGAAGGTCGATCTGGCCGGATCCCTGCCCGATGCGGATCAACCGGACCCGGCCCTGGCCGACCGGCGGCGCCACCGACATCGTCTTCACCAGACCCGGATTGTCCGCAAGCTCGGCGTCGGTGATCCAGTCCTCGGTGACCGGCAGATCGCGCGCGATCAACTCGTTCACCCGCTCCTCAAGCGCCGTCACGTCACCGGGCGGATGCGGCATGTCGAAGTCGAGCCGGCCCTTCTCGGCGCCGATCTGGCCGCCGGTCACCGGCAGCGGGATCACCACCGAGAGAAGGTGGAGGCCGGTATGGACCCGCATGTGCCGGTAGCGCCGGCCCCAGTCGAGGCGCTGGCGCAACTCGGCGCCGACCGGCGGCAGCGGCTGCGGTTCCGCCGGAACGAGGACGACGGCGGCGCCCTCGCCCTTGACCGTGGTGGCGATGGCGATCCGGCCACCGGACCATTCGAGATGCCCGCTGTCGCCGGGCTGGCCGCCGCCGGTCGGATAAAAGAGGCTCGCCTCAAGGATGATGCCGCCTTCGTCGGTATGGCCGGCGACCCGGGCCTCTGCCTCGCGCAGGTAGGGATCGTCTCGAAAGAGCAACGCGGTCATATTTCCTCCCCCTCGGCGAGCGCATCCCCGTCTGGATCGTTGCGGATGCTGGCGGGATCCGTCTCGGCCACCTCGGCCGGCTTTTCCGGCGTCTCCGGCTTCGGCTTGGGCGCCGGGCGCCGCTTCCGTCCGGGCAGCAGCGCCTCGGGGTTGCGAATCCAGAGGTCGCGCTGCGCGAACGGGATCTCGATCCCTTCGGCGGCGAAGCGCGCGGCGATCTCGTGCAGGATCTCGGACTGCACCACCATCTTGAAGTTCACGTCCGACAGGATCGCCCGGATCTCGAAGTTGAGGCTGTCGGCGCCGAACCCGACGAAGAACACGTTGGGCGCCGGATCGACCATCACCAGCGGTTGCGCCTCGGCGATTTCTTTCAGGATCGTCTCGACCCGGCGGGTGTCGCTGCCATAGGCGACGCCGACCAGGATGATCAGCCGGCCCGTCAGGTTGCCACGCGTGAGGTTGGTCACCACGCCCGAAACCAGATCGGCATTGGGCACGATCACATCGGTGCGGTCGAAGGTCTCGATCCAGGTCGAGCGGACGGAGATCCCCTTGACCGTGCCGAACTGGCCGTTGACCTCGATCATGTCGCCTTCCGAAATCGGCCGTTCGATCAGGAGGATGATCCCCGAGACGAAGTTCTGCACGATGTTCTGAAGGCCGAAACCGATACCGACCGAAAGCGCGCCCACGACATAGCCGAGCGCCGAAAGGTCGATCCCCGCCCCGGTGATCGCGGCGAGTGCTGCAAGAAATATCCCGACATAGCCGAGGCCCGAGATCAGCGCGTTCTGCACCCCCTTGTCGAGCCGGGTGCGCGGCAGGATCGCCGATTTCAGCGCCCCCTGCCCTAGCCGGGTGATCATGTAGCCGATCGCGAAGATCAGCAGGAAGGTCACCAGCACGGCCGGCGACAACCGCGTCTCGCCGATGGAAATGCCTTCGCTGAACCGGGTCCAGGCCTCGGAGAGGTCGGTCACCCGCGCGCCCCAGATCAGCGCGAAGAGCGGCAGGGCGAGGATCGTCAGGACGAAGCCGATCAGAACCGGCAGGAGCGCCTCGCGCCCCTCCTCGCCGGACTGGGTCGCGGCAAGGTAGATCTCGGTGCCGAAGCGTTGCAGGAGCACGATCAGGCCCAGCAGGCCGAGCGACATCACCGTCGGCCAGATCAGCGCATTGGCCGCCGCGACATAGCCGATGACGGCGAGGAGCGGCGCGAGGATCGACACCGCCATGACCGCCATCCCGATCGAGCCGAGAATCCGGTCGCGGAACTCGGCGGCGGCGACAACATGCGCACGATCGGCGCGATGCGGCCTGAGAAGCTGGCCGAGGCGGAAGAGGAAGATCGCGCAGATGCAGACCAGTGGTGCCGCCCAGACCGCCTGCGCGGCCATCGACAGTGGTGGCCGCACCTCGGTGATGAAGGCGCGCCGGAACAACTCCGCCGCGATCATCAGCGCGATCATGTTGACGTGGAAGCGCGCTTCAGCCGGCCGGGTGGACAGCGCCGTGCCCGCGTCCTCGACGCGGAAAAGCCAGGCCCCGATCCAGCGCGCCGTGAAGAAGAAGAACGAGGCATAGGGAAGCGCCGAGATCAGCGCGCCGGACCGGATGCCGGTCATCCCGGTCGCCTTCACCGCCGCGACGAGCAGGATCACGCCGCCCACCGGCACGATCACCTGACCGAGCGAGACCAGGGCCGCGGCAATGTAGCGGCCGCGCTCGGTACCGCCCTTCTGGACCCGCAGCGACAGGCGTTCGATGAAATTCGGTCCGCGCAGGACGAGGATACCGGCGATGGCGAGGAAGAGGACGATGACGGGAAGGTTGTTCTTCAGCTCGGTGCGTCGCGCTGGATTGTTCCAGGCCTCGCCCGCCTCGGCCCAGAGGGTCTTCATGCCTTGCTCCAGCACCGCCCAGCCGGCGGGCCAGTTGCCGGGATTGACCGGGGTCGGCGACAGCCGGAGAAGCTCACTCGCCTGCCGCGCCCGGACCCGGGCGTCAATCTGGCGGACCAGCCCGTCGGCGCGGCTGCGCGCCTCGACCGCGGCAATGCCGGGCGCCTGAAGCTTGGCGAGCTGATCGTTCAGTGCTTTGCGCCGGTCGGCGATCTCGGGCGCGTCGGGCTTTTCCTCGGTCGGCGCCGGCCCGAGGGCCGCGATCTGCGACTTCACCGTTTCGATCTGGGCGGAGTTCGCGTTCTGCGCCTGAGCGAAGGTCGCGCGCCATTCGACGATGGAACTGCGTACCTTCTCCAGTGCGGTGGTGCTGACGCGGTCGGCCGCCAGCGCCTCCTCCGCGCGCTGCGCGGCCTCTTCCCAGGCCTTGTAGTCGGGCTCCGGGATGTCCTGCGCCACAACGACGGCCGGCGTCAGCATGACCGGCAGCGCCGGCAGCGCGGCAAGAAGAAGGAGAAGCAGAAGTCCGCGAAGCGTCCGCATCAGTCGACGAACACGCTGGGCACGGTCCGTGGCACCTTGGCGAGCCAGTCGGGCGCCGGCAGGCCCTTGGCCCGCAGGAAATCCGGATTGAAGAGCTTGGACTGGTAGCGCGTTCCATAGTCGCAAAGCGGCGTGACGATGGTGTGCCCCGGCCCCATTTCCCGCGCCATGCGGATCGCGCCCGCGACGTTGATCCCGGTAGAGCCGCCCATGCAGAGCCCCTCTTCTGCCAGAAGGTCGAAGACGATCGGCAGCGCCTCGGAATCGGGGATGCACCAGGCCATGTCCGGCGTGAATCCTTCGAGATTGGCGGTGATCCGCCCCTGTCCGATCCCCTCGGTGATCGACGAGCCTTCGGATTTCAGCGCACCGCTCGTGTAGAAGCTGTAAAGCGCGGCACCTTCAGGATCGGCGATGCCGATCTTCACGCCCTTCGGCTGCAGGGCCATCGCCACACCGGCGAGCGTGCCGCCGGACCCCACGGCAGAGACGAAGCCGTCGACCTTGCCGCCGGTCTCTTCCCAGATCTCGGGGCCGGTCGTCTCGATATGGGCCTGGCGGTTGGCGACATTGTCGAACTGGTTCGCCCAGATCGCACCATTTGGTTCGGTTTGTGCAAGTTTCTCGGCCAAACGGCCCGAGTAACGCACGTAGTTGTTCGGATTCTTGTAGGGTGCCGCAGGCACCTGGACCAGATCCGCGCCCGCGAGGCGCAGCATGTCCTTCTTTTCCTGGCTCTGCGTCTCGGGAATCACGATCACCGTCTTGAAACCCATCGAGGCGCCGACGAGCGCGAGGCCGATGCCGGTGTTGCCGGCCGTGCCTTCGACGATCGTGCCGCCGGGTTTCAAAAGCCCCTTCGCCACCGCATCGCGGATGATGTAAAGCGCGGCGCGGTCCTTGACCGACTGGCCCGGATTGAGAAACTCCGCCTTGCCGAGGATCTCGCAGCCGGTGATCTCGCTGGCCTTGCGCAGCCGGATCAGCGGTGTCTTTCCCACTGCTTCGGCGAGGTCGCTGTAAACACGCATCTGCATCCTCCTGTCGCCTCACCCCTTCCTAGGCCGCGCGCGATGCGACCTCAAGCCCCGGCGTCGGCCCGGATCTGTGCCCGGTTGCGGTCGAGCCAGTAGGCCAGCACGATCAGCGGGCCGGTATTGACCTCGCCGGTCGCGACCATCTCCATCAGCCGGGCGAAGGGCAGCACATGGGCGCGGATGTCCTCCGCCTCGGTCGGCAGGCCGCCAAGACCGGCCGCCGCGTCGGGCAGGTCGGCGATCCCGACGTAGGTGTAAAGGAACTCTGCCATCGCCGCCGGCGAAGGATAGTGGTTCGAGGCCGGGAGGAGCGCCCTGAGAACCAGCCCCGCCTCCTCCTCCGCCTCACGCCGCGCCGCGGCCTCCGGCGTCTCGCCCGCGTCGACGCGGCCCGCCGGCGCCTCCAGAAGCCAGGGCCGCCGGTCGCCGCGCGCATGCGGCCCCATGCGGAACTGCTCGATCAGCAGGACCCGGTCGCGGACGGGATCGTAGGGCAGCACAACCGCCGCATCGCCGCAGAGGAAGACGCCGCGATTGACCTCGGGGCTCATCGCGCCATCGAAGCGGCGGAAGCGCAAGTCGAATTCCTCGACCGCGAAATAGTTGGCATAGACTTGGCGCACCCGCGTCTCGGCGACATCGCCGGGTGCCGGGACACGGCGCAAGCTCAGGTCCGGCGCATCGCCGCCGGCCCGGACCCGCGCGCCGCCGCGCATCATCATCATGCCGTAGCGCGCCCAGAGCCGTTCCGCCGGCACGATCCCCATCTGGCCCATGAAATCGCCCGCCGTCGCCACCGCCGCCGCGCCCCAACGCGCCACCCAGTCCGAGAGCGTCCACGGCGCCCCCGGCGCCCAGCGGTCGGCAGGTTCGGGAAAATAGACCCGCGCGCCACGCGGCCCCGCGTCCGTCTCGACGACGACCTCGCGGGTGACGAAATCGAAGCCGGATTCGTAGAAATCGAGCCGTGCAACATCTGCCTCCGTCAGGCCCGCCACCAGAACGCCGTCCGCCCCGGCACCGCTCCCGACGATCAGCGGAAAGGCCCCGTCGGCGGCCCAGGCGACCGAATGCCCCGACAAGCGCGCCGGCACCGTCCGAACCTCGCGCCCGATGACCGCGCGCAACAGCGGCGGATGACAAAGCGACCCGTAGAAGAAGAAATCGGTCAAGGCCCTATTTCCAGCGCCGCGCCGCCCATTCCGACAAAAGCCCGGCCAGCGCGCCCCCGACCACCAGAACCACGATCACGTCCCAGGCGATCATCGCCAGGAGATAGTCGACGGCCAGGTCGAAGATGCCGACGATCGCCTCCATCGGCCCCTTGTAGGCCGGCCGGAAGGCGAGAACAAACATCTCGTAGGTCGAGAAGATGATCAGTGCCATCCCGACCATGACCGCGGAAGTCTTCAACCCGGAGTTCATCGCCGGCCAGTTGCCATGCCCGGCCTCCGGTCCCATGACGCGCCAGCCGGCGACAAAACCGATCAGCGCCGAGACGAAGGAGAAATATCCGAATTGCGTGCCCTCGGACATATGGGGCTTGAAGATTTCGGCCGTGAAGAAGGCCAATACCGCGAAAGCGAAAGCGGCGAAGAGCTTGGCTGCCGTTGGCACTAGACTGCTGGCCTCGTTACCGTGATCTGCGTTACGTCACAGTTTCCGCCGTGAAAGGCTCCGGCGCAAGAGGTCAGATAGAAATTCCACATGCGCCGGAACCGGGCATCGAAGCCGAGCGAGGCGATCTCGTCCCAGCGCTCGTTGAAGACCTCGTTCCAGCGCCGCAGCGTATGGCTGTAGCTTTCGCCGAACTCGTGGGAACCGACGAGGCCGAGGCCCGCGCGGCTGATCTCGGCGTGCAGGGCGGTGGGCGACGGAAGCATCCCGCCAGGAAAGATGTATTTCTGAATAAAATCAACGCCTTTTCTGTAAATCTCAAAGCGTTTTTCTTGCAATGTAATGATCTGAAGAGTGGCGTTCCGGCCGGGTTTCAGCCGCTCCCTGACGGTCTCGAAATAGAGCGGCCAGTACTTCTCGCCGACCGCCTCGAACATCTCGATGGAGGCGATTCCGTCGTAGGTTCCACGCTCATCGCGGTAGTCCTGGAGCTTCAGATCAACCCGATCCGACAGCCCGGCCCGCTCGATCCGGGTCCGCGCGTAGTCGAGCTGGGCCTGCGAAATCGTCAGACCCGTGACTTTAAGGCCACGCTCTTTCGCGGCATATTCGGCAAATCCGCCCCAACCGCAGCCGATTTCCAGCACGTGATCGCCGGGTGCCACCCCCATCCGGTCGACAAGGGCCGCGTATTTCTGCCGCTGCGCCGCCTCGAGGCTCTCCTGCCCGGTGCGGAACAGGGCCGAGGAATAGGTCATGCTCCGGTCGAGCCAGAGCGCATAGAAGTCGTTGCCGAGGTCGTAGTGATAGGAGATGTTGCGCTTCGCCTGCCGGCGCGAGTTCGAGCGCAGGAGATGGCGCAGCCGCTCGTAGGCCCGCACGAACACCATGCCCGGAAAACCGTCATAGACGCTCTCGTTGCCGGCATGGATAAGGTCCATGAAGCCCTGCAGGTCGGGCGAGCTCCACCCGCCTTCGAGATAGGCCTCGCAGAACCCCAGGTCGCCTTCGCGGATAAGCCGCGCGAAGATATCGTCGTCATGGACGCGGATTTCGCCGACCGGCCCGGCCCCCTGCCCCTCGGCCCGGAAACGCCGCCCGTCCTTCAGCACAAAGTCGAGCCGGCCGCACCGCAGCTCGCGCGCGATCCGGAAGACCTGGGCGAAATATCGCGGCAGGTCGCTCTCGCCGTCGGTGGAGCGCAAGACTTGCATCACATTCCCCCCGGAACAGCAGCGTAGCGCCGTCATGCGCAATTCCGCAATATAGTCATGTTGCAGGCGCAGCATTCCGTCGCGCGTAAGCGGCGAGCGCCCGGCTGCGCCCCTCGGCCAGCGGGATCAGCCGTTCCGGATAGACCTGTCCGGGCGACAGGCCCCAGTGCCGGGGGGCCGCGTCGAAGAAGGCCAGCGCGGTCTCCGGCGGCTCCGCCTGCCCTTCGGCGATATAGGCCCGCCGATAGGCACCTCCCGCGTCGAACTTCTCGGCCTGCGTCGCCGGGTTGAAGACGCGGAAATAGGGGGCGGCGTCCGGCCCCGAGCCGGCAACCCATTGCCAGCCCATCGCGTTCGCCGCCGGGTCCCAGTCGGTCAGGCAGTCGGCGAACCATCTGAGGCCGATCCGCCAGTCGGTGAGGAGATGCTTGGTCAGGTACGAGGCTGCCACCATCCGCGCCCGGTTGTGCATCCGCCCGGTCACGAACATCTCGCGCATCGCGGCATCGACGATGGGCTCGCCGGTCATACCCCGGCGCCAGCGCTCCGCGTCGTCGCTGTCGCCGCGCCAGGGAAACCCGTCCCAGTCGGCGCGCCAGTTGCGCCGGTCGATCTCGGGCGCGTGGTACATGAGATGCCAGGCGAACTCGCGCCAGCCAAGCTCCGACAGAAACTTCTCCGCCCCCCGCGCCCCGGCATCGCGCGCCGCCATCGCGGCATGCCAGACCGTGCGTACCGAGATTTCGCCCCAGGCGAGGTGCTCGGAAAGACCCGACGTCGCGCTGCGCGCCGGATGATCGCGGTCCTCGGAATATCGTGCGAGCCTTTCGCCCAGGAAAAGGTCAAGCCGCGCCCGCGCCGCCGCTTCCCCGACCGAGGCAAAGCGCCCGACCACCGCCACGCCGCGGTCCATCGCCCGGCCCATCGCCCAGTCCCGCAGGTCCTCCGACGCGGGCCAGGCCGCAGGTGGGCGAAGCCGCGCCGGCGCCTGTTCAAGCGGCCCCGGATCGCGGTCGCGCAGCGCCTTCCAGAACGGCGTGTAGACATTGTAGGGCCGGCCCTGCCCGGTCGCGACGGTCCAGGGCTCGAACAGCACCGCGCCGGGGAAGCTTCGCGCCTCGATCCCGGCCCCGCGTAAATCCGCCTTGACCTCCCGGTCGCGCGCGATCCCGTCGCGGTCGTAGCTGCGCGTCCAGTAGACCGCCGCCGCCCCGGTCTCCGCCACCAGCGCCTCCAGCACCTCGTGCGCCCACCCGCGCCGCAGGACCAGCCGCGAGCCGATCCCCTCGAGTGCCCGAGCGAGGGCGGCGACCCCTTCGCCGAGCCGCCATTTCGCCGCCGCGCCCAGCGCCGTGACGGTCTCGTCATGAATGAAGAGCGGGATGACCGGCCGCCCGAGCGCCACCGCAGCCGCCAGCGCCGGATGGTCGGCGAGCCGCAGGTCGCGCCGGAACCAGAGAATGACCGCTGCCGGATCGAACTCACTCATTATGGCCGAAATACCTCCGGAGCCCGCGCACGAGGGAACAGGTAGCCCCCCGCGCCATTGGTCAGAGAACCTTCTCCAGCGCGCCGATCAACCGCGCCACGTCCTCGGCCGAGGTATAATGCACCATCGAGAGCCGCAGCACCCCGATGTCCGGGTCGATCCCCATCGCCGTGAGCGGCCGGACCGCGTAGAAATCCCCGGCCCAGCAATTGATCCCATGCGCCGCGAGTGCCGCCGAGACCGGCTCCGCCGCGCGGCCGAGGTCCACCGCCACCGTCGGCGCCCGGGCTGCGGCATCGCGCGGACCGATCAGCCGCAGGTCGTTGCGCGCCCCGAGATAGTCGAGCAGCGGCTGGCAGACCGCCACCTCCTGCGCCCGCATCAGGTCATGCACCGCCGCTGCCCGCTTCGCGGCGTCCGGGTCCGGCGCGAAGTGATGGGCGTGAAGCGCGTCGAAGTAATCGGCGATCCCGGCCGCCGCCGCGACCTGCGCGTGATCCGGCCCTGCCGGGGTGAAGCGCTTGTAAAGCGTGTCGCCGTTGAACCAGTGGCCCTGATTGGGCAGCCGCATCCCCAGCGCCTCGCGGATGACCATCAGCCCCTGGTGCGGACCGTAGACCTTGTAGGCCGAGAAGAGATAGATATCGGCGCCAAGATCCGCCACATCCGGAAGCCCGTGCGGCGCATAACTTACCCCGTCGACACAGGTGACGGCGCCGGCCGCATGGGCCAGCGCGACGATCTCCGCCACCGGGTTGATCTCGGCCACCACGTTCGAGCAATGCGGAAATGCGACGAGCCGCACCCGGCCGTCCCGCAGGAGCAGCTCCAGCCGCGCCGGGTCGAGATGCCCGGTCGTGGGGTCGATCTTCCATTCGCGGACCTCGACCCCGTCCTCGGCCAAACGCCGCCAGGGGCCCGAATTCGCCTCGTGGTCCTGATCTGTGACGACGATGGCCTCGCCGGGTTTCAGCGCCCGGCGAAAGGCCTGGGCGAGGACGTAGGTATTCGCGGTGGTCGAGGGGCCGAAGCTCAGCTCCTCCGTCTTCACCCCCATCATCGCCGCAAGCCGCGCGCGCGCCTCGTCCATCTCGGCGCCGCCGGCCGTGGCGGCGGCATAGGGCGCGTAGGGCTGCACCTTGCGTTCCCGGTAGAACCGGGTCAGCCGGTCAATCACCTGCCCGCAGGCATAGGAGCCGCCGGCATTCTCGAAGAATGCCGTGTCGGCAAGCTCCGGCACCGAAAATGCGGGAAACTGCGCGCGGACGTACGTCATGTCCAGGGTCGTCATCGTCGGGAATCTCCTCATCCATTGCATCGGTCGCCCGGGGAAGCCGCAGCCAGCACGCTCCTCCCCGAGCCCTGGCAGGTCTTCCAGCCGAGCCGATACCCCTGGCTTGGGAGGTCAACGGCAGACCCCGGAGCCATGCACAGCGCCGGTGTCGCGACACCGATAACATTGGCCATTCGCGCTGTAAACAATTGCCCTGCGCCCTTGTCGCGTGCGGCGCCGCGGACTATATTCCGCCTGTCCGGGGCAACCCGGGCTATGGACATAAACGCGCTCGTAATAACCGGATCGGACCCGGGGGCGGTACCCGGCGGCTCCACCAGACACCCCGTATTGGCGGGACATGGGGCCGAAACAGGATCGACGAACGTCTAAAGGGGTTTGCTTTGTCCCGGTGAGGTACCACCGTTATCGGTCCGCAAAGTACAGTTGCCAATAACAACCGTGCTCCGATGGCTCTGGCTGCGTAAGCAGTTCGAGTGATCGAAACTTAAGCCCTTGCGCCTAGCAGCGTAAGGCGGGGTTCGCAGGCACCTGGCAACAGAAGCCTGCACTTTCCCCTTCATCCTTCGTCAACGGGCATTCCTTAGGATCATGCCGGGGAAGCCCCGGCTGGCGGAGTGAATGCGATGACGAAGCTCGAACTGCTGAAGGACTGGTATCGCCGCGTCTGGGTGGAGGGCGATCTTGCCGCGATCGACAGCTATTTCGCGCCGCGCGCCGGCGCCGATGGCCTCATGCCGGACGGTCAGATCAGTATGGAGGATTTTCGCGCGCTGGTGCCCGCACTTCTGGCCCTGATCCGCGACCTCACCATCGACATCGACCGCAGCGTCGAGACCGGCGACTGGCTCTGGGCGCAGATTACCGTGCGGGCGCGTACCGCACACGGGGTCGACCCGATCCACGCCTCGGGCCAGGTGATGGTCCGGGTCGAGGATGGCAAGATCGCCGAGGCCTACAACGCCTTCGACTTCATCACCTTCTTCGAACAGGCCGGGCTGCTGCCGAGGGACGCGTTCATGCTGCTCCTCTCGGGCGAAAAGCTTGGCTGACACGGTCCGAGAGCCTGCCGCCGACGGGGCTTGCCGGGGCCTCGCACCCCGGCCATGATCGCGGAATGACACGCGCACCGGCCCTTTTCGCCACCTGCCTCGCCCTCTCGTCGCCGGTGATGGCCTGCGACGTCGCGCTGCTGCTTTCGGTCGATGTCTCCGGCTCGATCGACCGGGGCGAATACCGGCTCCAGGTCGACGGCATCGCCGCAGCGCTCGCCGATCCCGAGGTGGCGGACGCGCTCCTGCTCGGTCAGGTGGCCCTCAGCGTCGTGCAATGGTCGGGGACCGCGAAGCAGACGCTGTCGATCCCGTGGCGCCGGATGCTGTCGCCGGCCGAGGTCAGCGACTTCGCCGCCCGCGCCCGCGACCTGCCGCGCGCCTATACCGGGTCGGACACCGCGGTCGGCGAGGCCATCGCCTTTTCGGTCCAGCAGTTCGACGCGGTCGGCGACTGCCGCCGCAAGGTCATCGACATTTCAGGCGACGGGCCGCAGAACGCGGGCTATCCGCTCGGCCCCGAACGCGGCAACGCGGCGGCGGCCGGGATCGAGATCAACGCCATCGCCATAGAGGATGTCGGCCGCTCGATCCCGATCAGCGAATTCTACCGCCGCTATGTCGTCACGCGGGACGGGTTCGTCATCACCGCGCGCGGCCTAGCCGACTACCCCCGCGCGATCCGCGAGAAGATCCTGCGCGAGGTGGCGAAACCCCTCGGCTGACGCTTGACGCGCCGGGGCGGCGATGCGAGCCTTCCGGAAGGAAGTCCGCGACCGAGCCTGGCACAGCCCCGGTCCAAGCGTCGCATCCCTCGCCCGCGTCAAGAAAGGATGCCCATGCCCGGCTTCGGCTTGATCCCGTTTGTCCGGCGGCCGTGCCGGACCGGGCCGGTTTTCGCCATCAATGGCCGGCAGGAGGTGATCCCGGCCGGGCCGGCGGCGCGCGCATCTTGAGCGGGGCGGAACCGCTCTGGCGGGTCTTCGGACGCATCGGCCTTTTGTCCTTCGGCGGGCCGGCGGCGCAGATCGCGCTGATGCACCGCGAACTGGTCGACACCCGACGCTGGCTGAGCGAGGCGGAGTTCCTGCGGGCGCTGTCGTTCTGCATGTTGCTGCCCGGACCGGAGGCGATGCAGCTTGCGACCTATGCCGGATGGCGGCTTGACGGGGTGCGGGGCGGGCTGCTGGCGGGCGGCCTTTTCGTGCTGCCGGGCGCCGCGCTGATCCTGGCACTTGCGGCGGGCTATGCCGCCTTCGGCCATGTTCCCCTGGTCTCGGCGCTATTCCTCGGGGTCAAGGCCGCCGTCGTTGTCATCGTGATCGAGGCGCTTCTACGGGTGTCGTACCGGGCCCTGACCAGCCGCGCCGCGCGGCTGGTCGCGTTTGCGTCGTTCGCGGCGATCTTCCTCTTCGGCCTGCCCTTCCCCTTGATCGTGATCTCGGCCGGCGTCGTCGGCGCGGCCGCCTTGCCGCGCTCGGCGGCCGAGCCGCGCGCCCTGCCCGGCAACCCCCGGCTTGCCACGACGCTCGCCATCGGTCTCGGTCTCTGGTGGGCGCCCGTCGTGCTTGTCGCGACCCTCGGGCAGGACTTTCTGACCGGGATCGGCCTCTTTTTCTCGAAACTTGCCGTCGTGACTTTCGGCGGCGCCTACGCCGTTCTCGCCTACATGACCCAGACGGTCGTGCAGGACTACGGCTGGCTGACCACGGCGCAGATGATGGATGCGCTCGGCCTTGCCGAGACGACGCCGGGGCCGCTGATCCTGGTGACCGAATTCGTCGCCTATCTAGCCGGCGCCGGCGCCGGCTCTCCGCTGCTGGCGCTGGCGGCGGCGGGGCTGACGCTCTGGGTGACGTTCGTGCCCTGCTTTCTCTGGGTCTTCGCCTTCGCGCCCTATATCGAGTGGATCGCCGGGCGGCCCCGCATCGGCGCGGCGCTGGCCGGGGTGAGCGCTGCGGTCGTCGGCGTGATCGCGACGCTCGCGCTCTGGTTCGCGCTTCACGTCGTCTTCGCCAGCGTGCACGAGGTCCGCTTCGGCGCCTTCGCGCTGACGCTGCCCGACCCGGCGACGATCCAGCCGGTGCCACTTCTGATCGCGCTTGTCGCCGGATGGCTGCTGATCGGGCGGCACTGGAATCTCCTCGCGGTCCTGGCGCTGTCAGCACTCGCCGGCGCTGTCGCCCCGACCGGTTTCTGAGGATCGGGCGAAGCTGCACCCAAGCGCCTCTTTCTTTCCGTTTCGAATCCCTTATGCTGACCCCACCCCAAGGCCGGAATGCTTTCCCATGACCAAATCCATCGACTACGGCAACCTCATGCATCGCGCGATGCGCGGGCTGATCCTCGAGGTTCTTCGCGGAGTCGAGCGCACCGGCCTTCCGGGCGAGCATCACTTCTTCATTACCTTCGACACGCGCCACCCCGAGGCAGAGCTCGCCGACTGGTTGCGCGAACGGTATCCCGAGGAAATGACCGTGGTGATGCAGCACTGGTACGAAGGGCTGGCCGTCGATGACGAGGGTTTCGCCATCACGCTCAACTTCGGCGACACGCCCGAACCGCTCTACATCCCCTTCGACGCGATCCGCACCTTCGTCGATCCTTCCGTCGAATTCGGCCTGCGGTTCGAGACCCAGGACAGCGACGACGAGGACGAAGAGGACGACGACGAGACGCCGGACGAGGACACGGCCCCGCAGGAGGCCGAAGTCGTCAGCCTCGACAAGTGGCGGAAATAGGACCGCGCGCCGGTTAGCGCCACCGTTACCGACATCATCCTTGGCCGGGATCGGGGAATCGCATAGCAAGTGCGCGACCCGAGCAAAGGACGGACGCTTTTCATGACCCAGACCCGCACCGAGACCGACAGCTTTGGCCCGCTGGACGTTCCCGCCGACAAGTACTGGGGCGCCCAGACACAGCGCTCGATCATCAATTTCCCGATCGGCTGGGAAAAGCAGCCCGTCGCGATCGTCCGGGCGCTTGGCGTGATCAAGCAGGCGGCGGCCGAGGTCAACATGGCGACCGGAAAGCTCGACCCGGCCATCGGCAAGGCGATGGTTCAGGCGGCCGGCGAGGTCGTCGCGGGCAGGTTCGACGACAACTTCCCGCTCGTCGTCTGGCAGACCGGATCGGGCACCCAGTCGAACATGAACGCGAACGAGGTGATCTCCAACCGCGCGATCGAGATCCTCGGCGGCCAGATGGGATCGAAAAAGCCGGTTCACCCGAACGATCACGTGAACATGGGCCAGTCCTCGAACGACACCTTCCCGACCGCCATGCACGTGGCCATCGGCATGATGGCGAACGACGTCCTGCTGCCGGGGCTGGAGAAGCTCCACGCGGCGCTGGTCGCGAAGTCGGTGGCGTTCAAGGACATCATCAAGATTGGCCGCACCCATACCCAGGACGCCACACCGCTGACGCTGGGCCAGGAATTCGGCGGCTATGCCCACCAGGTCGCGCAGGGCATCATGCGGGTGAAGAAGATCCTGCCCGAGATTTACGAACTGGCGCAGGGCGGCACCGCCGTCGGGACCGGGCTGAACACGCAAAAGGGCTGGGACGTGGCGATCGCGTCGAAGATCGCCGAGATCACCGGCCTGCCCTTTGTCACCGCGCCGAACAAGTTCGAGGCGCTGGCGGCGCATGACGCGATGGTGATGTTCTCGGGCGCCCTGAAAACCGTCGCCGCCTCGCTCTTCAAGATCGCCAACGACATGCGGCTTCTCGGCTCCGGGCCGCGTTCCGGCCTCGGCGAACTGATCCTGCCGGAGAATGAGCCGGGGTCCTCGATCATGCCGGGCAAGGTCAATCCGACCCAGGCCGAGGCGCTGACAATGGTCTGCGCCCATGTGATGGGCAATGACGCGGCGGTTGGTTTCGCGGGCTCGCAAGGCCATTTCGAACTCAACGTCTACAACCCGATGATGAGCTACAACGTGCTTCAGTCGATGCAGCTTCTCGGCGATGCGGCGTCGAGCTTCACCGACAACATGGTCGTCGGGACCGAGGCCAACGTGGCGCGGATCGACAAGCTGATGAAGGAAAGCCTGATGCTGGTCACGGCGCTGGCGCCGACCATCGGCTACGACAATGCCACCAAGGTCGCCAAGACCGCCCACAAGAACGGCACGACCTTGCGCGAGGAGGCCATCGCGCTCGGCTTCGTCGATGGCGAGACCTTCGACCGGATCGTGCGCCCCGAGAAGATGGTCGGGCCGGAGGACTGATGGCCGAAATCGTCAATCTCAGGGCGGTGCGGAAGCATCGCGACAGGGTGAGGAAACGCGCCAAAGCCGACGAAAACGCGGCGCGTTTCGGCAGGACCAAGGCGCTTAAGGCACTGGAGAAGGCGCGGGCCACCAAGGCAGAGGGCGAGCTTGACGCCCATCGCCGCGAGGAGCCGAAGGCGTGAGCCGGCCGGTCAAGCGCTCGCTGACGCTGAACGGCCACCGCACCAGCGTTTCCCTGGAGGACGAGTTCTGGCGCGCCTTCCGGGCGCTCGCTGCGGCGGAGGGCCGCCCGCTCAACGCGCTCGCCGCCGAAATCGACGCTGGGCGCGGGATCGACACCGGCCTTGCGACCGCGATCAGGCTACATGTTCTGAAGGAGTTGCAGGCACGGACCGCGCCCCACTGATGCCGCCTCAGTGGCTGAGCGCGCTGCCCGGATAGGGATAAAGCGCGCGGCGAATGCGCTTGGCGAGCGACTTTTCCTGCTCTTCCCGCGCGGTCAGCGCGGATTTCTTGCGGACCTTGCCGTTCAGTTCGCCGTGAAACAGCGACTGAAGCTCCTCACGCGAGACGGTCGGCTGTTCGACAACCGGTTCGGGCTGATGATGAATCCCGATCGTCCGCCACGTCGGCACGGCAATGCGCAGATAGCTCTGCGCATTGAAGACGGTGGCTGCGTAGTCAGGGATCGACACCGCAAGTGACTTCATCGACATGGTACCCCCCAAGGAACCAAGGCTGACTGAGCAGGTTTCAGCCTATCAGAACACTCGACCGGATGAGCAGAATTCAGCCGATCACTCGTTACAAAAACCGAATCACCGAGGTGACCGACAGAAAATGCACCATTTTCTCGGCAAGGATCAATTCAAGGTTGCGTTTCAGGATTGTTTCAGGCGGCTCACCAATTGTGACGTTGCGTCACGACGCGTGACCGACAGGTGGATTCCCGCCCGCGACCGAACCGTCAGGTGCGCTTCGGGGATCGGCTCGCGCCCGGCGACGGTGGCGAACCGCAGGTCCCTTGTCAGCACGGCCAGCAACAGCGGCCCCTCCACCATCGCGAAGCCCGCGCCGGGGCAGACCCGCGGCCCCGCCGAGAACGGCAGGAACGCGGAGCGGGCCGCGCGCCGGCCATCCTCGCTTTGCCAGCGGTCAGGATCGAAGGCATCGGGCCGGTCCCAGAGCCGTTCGTGCCGCTGCACATGCCAGGGCGACAGCACGATCTGTGCGCCCGCCGCCACCCTGCGGCCCCGCAACGTCTCGGGCCGGAGGGTCTGCCGCACCATCATCGGCACCGGCGGGTAAAGCCGCAATGCCTCGCGGAACACATCGCGCGTGAAGGAGAGGCGGGAAATGTCTGAAAATTTTATATTATCCGGAAGAGACGCCACCTCGGCCGCGACCCGGTCCTGAACCTCGGGAAATGCCGCGACGAGATAGAGCGCCCAGGCGAGCGCCGAGGCCGAGGTCTCATGCCCGGCGAGAAAGAAGATCGCCACCTGATCGACCATCTCGGCCGTGTCGAAGGGCTGGCCGGTTTCGGGGTCGGGCGTGGTCATGATCTTGGTGGCGAGATCGTCGGGCGCGGTGCCGGCGCGGATCGCCGCCATCCGCTCTTCCGTCAGCCGGGTGATCAGCGCCCGGATCGCGCGGGCGCTTCGCAGCGTGCTGCGCCGGTGAAAGCGCGGGAAGATACGCGGCAGCGGCAGGAAGGCCGCAAGGTTCAGGAGCGGCTGCGCCTTCTGATGGGCGCGGAACTGGCGGAAGACATCGGCCGCGATCTCGTGCTCGATCGGGATCGAAAAGAGTGTCCTAAATATCACATCGGCGGCGGCATGACTCGCCTCGGCCTCGACCTCGACGATCTGTCCGGCCTGCGCTGCCAGCCGATCGCGCGCCGCAAATGCGGCCGCGCGCATCGCCGGAAAGGTGCCGTGCAACCGGCCGCGTTCGAAGGCCGGGTCGATGATCCGCCGCTGATGCCGCCACTCGGCGCCGTTGGTGACAAAGACCGAGCGACCAAGAAGCGGCGCCAGCCCTTCGCGGATGCGTTCGGACTTCGGGAAATCCTCCGGCCGCTCCTTCAGGACAAGGTCGATCAGCGCCGGATCGTTGCAGAGGTAGGAACGGAAGAACGGCGTCCGGAACTCCGCCATCCACGCCCGGTAGAGCCGCGCGGGCTGCGCCGACAGGATATCGGCCCGGAAAAGCCTGAGATAGCGCCAGAGCGAGACCTTGTCGGGCCGGGATGCGGGTTTCGGTGGGATCATGCGACGTCCCTGTAGCCGCTCGCCGGCCGTTCGATCCGGCTTTTCGACGGCGCCCGGTCTCGGTAGCGCGCGGCGAGCGTCATCGGCCCGGCGGTGATCTGGAAATAATCGTAGTCCCCCGGCCGGTCGAAGGCGCAGAGATACTGGAAATGCAGCCGGAAGAAGCGCCAGCGCAGCGCCGCCCAGCGCTCCGGGGTAAGCGTCTGCGTGAATGCTGCCGAGACCACCAGCGGCCAAAGCTTGTCCTCCGGCGCCACCCCGCTGACCGCGACCGGATCGCACAGCGCGAAGGCGCAACCGTCGCCGGGGGCCGTGACATCGACCCATGTCAGCTCCGGGCGCGCCGAGAGATAGGCGAGGTCGCCGCGCAGCTTTTGCGCCTTTGGCAGGAACGACGCCATCGGCACCACATGCCCGAGCGACAGGAAGCCGAGCGCAGGCCCCCGTTCCGACACCCTGCCCGCCCGGATCAGGT
The DNA here is from genome assembly GCA_002280515.1 of Rhodobacterales bacterium 32-67-9. Lineage (GTDB taxonomy): Bacteria > Pseudomonadota > Alphaproteobacteria > Rhodobacterales > Rhodobacteraceae > Albidovulum. Next base: position 18,509 of record NCEA01000010.1, read on the forward strand.
CCGCAAGGACCGACACCGCCAGATGGGCGCCCGAGGAATGCCCGACCACCAGCACCTCGTCCCAGTCCTGCAACAAGGCCTCGGCGAGGCGATCCTCGAACTCCGCCAGACGCGCCACCAGCGCCGGCGGGTTGGCGCCGCCCGACTGTGCCGTGAAGGCATAGTCATGCATGAGGTAATAGGCGTAGAACCGGCCGTCGGCCTTGCGAAAGCGCCAGAGCACCCCCCAGGCCAGCGCCGCGCCCCCGACCCAGCCGAGCGCCGCCGGCAGACCGAGCGCCGCCAGCCCCCGGCCAAGCGCCAGCGCGACGCCCCAGCCGGCCAGAAGTGCCAGCAAGAGTTGCAGGAGCAGGAGCGCGATCGGATAGAACGCCGCGATGGTCGGCCCTTTCCTGAGCCGCATCAGCCGGAAGATCGCCCCCGAGCCGACATAGACCCAGGCCGTGCGCATGAGCTGCCAGTAGGTCTGGGCGATGCCGTGGCCCATCGAGCCGCGCACGATGTCGGACCAGACAAGAACCTCCAGATCGGCGTCGGCCTCCTGCCCGCCGATGGTAGCTGCAACGTGCCAGCCATAGGCGCCGTCGCCCGGCCGCTTCGGCGTCAACCCGATCCCGTAGCCGCTGATCGCCGCCTGCGCCGTCGCCTCCTTGCGGTAAAGCTCGCGGTAGCGGCGCGGGTGAAACGGATCGTAGCCGGGAATGTAGAAGACCCGGCGCCGTCTGACCCTGTCCCGGTTGTTGCCGCCCATCGTATCGTCGTTCCGCCATCCGGCCCTGCCCCGGCCGGATGCTAGCGAAAGGGCGCCGGAAAACAAAGCCTTAAGGCGCGGCGCTGCCGATCAGAGGTCACGGCCCGCGAGAATCCGGCCCGCCGCCGCGCCCAACTGGCGCGAGACATCGACGAACACCGCGTCGAACCCGGCGAAGAGCGCCGCGTTCAGGTCCTTGCCCGCCTCGGTTTCCGAAAAGGCGATGTAGTCGCGCATCTCGGCCTCGGAGAGCGGCGCATAGGCCATCAGAAGATAGGAATGGATCCAGACATCGGTCTCGTCGCGGATCGCCTCTTCCTGCGACCAGATCTCGCCGATGATGTCGTCCTCTCCCATCTCCGGCCCGAGCGCGTCGGCATCACCGAGCCCCTGGTAGAAGGCGAAATTGGCGTTCATCGCGCCCGAGACATTGGCATCGACCAGACCGTTCACCGCGACGAATTCCTCGACGAGGGCGACCTGCGGATCGCCGGTCGCGCGCAATTCGTCGTATTTCAGCCGGCTCGCATCCTCCACCGCCTCGTCGAGAAGCGCCCGGCGCGCGGAAATCTCCAGCGTCGTCACCCGGCGCCCGAGGTCGGAGGTGAAGAACGTCAGCATCGCCGCGGTATCGGCACCCGTGCGGGCAAGCTCGGCTTCGAAGGCGGAGGAAAACGCCGGCAGGATCCGCTCGACCGAATAGATCTGCGCCACCGCCGCGGACCAGGCCGCCCCGCCGGCGCCGGGAAACATATCGGATTCGAGCTGGGCCCCGTAAGCATGCCCCTCCTGGCTCATCACCGCGAAGACATCGGGCACCTGCAGCGCCGCCTCGAGGGCCGCAACCCCGTCGTCCGCCGCGCGGACCGGACCCGCGATCAGGATTGCCACGGCGGCGAGCGGCGCGATAAGGCGGCTGAACATGGGCAAACCTCCGTCGGGAACGCACCACAGGTAATCGCCCGGCGCCGCCCTGCCAAGCCGCCTCACGGAAAAGAGTTGCCCCTGCGCGGGCGGCCGCGGCCCCGGTCCCGCGCGGGCCAGCAAATAACGGTTGCACTGCCCGAGCGGTCCCGCTAAATCCCGGCCCCACGACGACCCCCGATGCGGAGAGGTGCCGGAGCGGTCGAACGGGGCGGTCTCGAAAACCGTTGTGGGTGTGAGCCCACCCAGGGTTCGAATCCCTGTCTCTCCGCCACCTTCCCTAACGCTTTCATCTGGCGAAGAACCCACGCGCTGGTTGGCGGTACGTTGTCCACTTTTGACAGTTGGATGGAGGAACGTGCGGGTGGTTTCGCGGCGGAAAGGCATCACGTAACCTGCAGGCGAAGTGCCGGGATGCCGGCAGATGCCGGAAGAGCGGGAACGGCTGGCCGGCCCCCTTCCGGAAGTGCGGCGGTCCGCCCAGACCACGTTCGCAAAGGAGCCCTTGATGACGACGCGCCTGGTCCACCGCGTCCCACAATTGCGCACGCGCCTTTGGGCCAAGCCGTTGATCTACTGCCTCATGGCACTGACGGCATCCTTCCTCGCCCGGGCCGCTGACTACTGGCCGATCGGGCATCTCTTCCCGGAGATCACTCCGGACACCATACAGGCGTTGCTGACTATAATCTCCTCGACGATGCTGGCCGTCGCCACCTTCGCGGTGGGGTCCATGCTATCGAGTTACGCATCGGCAAGCGGAACGGCCAAAGGCCCCGTCGCGGAATCTGCGCGTGCGAAGAATAATGGGTTGCTCCGGCTGAGGCGCCCGCATAGCCTGTCAAAAAACTGTTACAAAAGATTTACAATGGGAGGAGGAGCCAATGCGGCCAATCGTCGTTGGAGTATCGTTGTTCACCCTTTCGGCCGGCATGGCCGAGGCGGCAGGCAAGCTCAGTCTTTACTGTGCGGCCCAGGAGGAGTGGTGCCAGGTGATGGCCCGCGGCTTCGAGGACGCCACCGGGATCGATGTCGACATGACCCGGAAATCCTCGGGCGAGACCTTTGCCCAGATCAAGGCCGAGGCCTCGAACCCCAAGGGCGATATCTGGTGGGGCGGGACCGGAGACCCGCATTTGCAGGCCGCCGAGGAAGGGCTGACCGAGCCCTACGTCTCGCCGATGCGGGCAGAGCTGCATCCCTGGGCCATCTCGCAGGCCGAAAGTGCCGGCGACCGCACGATCGGGATCTATTCCGGCGCGCTCGGCTTTGGCTACAACAAGGATCTTCTCGCCGCCAACGGCCTGCCGGAGCCGAAGTGCTGGGAAGACCTGACCAAGCCCGAATTCAAGGGCCAGATCCAGATCGCGAACCCGAATTCCTCCGGCACGGCCTACACGACGCTCGCCACCATGATTCAGCTCTTCGGCGAGGACGGCGGTTTCGACTACATGAAGCGGCTTCATGCCAACGTGAACCAGTATACGAAATCCGGCTCGGCCCCGATCAAGGCCGCCGGACAGGGCGAGACCACGGTCGGCATCGTCTTCATGCATGACGCGGTGGCGCAGGCCGTCGCGGGCTTTCCCATCGTGACCGTCGCCCCCTGCGAGGGCACCGGATACGAGATCGGCTCGATGTCGATCATCGCGGGCGCGCGCAACCTCGAAGAGGCCAAGCAGTTCTACGACTGGGCGCTGACCGCCGAGGCGCAGAACCTCGCGCTTGAGGTGAATGCGTTCCAGGTGCCGTCGAACAAGGCGGCACAGACCTCGGACAAGGCGCCCGACTTAGCGACGATCAAGCTTATCGACTACGACTTCAAGAAGTACGGGTCGAGCGACGAGCGCAAGCGGCTTCTGGCCAAGTGGGATAGCGACGTCTCCACCCTGCCGCAGTAAGACTTTGCGGGATATCACGTCTGAAAAGACCACCCATCCGGTCCTGATCTTCTGGATCATCGCCGGGTGGGTCGGGTTCTGCCTGCTGCCCTGGTACGGGGTGGAGGATTTCTGGCATCTCGAATGGTTCGTGAACGGCTGGCCCGTCGACACCGACTATGCGCCGGCGGTCTTCCTCCTGGTGCAGCGCGAAAAGCTCTGGCTCGCGCCCCTGCTGCCGGCGCTGATCGCGCCGCTTCTGGTCCTGCGGCGGCGCAAGACCGATCCCGTCTTCGCGAAGGTCCTGCTGGCCGCCGGCGGCTTCGGCTTTGCCTGGCTCACCGCGCAGGGGCTCGGCATCGGCATCCGCGGCTGGAACGCGGACTGGCTTCAGGCGCTGTTCGGCCCGCTCGGCGACCGGCAATACGGGATGGGCTACGGCGCGCTGGTCGCGGCCTCGGCCTTCCTCTTCCTCTTCACGCAAGGCATTGCCGCGCGCGGAGCGATCAACGGCGACGTGTTCGTCACCGGGGCCATCGGCGGGGTCATCGCCGTGGTGACGATCTTCGTCTTCTTCCCGATCGCCAAGCTGATGGTCGCGGCCTTCGTCACCGAAGAGGGCAGCTATTCCGTCCTCACCTTCCTCGGGAAATTCTTCGACGACCGGATCTGGGGGCTGGGCTGCCTGACGGGTACGCGCTGCGGGGTGGCGTGGAACTCGCTCTTCCTTGCCGTTCTTGTCGGCGTCCTGACCACCCTGCTCGGCCTTGTCTTCGCGCTTGTCCTCACCCGGTCGGGCTTCCGCTTCAAGACGGGACTCAGGGCGCTGACGGTGCTGCCAATCATCACCCCGCCCTTCGTCATCGGCCTTGCGATCATCCTGCTCTTCGGCCTGTCCGGCGCGGCCACGACGTGGGTCGCCGACCTCATCGGGGTGCGGCCGACGCGCTGGGTCTACGGCCTGCCCGGCATCCTCATCGCGCAGGTCCTCGCCTTCACGCCCATCGCCTTCCTGGTGCTGATCGGCGTCGTCGAAGGCGTCTCGCCGTCGATGGAGGAGGCGGCACAGACGCTGAGGGCCGACCGCTGGCAGACCTTCCGTACCGTCTCGCTGCCCCTGATGCGGCCGGGGCTGGCGAACGCCTTCCTGCTCGGCTTCATCGAGAGCATGGCGGATTTCGGCAATCCGCTGGTGCTTGGCGGCAATTACGACGTGCTCTCGACCGAGATCTTCTTTGCCATCGTCGGCGCGCAATACGATCAGGGCCGGGCGGCGGTGCTGGCCATCGTGCTTCTGGGCTTCACGCTCGCCGCCTTCTACGTCCAGCGTTTCTGGCTGGGCCGTAAAAGCTACACCACTGTCACCGGCAAGGGCGACGCGGGGGTCCATCCCGAGATGCCGAGGGGGCTGGCGATCCCGGTCTACGTGGTCGCCGGGCTTTGGGCGACATTCACGGTCGTCATCTACGGGATGATCCTTTACGGCTCGGTCGTGCAGCTTTGGGGCGTCGACAACACGCTGACGTTCAAGCACTACCTCACCGCCTTCTCGATCCGTCTGGAAGATGGCGGCATCCGCTGGACCGGGTCGGCCTGGGACAGTTTCTGGACGACGATGCTGATCGCCACGGTGGCCGCGCCGCTGACGGCGGCGGTCGGGCTTGTCACCGCCTATCTGCTGACGCGGCAGGACTTCGCCGGCAAGCGCAGCTTCGAATTCGGCACGATGCTGAGTTTCGCGATCCCCGGCACCGTCATCGGCGTCAGCTACATCCTCGCCTTTAACGTGCCGCCGATCGAGATCACCGGGACCGGCCTCATCCTCGTCATCAGCTTCATCTTCCGCAACATGCCGGTCGGCGTCCGTGCCGGCATCGCCTCGATGAGCCAGCTTGACCGGTCGCTCGACGAATCCTCGCTGACGCTTGGCGCCAACAGCTGGCAGACCTTCCGCCGGGTGATCCTGCCGCTGCTCCGCCCCGCGATCCTCGCCGCGCTGGTCTATTCCTTCGTGCGCGCCATGACCGCGATCTCGGCGGTGATCTTCCTCGTCTCGGCCCGCTACGACATGGCGACGAGCTACATCATCGGGCGGGTCGAGAACAACGATTACGGCCTCGCCATCGCCTATTCGACGGCGCTGATCTTCGTGATGCTGGCGGCGGTCGGGCTTCTGCAACTCCTCGTCGGCCGCACGAAGATCGGGCGCAGGCTCGCCCACGAACAGGGAGGCGCATGATGGCCAATGTAAGCTCCAAGGCCGCCTCGGTCGTCTTCGAGAACGTGACGAAGGTCTACGGCAAGAATGTCGTTGCGGTGCGCGACGTCAGCCTGACGATCCCGACCGGCCGGCTCGTCACCCTCCTCGGTCCCTCGGGCTGCGGCAAGACCACGACGCTCCGGATGATCGCCGGGCTCGAGATGGCGACGAAGGGCCGGATCCTGATCGGCGACAAGGATGTGACCACCCTGCCCGCGACCGACCGCGACGTGTCGATGGTGTTCCAGTCCTACGCGCTTTTCCCGCACATGACGGTGATGGAGAATGTCAGCTACGGGCTGAAATTCTCCGGCTTCTCCAAGGCCGAGACGACCGAACGGGCGCAGGCCGGCCTGTCGCTCGTCGGGCTTGGCGACTACGGGCGCCGCTTGCCGTCGGAACTGTCCGGTGGCCAGCAGCAGCGCGTCGCGGTCGCCCGGGCGCTGGTGCTGGAACCGCAGGTGCTGCTCTTCGACGAACCGCTCTCCAACCTCGACGCCAAGCTTCGCCGCCATGTCCGCGAGGAGATCCGCGAGATCCAGCAGAACCTTGGCCTGACCGTGGTCTATGTCACCCATGACCAGGAAGAGGCGCTGGCGGTTTCGGACGAGATCGTGGTGATGCGGAATGCCGCGATCGCCCAGATCGGACCGCCGCGCGCGCTCTACGATGCCCCGGCCGACACGTTCGTGGCGGATTTCATCGGCGAGGCGAACCTCGTGGCCTGCGAGATTACCGCGGTCGAAGGCGACATGGCCGAGATCGCCATTGGCGCGGTCCGGCACCGGCTGCCGTCGCGCGGGCTTCGGCCCGGCAAGGCAACGCTGGCGATCCGCCCGTCGCGGGTGCGGGTCGTTCCCGGCGCCGGGCTGGCCGCCACGGTCGAGAAGGTGACCTATGTCGGCGCGCGGATGGAATATTCCTTCGCCGGCGATTTCGGCCGCATCTTCGCGGTCAGCGACAACATCGACACGCCCTATATCTCCGGCGAAACCGTCGAAATCGGGCTGGCGGAATCCGGCCCGGTTCTGGTTGCCGATGCGTGACCGTGCGGCCCCCCTGCGCTCAGTCGGCGCCCGCGTAAGACCGCTCCGCCATCGCGACGAGGTCGGCGAAGACCTCCGGCGTGCCGGTGACCACCCGCCCGCCGCGCGCGACCATGTCGGCGGCGTCCTGATCCTCGACAACGCCGCCCGCCTCGGCGACGAGAAGCTGTCCGGCGAGGCAGTCCCAGGCGTTCATGTGCTCCTCGACATAACCAAGAAGCTTGCCGCTCGCCACATAGGCCAGCGACTGCGCGCCGGAGGCATTGCGGTAGAAGACGCCGCCGGCGTCGATGACCTCGTTCACCAGCCGCTTGATCCCGCCGGTGCGCGTGCGCCCGGAAAACCCGACCCCGACCGAGCCGGTGCGGATGTCGCGCCCCCTCAGCACAGAGATGCGGCGGTCGTTGCAAAACGCCCCGCCGCCCCGGCGCGTGTGGTACATCTCGTCGTGGTTCGGGTCATGAATGACGCCGACCTCGGTCCGCTTTCCGACCACGCCCGCGAGAACCACGGTCCAGCCGGGAATGCCGTGGATGAAATTCGTGGTCCCGTCGATCGGGTCGATCACCCAGGTGAAGCCGCTGGTCCCGGCCTTCGGCTTGTCTTCCTCGCCGACGATCCCGTCATCCGGGAAGGCGTCGGCAATCGCTTTCCTGACGAATGCCTCGACGTTCTTGTCGGCTTCGGAGACGAAGTCCTGATGGCTCTTGACCTCGACCTCCAGCCCGTCGAAGCGACGAAAATAATCCAGCGCGACGGCACCTGCCTCTTGCGCGATGTGCCGTGCTTCGGCGTATCTTCTGTCGATGTCTTCCGCGTTCATACCCGTCCCCATTCGTTTCACCGTGCTGCGGGCACGCTAGCAGCATGATCGACAGGACGCGATATGTGATGTTCGATCCCTCGCCGTTTCGGGCGGCGATCTTCGACCTCGACGGAACGCTCGTGCACAGCGAGCATGTCTGGGAGAGGGCGAAGGTCGAGGTGACCGCGCGCTACGGCAAGCGGCCGAGCCGCGCGCTGCTTGACGCCCATGTCGGGCGGGGGCTGAAGGACTTCCTCGACGAGCTCTTCGGGATGCCGCTGACGCCCGAGATGCGCCGCGCCATCGGTGACCAGATCGGGGCAGAGGCCGATCTCTGGCTGGACCGGCTGCGCGAACCGGTTCCCGGCGCGCGCGACTGGCTGCTGGCCCATGCCGAGGCGGGCCGCCGGATCGCTGTGTGCTCATCGTCGCCGCGCCGCCACATCGACGGCGCGCTTGAAATGCTGGCGATCCGCGACATCGTCGAACTGTCGGTCTCGGGTGCCGAACTGCCGGTCGGCAAGCCTGACCCTCTGCCCTTCTTGACCACGCTGAACGCCCTCGGCCTCGCCGCCGCGGAGGCTTTCGCAGTCGAGGATTCCGTTGCCGGCGCCACCTCCGCTTCCAGGGCCGGGCTTTTCACCATCGCCATCGGCCCCGGTTGCACCGGCCCCGCCTACAACTTCTGCCCGATCCGCGCGGAAACCTACGCGGATCTCCATCCGACCCGGATCACAGCGACAGGAGTGCAATCCTAGCCCCGCCGGTTCACCGGCATTCCACCCCAAAGACCAACCAACGAGGAGGAAGACATGACCCTATCCAAGCTGCTCTCGACGGTGGCGACCGCCGCCGTCTTCGCCTGGGCCGCACTGCCGGCCGCCGCGCAGGATTGCCCGCGCGGCGATCTCGACGCCCGCTTCTGCGACACGGACGGCGACCTGATCGCCGACATCCCGACCGATCCGGCCCAGCAGATCGACCCCGACGAGTTGATCTTCGCCTATACGCCGGTCGAGGATCCCGCCGTCTACAAGACCGCGTGGTCAGATTTCCTCACGCATCTCGAAGCCAAGACCGGCAAGAAGGTGATCTTCTTCCCGGTCCAGTCGAACGCCGCCCAGATCGAGGCGATGCGTTCGGGGCGCCTGCACATCGCCGGCTTCAATACCGGGTCGAACCCTCTGGCCGTGAACTGCGCGGGCTTCCGGCCCTTCACCATCATGGCCGGCCTCGATGGCAGTTTCGGTTATGAGATGGAGATCGTCACCTATCCCGGATCGGGAATCGAGAAGGTCGAGGACATCAAGGGCAAGCAGATGGCCTTCACCTCGGAAACTTCGAATTCCGGCTTCAAGGCGCCCTCGGCGATCCTCAAGGCCGATTACGGCATGATCGCCGGCACCGATTTCGAACCGGTCTTCTCGGGCAAGCACGACAACTCGATCCTCGGCGTCGCCAACAAGGACTACCCGGCGGCGGCCATCGCCAACTCGGTCATGCACCGGATGCTCGAACGCGAGGTGATCAAGCCCGATCAGGTCGTCTCGATCTACAAGTCGCAGACCTTTCCCACGACCGGCTTCGGCGTCGTCTATAACCTCAAGCCCGAGTTGCAGGAGCAGATCCGCGACGCCTTCTTCAGCTTCGAATGGGACGGCACGACCCTTCAGACAGAGTTCGAGAAATCCGGCGAGGGCCAGTTCCTCGAGATGAACTACAAGGATTTCTGGGACGTGATCCGCAAGATCGACACGGCCAACGGCGTCAGCTACGCCTGCGAATGATCCGGACCGGCGGCGGTCTTCGGATCGCCGCCTCTCTCGCAAGACAAAGGGGCAGGCATGCTGAGGCTGGAAAAGCTGACCAAGACCTATCGCACCGGCGATCAGGCACTGAAGGCGGTCGATCTCGAGGTACCGAAGGGCCAGGTCCTGGCGCTGATCGGACCCTCGGGCGCGGGCAAATCGACGCTGATCCGCTGCATCAACCGGCTGGTGGAACCGACGAGCGGCAAGGTCTGGCTCGGCGATGTGGAACTGACCGGGCTCGGTGCCGCGGCGCTCCGGCGCGAGCGGCGGCGGATGGGGATGATCTTTCAGGAATACGCGCTGGTCGAACGGCTGACGGTGATGGAGAACGTGCTCTCGGGCCGGCTCGGCTATGTCGGCTTCTGGCGCAGCTTCACCCGGCGTTACCCGCAGTCGGACGTGGACGAGGCCTTCCGGCTTCTCGACCGTGTCGGGCTGGTGGAGATGGCCGACAAGCGCGCCGATGAGCTTTCGGGCGGCCAGCGCCAGCGGGTCGGCATCTGCCGGGCCCTGATCCAGAATCCCGCGCTCCTGCTCGTCGACGAACCGACCGCGTCGCTCGACCCGAAGACCTCGCGCCAGATCATGCGGCTGATCTGCGAGCTTTGCGCCGAGCGCGGCCTTGCCGCGATCATCAACATCCACGATGTCGCCCTCGCGCAGATGTTCGTCGCCCGCGTCATCGGCCTGCGCTTCGGCGCGGTCGAGTTCGACGGTGCGCCGGACGCCCTGACGCCCGAAGTGCTGACCACGATCTACGGCGAGGAAGACTGGCAGGCGACGATCCGCAAGGTTGACGAGGAAGAGGAGGTTCAGGCATGAGCGCCGCGCTCGACGCCCGCCTCGGCCAGCCCTGGAAGAAACCGCCACTGATCAAGCGCGCCTGGCTGCGCTGGGGCCTTGGCATCGGTGCGGTCATCTACCTCGCACTCGCCATCGCCTCGATTGAAGTGAACTGGAGCCGGGTCTGGGAAGGGCTCGACCGGGGCGGCGCCTTCATCGCCTCCTTCGCGACCCCGGATTTCCTGACCCGCTGGAGTGATATTCGCGACGGCATGCTGGAAAGCATCATCATGACGGTCGCGGCCTCGGTCGTCGGCATCCTGATCTCGATCCCCATCGGCCTCGGGGCCGCACGCAACATCGCCCCCCTGCCCGTCTATGTGATCTGCCGCGGCATCGTCGCGATCAGCCGCGCGCTTCAGGAGGTCATCGTCGCGATCCTGCTCGTGGCGATCTTCGGCTTCGGCCCGCTCGCCGGGTTCCTGACGCTCAGCTTCGCGACCATCGGCTTTCTGTCGAAACTCCTCGCCGAGGATATCGAGAGCATGGACAAGGTCCAGGCCGAGGCGATCCGCGCGACCGGGTCTAGCTGGATCCAGTGGATCAACTACGGCGTCCAGCCGCAGGTCATGCCGCGCCTCATCGGCCTGTCGATGTACCGGCTCGACATCAATTTCCGCGAAAGCGCGATCCTCGGCCTCGTCGGCGCGGGCGGCATCGGGGCGACGCTGAACACCGCCTTCGACCGCTATGAGTTCGACACCGCCGCCGCGATCCTGATCATCATCATCGGCACGGTGATGGCGCTTGAATACCTCTCCGGCATCATCCGCGGGAGGGTCCAGTAATGCCCGTCAGCACGACCGCGACCGGCCAGAAGGCCTGGCAACTCCGCAACCGCGAGGAAAGTCTGATCCGCTGGGCCGCCTGGATGGCCGGCACGATCGTCTTTCTCTGGTGCTGGAAGCAGATATCGGACGCCACGACCTGGTTCTTCGTCCAGGACGCGCCGGCCATCGCCGGCGATATCCTGGCGCGCGCCACGCCGCCGCGCTGGAGCTACATGGAAAAGCTCTGGTGGCCGATCTGGGACACGCTGAACATCGCCACGCTCGGCACCATCGGCGCGCTCTTCCTCGCGGTGCCGGTGGCGTTCCTCGCCGCCCGCAATACCACGCCCTCGGTGCGCTTCGTCCGCCCCATCGCGCTTCTGATCATCGTCTCGACCCGCTCGATCAACTCGCTGATCTGGGCGCTTCTCCTCATCGCGATCATCGGACCCGGCGTCTTCGCCGGCGTCATCTCCATCGCCATCCGCTCGATCGGCTTCTGCGCGAAACTGCTCTACGAGGCGATCGAGGAGATCGACAAGTCCCAGGTCGAGGCGGTCAGCGCGACAGGTGCCAGCCCGATGCAGGTCATGGCCTACGGGATCGTGCCGCAAATCCTGCCGGCCTTCGCAGGCGTCGCGGTCTTCCGCTGGGATATCAACATCCGCGAATCCACCGTGCTTGGCCTCGTCGGGGCGGGCGGGATCGGATTGCAGCTTCAGGCCTCGCTCAACACGCTCGCCTGGCCGCAGGTCTCGCTGATCCTGCTGGTGATCCTCTTCGCGGTCGTCGTGTCCGAATGGGTCTCGGCCAGGGTCCGGGGCGCGATCATCTGATGCGCGGTGTCATCGACGCCGCCGCGGCCTTCGCCGCCTACGAGGCCGTGCGCCACCGCCTGCCCGAGGCCGCCTTTCCGGCGAGGGCGACGGCGGTCGCGAACCTCCTGGCGCTGGCGGATATGGCCGATGTGTTCCTGCTCGACGCCTTCGGCGTCCTCAACGTCGGGAACCGGCCAATCCCCGGCGCGCGCGCGGCGATCGCCGCGCTCCGCCGGGCCGGCAAGCGGGTGATCGTGGTCTCGAACGCGGCGAGTTACTGCAAGCGCGTGCAGGTCGACCACTACCGGCGCATCGGATTCGACTTCGTGGAAGAGGATGTGATCTCCTCCCGCGACGCATTGCTGGAGGAGCTGCGGCGCCGGCCGCCCTGCCGCTCGGGCATGATGGCGCCGCGCGCGGGCGGGCGCGAAGGGATCGAACATCTCGACGCGGACTTTCTCGAGGACGATGCCGGCGCCTACGCGGCGGCGGAGGCGTTCCTGTTGCTCGGTTCGTGCGAGTGGACGGAGGACCGCCAGGGCCTCCTGTTGCAAAGCCTGACACAACGCCCGCGCCAGGTTCTCGTCGGCAATCCCGACATCGTGGCGCCACGCGAAAAGGGCCTCTCGCCGGGGCCAGGCCACTACGCCCACCGCATCGCGGATGCGACCGGGATCGAGCCGGAGTTCTTCGGCAAACCCTTCGGCGCGATCTTCGACCTCGCACTTGCTTGCTGTCCGGGCGTGGCGCCACGGCGGGTCGTCATGGTCGGCGATACGCTCCAGACCGACATCCTCGGTGGCGCGGCGGCGGGTCTCAGAACCGCGCTGGTCACCGGGCACGGCGCGCTTGCCGGTCTCGACCCGACGGTTGCGATCGACGGATCCGGGATCGTGCCGGATTTCATCCTGCCTTCGATCTGACGCGAAACCGGGCCAGGAACCAGGCGTCCCACCGCCCCCGCACGGCGATTCCCTTCCCGGAACAGCGCCCGCCGGGCCACCGGGAATCGGTGCGGCCCGCCCCAGTCATCAAGTGATTTCCCCGTGAAAGCCTCTAAAAACGCTGTGTTTCCAATAAGTAGACGGTACAATCGGGCAATCGTGCCACAATTAAATACATCCTTAGGGTTAATGCGCCCCGCTGCTCCGTCAACAATCGAAGCCGCCAGTCCGAGCAATGCCGCGAGAGCGCGGGCCTGTTGACGTCGGATTGTTTCCGACACGCCGATTTTCCACACGCATAGGTTAACGTGGCGGCAACCTCAGCCTCTTAACCCTGCCAGAATTCAGAAGAAACACGCCATAGACCGGCCAGATTCACCTCCTCTTTACTGTGTTGTCAGCGGCGTCGTTGCCCCTGGCGGTTTTATGAGTGGCTTGGTCTGTCTGTGCGAGTGCGGCCGACACCTTTTTTGTCGGCATCCACTTCCCTGCCAGGGCGAATAGCTCCGCCCCGGCATCCGGGTGCGGGTGATCGTAACCAGTCATTGTAGGACGTTATGGAACAAAATGACTTTTCAAGGACCGACGCGGGCACGAATTTGAAGCCTGCGGGGGCGGCGATCCGGCCAGAATCGGGTCGCCGCGCCCCTCGCCTGCCGCCGGTGCGCTGGACCTTGCCCGGCTTTTGCGGCGGTGCGCGGATCACTACCTCGTTCGGTGACCTGCCGATCCAGGCCCTGCGCCGGCGCGATCCTCTGCGCACGGTCCACGGCACGCTCGCGACTGTCGAATGGATCGACTGCATCCAGCTCGACGAAGAGTTTCTGCAATCCAATCCCGACGCGCTGCCGGTCCGCATCTCGGCCGGCGCGTTCGGCGGCGGCAAGCCGGAGCGTGACCTCGTCGTGTCGCCACACCAGCTCGTCAATGTCAGCCCCAGCCAGTATCGGCAGGATTTCCGCCTTGCGCGCGACCTGACCGACCGGCCCGGAATCCTGCGCCAACCCGACTTGCTGATCCGCTACCACGTCTTTCACTGCGCCACGCCGGCCACGGTGATCGTCGAAGGGCTCTGCGTCAGCGTCAGCCCCTGAACCGGCTCACTCGATGGCCTCTTGCGCATCCGGCACGCCGCGAAAGCCGGTCGCCACGACGAATTTCTCCGAACTGTCAGCGCGGCTGGCCGGTGGCTTGACGTTCGCGACCTTGGTGAAGGCGCGCTTCAGAAGCGTCTGCAATTCGTTCTCCGCACCACCCGCCAGCACCTTGGCAACGAAGGTGCCGCCCTCTTCGAGAACGTCGAAAGCGAAATGCGCCGCCGCCTCGCACAGCGCCACGATGCGCAGGTGATCGGTGCCCTTGTGGCCGGACGAGGCCGCCGCCATGTCGGACATCACCACGTCGGCCCGGCCGCCGAGCCAGCCCTTGACCCGGTCATCGGCATCGTCATCGAGGAAATCGAGCTGGTGAATCTCCGCCCCGGCGATCGGCTCCACCTCCTGCAGGTCGATACCGAGCACCCGACCGACCTTCTTGCCGGACTTCTGCCCCAGCGCATTCACCCGCTCCACCGCGACCTGGCACCAGCCGCCCGGCGCGCAGCCGAGATCGACGACCCGCGCACCGGGCACGAGAAAACGGAACTTGTCGTCCAGTTCGAGGATCTTGAAGGCCGCGCGGCCGCGATACCCTTCCTTCTTCGCCCGCTGCACGTAAGGATCATTCAACTGACGCTCCAGCCAGAGCGTCGAGGAGAGCTTGCGCCCCTTCGCGGTCTTCACCCGCACCCGCAGGTCGCGCTGCCCGCGCCCCGAAGTCTTGCCCGACGGCGTCTTGGTCATACGACCGCTCCTCAGCCCATTCACCTTGCTGCAAATACCTAATGCGCGCCGGCGCCGCAATCGGACGGCCCGGGGCGCGCGAGGCGCGGTCAGAACGGCCCGTCCTCCAGCACGCCGTCCGCCGACATCTGCGCGTAAAGCAGGCCCTCGCGCAGGCCGCGGTCCGCGACCGACAGCCGGTCGGTCGGCCAGATCCGCATCAGCGCCTGCAAAATCGCCGCGCCCGACATGATCAGCGAATGCCGGTCGCGGCCGATGCGCGGATCGTTGCGCCGCCCGGCCGGTCCCATGCTGAGGTAATCGCGGATCACCCGGTCGATCTGGTCCGAGGTCATCCTGAGCCCGTCGACCTTGGTCCGGTCATAGCGCTTCAGTCCCAGATGGCTCGCCGCCACCGTGGTGACGGTGCCGGAGGTGCCGATGATCTGGAACCCCTCGCGCGGCTGGCTGGCATTGTAGGGCGAGAAATCGGCGAGGTTCTCCTCGAAATACCAGCTCATCAGCGCGAAGCGCGCGGCGTCGTCCTCGACGTCGGAGAACTGGTCCTTCAGCGTCGCGACCCCGAGCGGTACGGAAATCCAGTCGACGACCTTGGCCGCCGGGAACGGGCTTTCGGGCGGGTGGAACCCGGCATGAAGCCGCATGATCGCCCGCGGCCGTTCGTTTCGCGGCACGGCGGAAAGGTCGATCCACACCAACTCGGTCGAACCGCCGCCGATATCGACGACCAGAAGCTGCTCGGTCTTGGTCGAAACCAGCGGCGCGCAGGACACGACCGCCAGCCGCGCCTCCTCCTCGGGCTGGATGATCTCCAGCGGCAACTGGGTTTCGCGGGCGACGAGACGCAGGAACTCTCCGGCGTTCTTCGCGCGGCGGCAGGCCTCGGTCGCCACCAGCCGCATCCGCTTCACCTCGTGCTGTTCGATCTTGCGCCTGCAGATCTGCAGCGCCTGCACCGTCCGCGCCATGGAGGAACGGCCGAGTCGCCCCGACGCTTCCAGCCCGTGACCGAGCTGTACCGATTTCGAAAAGCTGTCCACGACATGAAACTGACTGCCCTTCGGCTGGGCAATCAGCATCCGACAGCTGTTCGTTCCCAGATCCAGCGCCGCATAAAGCTGCGCAGGGTCGGGTCGTGGGGTGCCGGGCGGCTCTACCGATCTCGGGAACGCGCCCGCACCTCCGGGACGCCTGGGCGCCATAATCGCGCCCTCCGATATGTTGTTGGGGTCAATCTAGTGCCCCTGCGGCATCCGCGCAAGCGACGCCGCGCCTGTCGTCGGGATTTCTGATCCCCGGCCGGCGCGATGCGCCTCTCCGCTTCATGGTCTTCATGAGGATTTCGAAGGTTGGCGGGCCGTCCCGGCTGTAGCGCCGGGCGCGCGTCCGGGTTATGCAGGTGAGGCAGGTCGCTCCGGTCGCGCACAATGTCGAAAACCGTCATCGGCCGTCGCGAAACGAAGAGTAATGAGGGCGTCAACGAAGAGGAATCGTCATGGCAGATGTGACCATCGTCTACTGGCGCGACATCCCGGCCCAGGTCATCGTGGGCAAGGGGCGCCGGGGCGTGAAGAAACCGTTGCCCGAGCGGTTCGAAAAGGCGATCGACCGCTGCGCAATGAAGGTCGGCGCGGCTGAAACCGACGCCTATCTGGCGGAATGGCGCAAGGCGCCGCCCGTCGACGTGGCGGGCGAGGATGCGGCGGTGGCCGAAGCCGAGGCGGCGCGGATCGACAGGGAATACGACACCGAGCGCCTGAAGGCGCTCATCGCGAATGATGGCTGGGCGTGACACCCGAACGTTTTTGGAGGACGGCAATGGCGCTTCTGAACTTCCGCCGCAAGGAAACCCCGGCCCCCGCCGGCGCTTCGGCCCCGGTCGAGGCCTTCCTGAAGGGCTACTCGATCGAGGTGATGCCGCGCACCGCCGAGAAGGTCGAGAACTTCCGCGACCTCCTGCCCAAGGGCACACGGGTCTACATCGCCCATATCGACGGCACCCCGATCGAGGACATGGTGGCGACGGCGAAGCGGCTTCACGCCGAGGGCTTCCCGGTCATGCCGCATTTCCCGGCGCGGATCATCAAGGACAAGGCGACGCTTGCCGACTGGATCGCGCGCTATCAGGGCGAGGCCGACGTGAAGCAGGGCCTGATCCTCGCCGGCGGCGTGTCCGGACCGGCGGGTGAGTTCCACTCCTCGATGCAGCTTCTCGACACCGGCCTCTTCGGCGGGTTCGAGCGTCTGCACGTCGCCGGCCACCCCGAGGGCAACCGCGACATCGACCCCGACGGATCGGACACGATGGTGATGGAAGCGGCGCGCTGGAAACAGGCCTTCTCCAACCGCACCGACGCGAAGATGGCGATGGCGACGCAGTTCTGCTTCGACGCCAAGCCGGTGATCCAGTGGGTCGACCGCCTGAACGCCGAAGGGGTCAAGCTGCCGGTTCACATCGGTGTCGCCGGCCCCGCCAAACTGCAAACCCTGATCAAGTTCGCCATCGCCTGCGGCGTCGGCCCCTCGCTCAAGGTCCTGCAGAAGCGCGCGATGGACGTGACCAAGCTTCTCCTGCCCTACGAGCCGACCGAGGTCGTCGCCGAACTGGCCGCCCACAAGGCCGCCCATCCGGAATTCGGCATCGAAGCCGTGCACTTCTTCCCGCTTGGCGGGATCAAGACCAACGCCACCTGGGCCACGGAACACGGCGGCGCCTCGGGCGTCCCGGCCACCCAAAGCTGAGAGATAAGGTAAAGCATGACCCGTACCGTCCTAGAATCGAAATCGAAAACCGTCGTCATCGGCTTCGACGAACCCTTCTGCGTTATCGGCGAGCGGATCAATCCCACCGGCCGAAAGAAACTCGCGGCCGAGCTTGAGGCCGGCGATTTCTCCACCGTCGAGAAGGACGCGCTGGAGCAGGTCGCCTGCGGCGCGATGGTCCTCGATGTGAACGCGGGCGTGGTCTACAACTCCAACCCCAACCCGAACGAGACCGAGCCGCCGCTGATGACGCGGATGATCCAGCTTGTTCAGGGCCTGGTCGATGTGCCGCTCTGCATCGACTCCTCGGTGCCGGCGGCGCTGAAAGCCGGTCTGGAAACCGCCGAGGGACGCCCGCTCCTCAACTCGGTGACGGGCGAAGAAGACCGGATGGAACTCGTCCTGCCGCTGGTCAAGAAATACAACGTCCCGGTCGTCGCCATTTCGAACGACGACACCGGCATTTCCGAAGACCCCGACGTGCGCTTCGAGGTCGCGAAGAAGATCGTCCAGCGCGCCGCCGATTTCGGCATTCCGGCGCATGACATCGTCGTCGATCCGCTGGTGATGCCGGTCGGCGCGATGGCGACCGCCGGGCGTCAGGTCTTCGCGCTGGTCAAGCGCCTGCGCGAGGAACTGGGCGTCAACACGACCTGCGGTGCGTCGAATATCTCGTTCGGCCTGCCGAACCGGCACGGGATCAACGCGGCCTTCCTGCCGATGGCGATCGGCGCCGGCATGACCAGCGCGATCATGAACCCGGTCCGCCAGGTGGAGATGGAGGCGATCCGCGCCGCCAACTTCCTGATGAGCCACGACCCCAACGGCGGCGAGTGGATCCGCTTCGCCAAGGTGCTGGAAGCGGTCGAGGGCGGCATGAGCTTCGCCGAAGCCTCCTCCGCCCAGACCGGCGCCGCATCGGGCCGCCGCGGCGGTCGCCGCGCCCGCGGCTGACCCGCAGCGCGACACCGGCCAGACAGCAAAAACCCCGCCAGTGGCGGGGTTTTTCGTTTCAGGCGATGTCGCGGCAGCGGGTTCAGGCGACCCCGTACATGCTCCGCGCCTGCGCGAAGGACAACAGCCGCCGCTGGCGCGGGTCCCAGAGGTGCAGCTTCGCACAGGCGATACTCTCGCGGATCGTCATCCGCTGCGCCTGTGCCAGATCGGCATGATCGCGCAGCACCTCGGTCAGCCGGTAGAAGGGGATGCGGCTGTAAAGATGGTGGACGTGGTGGATGCCGATATTCGCGGTCATCCAGCGCAACACCGCCGGCATGACGTAATACGAGCTTCCGTGAAGGGCGGCATCGTGCAGGTCCCAGTCTGTATCCTTGTCCCAATAAGCCGCTTCGAACTGGTGCTGGACGTAGAAGAGCCAGACCCCGGCGGCGGCCGCGATGATCGAGGTCGGCAGGAACACCAGGAGGACCGGCATCAGCCCGCCGAACCAGATGATCAGGGTCAGCGCCGCGACAATGGCGACGTTGGTGGCCATGGCACTGGTCCAGTAGCGGGCCCCGGAGCGCATCAGCCCGATCGGAAGCCGGTTCTGCAGCAGGAACAGATAGCCCGGTCCGAGGCCGAAGAGCACCAAAGGATGCCGGTAGAGCCGGTAGCGCAGCCGGCCGAAAGGCGTCAGGGCGCGGTACTCCTCGACCGTCAGGGTGGTGACGTCGCCCATGCCGCGCTTGTCGAGGTTGCCGGCAGAGGCGTGGTGTTCGGAATGGGTGCGGCGCCAGACATCGTAGGGCGTCAGCGTCAGCACACCGAGCGCGCGGCCGATCCAGTCGCTGACCGACCGGTTGCGGAAGAAGGCGCCGTGGCCGCAATCGTGCTGGATCGCGAAGATCCGCACCAGGAACCCGGCGTTCACGACGGCGAGGCCAAGCGCAAGCCAGACGCTGATCGACAGCGCCCACCAGGCCAGCGCCCAGATCAGGAAGAACGGGCCGAGCGTGACGGCAAGTTCGAACAGGCTGCGGCCGGTGCGCGGTTCGCGGTACCGCGCCAGCACCTGCACCCAGCGTCTCGCGGGCTGGTCGGAAAGATCGGTTCGCGTTCCCGCCGGTTCTTTTTTGTTTCTCACGTCGGGAAAGCTCCTGCCTGACGGGTGTTCGGATATACTAAAGACAGGATTTCGCAACCCCGCGCAGTGTCCGGCTTCGGGATGGAGGGATCATTCGCACCTCAAGGCCGGTAAAAACGTGCATCGTCCCCAGATCTTGGTCGACGACGGCATGATCGCTGACCCATCCGCCCATGGTCAGATAGGTCCGCAGAAGCGGCGGCAAGCCTTGCAGGGCCCGGCGGTGGTCCGGCCGCCGGCCGCGCAACCGCGCGGCGAAGCGGAAGACCCGCGGCGCCTTGACCTTCGGCAGCCACCGCTTCGGCGCCAGGTGGCGGTCGCGCAGCATCGCGAAGGCATCGAGATAGGCGGCGGCATCGGTGCCCATGAAGGACGAACAGCCAAAGAGCATCTCGACCCCCTCATCATCGACATAGCGGGTCACCGCCCCCCAGGCCACGCGCAGGATATCGGGATCGTGGCAATCGGGATCGAGGCAGAAGCGCCCCATCTCGACCATGCGGCCACGATAATCCGCCAGCGCCGACAATTCGTAATACTGCGCCGAATAGCTGCGCCAGATCTCGGTTCCGTCGGTCAGGGGAAGCAGCCGGAACGCCGCGACCAGCGCGCCGCTCTGCCGGTCCTCGACCAGGACATGGCGGCAGACGGGGTCGAATCCGTCGATGTCGAACCCGCCCTCCGCGCCCAGACCCCGTGCGGCCCGGAACGCCCGCCAGCGCAGCCCCTGCGCGCGCCGGACGTCGTCACCGCTCCGCGCCAGGCGCGCCTCGTATCGTCCCGCCTCGAATGACCGCATCCCGCGCCTTCTCCGGCTTGGCGGGGGCGGTTTTGCCCCCTACATTCTGCTCTGGCATGATCCTATCCGAAAAGGATCACGAAACGACAACGAAATAAGAGGGTGGCATGATGGCGAAGATCGAGAAACCGGATGAGGAGTGGCGGTCACAGTTGTCCGACCTCGCCTACAAGGTGACGCGCAAGCACGCGACCGAACGCGCCTTCACCCACGACGATTTCCCGAAAGGGCCGGCGACGTTCCATTGCGTCTGCTGCGGCGCGCCGCTCTTCGATGCCGAGACCAAGTTCGAGTCCGGCACCGGCTGGCCAAGCTTCTACCGGCCCGTCGATGCCGAGGCCGTCGGCGAGACCGAGGACAGAAGCTGGTTCATGCGCCGGACCGAAGTTCACTGCGCGGCCTGCGACGCCCATCTCGGCCATGTCTTTCCGGATGGTCCGAAACCGACGGGGCTTCGCTATTGCATCAACGGCGTGGCGCTGACGCACCGGGCGAAGGACTGACGGCGCCACCGCGCCGGCTTGCCCCCCGGTGCCGCGCGGCCGTCAGTTGTTGTTCAGAACCTGGCCGGCGCTGATGTTGCCGATGTTGCCCAGAAGCTGCCGCAGGAAGCTCAGCCCCTTGATGTTGCTGTCGGTCACCCGGCGCGACAGCACCACCGCCTGGCCATTCTCCAGCCCGAAGCGCTCGACATTCTCGACCGTGCCGCCCTCGTCGAAGCTGATCGCGACGACCTGACGGTCGACCTCCTGCGGTTCGCGGGGGCCGTAGTAGCGGAACCGGCTGCCGACATAGTACCACGCCCCGCCGGTCAGGAGCCCGGTCGACGAGGGCCGGCCGACGGCGCGGGCGACATCGTCGCGGGTCGAGGTGCCGACGACGACCTTCTGCAACTCGTCCTCGCGCGGAACATAACCGTGATTCTGGTAAAGCGCCGTGCAGGCGGCAAGCGCCATGAGCGTCAGCGCAACCACGCCGCGCCTTATCCCGAAACCGAGCCTGCCCATACCACCCTCTTGCCTTGCCGCCTCAAGCCTTCTATCCGGCTTACAACATGCCGGGGTTGTCCTTCAAGGACGAAGACCCCGGCGCGCCTGTCCCCTGAACGCGAGCCGCCAGATGACAACCGACACCCTACCCTATTCGCACCCCTTCCGCGTCACCGATCTGGCCGGGCGCAAGCCGACGCGGTTCGACCTCAGCCCCGACGCGGACGCCCTCGCCCGGATCGCCGAGGCGCTCGGTATCCTCTCGGTCGAGGCGGCGCGCCTTCAGGGCGAACTGCGCCCCTCCGGCCGGCGCGACTGGTCGCTCGATGCGCGGCTGACCGCGCGCGTGACGCAGGCCTGCATCGTCAGCCTCGCCCCGGTCGCGACCGGGATCGACGAGGTTGTGACCCGGCGGTTCCTGGCCGAGATGCCGGAACCCGGCGGCGAGGAGGTCGAGATGCCCGAGGACGACAGCGAGGAACCGCTGCCCGAGGTCATCGACGCGGGTGCGATTCTGGTCGAGGAACTGGCCCTCGCGCTGCCCGCCTATCCGCGCGCCGAGGGCGCCGATCTTGGCAGCCTCAGCGCCGCCGCACCGGGGGCGGAGCCGCTCGACG
This sequence comes from Rhodobacterales bacterium 32-67-9, assembly GCA_002280515.1. Taxonomy (GTDB): domain Bacteria; phylum Pseudomonadota; class Alphaproteobacteria; order Rhodobacterales; family Rhodobacteraceae; genus Albidovulum. Next base: position 40,456 of record NCEA01000010.1, read on the forward strand.
ACGAGGCGGTACGGCCCTTCGCCGGGCTGGCCGAGCTGATGAAAAAGGCCAGCAAGGACGACTGACCCCGGCCACGATCGCCCGGGCCTCGGCGCCGCCAGAAAAGACTTGCGCCCGCGCGGAATCGCAGTATGTTCCCGGCCTCGCTTGAACGTTGGGTTCGCACCCGGTCGCTTTGCGGCAACCTGTGACGAAACCCCAGGAAATCCGGGCCAAGGCCCCAAATAACCCGAGGTTGAGACATGGCTGTCCCTCAGAACCGGACCACGCGGTCCCGCCGCAACATGCGCCGCGCCCACGATGCGCTGGTTGCCGCGAATCCGAACGAATGCCCGAACTGCGGCGAACTGAAGCGCCCGCATCACGTCTGCGGCGCCTGCGGTCACTACAATGACCGCGAAGTGGTCGCCCAGACCGCCGAGGTCGACCTGGACGAAGACGCGGCGTAAGGCCGCGTCCGAACGGCCGGCGCGATGCCGTCATCGAACGACATTCAGTCCGAAGCCCCCGGACACGGGACTTCGGGCCGTATCGTCATTTCCGTTGACGCGATGGGCGGTGACCGCGGGCCGTCGGCGGTCGTCGCCGGCATGGCGGAATCCGCCGCGAAGAACCCCGAGATCGAGTTCATCGTCCACGGGCCGGAAGACGAACTGAAGCGCCTTGCGGGCAAGTATCCGGAGCTTGCCGGGCGCTGCACGATTCGTCATGCCGCCGGAGTCGTCACGATGGACGACAAGCCGAGCCAGGTGATGCGCCACGGCGAAGGCACCTCGATGTGGTCGGCGATCGAAAGCGTGCGCAACCACGAGGCGACCGTCGCGGTAAGCTGCGGCAACACCGGCGCCCTGATGGCGTTGTCGGTGATCCGGCTGCGGAAGCTGCCGGGCGTGAACCGGCCCGCCATCGCCTGCCTCTGGCCTTCGCGAAATCCCGGCGGCTTCAACCTGATGCTCGACGTCGGCGCCGACATCAAGGCCGACGCGCCCGACCTTCTGCAATTCGCGCTGATGGGCGCCTCCTACGCCCGCAACGGGCTTGGTATCGTCCGGCCCCGGGTCGGGCTTCTGAATGTCGGCACCGAGGATCACAAGGGCCGCGCCGAGCTGAAACAGGCGCAGGACCTGATCCAGGCCGCGACCGAGACCGGCAGCTTCGACTACGCGGGCTTCGTCGAGGGCGGCGACCTGCCGTCGGCGCGGGTTGACGTGATCGTGACCGACGGCTTCACCGGCAACATCGCCCTGAAGACCGGCGAGGGCACCGCGAAACTCGTCGGCGACTTCCTGAAGGAGGCGTTCAACGCCGGCTTCCTGTCGAAGTTCGCGGCCCTCCTCGCGCGCGGCTCGCTGCGCCGCTTGCAGCACCGCATCGACCCGCGACGCCAGAACGGCGGCGTCTTCCTCGGGCTGAACGGCACCATCGTCAAATCGCACGGCTCGGCGGATGCGACCGGCGTATCGGCCGCGATCAAGCTCGCGTTCACGCTGGCCAAATCCGGCTTTCAGGAACGTCTTGCGGCACGGGTTGCCTCTGCCGCTCAGGCGAGGCAGGATGCCCCGCAAGGTGGCGAAGCAGGCGGAACACATTCATGACAATCCGTGCCGTGGTCCGGGGCGTCGGGCATTACCTGCCCGAGCGCGTGGTCCCCAATTCCGAGTTCGAGGCACGCGTCGACACAACCGATGAATGGATCCGCAGCCGCACCGGGATCGAGCGGCGCCATTTCGCCGCCGAGGGCGAGACGACCTCGGACCTTGGCGCCAAGGCCGCGACGCGGGCGCTGGCGGATGCCGGCCTCACGGCGGGCGATCTCGACGCGATCATCGTCGCGACATCGACCCCCGACCTGACCTTTCCCTCCGCCGCGACGATGGTCCAGGCGAAGATCGGCATGACGAACGGCTTTGCCTTCGACGTGCAGGCGGTCTGCGCCGGCTTCGTCTTCGCGCTGGCGAATGCCAATGCGCTGATCCTGTCCGGCCAGGCGAAGCGCATCCTCGTCATCGGCGCGGAAACCTTCAGCCGCATCCTCGATTTCAGCGACCGCACGACCTGCGTCCTGTTCGGTGACGGCGCCGGCGCGGTGCTGCTGGAAGCCGCGGACGGCACCGGCACCTCGGACGACCGCGGCATTCTCGCCGCCGACCTCAACAGCGACGGCAGTTACCGCGACCTTCTCTATGTCGACGGCGGTCCCTCGACCACCGGCACGGCGGGCCATCTCAGGATGCAGGGCAACCAGGTTTTCCGCCACGCGGTCGAGAAACTGGCCCAGACCGCCCATGCCGCGCTCGACAAGGCCGGGCTCACGGGTGGCGATGTCGACTGGATCGTGCCGCATCAGGCGAATCTGCGCATCATCAGCGCCACCGCCAACCGCATGCAGGTCCCGATGGAGCGTGTGGTGGTCACCGTGCAGGACCACGGCAACACCTCGGCGGCCTCGATTCCCCTCGCCATGTCGGTCGGCAAGGAGCGTGGACAGATCAAGACGGGCGACCTGATCGTCACCGAAGCGATCGGCGGCGGCCTGAGCTGGGGCGCGGTGGTCCTGAGGTGGTGAAAAGCCGCTTGAAAACCCCTCCCCAAGCCATTGATGTTGACTCGGAAATTTAATCCCCGCATCCTCCCCCAAACAGCCCGGGGGACGAGATGACCGAAAAAACCTTGACTCGCATGGATCTGAGCGAAGCCGTGTTCCGCGAAGTCGGCCTTTCCCGCAATGAATCGGCACAGTTGGTCGAAGGTGTTCTGCAACATATGTCCGACGCGCTGGTCTCCGGCGAGACGGTCAAGATTTCGTCTTTCGGCACGTTTTCGGTGCGCGACAAGGCCGCCCGCGTCGGCCGCAACCCCAAGACCGGCGACGAGGTTCCGATCCATCCGCGCCGGGTTCTGACCTTCCGGCCCTCGCATCTGATGAAAGACCGCGTCGCGGCAGGTAACAAGGGCTGAGGCAGTACGAGATGGAGAAATCGGCCGAGGCCTTTCGCACGATCAGCGAAGTCTCCGAGTTTCTGGACACGCCGGCGCATGTGCTCCGATTCTGGGAAAGCCGATTCTCGCAAGTGAAGCCGGTCAAGCGCGCGGGTGGCCGCCGCTATTACCGCCCCACCGATCTCGCGCTTCTCGGCGGTATCAAGAAGCTTCTCCACGAAGACGGGCTGACGATCCGCGGGGTTCAGAAGATCCTCAAGGAAAAGGGCGTGCGCCATGTCGCCGCCCTGTCGAGCGTCGATCTCGGCAAGAGCGACGGGGGGGATGCGGCGCCTTTGGCCGCGCCACGCAGCGACAACGGCCATTGGCCAGCCTCGCCGACACCCGATGCGGCGGCTGAGGGCGACAACCTCGTACCCGACCCGGAGGATGCGGCGACACCTGCTTTCGCGGCGGGCGCCGTACGGCCCGCTCGACCGGCGGTCTCTCCGGGCGCCGAACAACGGGCGGATCTGGAGCGCCGGTTCAGCGCCCCGGAGGCGCCGATGCAGGTCGATGTGCCGACATTGCCCCGGGGGCGATCCGGCAATGTCCATCCGCTTGGCGGCGACGAGGTTGCAAAGACCACACCGGACAAGGCTCCCCCGAGGCCCACACCGACGAATCCGCCGGCCGCGACGATGCTCCGCGCGATGGACGCGCTGCGCGCCCGCGACAAGAAGAGCGAGCTGATGTCGGTCTACCTGAGGCTCGTCGACCTCAAGGAACGTCTGGCGCAAAGCGACCATCCGGCGCAGAAATAGCGCCGGACCCTTGGCCCAGATGTCGAACCCTTCCGCATTGCGTTTTGGCGCTTGCCCCCGCCCCGCCGTTCGGCCTATACCGCGCAGCGTCGGGCCGTGGCGCAGCCTGGTTAGCGCGTCCGTCTGGGGGGCGGAAGGTCGTGAGTTCGAATCTCACCGGCCCGACCATCACCGAACCGCCCACTCCGCCAGCGGGGTGGGCGTTCGCATGTCAGGAGCGTCGCGATGACAGGCACCGGCGTCCTTGCCGACGGGGCGATCCAGAGGATGATCGCCGGGGGCGCGATCGCGGCCGACCCCGCCGTGACCGATGCCCAGGTCCAGCCGGCGAGCCTTGACCTGCGCCTTGGCAGCATCGCCTACCGGGTCCGCGCCTCGTTCCTTGCCGGCAAGGGCCGCACCGTCGCCGAGCGCATCGCCGAGTTCGAGATGCACCGCGTCGATCTGAGCCAGGGCGCCGTCCTCGAAAAGGGCTGCGTCTATGTCGTGCCGCTGATGGAGCGGCTGGCGCTGCCCGCCGGTCTCACCGCCGTCGCCAATGCCAAAAGCTCGACCGGGCGGCTTGACCTCCTGACCCGCACAATCGCCGATGGCGGCGAGGAATTCGACAGGATCCCGGATGGTTACAACGGCCCCCTCTACGCCGAAATCTGCCCGCGGTCGTTCTCGGTTCTGGTGCGGCCGGGGATGCGGCTCAACCAGATCCGCTTCCGGCAGGGCCAGGCGATCCTCTCCGACACCGAACTGGCGGCGCTGCACGCCCGCGATCAACTGGTCTCGGGTACCGCGCTGATCTCGGACGGGCTGGGGTTTTCGGTCGATCTGAAGCCGGCCACGGGCGATCTCGTCGGCTACCGCGCCAAGCCCCATACCGGGGTGATCGACCTCGACCGCATCGGCCATTACGCGCCGGCGGATTTCTGGGAGGAGGTCCGCACCAGCGACGCCCGGATCATCCTCGACCCCGGTGCCTTCTATATCCTCGTCAGCCGCGAGGCGGTGACGATCCCGCCCGACTACGCGGCGGAAATGGCGCCCTATCTGGCGATGGTCGGCGAATTCCGGGTGCATTACGCGGGCTTCTTCGACCCCGGATTCGGCTGGGCCGAGGCCGGCGGCGCCGGATCGCGCGGGGTCCTCGAAGTGCGCTGCCACGAAGCGCCCTTCGTGCTGGAACATGGCCAGGTCGTCGGCCGCCTCGTCTACGAACGCATGGCAGCGCGGCCCGACCGGATGTATGGCGCGGGGATCGCCTCAAACTACCAGGGCCAGGGACTGAAGCTCTCAAAGCACTTCCGCGCCGCCTGAAGGCTGCTGCCGGCTAGCGCCCCAGCCGCCGGGTGATCTTCGCCGCCTGCCTCGCGCGCTTGGCCAGTGCCCGCGCATCCCGCGACTGGCTGTGATCGCCACCTCCCGCCCCCGGCTTCTGCTGGCCCCGGCGGCTGGCATAGTCGATGCCCTTGTTGATGCCGAGGTTGATGACCCGGCGCATCACCGTGCGGACGATCATGTCGACGATCTGATTGAGCTTCACTGCCCTGCCCCCTTAATCCTCGAAGAGCTCGCTTTGACCGATCTGCTCTTCCGCCTCGTCGTCCGGCAGGGCAACGCCACCCGGCAGCGGCCGGTTGTCGAGAAGTCCGGCGGCGCGGAGTTCCTTGAGTCCCGGCAGGTCGCGCGCGGATTCGAGCCCGAAATGATCGAGGAAGGATTGCGTGACGACATAGGTCACCGGCCGGCCCGGCGTCATGCGGCGGCGGCCGAAGCGGATCCATTCCAGTTCCAGCAACTGGTCCACCGTGCCCCGGCTGACCGCGACGCCGCGGATCTCCTCGATCTCGGCGCGGGTAGCGGGCTGGTGGTAGGCGATGATCGCCAGCGTCTCGATCGCGGCGCGGCTGAGCTTGCGAGTCTCGGTGGTTTCCTTCTGCATCAGGAAGCCGAGATCGGGCGCGGTGCGCATCGCCCAGGCGTCACCGACCTTGACGACCCGCACGCCGCGCCCCTCGTAGCGCTTCCTCAGATGCACCAGCGCCTCGGCCGGATCGGCGCCATGCGGCATCCGCGCCTCAAGTTCGGCCACCGTGACCGGATCGGCGGAGGCGAAGAGGATGGCTTCCACCATCCGCTCCTGCTCGGCGATGGGCGGCGCCTCGAACAGGCTCTTCTCGGCGGGGCGCGTCTCGGTCACGGCTCTTTCCGTCTGATGGCGATGGGGGCGAAAGTCTCGGATTGTCTCAACTCGATCCGGCCCTGCTTGGCAAGCTCGAGCGAGGCCGCGAAAGTGGCGGCGGTGGCCGAGCGTCGGCGGGCGGGATCGACGGTCCAGCCGTCCGGCAGATAGGACGCGAGATCGGTCCAGTCGCCGGCAAAGCCGATCAGTCCGCGCATCCGCTCCAGCGCCTGCTCCATGGTGAAAATGTGGTGCCGGTCCATCGCATAGGGCCGGAATTCGTCATGGGTGCGGATCCGGGCATAGGCCTGCATGAGGTCGAGAAGCGTCGCGCTGTAAGTCACTTTCCTCAGCCGCGTCACATCCTCGGGGATGCCGCGCGAGAAGAAGTCGCGGCCCTTCTGATCACGCGCCATGAGCCGCGCGGCGGCCTCGCGGATCGCCTGGAGCCGTTCGAGCTGAAACGCCAGGTGTGCCGCGAGTTCTTCGCCCGTCGGGCCGTCGTCCGTCGGGTCGGGCGGCAGCAGCAGGCGCGATTTGAGGAAGGCGAGCCAGGCCGCCATCACCAGGTAATCCGCCGCAAGTTCGATGCGCAGCACCTTGGCCTGGTTGACGAATTTCAGATATTGCTCGGCCAGTTGCAGGACCGAGATCTTGCGCAGGTCGACCTTCTGGGTGCGCGACAGCATCAGGAGGATGTCGAGCGGCCCCTCGAAACCGTCGACATCGACGATCAGCGCCTCGGCGGCGAGGCGGTCGCCGACCGTGACCGTGTCCTCCTCGAAGTCTTCCGGCTCAGCCATGCGCCCGTCCCGTCAGAAGCGCCTCAAATTCGGCCTCACGGGAAGCTGTGTCAATGGTGTCGGTCGTCCGCCGGCGGGCCAGCGCCGCTTCGGCACGGAGGGAGGCCGCCGGGCCGAGTGTGCCAGAGGCAGCGACCACCGCCTCCGCCTCTTCCCGCTTGCCGTTGCAGTGGAGCGCGATATCGCAGCCTGCCGTGATCGCGGCATCGGCGCGTTCGCCGATCGTGCCAGAAAGTGCGGCCATCGAAAGGTCGTCGCTGAGAAGCAATCCTCCGAACCCGATCCGGTCGCGGATCGCCCCGATCACGGCGGGCGAGGCGGTCGCCGGACGCTCGGGATCGAGCGCGTCGAAGACGATATGGGCGCTCATCGCCACCGGCAGGTCGGCGAGGGCCGCGAAGGGGGCGAAATCGGTCGCCATCAATTCGTCCAGCGGCGCCGCGACGCGCGGCAGGTGGAGGTGGCTGTCCACCACCGCCCGGCCGTGGCCGGGCATATGCTTGACCACCGGAAGCACCCCGCCCGCCAGCAACCCCTCGGCGCAGGCGCGCGCGGCCCGTGCCACCGTCGCCGCATCGGTGCCGAAACAGCGGTTGCGCAGGAAGGGGTGGGTGTCGGGGCCGGCGATGTCAGCGGAGGGCGCGCAATCGGCGTCGATGCCGACGCCGCGCAGCTCGTCGGCGATCAGCCGGTAGCGGAGCCACAGCACCCGCTCGAAACCGGCTGGCCCGGCCGCCGCGACCTCGTCGAGCGGCGGCAGCCATTCGCGCCAGTACGGGGCGCGCAGGCGCTGCACCCGGCCGCCCTCCTGATCGACGAGCACCGGCGCGTCGCGCCCGACGCTCGCCCTCAGATCGGCGGTGAGGCGGCGCAACTGCTCCGGCCTCTCGACATTGCGGGCGAAAAGGATGAATCCCCAGGGGTCGGCGTCGCGGAAGAACGCGGTCTCATCCTTCGAGAGGACAGGGCCTTCGCAGCCAAGGATGGTGGCCGAGGCCGGGGCCGGCATCAGCGCACCACGGCGGGCACGCATTCGGCGTTTTCTGCCTTGAGCGCCGCGCAGAAGCGGCGCGCGTCATCGAGATCGGTAAAGCCTTCGACGCGGAGGCGGTAGAAGGTCTCGCCGCCGCTGGTCGCGGGCTCGATCACCCGGCGCTTGCCGTCGAGCAGCGCACCGAAGCGGGCTGTGGTCTTGTCCCATTCGAGCCGCGCCCGCGCCTCGTCGGGATAGGCGCCGATCTGGACCAGACGGGTGCCTTCCGCGAGGGTCTCCGGCGCCACATCGAGGGCCTGCGGCGCCATCGCGGCGGCAACAGCGGCGGCGGCCGCCTCGGCCATCGCGTCGACATCGACAGCGGCCGCGACGTCGACGCCAGAACCGGAGCCCGGCCGTGCCGCCGGCCGGAGCGAGCGCGCAACGCCGGGAATGTCGGCCGCAATCGCGTCGGGGGCGACAAACCCCTCCTCCGCCCGGCTGTCGAGCGGTACAGCGTCGACCGGGCCATCCGGCAGCGGCTCATCGGGCCTGAGCGCCGCCAGCACGGCGGAGGTCTCTCCGGCGGGCGCCTCGGTAAAATCGCTGCCCGTCGCCGCGAGCGGTTCCGGCGGCGGCAGGGCACCGTCATCGGCCGAGGCGGCAAGCTCGCCCATCGGCTGGTCGTCCAAGGTCAGCCCGTCAGGCCGCGGCGCCAGCGTCAGCCGGTCCGCCGGATCGCCCGCCGTCCCGTCCGCCGCGATCTCGTTCACCGCCAGACCCTGGTGCAAGGCCAACTCGCCGCCGGGGTTGTCCGGGGCGACCCGCGCCGGACCCTCCAGTGCCTGGATCACCGGCACGCCGCGCACGTCGCGAACCGCGAGGTTGTAGGCCCAGACGCCCAAGCCGGCGATCAGCGCGACCGAGGTCAGCGCGCCGGCGCCGTTCATCCATTTCTGCATCTGTCCACCCTGCCCCGCCGAAGCCGGCCGGGAGGCGCCATAGGCTTCAAATTCGTCGAAATCCGCGTCCGCCATGCTCTGCCTCGCTCACCGACCGCCGCCGGGTCTGCCGTCGCGGTCCGCGTCTTGCCTGCCTTGTCCCGGTGGCGGCGCCGTTCGTTCAGCGCATTTCTTCCACGGGGGTCACGCCAAGGATAGCAAGACCAGCGGAAATGACAACGCCCGCGGCCCTGGCAAGCGCGATTTTGGCCTGGCTCGTCGCGGCATCGGCCTGCACGAAGCGCAAGGACGTATCCTCGTTGCCCCGGTTCCAGAGCGCATGGAGATCGGACGCCACCTCGTAGAGGTAGAAGGCCACCCGGTGCGGCTCCTGCCCGCGCGCGGCGATTTCCACCAGACGCGGCCATTCGGCGATCTTCTTCGCCAGTCCGATCTCCGCCTCGTGGTCGAGCCTGCCAAGGTCGGCAGCAGCCAGCGTCGCGTCATCCGTGGCGATACCGGCCTCGGCCGCCTTGCGCAGCACCGAGGAGACGCGGGCATGGGCATATTGCACGTAGAAGACCGGGTTGTCCTTCGACTGTTCCAGGACCTTGTCGAAGTCGAAATCAAGCGCCGCGTCGTTCTTGCGGGTGAGCATCACGAAGCGGGTCACGTCGGCGCCCGCCTGTTCGACCACGTCGCGCAGCGTCACGAAGGTGCCCGCCCGCTTCGACATCTTGAACGGCTCGCCGTTCTTCCAGAGCTTGACGAGTTGGATCAGCTTGACCTCGAGCGGCACCCGCCCGTTCGACAGGGCCGACACCACCGCCTTCAGCCGTTTCACATAGCCACCGTGGTCGGCGCCGAGAATGTCGATCAACTGGTCGAAGCCGCGCGTCACCTTGTCGTAATGATAGGCGATGTCGGGGGCGAAGTAGGTCCAGGACCCGTCGGACTTCTTCACCGGGCGGTCCACGTCGTCGCCATGCGCGGTCGAGCGGAAGAGCGTCTGTTCGCGTTCTTCCCAATCCTCGGGCAGCTTGCCTTTCGGCGGCTCCAGCGTGCCTTCGTAGATAAGGTCCATGCCGCGCAAGGTCTCGATCGCCGCCTCGATCTTGCCGGTGCCGTAAAGCGCCTTTTCCGAGGAATAGACGTCCATCGTCACGCCGAGCAAAGCGAGATCGTCGCGGATCATCGCCATCATCGCCTCGGTCGCGAATTCGCGCACGTCGGCCAGCCAGACACTTTCGGGCTGGTCGAGCAGTCTTGTCCCGAATTTCGCCTTCAGCGCCTCGCCCACCGGGATGAGGTAGTCGCCGGGGTAAAGCCCCTCGGCGATCTCGGGCGACAGGCCGTTGGCCTCGCGGTAGCGTTCAAAGGCGGACCGCGCGAGCACGTCGACCTGCGCGCCGCCGTCGTTGATGTAGTATTCGCGCGTCACCTTGTAGCCGGCGAAATCGAGAAGACTTGCCAGGGCGTCGCCGAAGACCGCGCCCCGGGTATGGCCGACATGCATCGGCCCGGTCGGGTTGGCCGAGACGAATTCCACGTTCACGCGCGCGCCCTGCCCGAGGGTCGAGCGGCCGAAATCGCGGCCCGCGCCCAGCGCCGCCCTGACGACACCCTGCCAGACGGCCGGGGCGAGCCGGAGGTTGAGAAAGCCCGGACCTGCGGCTTCGGCGGTGACGACGCGGGGATCGGCCACCAGCCGTGCGGCGAGCGCATCGGCAATCGCGCGCGGCGCCATTCCGGCGGGCTTGGCCAGCACCATCGCGGCATTCGTCGCCATGTCGCCATGCGCGGCGTCGCGCGGCGGTTCCACCGCGACATTGGCGGTGTCGAGCCCGGCCGGCAATTCGCCTGCCGCGACCATATCGTCCAGACTGGCAACCACCAGCGACCGGATTTCGGCAAAAAGGTTCATGTCATACCTCTGTGATTGGCCCGGCCATGCCAGAGGCGGGAAGCCGCGTCAATCCTTGGCCCGGTCCGGCGCCCGGTCAAAGCGCGCCTCCGGCTCAACTCCGCCCCTTCGGGCCGCAGAGCCGTTCATGCTCCTGGATCGCGAAGCGGTCGGTCATCCCCGCGACGTAATCGAGGACCGTGCGGGCAAGGTCGGTCCGGTCTTTCGCCCGCGCCACGTCGGCCCGCCACTCCGCCGGCAGCAAGGCCGGATCGTCGAGAAAGAGCGGGAAGAGATCGTGGATCATCGCCGTCACCCGCCGACGCTCCTCAACGACCGTCGGTGCGCGGTACATGCGGGTGAAGAGGAACCCCTTGATCGCCTTGAGGTTCTGGTAGAGCGGTTTCGAGAAGCGGATGATCGGCCCGTCCATCTCGCGGATCTCCTGCGCCGATTGCGGCTGGCTCGACTGGAGCCGGTTCTGCGCCACGGCGATAACGTCCTCGACCATCACCCCGAAGACCCGGCGCAAGGCCTCGTGCCGGCGGCGCGAGGGGTCGAGGTTCGGATAAAGCTTGTCCACCTCCTCGAAAGCCGGCCCGGTCACCGGAAGCTCCATCAGATCCGCCTCGGTGAAGAGGCCGGCGCGCAGGCCGTCGTGCAGGTCGTGGTGGTTGTAGGCGACGTCGTCGGCGACGGCGGCGACCTGCGCCTCGGCCGAGGCATGGGTGTGCAGTTCCAGATCGTACGCCGCGTTGAACTCGGCCAGCGCGTAGGGCATGTCGGCCGGGTCGGCCACGGAATGCGAGCCCGAGGCGTTCGGGCCGATCACCGGCCCGTTGTGCTTGGCGATGCCTTCCAGCGTCTCCCAGGTCAGGTTCAGCCCGTCGAAATCGGCATAATGCCGTTCGAGCCGGGTGACGATGCGGATCGCCTGCGCGTTGTGGTCGAACCCGCCATAGGGCTCCATCAGCTCGGCCAGCGCATCCTCGCCGGTATGGCCGAAGGGCGGATGGCCGAGATCGTGGGCGAGCGCCACCGCCTCGGCCAGTTCGACGTTGAGCCCGAGCGTGCCGGCGATGGTGCGCGCCACCTGCGCCACCTCGATCGTGTGGGTCAGCCGGGTGCGGTAGTAGTCGCCCTCATGCTCGACGAACACTTGCGTCTTGTGCTTCAGCCGCCGGAAGGCCGAGGAATGGATGATCCGGTCCCGGTCACGCTGGAAGGGCGAGCGGAAGGTGGACATGGTTTCGCGGAACTGCCGGCCCCGGCTGTCGTCGGGATGGCAGGCATAGGGGGCAAGGGTCATCGGGTCCGGTTCTTGTAGCGTCTCGGGTTCGTCATATATGATGGTATGAGGAAATGACACAGGTTGCCGCGATGGAGCTGACCCTGCCCCCGAAAGTAACGCCCCGCGCCTTCGCGCGGCTGGCCGAGATCAACGCGGCCTCGGGCGAGGCAAAGGCGCTTCGCGTCGCGGTCGAGGGCGGCGGCTGCTCCGGCTTTCAGTACGACATCAAGCTCGACGATCCCGCGCCGGACGATCTGGTGCTGGAGGGCGACGGTCAGAAGGTGCTGGTCGATGCCGTCTCGCTGCCGTTCCTCGCCAATGCGGTCATCGACTTTTCCGAGGAACTGATCGGCGCGCGGTTCGTTGTCGAGAATCCGAATGCGACCTCGTCCTGCGGCTGCGGCACCAGCTTTTCGATCTGACGCCTCACGGACCCGGCATGTCCGGAATGTCACGGCGGGGATCGCCCGATGCCGGTTGCGCCCGGCACGCGTTCTGCGGATGATGGCGCCGACCGGCCCCGGGGGACTGCCATGAAGATCGCGACGTTCAATATCAACGGCATCAAGGCCCGGGCCGAGGCGCTGCCCGCCTGGCTCGACGAGGCGTCGCCGGACGTGGTCCTCTTGCAGGAGATCAAGTCTGTCGACGAGGCCTTCCCGCGCGAATTGTTCGAGGACCGCGGCTATTTCGTCGAAACTCACGGCCAGAAAGGCTTCAACGGCGTGGCGATCCTGTCGAAGCTGCCCTTGGAAGACGTGACGCGCGGCCTTCCGGGCGACGAGGCGGACGAACAGGCGCGGTGGATCGAGGCGACGGTGGTCGGTAAGACGGCGCTTCGGCTCTGCGGCCTCTACCTGCCGAACGGCAACCCGGCGCCGGGGCCGAAATACGACTACAAACTTGCCTGGATGGCGCGGATGAAGGCGCGGGCGGCGGAATTGCTGGCCGATGAGATACCGGTCGTCCTTGGCGGAGACTACAACGTCATCCCGCAATCCGAAGACGCGGCGCGACCCGAGATCTGGACCGAGGACGCGCTGTTCCTGCCCGAAAGCCGGGCGGCGTTCCGGCGCATCCTGCATCTGGGCTATACCGAGGCGTTCCGCGCCCGCGAACCCGGCCCCGGCCATTATTCCTTCTGGGATTATCAGGCCGGCGCCTGGGCGAAGAACAACGGGATCCGCATCGACCACCTGCTTCTTAGCCCGCAGGCGGCGGACCTGATGCGCGGGGTAGGTATCGACAAGGCGGTGCGCGGCGGCGACAAGCCGTCGGATCACGTCCCGGTCTGGATCGACCTCGACGCCTGACCCCTCAGCCGGCGGTCACGTCGTGGCTGTAGAGCCAGTCGAACCGGCCGAGCAGCCGGCCCGGCGCGAGCCGCCCGGCAAGGCGCAGGCCGGCATGGGCGATATCGCGCTTCAGCCCCGACAGGTGATAATTCCGCGCGTTGGTGTTGGCGGCCTCGACTATCCGGCGCACCCGCGCCTCGCGCGCCGCCTGATAGGCGGCAAGGCCCGCCGCCGGTTCATGGGTCGCCAGGCAGCGCGCCAGAACCCACGCATCCTCCAGCGCCATATTGGCGCCTTGTGCGAGGAAGGGCAGCGTCGGATGCGCCGCGTCGCCGAGGATCGCCGCGCCCTGACCGTGCCAGATCGGCGCCACCGGATGGCGGAAGAGCCCCCAGAGGTTCGGCCGCTCGATCCGGTCGAGCCAGCCGCGCACCTCCGGCACGAAATCCTGAAACGCGATGCGCAGGGCCAGCGGATCGTCGGTCAGCGACCAGCTTTCCTCGGCCCATTTGCCCCGCTCCTCGACCGCGACGATGTTGCGCAGCCGGCCGCCGCGCAGGGGATAGGTCACGACATGCCGGCCCGGCCCGAGATAGACCCTGGCGACCGGCGGAATGTCGCCCTCGGCCGGCAGCGTCGCGCGCCAGGCGACCTGATGGGTGAAAAAGGGCGCCACGGTTCCGTTCAGCGCCGCGCGAAGCTTCGAATGCAGCCCGTCGGCACCGATCAGGAGATCGCAGTCGATCTCGGCCCCCTGGGCCGTCGTGACACGCGGCCTGTGGGCGCCGAGTTCAACGCGTTCGATCTTCTGGAGCAGGCGGATGGTCACGCCCGCATCCCGCGCCCCGTCGGCAAGACAGGCAATCAGGTCGGCGCGGTGGACAAGGCGGAACGGATCGTCCGGCCGCCCGCGCGCGAGGTCGAGCCGCACCACCCGCCCCCCGGTTTCGCCGTCGAGCATGTCCACCGCCTCGGCCCGCATGCTGTTCGCGGCCAGCGCCTCGCCAAGGCCGAGCGCTGCCATCACGCGCGCGCCGTTCGGCGAAATCTGCAACCCGGCGCCGACCTCGCCAATCTCGGGCGCCTGTTCCAGAACCGTGACCCTTGCCCCCCGGAGCGCCAGCGCGCGCGCCACCGCAAGCCCGGCGATCCCGGCCCCGAGCACCGTCACATTGCGTCCGTCCAGCATGGCCATCCCCTCAAACGGAACGGCACCGGAGCCTTGCGACCCCGGTGCCGGAATTCATAGCCCCTCAGGCGCCGGGGTTCAGTCGTCGCGATGTACGCGCTCGCGCCGCTCGTGCTTTTCCTGGGCTTCGAGCGTCATCGTCGCGATCGGCCGCGCGTCGAGCCGCTTGAGCGAGATAGGCTCTCCGGTCATTTCGCAATAGCCGTATTCGCCGTTCTCGATCCGCCGCAGCGCCGCGTCGATCTTCGACACCAGCTTGCGCTGGCGGTCGCGGGTCCTGAGTTCGAGGGCCCGGTCGGTCTCCTCGCTGGCGCGGTCGGCGATGTCGGGGACGTTGCGGGCGCTGTCTTGCAGTCCTTCCAGCGTCTCCGCCGACTGCTCCAGCAGCTCTTCCTTCCAGATCATAAGCTTGCGGCGAAAATATTCGAGCTGGCGCTCATTCATAAAGGGTTCATCTTCAGCCGGACGATAGTCGTCGGGAAGAAAGATTTCTGCCTTCATCTCTGCTCCCTTCCTCCGTCCGGACTTCGAATTCACATCGCTGATATTCATCCGGCACTCCTTGCGCGCTCCCATAGCCCAAGCCGCAGGGGATGTCACTAGGCCATGGCCCGGCTTGCGGCATTTTGATCGGACCGGTAAGACTGCGCCGGATACGAGGGTTCATGTCAGCGGAAGTACTATGAAATTCACCGGAACGGATCAGTACGTCGCGACCGAGGACCTGACTGTTGCCGTCAACGCATCAGTCACCCTTGAGAGACCGCTATTGGTGAAGGGAGAGCCCGGAACCGGCAAGACCGAACTGGCCCGTCAGGTCGCGACAGCACTTGGCCTGCCGATGGTCGAGTGGCATGTGAAATCCACCACCAAGGCCGCCCAGGGGCTTTACGAATACGACGCGGTCAGCCGGTTGCGCGACAGCCAGCTTGGCGACGAACGCGTCCACGACGTGAAGAACTACATCCGCAAGGGCAAGCTCTGGCAGGCGTTCGAGGCCGACAGCAAGGTCGTCCTTTTGATCGACGAGATCGACAAGGCCGACATCGATTTTCCGAACGACCTTTTGCAGGAACTCGACCGGATGGAATTCCACGTCTACGAGACGGGCGAGACGATCCGGGCAAGGCACCGGCCGGTGATCATCATCACCTCGAACAACGAAAAGGAACTGCCCGACGCGTTCCTGCGCCGCTGCTTCTTCCACTATATCCGCTTCCCCGAGGCGGCGACGCTGAAGCGGATCGTCGATGTCCACTTCCCCGGCATCAAGGACGACCTTCTGGCGACCGCGCTCACCCAGTTCTACCAGATCCGCGAGACGCCGGGGCTGAAGAAGAAGCCGTCAACATCCGAGGTGCTGGACTGGCTGAAACTGATCCTCGCCGAGGACCTCGCGCCCGAGGATCTGAAGCGCGACAGCACCTGCCTCTTGCCGAAGCTGCACGGCGCGCTTTTGAAGAACGAGCAGGACGTGGCCTTGTTCGAACGCCTCGCCTTCCTCGCCCGCGGCAGGGGCTGAGCGCGGGGGTGCGAAGATTCGCCGCCGACGAGGCTGGTCGGCGCGCCAAAGGCAGGCTAGCCTCTGCCAACCTGACGAGGAACGCATGGCCCGCCCAGACACGCTCGTGATCCGCCCCATCGGGCCTGACGACGCCGCCGAATGGCGCCGGCTCTGGCGCGCCTATCTGGCGTTTTATGAGACCGAGCTGCCGGACAGTGTCTATGACACCACCTTCGCGCGGCTCCTGTCCGGCCGCGCCGGCGAATTCCGCGGCTTTCTGGCGCTCCTCGACGGCGTGCCGGTCGGGCTCACTCATTACCTCTTTCACCGGACCTGCTGGTCGGAGGCCAATACCTGCTATCTGCAGGACCTTTACGCCCACCCGGAGGTGCGGGGCCTGGGCATCGGCCGCGCCCTGATCGAGGCGGTCTACGCGGCGGCCGACACCGAGGGCGCCGCATCGGTCTACTGGCTGACGCAGGAGTTCAACGCGACCGCCCGCCGCCTCTACGACCGGATCGGCGTGCAGACCCCCTTCATCAGATACAAGCGGAACTGAGCCCTTGCGCCACGTCCTGACCGCCTGCCTCACCGCGCTCGTGCTTTCTGCCTGCGGCGCGGTGCCGCCGGTCGGCAAGGGCACGGCCGTCTCCGCGACCGCCGAACTGCCGCCGATGCGGCGCTTTCCGGCCGGCGCCGCCAGCCCGCCGCGCCGGTCGAACGCCGAAATGGCGCGCGACTTCATGGACCTGTCCTTCGCGCTCGAAAGCGGCCGGTCGCTACCGGTGCTGACCCGGTTCGAGGAACCGATCCGGATCCGGATGACCGGCGTGGCGCCAGCGACGGCCGCCGAGGATCTGGGACGCCTGCTCGCCCGGCTGCGGAGCGAGGCCGGGATCGACATCGCTGCGGCGCCGACGGGCGCGCCGGCGCAGATCACCGTCGAATTCCTGCCGCGCAAGGCCATGCAGCGCCTCGTCCCGCGCGCGGCCTGCTTCGTCGCGCCGCGCGTCGGGTCCTGGGACGGTTACCGCCGCGCCCGCCGGGCAGATCTCGACTGGGCCACCCTCACCCACCGCGACGTGGCGGCGATCTTCATCCCGAACGACACCGCCCCGCAGGAGGTGCGCGACTGCCTGCACGAGGAACTGGCCCAGGCGCTCGGCCCCTTGAACGACCTCTACCGGCTGCCCGATTCGGTCTTCAACGACGACAATATCCATACCGTGCTGACCGGGTTCGACATGCTGATGCTGCGCGCGACCTATGCGCCGGACCTGCGTAGCGGCATGGCCGCACCCGAGGTGGCGGCGCGGCTTCCGGGCCTCTTCGCCCGGATCAATCCCGGCGGCGAACGCGGCGGGACGGCCTATTCCGACCCGACGCCACGGGCGTATTCCCAGGCGATCGAGACCGCTCTCGGCCCCGGAACCTCCGGCCCGCGCCGGCGCGTGGCGGCGCGCACCGCGCTCGACATCGCCGAGGCGCGCGGCTGGCAGGACGCCCGCACCGGCTTCGCCTGGCTGGCCCTTGGCCGGCTGTCGCTCGGCCACGATGCAGGGATCGCAGAGACCGCCTTCCGGGAAGCCGCGCGGATCTATGAAAGCCGCCCGGAACTCGCGTTGCAACTGGCCCATGCCGACATGCAGCTTGCCGCCTTCGCGCTCTCGGACGGACGGGCGGACGAGGTGATCCAGCGCACCGCCCGGGCCCTGCCCTTGGCCGCCGAGGCCCAGAACGCGGCGCTTCTCGCCAGCCTCCTGATGGTCCGGGCCGAGGCGCTCGACCTTATCGGACGCGCCTCTGAGGCGCGGCAGGTCCGGCTCGACAGTCTTGGCTGGGCGCGCTATGGCTTTGCCTCCGACGCCGAGGTGCGCCTGCGGCTGATGAACATCGCCGCGCTGTCGCCGGCATCCAGAACGAGGCACAAATGATCTTCATCGCGGCCATTCTCGCGGGCGCCCTGATCGGCTGGTTCCGCGCCGCGCGCCGGGGCGGCAACCGCTTCGACAAGCTGCAATACGCAATCGCACACGCGATTTTCTTCGCGATTCTGGGGCTTTTCGCGACGATCCTCTTCTATCGCATGAGCTGAGGCGCATGTTCCTCCGGTTCTTCGAGACCCTGCGCAAGACTGGAATCCCGGTCTCCTTGCGCGAATACCTCGGGTTTCTCGAAGGCATGGCGGCGGGGCTGGTCACCTACGATATCGACGGGTTCTACTACCTCGCCCGTACCGCGATGGTGAAGGACGAACGCCACCTCGACCGCTTCGACCGCGCCTTCGCCGAAGCGTTCAAGGGATTGGAGGCGATCACAGCCGATCAGGTGCTGGAGGCCATCGACCTGCCGCGCGACTGGCTGGAAAAGCTGCTCGAACGGACGCTGACGGCGGAAGAGAAAGCCGAGGTCGAAGCTTTAGGTGGCTTCGACAAGCTGATGGAAACGCTGAAAAAACGCCTGGAAGAGCAAAAGGGCCGGCATCAGGGCGGATCGAAGTGGATCGGCACCGCCGGCACCTCGCCCTTCGGCGCCTACGGCTACAACCCCGAAGGCGTGCGGATCGGCCAGAAGGAAAGCCGCAACCAGCGCGCCGTCAAGGTGTGGGACAAGCGCGAGTTCCGCAACCTCGACGAGTCGGTCGAGCTTGGCACCCGCAACATCAAGGTGGCACTGAAACGCCTGCGGTGAAGGTTCTCCTCTTCCTCGATGTCGGCGGCTCGATGGACCCGTTCGTCCGGGTGGTGGAGGAGCTTTTTTCCGCCGCCCGGGCCGAGTTCAAGCATCTGGAATACTACTACTTCCACAACTGCCTTTACGAAGGCGTCTGGCGTGACAACCGCCGGCGCTGGGACCGGCAGACCCCGACGGCGGAGGTGCTCCGGACCTATGGCGGCGACTACAAGGCGATCTTCGTCGGCGACGCCTCCATGTCGCCCTACGAGATCGCTCATCCCGGCGGCGCCAACGAACACTGGAATGCCGAGGCCGGCGAGGTCTGGCTGGGCCGGGCGCGGGACCAGTGGCCCGCGAATGTCTGGCTGAACCCGCTGCCCGAGCGGCAATGGCAATACACCCAGTCGGTGGCGATGATCCGGCAGATCTTCGAGAACCGGATGTTTCCGCTGACGCTCGACGGCATCGGCCGGGCGGTGAAGGCGCTGGCATGAGCGTGCTCGCGCGCCTTTGGCGGGGTCACAGGGCAGCGTTACTGGCGTTCCTTGCCGCCGCCGCCATTACCTTGTTCTTCGCCGTCCGCCTCGTCGTCTTCGCGCTTTACTGGGCCGACCCGGCGCACCGCGACCAGCATCCGGCGGGGTGGATGACACCCGGCTATATCGCGCGAAGCTGGCAGGTGCCGCGCGACGATCTGGTCGGCGCGCTCGGCCTTGTGCCAGAGTCGGGCCGCCCGCGGACGCTGGCCGAGATCGCCTTGTCGCGGGGCGCACCGGTCGGGGCGGTCCTCGCCGAGGTCGAGGCCGCGCTCGCGGCGCTTCGGGCCGGTCCGGCGGGACAATGACCGACTGGCTTCTTTCGCTCGTCCCGCACTACGGGATATGGCTCCTTGCCGCGACGACGTTCCTCTCGTGCCTCGCCCTGCCGGTGCCGTCCTCGATGATGATGCTTGCCGCCGGTGGCTTCTCGGCTTCGGGCGATCTGAGTCTGCCGGCGACGATGGCGGCGGCGCTTTCCGGCGCGGTTCTCGGCGATCAGGCGGGCTTCCTCACCGGCCGCACCGGCGGCCCGGCCCTTCTCGCCCGCCTTGCCCGCGTCCCGAGCCGCGCCAGGTCACTCGATCATGCCCGCGCGATCCTCGACCGGCGCGGCGATGCCGCGATCTTCCTGACCCGGTGGCTCTTCAGCCCGGTCGGCCCCTGGGCCAACCTGGCCGCAGGCGCCGGCGGTCTCTCCTGGGGGAGGTTCACCCTCTGGGGCATCGCAGGAGAGACCGTCTGGGTCGCTCTCTACACCGGAATGGGCCGCGCCTTTGCCGGCAATCTCGAAGCGGCGGGCGATCTTCTGTCCTCTGGCCTCGGCCTCGTGGGCGGGATTGCGGCGACGCTCGCGCTCGGCCTTTGGCTCCGGGCAAACCTTCGCGAACAGGCGCATTGAGCGCGCGGCGGGAATGCCCATATTGAGCCCATGCTGAGACTCGCCCCGATCCTCCTCGCCCTGCTCTACGCCGTCGTCTACTGGCGCTTCTCGGCCTGGCGGACAGCGCGCGAGCTTGATGCCCGCTCCACCCCGCTGGCCGATCCGGCATTGCTTGCGGTGACCTCACGGCTGGCGAAGGCGCTCGGGGTGGCGCGGGTGCCGGTGAATATCTACGAAATCGCCCCGGTGAACGGCTTGGCGGCGCCGGACGGCTGGATCTTCCTGACGCGCGGCTTCTACCAGAAGTTCCGCGAAGGCGCGGTGACGGCGGAAGAGATGGCAAGCGTGATCGCGCATGAGCTTGGCCATGTTGCACTTGGCCATTCGCGGCGGCGGATGATCGACTTCACCGGACAGAACGCCATTCGGGTGGTGCTGGCCACGGTGCTGGGCCGGCTCTTGCCCGGGGTCGGGGTCTGGCTCGCCGGTCTCGTCACCTCGCTTCTTGCCGCGCGGCTCAGCCGGCAGGACGAATACGAGGCGGACGAATGGGCCTCGGCGCTCCTCGTGAAGGCGGGGATCGGCACCGGGCCGCAAAAGTCGCTCTTTGACAAACTCGGGCATCTGACCGGGATGGGCGGCGCGGGCAGCCCGGCCTGGCTGATGAGCCATCCGAAGACTGAGGACCGGATCACCGCGATCGAGGCGAACGAGCGGAAATGGGGTGTCGGGCACTGAACCCGGACAGCGCCTCCCTTCATCTTGCCCGAAATACCTCGGGGGTCCGGGGGCAGCGCCCCCGGCCGCCCGGCCCCCTACCCCGCCAGCATCTTGCCAAGACGCGGCAGGCGGGCGCGTTTCAGGAGCGGGCGGACGGGCTGCGGCGCGCCCGAGAGACGCTCGGCCTCCGCCCGCACCGGCTCGACCGCATCCGCGACCGCTTCGGGGTGGTCTTGCCAGAGCGCCATGAGGAAGGCATCGGGGTCCTCGCGCCTCAGTCCTTCCTCGGCGAGCGTGTGGCGCGGGAAATCAGCGGCGTTGAAGGTGAGGATGAGATCGGCATTGCCGGCAATCGCGGCGGCGAGGACGTGGACATCCGCCGGATCGGGCAACCAGAGCCGCGCCTCCAGCCCCTCGCGCGGCGGCACGGCGGCTTTCGCAAATTCGGTGCGAAGGGCGGCGATCTCGCCCCGCGCCACAAGCTCGGCGCCAGGGCCGAGCTTGACCGTCGCCCGCGCCCATTCCTCCAGAATCCGCTCCGACCAAAGCGGGGTATAAAGCCCCGCCCGCGCCACCCCGATCAGGATTTCGCGCAGCACCGTCGGATAGAGGACACAGGCATCGAGCAGCGCCTTCATCCGTCGAGCCGGAAGAAGAGCGCCTTCAGGTAGCCGCTTTCGGCCAGTTGCGGAAGTTGCGGGTGGTCGGGGCCGGCAAAGCCGGTGTGCAGAAGCTGCGAGCGCCGGCCGCCCCGCCCGATCCCGCGCGCCGACGCGTTGCGGAACTGGGCAAGGTCCACCGCGTGCGAGCAGGAACAAAGCCCGAGAAATCCGCCCGGCGCGACGAGGGGGGCCGCGAGTTTCGCCACCCGCTCATAGGCCCGGAGCCCGGCCTGAAGCGCGGGTTTCGACGGCGCGAAGGCCGGCGGGTCGCAGACCACGAGCTCGAATGTGGCGCCCTCTTCCGCCAACGCCTCCATCACCGCGAAGGCGTCGCCCTTGCGGGTGGAAAAGCGCGCGGCTCCGCCCGATGCCGCCGCCCCGGCTTCGGCCAGATCGAGCGCCGCCAGAGAGGCATCGACGGCAAGCGCGCGCTCGGCCCCCGCCGCGAGCGCCGCGAGGGAAAAGCCGCCGACATGCGAGAAGACATCGAGAACGCGCGCGCCCTTCGCGAGCGACGCCGCAAAGGCGTGGTTCGGGCGCTGGTCAAAGAAAAGCCCAGTCTTCTGCCCGCCGAGAAGGTCGGCCATGTAGGTCGCGCCGTTCATCGGCACCGGAACCGGCCCTTCGAGCGCGCCGGAAAGGATCACCGTCTCTTCCGCCAGCCCTTCAAGACCGCGCGCCCGGCCGGTGCCGTTCTTGACGATGGTCGTGACGCCGGTGACCGAGGCCAGTGCCGCGGCGAGATCGCCGATCATCGCCTCGGCCCAGGCGGCGTTCGGCTGCACCACCGCCGCGTCGCCGAAGCGGTCGATGACGACGCCCGGCAACCCGTCGGCCTCGGCATGGACGAGCCGGTAGAACGGCGCGTCGTAAAGCCGTTCGCGCAAGGCGAGCGCGCGCGCAAGTCGGGCCGCGATCCAGTTGCGGTCGATCACCGCCTGCTCGTCGCGGTCGAGCATCCGCGCGACGATCTTCGATTTCGGATTGACCGTGACGGTGCCGAGCGGCCGCCGCTCGGCATCCTCGAGCCGCGCGATGGTGCCGGGGGCAAGCGCCTGCGTCCGCCGGTCGGTCACCACTTCGTCGGCATAGACCCAGGGAAACCCGTGCCGCAGCGCGCGCGCCTCGGCCTTCGGCCGGAGCCGAACGGTGGGGATATCGTGGTTGTCGGTCATCTTGCGCGTCCGGCTGAGGAGATCATGCGACCTCTAGCCCCCGGACGGCCGCGACGGAAGGGCCCGGCGCCAAAAAAGCGGCGACCCCGGCCTTGCGGTCGGGGTCGAGCGTTGCTGCTGGGTTCAGTGCGCTGCTTGCGCTGCGGCCGGGTGCCGGGTCCAGACCCGCTTGAGGGCACGGCCGAGGCCGCGGAACATCTCGGCCATCGCCTCGGCGCGCAAGGCGCGCGCCTGGATGAGGATCGCATTGATATCCGCCGTGGACGGCGTTTCAGTCTTGATTCGGGAGGCCATGTAAGGCTCCTTTGTTTCCGCTATCATCGAAAAGGAAGATAGGTAATGCTGCACTGCAGCGCCACGGACAGATCCGAAACCCCGCTATGTGCGACGGACATGACTGGACGCACGGCCGGCGGCCCGGACCACCGCGTGCCCTCTCGACCGGCATCGGCAGGTTCGGTCTCGACGCAGCCGGTTTTGCGGTTTCTGTTTGTTAGCGCTAACAATTCGTGCTAGAGCCGGGCCCGCCGATATCCCCGCCCGGATCCGGCCCGCAGAGGAGTAAAGCCAATGCCCGCGACCCCGCGCCCCCTCAACCCCCGTCTCGCCGAGATCACCGACCGCATCCGCGCCCGCTCGGCCACCGCCCGCGCCACCTATCTCGACCGGATCCGGCGCGCGGCCGACGAGGGCCCGGCCCGGGCGCATCTGAGCTGTGGCAACCAGGCCCATGCCTATGCCGCGATGGGCGACGACAAGGCCGAGCTTGCCGGCGGGCGGGCGCCGAACATCGGCATCGTCACCGCCTACAACGACATGCTATCGGCGCATCAGCCTTTCGAGGATTACCCGAAGCTGATCCGCGCCGCCGCCCGCAAGGCCGGCGCCACAGCGCAGGTCGCGGGCGGCGTGCCGGCGATGTGCGACGGCGTCACCCAAGGCCGCGCGGGGATGGAACTGTCGCTCTTCTCGCGCGACGTGATCGCGCTTTCGGCCGGCGTGGCGCTCAGCCACAACTGCTTTGACGCGGCGCTCTTCCTCGGGGTCTGCGACAAGATCGTGCCAGGCCTGGTGATCGCAGCGGCGACCTTCGGCCATGTCCCGGCAATCTTCGTGCCGGCGGGGCCGATGACCTCGGGCCTGCCCAATGACGAGAAATCGAAAGTGCGCCAGCAATTCGCCTCCGGCGAGGTCGGGCGGACCGCGCTGATGGAGGCCGAGATGGCCTCCTACCACGGCCCCGGCACCTGCACCTTCTACGGCACCGCCAACACCAACCAGATGCTGATGGAGTTCATGGGGTTGCACCTGCCGGGGGCGAGCTTCGTCAACCCCGGCACCCCCATGCGCGAGGCGCTGACGGTGGCGGCGGTCGACCGCGCGGCGGCGATCACCGCGCTTGGCAACGATTTCCGTCCGGCCGGCGAGATCCTCGACGAGCGCGCCTTCGTCAACGGCATCGTCGGGCTGATGGCGACGGGCGGATCGACGAACCTGATCCTGCACCTGCCGGCGATGGCGCGGGCGGCGGGCGTGCTTCTGGAGCTTGAGGATTTCGACGCGATCTCCGGCCTGGTACCGCTGATGGCCAAGGTCTATCCGAACGGGCTGGCCGACGTGAACCATTTCCACGCTGCGGGCGGGCTCGCCTACATGATGGGCGAGCTTCTCGGCGCCGGTCTCCTGCATCCCGATGTCCGCACCGTCGCCGGCGACGGGCTTTTCCGCTACACCGAGGAGCCGGTGCTGAACGACGGCGTCCTCGGCTGGCGCGCCGGCCCGAGGGACAGCCTGAACGACCGCATCCTGCGCCCGGCGGCCGATCCCTTCGCGACGACGGGCGGGCTCAAGGAACTGACCGGCAATCTCGGCCGCGCGGTCATCAAGATCTCGGCCGTGGCCGAGGATCACCGGGTGATCGAGGCACCGGCGCGGATCTTCGCCAGCCAGGACGAGGTCAAGGCCGCCTTCCAGCGCGGCGAATTCACCACCGACACCGTCGTGGTCGTCCGCTTCCAGGGACCGCAGGCCAACGGCATGCCGGAACTCCACTCGCTGACCCCGGTGCTGTCGGTCCTGCTTGGCCGTGGCCTCAAGGTGGCCCTCGTCACCGACGGGCGGATGTCCGGCGCGTCAGGCAAGGTGCCGGCGGCGATCCATGTCAGCCCGGAGGCCGCCTGCGGCGGCCCGCTCTCGCGGCTCCGCGACGGCGACATCGTCCGGCTCGACGCGACGAACGGCGTGCTCGACGCGCCGGGGCTCGACCTCGCCGCCCGCGCACCCGACGTCCCCGACCTCACCGCCAACCGCCACGGCACCGGTCGCGAGCTCTTCGAGACCTTCCGCCGAACCGTCGGCGCCGCGACGGAGGGCGCCTCGGCGCTCTATTGACCTTATGACCTTCATCTTGCTGAAAATATCCCCGCCGGAGGCACCCGCCCTCCCCGCCTCCGCCACCGAAAGGACGACGCGATGATCCCTGCCGAACAAAGCCGCCGCGCCGCGGAGATCTGCGCGCTCGCCCCGGTCGTGCCGGTCCTTGTGATCGACCGGATCGAGGATGCCGCCCCCCTCGCCCGGGCGCTGGTCGCAGGTGGCCTGCCGGCGCTCGAGGTCACCTTGCGGACCCCGGCCGCCCTCGATGCGATCCGGGAAATGGCCGAGGTTCCGGGCGGCATGGTCGGCGCCGGCACCCTCCTCACCCCGGCCGATGTGAAGGCCGCGAAGGCGGCCGGCGCGCGGTTCGGGGTCTCGCCCGGCGCGACCGACCGGCTCCTCGCCGCCTGCGAGGACGAGGGCCTGCCGCTCCTGCCAGGCGCGGCCACCGCGACCGAGGTCATGGCGCTGCTCGAAAAGGGCTACACGGTGCAGAAATTCTTCCCCGCCGAAGCCTCTGGCGGGGCGAAGGCGCTCGCCTCCATCGGCGCGCCGATCCCGCAGGTCAGGTTCTGCCCCACCGGCGGTATCGGCCCGAAGAACGTCGCCGACTATCTCGGCCTGCCGAACGTGCTTTGCGTCGGCGGAAGCTGGGTCGCACCGAAAGACCTCGTGGCTGCCGGCGACTGGGCGGCGATCGAGGCCTTGGCGCGCGCGGCATCCGCTCTGCCGCGCTAGGGAGCCTCAGCCGGCGCCCGGCTCAGATCTCGCCGTCGTCACCCAGAAGCGCGCGGCGCACCGCGCCTTTGGTGCAGGCGGCCTCGCCGATCTGGATCCAGGCCGCGACGAACAGGACCGCAAGTGTCAACAAGAGATGGCCGGCGTTGATCGCGAGCGGCAGGTCGATCCCGACCGCCACCGCAAACCGCAGCGCGATCACCGCGAAACCGGCCGCCGAAACCGCGAAGACCAAGGCATAGCGGCACCGGTTGCGGCGCAGTTCCAGAAGCGCAAGCACCGGCCCCGTCCGTCCCCTGTCGCCGCGCCCTGGGTCCGGCCGAGCAGAACCGCCAGACTGGCGCCCGGCAGAAACGACAGCAAAAAGGATCGGACCGGATGAAAATTCCGCATGTGTCCCGCCACACTCTCACTCCACCCGGTCAGGCTGCCCGGGCAAAGGGGCGGCGGCATGGCAGGCCCAAGGTCTTCGCACGGCGAAACCCTGAAATTCGCGGGGCGAACAGGTGGAACCGGGCGGTCCGAACGGCCCCCGATGCGGTCGCGGGCCTAAGCCGTCCTGTCGGGCGCGATCCGCGCCGCGCGGCCCCCGCGTCGCACCGCCTTCGGCGGCGCGGCAAGCCCGGCCGCCAGCACCCCGTTCATCGGATGGTCCGGCTGGGAAGGCGGGTAATGCGCGATGAGCACTCTCAGCGCCTCGCGCGGATCGGTGCCGGCCGCGAGGCTCAGCGCCCAGTCAAGGAAGATCGACCGGCATTCACCAAGCGTGATCCCCTCGATCGCATAGCCTTCGCGGATCAGCCCCTTGGGGTCGGCCAACGACAGCTCCATCACTTTCCTTCCCATCCGGCCCGGTCCCGTCCATCCTCTTCGGCCTGGTGCGCGGTTACGCCGAGGCTGGCGGCGATGATGCCGGCGGCCCGGCCCACATGCCGCTCCAGCAGCGACGCCATCTCGGCAAGATCCGACGCCCCCGTCTCGCGCATCAGGAACGCGCGCGCGCCCTCGCCCACCGCTTCCATGTCGAGCGGCCGTTCGGTCAGAAGCCGCCCCCCCGCCTGAAGCCGCCAGAGGAAGCGATAGGCTTCCTGAAGCGCCGCCTCGTCCTCCTTCGCGAGAAACCCGGCGCGAAGGCCGGCGCGCAGTTGCGGCTCCACCCGCCGGGCCGACGATGCGGCGCGCAGCGCGCAGGCCTGCGCCAGAAGCTCGATGTCCTGCAACCGTCCGGGGCCGATCTTGGCTTCCCACGCGCCGTCGGGGGCCTTGGCGGCGAAGATGCGGTCGCGCATCTCGGCCACGTCCGGCAGGACCTTCGCGTCACGCCCCTTTTCGCCCAGCACCGCGAGGCGGACCGCCTCGACCTCGTCCGCCAGCGCCGCCTCGCCGGCGATCGGCCGGGCGCGGGTCAGCGCCAGATGCTCCCAGGTCCAGGCCTCGGTCATCTGGTAGTCGCGGAACGACTGGACCGAGGTGGCGACCGGGCCTTGCCGGCCCGAAGGGCGCAGCCGCATGTCGACCTCGTAAAGCCGCCCGTCGGCCATCGGCGCGGTCAGCGCCGTCACCAGCGCCTGCGTCAGCCGCGCGAAATAGGCCCGCGCCGCCAGCGGCCGCTTGCCGTCCGAGGCTTCTACCCCGTCCGCGTCGTAGATCACGATGAGATCGAGGTCGGAGGCGGCGTTCAACCGCTCCGCCCCGAGCGAACCCATGCCGAGCACGACCGCCCCCCGCCCCGGCGGCACGCCGTGCTTGGCCGCGAATTCAGCGACCACGACCGGCCAGAGCGCGGCCAGAACCGCACCGGCGAGATCGGCATATTCGCGCCCCGCCGCACTCGCGTCGATCAGCCCTCGCAGGTGATGGACGCCGATGCCGAAATGCCATTCCCGCGTCCAGATGCGCGCCGCCGTCAACCGCGCCTCGTAATCCGGCGCGCCCGCCAGCCGCTCGGCCAGAAGCGCCGTCAGCGCCTCCCGCCCCGGCCAGGGCGCGAAGAAGTCGCCACCAATCACCGCGTCGAGCACGGCGGCATTGCGCGAGAGATAGGTCGCGAGGCCGGGCGCCGTTGCGCAGATATCGACAATGAGGTCGATCAACTGGGGATTAGCCTCGAAAAGCGAAAAGAGCTGCACGCCTGCCGGCAGGCCCGCGAGAAAACCGTCGAACTGGCGCAACGCCTCGGACGGGTTCGCGGCGCGGTCGAGCCGGGTCAGGATATCGGGCTGCACCCGCTTGAAGATCGCCACCGCCCGTTCGGAGCGCAGGGCGGGGTAGGAGCGCCAGCCATCGACAATGTCGCGCGCCTCGGCGCTCATCTCGGGCGCATCGCGCACCTCGCCGGGGGCGAAGAAGCCTTCGGTCAGGTCGGCGACGCGGGTCAGCCGGTCGAGTAGCCCGGTGCGGAACCGCGCGGTGTCGCCCTCGCCCGACATCCGGGCGATGCGGTCGAAACCGTCCGGGCTTGTCGGCAGGTCGTGGGTCTGGGCGTCGCCGACCATCTGGACCCGGTGTTCCACCTCGCGGTGGGCGCGGTAAAGCGCGGTCAGTTCGGCGGCGTCCCCGTCGGGCACCCAGCCTTTCGCCGCCAGCGCGGCAAGGCCGCCGACGGTGTCGCGGGCGCGCAGCGACGGGTCACGCCCGCCCGCGATCAACTGGCGGGTCTGGGTAAAGAACTCGATTTCGCGGATGCCGCCGACACCGAGCTTCATGTCGTGGCCTTCGAGCACGATCTTTCCGTGCAACCGCTTGTGATCGCGGATCCTGAGCCGCATGTCGTGGGCATCCTGGATCGCCGCGAAATCGAGGTGCCGGCGCCAGACGAACGGGGTAAGCGCCTTGAGAAACCGCTCGCCCGCCGCGATGTCGCCGGCCGAGGCGCGCGCCTTGATATAGGCGGCGCGTTCCCAGGTGCGTCCTTGCGCCTCGTAATACTGCTCGGCCGCCGCCATCGAGATGCAGACCGGCGTCACAGAGGCATCGGGGCGCAGGCGCAGGTCGGTGCGAAAGACGTAGCCGTCGGCGGTCAGGTCCGACAGCAGCGCCGTCATCTTGCGGATCACCCGGATGAAGGCGGCGCGCGCCTCCTGAACGTCGTCGGGGTCATAGCGCGTCTCGTCGAAGAGGCAGATCACGTCGATGTCGGAGGAATAGTTGAGCTCTCCGGCCCCCATCTTTCCCATCGCGATGGCGACGATCCCGGCCGCCGTCGCCGCGTCGTCGGGCCGGGCACCGGGCACCTTGCCACGGCGGATCTCCTCGGCGGTCAGGGATCTGAGCGCAAGGTCCACCGCGCGGTCGGCCAGCCGGGTCAGCGCGCCGGTCACCGCTTCAAGCGGCCAGACCCCGCCAAGGTCCGCGAGCCCGGCGAGAAGTGCCACCCGCGCCTTGGCCCGGCGCAGATCCGCACCGAGCGTGTCGGCCGGGGAGGCATCGAGTGCTGCGAAAACAGCGTCGAGCACGGCCTCCGGTGTGCCGGAAAGCGCCTCTTCCAACCAGTCGTCCTCGCGCGCCATCAGGCCGGCAAGATAGGGGCTGCACCCTGCCGTTCCTTCGAGAAGCGCGCGGATTTCAGGGCAAAGCGAGGCAAAACGGGCGCGCGGCTCCTCGGTCCTGGCGGGCTCGAAAGGGATAGGGCAACGGGTCAGGCGGGATACGAAACGCATGGCGCGACACTATCCGCAGGCGTGGCAGCGTCAACGGCCCTCCGCGTGAACGGGGTGGAATATCGCCCGGGCAGGCCCACCGCGCCCGGCCCGTCACCCACGGTCTTGAACTTGCCGCCCCGCCATGCGTTCAATGCGGTCACCCTGCGGCAGGAACGGACAGTAGACGATGAGCAAGAGCCTGAAACGGGTCGCGGCGGCGCTTGAGGCGGCGGGGCTGACCAGCGAGATCCTCGAGATGCCGGGCGAGACGCGCACCGCCGAACAGGCGGCGGCGGCGGCGGGCTGCGCGCTTGACCAGATCGTCAAGTCGATCATCTTTCGTGGCGACGAGACCGGCCATGTCGTGCTGTTCCTTACCGCCGGCGGCAACCGCGTCTCCGCCGCCAAGGCGAGCAAGGTCGCGGGCCAGGCGCTCGGCAAGGCCGATGCCGACCTGATCCGGGCCGAGACCGGCTTTGCCATCGGCGGCGTCGCCCCGGTCGGCCACCTGACTCCGATCCCGAGCTTTCTCGACCCCCGGCTTCTCGAATTCGACCGGGTCTGGGGCGCGGCCGGAACCCCGCGCCACATCTTTCCCGTCGATCCGAACGCCCTTCTGCGCGTGACCGGCGCCGAACTGGCGGACTTCACCGAATAGCCGCCCCGGCGGGGCAATGTAAAAAACTTTCACATCCCTCTTGACGAAGCCTCGGGCCGCCCCGATCTTGCGTCATGTGAAACACATTTACATCAACCCCACGGAGGAAACCCGCATGTCCACCATCGCCGCCTGGCCCGGTCGGGCCGAAATGTGGCTCGACGATCGCGGCAAGGGCGCCTGGATCGCCGCCACGGTGCTCGGCTTCATCGTCTTCTGGCCGATCGGCCTCTTCCTTCTCGCCTACATGATCTGGAGCAAGCGCATGTTCTCGAAATCCTGCGGCTCGGCCCGCCACGACGTTCATTCCCACATGGCCCGCTGCCATTCGCGGCGCCACGGCTTCCGCACCTCGGGCAATACCGCCTTCGACGCCTACAAGGCCGACACGCTCGACCGGCTGGAGCGCGAGCAGGAAGAGTTCGAGGGTTTCCTGAAGCGGCTGCGCGAAAGCAAGGACAAGGCCGAATTCGACCAATACCTGGATGAACGCGCCCGGGCGGCCCGCGACACCGACAACGACGCCGATAACGACGGCGGCAACGATGCTGGCCATAGCCGCCCGACGCCGGGCCGCCCGGAACCGGGCCGCTACTGACCCCCGGCCAGATGGACGGATACGGTCCGGCGAAAGCCGGGCCGTATCGTTTCTACCGGGGGATGAGAGGAATTGTCCTGAACTCGGGGCTTGGCGGACGGGACCACGCTTGCTAACGTCGCGGCATCGCTCAACGAGTTCAACCGACCGCAGACGGCCGATCATGCGCCATACGCTTCCCATCGCGCCCCAGTTCTACGTGACGGCCCCGCAGCCCTGCCCCTACCTCGAGGGCCGGTCGGAGCGGAAATTGTTCACCGCGCTTCAGGGCGAGAATGCCGAGAAGCTGAACGACGCGCTGTCGAAGCAGGGGTTCCGGCGTTCGCAGAACGTGCTTTACCGGCCGTCCTGTGCCGAATGCACCGCCTGCCTGTCGGCCCGTATCCGGGTCGCGGATTTCATCCCGAGCAAGAGCCAGCGGCGGACCATCCGGCGCAACGCCTATCTCAGGCGCGACGCCACCAGCCCCTGGGCGACCGAGGACCAGTACGGGCTTTTCCGCCGCTATCTCGACAGCCGGCATTCCGATGGCGGCATGGCCGACATGGATATCTTCGAATTCGCCGCGATGATCGAGGAGACGCCGGTGAAGAGCCGCGTCGTCGAATATTCGGCCGCGCCGGAGGAGCCGGGCGGGCGGCGCATCCTGACGGCGGTCTGCCTCACGGATGTGCTCGATGACGGGCTGAGCATGGTCTACAGCTTCTACGAGCCGGACAAGGTCGGCGACAGCCTCGGCACCTTCATCATCCTCGACCATGTCGAGATCGCCCGCCGCGCCGGCCTGCCCTACGTCTACCTCGGCTACTGGGTGCCGGGGAGCCGCAAGATGGGCTACAAGGCCGGCTTCAACGCGCTCGAGATCTACAAGAACGGCCGCTGGCAGGACATCGGCAATCCGGCCGACCACACCGGCGAGACCCATCCCCTGTCGGTCGATCCCATCGCCGAGCAGGTCGCCCGGATCGCGCTGCCGGAAGCCCGGCCGGCGCGGGGCTGACCGGCCGGCCCCGGCAACGTATCGGCGGCGCGGGGGGGGGCGGCATCGCCTCACCGCAGACCCCGCCAATCGCCGGCGCCCGGCGTCAGCTGTTCGGCAGCAGCGCAGGCACGATGGTCACGATCGCCGGGAACATCCAGAGGATGATCAGGCTCAGCACCTGGATCAGCACGAAGGGCACGATCCCGCGATAGATCTGCGCCGTCGTCACACTCGCCGGCGCGACGCCGCGCAGGTAGAAGAGCGCGAAGCCGAAGGGCGGCGTCAGGAACGAGGTCTGCAGGTTCACCGTGATCATGATCGTCACCCATGACGGGTCATAGGTGCCGCCGTAGATCACCGGCCCGACGATCGGCACGACGATGTAGATGATCTCGAGGAAGTCGAGCACGAAGCCGAGGATGAAGAGCACCAGCATCACGATCAGGAACGCCGTCCACTCCTGCTCGAACGAGCGCAGGAACGACTGGATGTAGTGCTCGCCGCCGAACGAGATCAGCACGAGGTTGAGGATCTGCGAGCCGATCAGGATCGTGAAGACCATCGAGGTGACCTTGGCGGTTTCCCGCACCACCGGCCCGAGGACCGAGGCGCGCAGAAGCACCCAGCAGCTGAAGAGGATGCCGAACATCGCGAAGAAATAGGTCGCGCGGGCGGCGTAGTAGGCTATCAGGTCCGCCGTCCCGATATCGGAGCGGTTGATCCGGAGGTCGAAGTTGATCCCGACGAGGATCATCACGACGATCGCGAAGGAGGTGGCGATGATGATCGCGCCGCTCTTCTTCTCGTCGTGCAGCTTGCGGTAGGCGGCGAGCAGGAGCGCGCCGCCGGCGCCGAGGGCCGCGGCGGGCGTCGGGTTGGTGATGCCGCCGAGGATCGAGCCGAGAACCGCGATGATCAGCACCAGGGGCGGAAAGACGACGCGGATGAGGTCGTTGTGCGCCATGCTCTTCGCCGCCACGCCGCAGCCGTAAAGCGTGATCGCGAACGGGATGGCGAGGATCATGAGCGACGGCCCCGGCCCCATCGTCGGCGGGATCAGCGCCGCGTCGGCAAGAAGCCCGAGCACGATCCCCCCCGCCCCGATCATCAGCGGCCGCGGATCGGCGGACGGCGAGACGCCGCGCGCCATCGCCAGCATCAGCGCCGCGAGGGTGAAGAGCACCGCAACGCCGGTGCCGACGGGCGCCGCGTTCTCGACCATCGCGGCACGGGCGGCCGTCAGTTCCTCGGCGGTGCGCTTGTAGCTCTTGGCGATGCCGCCGGCGGCGTCGATCTCGGTCTGCTGGGCGACGGCTTCGTCCCATGCCAGCTGGCCGTGCAGTTCGATCATCGACGCCTTGCACTGGTCGGAGACCTTGGTGCGCAGGGAGGCCGCCTGCCCCGCATCGGTGAAGCTGTCGACGGTCAGGTCCTGACTGCCGACGAGGTTGATCTGGCCGGCAAGAAGCATCCCGCCGATAATCGCGACGGGGGCGAAAACGAACCAGCGCATCGCGTCCGACCGGGTGACGATGTCGCCGCCCACCGCCTCGAGCGCGACCGGGGGTGCCTTGTCGGGGTTCACCAGCGCGTAGCCGAAGGCATAAAGCCCGTACATCGCTGCCAGCAGGATCCCCGGCAACAATGCCGCCTGAAAGAGCGTACCGACCGAAAGAACCGCCGCCTGCCCGAGATAGGTCAGCGCATCTGAACAGCCCGCCGCCCCGGCGCGGATCTCCTGCCCCGCCGCGTAAAGGTCGCCGGCGAGCGTGCCGAGCAGCACGATGACAATCGACGGCGGGATGATCTGGCCGAGCGTGCCGGAAGCGGCGATCACCCCGGTCGCGAGTTCCGGCGAATACTTGTTGCGAAGCATCGTCGGCAACGACAGCAGGCCCATCGTCACCACGGTCGCCCCGACAATCCCGGTGGAGGCCGCGAGGAAGGCACCGACGACGACCACCGACACCGCGAGCCCGCCCGGCAGGGGGCCGAAGACCCGCGCCATCGTGGTCAGAAGCTCGTTGGCGATCTTCGAGCGCTCCAGCGTGATGCCCATCATCACGAACATCAGGACGGCAAGAAGCGTCTCGATCGACTGGCCGGCGAAGACCCTTTCGTTCATGCGGTTGACGATGAAGGCGAGGTTGCGGTCCATCGCCACTTCCCAACCTTGCGGAAAGAGCGGCTCCACCGCCCGTGGCAGGTCCGGATAACTGAACTTCGATATCTCGATATCGGAGACGCCCTGCGCGATCAGCGCCCGGTATTCGGCTGTACTGCGGTCGAGGAATTCGTGGACCAGCAGCCCTGAACTGTCGAGTGCCGCGAGGATGCCGAAGGCGATGATCCCCGCCCCGCCGAGCGCAAAGGCCACCGGAAAGCCCGAGAGGATGCCCGCGAAGAGGCACAGGAAGACGATGATCAGGCCGATCTCGACGCCGTCAAATCCGAGAAACATGGTCCATCCGTTCCTTAATGCGTGCCTTCGTAGGCGTCTTCGCCCGCGCCGAGACTGTCCCTGTCGAGATACTTGCCCTCGCTCGCCGGCCCTTCGATCCACTCCAGCAGCGAGCGGTAGAAGAAGGCGATCGCGTGCAGGAAGGTCAGCGCCACGAAACTGAGGATCAGCAGCTTGAAGAGGAAATAGGCGTCAAAGCCGTTGGGCGAGAAGCCGATGGTCTCGATGTTCCAGCGCACCGCCTTGGCCTTCAGAAGCAGCTTGTCGAGCGTGTCCGAGGCCGAAGTGTTCGGCACCACCATCACCCGCCAGAAGAACGACCAGGCGAAAAGCCAGGTCAGCACCGCGACCGGCACCATGAAGACCAGAGAGCCTACCATGTCGATGGCCTTCTTCCAGCGGTAGGAGACGTTGGAATAGACAAGGTCGACGCGGACATGGCCGCCTTGCACGAAGGTGTAGGTAACACAGAGCGCCACGATCATCGCGTTGTAGAGCTTCAGTTCCTCCGACCACCACGACAAGTCCTTGGTGAAGCCGATGCCGAAGGCACCGAACTCGATCTGGGCGACGCGGAAGATGCGCTGGAGAAAGACAATCACGATCTGCTGGATCACCATGATCAGCCCGACCCAGGCAACGATCCGGCCCAGCGTGTTGGCGAACCATTCGAGCCCGCGCACATAGGCCCACATGACCGGCCGGCGCCAGAGGCCGATGGCGGTCAGCACCAGGAAGATCACGAGGAGGACGAAGAAGAATTCCCGCGAGGCGCCGTAGTAGATGAACCGCATCAGCGATTCCTTCACCTCCGGCGTCGGCATCGGCTTGTTGATGTATGGAAGCCAGGCCAGCCACTCGCCCGGGTGGGTAAGCGCGTAAAAGACGTTCGCGAAGGCGTTCAGGATACTGGCGAAGAACCACCCGATGGCGTCCACCATCACATCCCCCCATGGCTCATACGGCGCGTTTCGCACTCGCGTTGGTTATGTCCCCCGGCCGCATGGGCCGGAGGACGGTTTTTTTGCGGATGTCGGGCCTCAGCCCAGGGTGCGGTCGCGCTGCGCCGTATAGGCGCCGTCCGACAGCTTGATCCAGGCCGAGGACGATTTCATCGACGGGATGTAACTGTCGTAGATCTTCTTGTAGAGTTCGTCGCCCATGTTCTCGTCGTGAACTTCCTGCGCCGCCTTGGCAAAGGCATCCCAGACGGTGTCCGGGAATTCCAGCGTCTTGACGCCGGCCGCCTGAAGCCGCGCGAGAGCGGCCGAGTTGTTGGCGAGGAACTGCGCGAGGTTCCACTGATGCGCCTCGCCGGCAGCGATCTCGTAGATCTTCTGCTGGGCAGGGGTCAGGCTGTCGAAGACCTCGCGGTTCATGGCAAGCGAGAGGCCGGCGCCCGGCTCGTGGAAGCCAGCGGTGTAGTAGATCTTGGTGATCTCCTGGAAGCCGGCCTTCTCGTCGGCCCAGGGGCCGATCCACTCGGTACCGTCAATGGCGCCGGAGGACAGCGCCTGATACACTTCGCCGCCCGGAAGGTTCTGGACGCTCGCGCCGAGCTTGCCGAGCGCCTTGCCGCCAAGGCCGGGCATGCGGAACTTGAGGCCGTTGAAATCCTCGGGTCCGGCGATTTCCTTGTGGAACCAGCCGCCGGCCTGTGCGCCGGTGTTGCCGCCGAGATAGGACTTCAAGCCGAAAATCTGGCCCAGTTCGTCATGCAACTCCATCCCGCCGCCATGGTAGTACCAGTTGGCAAGTTCCTGGGCGGTCATGCCCATCGGAACGCTGGTGAAGAAGGCATAGCCCGGATGCTGGCCGACGAAATAGTAGTCGGCGCCATGATACATGTCGGCCTGTCCCGATGTGACCGCGTCAAAGACCTCGAAGGCACCGACGAGTTCGCCGGCGGCCTTGAGATCGACGGTCAGCTGGCCATCGGTCATCGCGGTGATCGAGTCGGCGCAGCGCTGGGCCGCGTCGTGGACCCCCGCGAGGCCGCGCGACCAGGTGGTCACGAGCGTCAGGGTCCGGTTGCCTTGCGCATAAAGCGGAGCTGCCAACGTGCTTGCGGCGGCCGCGGCCGAGCCGCCCACGGCAGCCTTCGTCAGAAATGAACGACGGTCCATTCGGGTTTTACCTCCCATTGAGTATGTTCTCCCAAAGACGCCCGCCCGCCTTGCCGGCGGATCATTGCGACTGGCCAGACAGTAGCGGCGCAGTTCCATCATGGGAATACCGAGTACTGCGTAGATATCCGGCAATTTGCCGCGTCCGCGCCAAGGTGACCGCGCCCGGACCCGAGGGATCGCGAATTGACGGCCCCGGCTTGACCTGCTCATTCTGAGGAGCGAAACGGGGATCACCCCGAAAGGAGCGCGCCGCGATGCGGGCCGGTGTGACACGACTGAGGCGCGCCTTGCGTCTCTCCTACGGCCAGAAGATCTACCTCCTGGCAACGCTGCCGCTCGTCGTCGCGGCGGCGGCGATCGCGGTTCTCGTCGCGAACCAGTCGCGCGCGCTTGCCGAACGCGAGATCGCCGGCCTCGAGGCGCAGCTCATCGCGGTGAAGAAGGAAGAACTCCGGAACTACATCTCCCTCGCCCGGACGGCCTTCAACGCGATCTACGGCAATGCCCTGCCAGACGATGAGGCGGCCAAGACCAAGGTGGCGCAGATCCTCGCCGCGATGATCTACGGGCAGGACGGCTACTTCTTCGTCTACGACTATGACGGCACCAATATCGTCGCACCGCGCCAGACCTGGCTGATCAACCGCAACTGGGCCGGCACCACCGACGCCGAAGGGACACCGGTCGTGGACGAACTGATCCGCATCGCCCGGCAGGGCGGCGGCTATCACTCCTATCTCTGGCCGAAACCCTCGACGGGGGAGCCGGCGCAGATGGTGTCCTATGTCGTCGGGCTTCAGGACTGGCGCTGGGCGGTGGGGACAGGCGTCTTCCTCGACGATGTGCTGGGATCGGTTGCCGCCGCGCGGGCCGAGACCGAGGCGCGGGTGCGCCGCACCTTCCAGTGGATCGCCGCAATCGCACTTGGCGCGGTGCTCTTCGTCTTCGCCTCCGGAATGGGGATCACGATCCGCGAACGGCGCCTCGCCGACGCCAAGCTGAAGAAGCTGACCCAGCGGATCATCGACACCCAGGAGGAGGAGCGCGGCCGCGTCGCGCGCGAACTCCACGATTCCATCTCGCAGATCCTCGTCGGCGTGCGCTACACGCTCGACCTCGCCCGCCGCCGGCTCGGCCTCGGCGATCCGCGCGCGGAAGAAAGCCTCTCGACCGGGATCGAGCGGCTGAACGGCGCGATCGGCGAGGTGCGCCGGATCAGCCGCGACCTGCGCCCCGGCGTTCTCGACGACCTCGGCCTCGGCCCGGCCTTGCAGTCGCTGGTCGAGGAATTCGGCCGCCGCACCGGGATCCGGACCGAGTTCGAGACCGTGGTGTTCCGCAACCGGCTCGACCAGGAGGCGAAGATCGCCCTCTACCGGATCGCGCAGGAAGCGCTGACGAATATCGAGAAGCATTCCGGCGCGACCCGGATCCGCCTGGTGGTGCGCGGCCACAAGCAGGGCGCGATGCTGCGCATCGAGGATGACGGTTGCGGCATCGGCGCGACGCGCGAGGATACCGCCGAAGGCGGCCTCGGCCTGCGCAACATGGCCGAGCGGATGGAGCAGCTCGACGGAAGCCTGCGTGTCCTCTCCTCCAGCTCCGGCACCGTGATCGAGGCGCAGGTGCCCCTGAGCCATATGCTGCCGCCCGCCGGACAGGCGCCGAAGACCGGAACCACCGCATGACCCAGCCGATCCGCATTCTCATCGTCGACGATCACCCGATGGTCACCGAAGGCATCCGCGCCATCCTCGAGACCTACGAGGATATCGAGGTGGTCGGCACCCTCGCCAACGGCCAGGAGGCGATCGACCAGGCCGCGGCGCTGGCGCCCGACGTGATCCTGCTCGACCTCAACATGCCGCAGGTCAACGGATTGTCGGCGACCGAGATCCTGCTCGAACGCAACCCCGACACGCGGATCGTGATCCTGTCAATGCACGACAGCCCCGAATACATCTCTACGGCGCTCCGGCACGGCGCGATGGGCTATATCCTGAAGGACGTCCCGATCGAGGAGATCAAATGCGCCGTCGACCGGGTGATGGCCGGCCAGCGCTATCTTTGCACCGGCGCCACGGCGAGCCTCAATCCCGGCACGGCGGACGGGCGCGAGCCGCTCACCCAGCGCGAACAGACGATCCTTCTGGAACTGGCTCAGGGCAAGTCGAACAAGGATGTGGCGGCCGAACTCGACATATCGGTCCGCACGGTCGAGACGCACCGCAAGAACATCAAGCGCAAGCTCGGTATCGCGACGACCGCGGGGCTGACACGCTACGCGATGGAGCACGGGGTGCTGCAAGGCACCGGCAAGGGCTTCTGAACCGGCCTGCGGCTCCGCGTCGGAACCCGGCATTTCTTCTGTTCCAAAATACCTCCGGGGGGTGAATTGCCGGCCGCAGGCGGCAAGAGGGGGCGGGACGCCCCCTTCTCCCCCGCCCGCCGGCTCAGCCGCGCTGGGTCAGGAACACCCCCGCCGTCATCAGCGCGAGCCCCGCCGCCCGCATCGGCGTTATCTGCCGCACGATGGCCCCCATCAGCCCGAACTGGTCGATGACGGCGGCCGAGACGAGCTGGCCCAGCAACACGCAGGTGATCGCGTTCCCGAGGCCGAAGCGCGGCGCCACCCAGGTGATCGAGAGGACGTAGAATGCCACGAGCAGGCCGCCGAGGAACAGATGCTTCGGCTGCCCCGGTGCGGCGGCCAGCGCGCCGGTTCCGCCGGTCGCGATCATCGCCAGCAGGGCGCCGAGGAAGGCCACCGCGAAGAGGATCGTCCCCGCCGCCGCCGGCGACTCGATCCGGCCGCCCAGCTTGGCGTTCAGCGCAGCGAGGATCGGAATGCCGATCCCCGCCATCAGCATGATCGCTGCGTAGCGCATGGTGTCCGTCGTCATTCTTCCAGCCCCTCGTCGTAGCAGGCATGTCCGTCGCGGGCGATCCTGACGGCGCCTCGGGACATTGTCCATCCGCTTCCCCATGATCCCGTCCCGCGCGCGCCCCGCGCGGGTGCCTTGGCAGCATCGCGGGCGATGCGACTTCAACCAGTCGTCGCGCCAAAAAGCGCCCTCCTCCCCTTGCAAAACCGGCCGGCCGCCCGATCTTGAACGGAACCCCAACGGGAGATGATCTTGACCTATGTATTGTTCCTGGCCGGACTCGTCGGCCTCTTTTTCGGTGGTGAGTTTCTGATCAGGGGGGCAGTCGGGATCGCCCGCCGACTACATGTCCCGCCGCTGGTCATCGGCCTGACCATCGTCGGCTTCGGCACCTCGACGCCGGAACTTCTGGTCTCGCTCCAGGCCGCGATGGCGGGTGCGCCCTCGCTGGCGATCGGAAATGTCATCGGCTCCAACATCGCGAACATCCTGCTGATCCTGGGGCTGTCGTCCCTGATCGCGGTCGTGCCGCTCCGGTTCGCCGACATGCGCCGCGATTTCGCTGTGATGATCGGGGCCACCCTGCTCTTGTGGTTGATGTTCGCGGGCGGAGTCGTGTCGCGGGTCGAGGGGACAGTCCTGACCGCGGGGCTTTTCCTCTATCTCTGGATCTCGCTGAAGGGTACGGCCGGCAGCGCGCCGCCACAGGACGAAGTGGAGACGATCCCGCTCTGGCAGAGCATCGCCTTCGCAGTCGCAGGGCTCATTGTCCTGATGGTCGGCGCGCGGCTTCTGGTCGACAGCGCGACCGAGATCGCCCGCACCTTCGGCGTGAGCGAGGCGGTGATCGGCCTGACCATCGTCGCGGTCGGAACCTCGCTGCCGGAACTGGCGACCTCGATCATCGCCGCGATGCGACGCCACCCCGAACTCGCGGTCGGCAACATCCTCGGCTCCAACGTCTTCAACATCCTCGGCATCCTCGGCATCACCGCGCTGGTCACGCCGATCCCGGTGGAAGCCCGCTTTGCCGGGCTCGACATGGCGCTGGCGCTCGCATCGGCGCTGACAATGGTCGGATTTGCGATGTTCGGCGGGCGGATCGGCCGGTTCGGTGGTGGCGCGCTGTTGATCGGCTACGTCGGCTATATCGGACTGACGGCGGCGGTATAACCGCCCCTGGCCCGCCGCTCCCGGGCGGCGCCAGGTCGGGTTGAGCGCCACCAGCGGTCGGGCAGATTCGCTTTCTTTCGCAAGTCCGCCGTGCGGGCGTAACAAAAATAGCCTCAAACCGCCGGTTGCGACACATTGTTCCGGATTTTGCCGGTTGACGCCCCCGTGAAGCCTGCATAATGTTCGCCGCGCAGCAGCAAAGGAACCCCGGGCGATGGCACCGATCCTCGTACTTGGCAGGACATGGCGCATGGGCCGGTGACGGTTGACCATAGTGGTTCCCATGCGCCCCCGAAAATCTCGGGGGCTTTTTGTTGCGTAATGAACGGCACGGACGGAGAAAACAGAGATGTCACGGCAGATGACCGGTGCGAAGATGGTGGTTCAGGCGCTGAAGGATCAGGGCGTCGAAGTGGTCTTCGGCTATCCCGGCGGCGCGGTGCTGCCGATCTATGACGAGATCTTCCAGCAGAACGACATCCGCCACATCCTCGTGCGCCACGAACAGGGCGCGGTCCACATGGCCGAGGGCTATGCCCGCTCGACCGGCCGGCCGGGCGTCGTGCTCGTGACCTCGGGCCCCGGCGCGACCAACGCCGTTACCGGCCTCACCGACGCCTTGATGGATTCGATCCCGCTCGTCGTGCTGACCGGACAGGTGCCGACCTTCATGATCGGCACCGACGGCTTCCAGGAGGCCGACACCGTCGGCATCACCCGGCCCTGCACCAAGCACAACTGGCTGGTCAAGGACACCGACAAGCTGGCCGAGACCATCCACCAGGCCTTCCACGTCGCCACCCACGGCCGCCCCGGTCCGGTGCTGATCGACATTCCGAAGGACGTTCAGTTCGCGACCGGCACCTATTCCGCCGCGCGCGAGGCGCGGGTCGCGCATTACCAGCCGAAGGTGAAGGGCGACCTCGCCCGGATCACCGAACTGGTCGAACTGATGGAAAAGGCCGAGCGGCCGATCTTCTATACCGGCGGCGGCGTCATCAACTCGGGCCCCGGCGCGAGCCAGCTTCTGCGCGAACTGGCCGATGCGACCGGCTTTCCCGTCACCTCCACCCTGATGGGCCTTGGCGCCTATCCGGCGAGCGGCAAAGGCTGGATCGGCATGCTCGGGATGCACGGGCTTTACGAGGCCAACCTTGCCATGCATGGCTGCGACCTGATGATCAACCTCGGGGCACGGTTCGACGACCGGATCACCGGGCGCATCCCGGATTTTTCGCCGCGCTCCAAGAAGGCGCATGTCGATATCGACCCCTCCTCGATCAACAAGGTGATCCGGGTCGACATTCCGATCGTCGGCGATGTCGGGCATGTTCTGGAAGACCTTTTGAAGGTCTGGAAGTCGCGCGGCCGCAAGGTCAACAAGGACGGCCTTGCCAAGTGGTGGGGCCAGATCGAGCAGTGGAAACTGAAGCGCTGCCTGACCTACAAGAACTCCGAAAAGACCATCAAGCCGCAATACGCGCTGGAACGGCTGGAGGCGCTGACCAAGGGCCGCGACCGCTATGTCACGACCGAGGTCGGCCAGCACCAGATGTGGGCGGCGCAGTTCCTCGGCTTCGAGGCGCCGAACCGCTGGATGACCTCCGGCGGGCTCGGCACGATGGGTTACGGCTTCCCGGCCTCGATCGGGGTGCAGATCGCGCATCCGGATGCCCTCGTCATCAACGTCGCGGGCGAGGCGTCGTGGCTGATGAACATGCAGGAAATGGGCACCGCTACCCAGTTCCGCACCCCGGTGAAGCAGTTCATCCTCAACAACGAACGGCTGGGCATGGTGCGCCAGTGGCAGCAGCTCCTGCACGGCGAGCGCTATTCGCATTCTTGGAGCGAGAGCCTGCCGGATTTCGTCAAGCTCGCCGAGGCCTTCGGCTGGAAGGGCATCCAGTGCTCGGACCCGAAGACGCTCGACGATGCGATCATGGAGATGCTCGACTACGACGGGCCGGTCCTTTTCGACTGCCTCGTCGAGAAGCACGAGAACTGCTTCCCGATGATCCCCTCCGGCAAGCCGCATAACGAGATGCTGCTGGGCGACGCCTCGACCGAAGGCGCGATCCAGGCCGGCGGCGCGGTTCTGGTCTGACGCCGCGCGATGGCCGGGAGCGGCGTCAGAAGGGGCTGGACATGAGCGCCGAACAGCCGCGCGATGTCAGCAGGATCGTCTCATGGGTCATGAGGATCGTGCTGCTCGTCCTCTTCGCGTTTCTCTACGGGGTCTATTCCGGCGTGACGCGCGGGCCGGCCTATGCCGTGATCTCGTCGCTCCTCGATACGACGCGGCAGGTGCTGGAGCAGGTGCCGAACCTCCTCGGCACCGAGCCCGTCGATTTTCTCCAGCCGGCACGCCAGCCCGGCGCCGGCGTCACGATCAACGAGACGGACGATGGCCGGCTGGTTGCCATCTCGGGTTTCTTCGACGGGCAGAACGGCATCCGGCTGATGCGCCGCGACGGCACGGTCGTGGCCTCATGGACCCTGTCGTTCTCGCGCGATTTCCCCGAGACCGGCTACCTGAGGAGCATCGCGCCCAAGACCGACTGGAACGTCGACCTCCACGGGATGGTTGTGAAGCCCGACGGCTCGGTCCTTGTGAACTACGAATATGCCGGTCTCATCAAGCTCGATCGCTGCGGCAGAACGCAATGGACGCTGGAACACCCGACGCACCATTCGATCGAGCCCGCCGAGGGGGGCGGCTACTGGGTGCCCGGGCTGCGGTTCCTGATTCCCGGCGCGATGGAGGACAGCTTTCCCCCCTTCACCGACATGCGGAACGCGCGCGAGTTCTTCGACAACCTGATCCTCAAGGTGACCGAGGACGCGTTTGCGCCGGCTTTCCCGCAGTTCCGCGCGGGCGACCTGCTGCTGTCCTTACGGGAACACAACATGCTTCTGGTGGTCGACCCGGTCACCTGGCGGGTCAAATGGTCCCAGGTCGGTCCCTGGCGCCGCCAGCATGACCCGAGGTTCATGGCCGACGGCACGATCACGCTCTTCAACAACAACGCTTACCGCACCATCCTCGGCGAGGGCGACGAAAGCCCCGTCGACGCCCCCCGCGTTTCCGAGATCGGCCGGCTGGACCCGAAGACCGGGCAGTATGGAACGGCCTGGGGCAACCGGCCCGGGCAGGAAATGCTGAGCGTCATCCGTGGCAAGGAAGTGCCGACCGCCGGCGGCGGCTTCATCGTCACCGAATTCGAGGCCGGTCGCGCGTTCGAGACCGATGCGGCCGGCAGGATCGTCTGGGAATACATCAACCGCTACGACGAGACCCGCGTCGCCGAGATCACCGAGGCGCGGTCTTACCCCGCCTCCTATTTCACCGTATCCGACTGGTCCTGCCCGACGCCCTGAACTGCGTCCCGGGGACCGAACTGGAAGGAAGAGAGAGATGTCCGCACTCAATATCAAGAAGGGCTCGACCAGCCATTCCGCCTATGATCTGCGCGATCCACATGCCGAGGTCGCCGGGCGCCATACGCTGACGGTGCTGACCGACAACGATCCCGGTGTCCTCGCCCGCGTGGCGGGGCTCTTTACCGGGCGGGGCTACAATATCGAAAGCCTCACCGTCGCCGAGGTCGATCACAAGGGGCATCTGTCGCGCTTCACCATCGTCACGACCGGCACGCCGACGGTGATCGAACAGATCAAGGCGCAGCTTGGCCGGATCGTGCCGGTGCACGAGGTGCATGACCTGACGGTCGAGGGGGCTTCGGTGGAGCGGGAACTGGCGCTCTTCAAGGTCACGGGGACCGGCGAGAAACGCGTCGAGGCGCTGCGGCTCGCCGATATCTTCCGCGCCAACGTGGTGGATTCGACGCTGGAAAGCTTCGTCTTCGAGATCACCGGGACACCGGAAAAGATCGACGCCTTCGCCGACCTGATGCGCCCTCTGGGCCTTGCCGACGTGGCGCGAACCGGCGTCGCCGCCCTGCCGCGCGGTGTCTGAGATGCCCGGCAAGGGATGCGGGGCCGTTTGGCCCCGCACTGAAGCTTGGACGGAGAGTGGTGACGCGGGGCCCCGGCTCCGGTCGTCGTGGTGGCTGGGGGAAGCGGTCGACGTGCGGGACCCCGCGCCGGCGAGGCGTTAGCCGTCGGCCTTCAGCGTCCCCGCCTCGACGGCCGCGGCAAGCTCCGCCTCGTCCACCGCGCCGTCGCCATTCGCGTCGATCGCGGTGAAGCCTTCCTCGTTCAGATTCGGATAGACCGCCTGCAGTTCGGTCAACGAAAGGTTGCCCGTACCGTCGGCGTCCATTTCCGAAAGCCCCTGCGCCAGGGCCATGCCGGTGGTGGCGAGGCCGAGCGCCAGGGTGAGTGCCAGTTTCTTCATCGGATCATCTCCTTGA
The DNA here is from genome assembly GCA_002280515.1 of Rhodobacterales bacterium 32-67-9. GTDB lineage: Bacteria > Pseudomonadota > Alphaproteobacteria > Rhodobacterales > Rhodobacteraceae > Albidovulum. The sequence continues at coordinate 84,937 of NCEA01000010.1, forward strand.
TCATGAGGTCGCGAAGGCCGCGTTTCCGCCGCCCTCGCAAGACAGGACGCCGGACGGGCGGCTTTATTCCCGCCGCCGGGTGGCCCCGCCCCAGGCGCGCGGCGCTCCGCCCACCGGCAGCGGTGCGGCGCGCGGGAACCTGCCGGAAACGGGTGAAATCGGGCGGCGAAAGACGGCTCGGCGAATTTCCCCCAGGTTGTCAGGACGCCTGACACCGCCAAAGTCATGGGGGCAAAGGAGACCCGCCATGTCCGCTCTTCATTCGACACATCCCCTGCCCGCGCCGACCGACGACCTCACCGGCCACATGCCCGATCTGCTGCGCCTTGCCCGGGCGCTGCTGCGCGATCCGGCCGCCGCCGAGGATCTTGCACAGGAAGCCCTGCTCCGGGTCTGGACGCAGATCGCGGCTGGCGCCGAGATCGACGATCTCAGGCCCTATCTGATGACCGCGGCCCGCAACCTCGCCCGGCGCCGGCCGCGCCCCGCGCTGGCCTTGTCGGAAGCGCCGGAACCCGCCGCGCCGCCCGTGGCACCGGGACGGCTGGCGCTGCGCGAGGTGGCCCGCGCCTTGGCGCGCCAGCCGCGCGCCGATGTCGCCCTGATGCTGCGGCAGGCCACGCGCGGCGAGAGCTATGCCGACATCGCCGCGGCCGAAGGCGTGCCGATCGGCACCGTCATGTCGCGGCTGTCCCGGTTGCGGGCCCGGCTCCGGCACGAATGCGGCCTGCCGGCCGAGGGGCCCGCGGCGGCGCTGCTGACCGGCGAGGACGCCGCCTGATCGCAAGCACAGGCCCCGGCCGGCCGCGCGGGCCAGTCGGGCCTCGATCGTCGCCGGCCGGCGCAAAAGATTAGGGCCCCGGATTTCACCGGAGCCCTGTCACATCGAACGAAGTGCGCTGGCGGTCAGCCGGCGATCGTGCCCGCTTCCTGCGCGGCCTTCAGCTCGTCCGCGTCGACGGCGCCATCGGCGTTCGCGTCGATCGTGCCAAAGAGTTCGGCGGTCATGTCCGGATAGGCAGCGGTCAGTTCCTCAATCGAGTAAGTGCCATTGCCATCGGTGTCGGTCACGACGGTCTGGGCATGGGCGGTGGCGGCAAGCGAAGCGACGGCGCCGAGGGCCAGAACGAACTTTTTCATCTCTGTTGTACTCCAGGTAAGGGCAACTGCCCTAGAATCAGTGGCTTAACCGCCACCGACCGCTATGTGGCGCTTCCCTGGCCATCCCGCAAGTGGGGGGTATTGCCCGATCACGCCGCCGTGATCGCTCTGGCGGAAAGGTGCCGACACACGTTCAGGTTTTGCGCGCCTTGCCGCTCTGCCCGCCCGAAATGAAAGCGGGGGGCCCGGAGGCCCCCCTAGTTTCGCCGTTCAGGCTCATCCTTCGTACCGCTCGGTTTTCTGCCTGCGGCCTGAACGTCGTCGGGGGCGAGCGCACCCGCCCCGGAACGGATGGTTAGGGCGGGCGAACCCGCCCCAACCGCTCACTTCTTGTTCGGACGCTGGGTCAGCGCCGAAGCAGCAGCCGTTTTCGCGGCTTTGCTTGAGTTGGGATTGCGAAGCACCTTGGCCGCAGCGCTGGCAGCTTTTGCACTGGTGACCTCGCTATTTCCCTTACGAGAGGCCATTGACCTACTCCTTTTCCACAGGTTCCCCCAGGTTTCGGTGGGTAAGTCCTGTATTTCTCAGCACGCTATTGATCCCAATTCTCGTCCGTAGTCTTGCATGCTCATCGACCCGGATGGGCCGAGATTCGGTCTTCCCGCAGCGTGCTAGGCGATTGCGGGTTGGCCGGGGCGCGAAGCTACAACTTCGCGCCCCAACCTCAATTTCCTCAGCTGCACCCGCTCGTCCCGCCGCAGGTGTTGCACTTCATGCAGGTTCCGTTCCTGACCAGTGTATAGTTGCCGCATTCGCCGCAGGGATCGCCCTCGTAGCCCTGCATCCTGGCCTTGGTGCGGGCGTCCATCGTCACCGTCCCGGAGGCGAGCGCCGTCGCCCCGGCGGTCAGTACCGCCTGCGCCGTCGCCGGCACCAGCGTGTTCAGCGCCGCGACCGGATCGCCGGCAAGCGCCGTCGCCCCGACCCCGCCTTGCAGGACAACAAGCTCCTGCGGCAGACGCTTCCTGAGGTAGCCCGGCGAGGCGACCTGACGGAGCATTTCCAGCGACTTCGACGCGGCCGATTCGCTTACCACGGAGAGGTTCTGCTGGCCCTCGTCGTTGCCGCCACCAAGGTCGTCGAACGCCGCGCCCTGCGGCTTCACATGGGCCAGATCGGTGCGGTCGAGGTAGGAGACGGCAAGCTCGCGGAAGATGTAGTCGAGGATCGAGGTCGCCTGCTTGATCGAGTCGTTGCCCTGCACCATGCCGGCCGGCTCGAACTTGGTGAAGGTGAAGGCGTCGACAAACTCCTCCAAGGGCACGCCATATTGCAGGCCAACCGACACCGCGATGGCGAAGTTGTTCATCATCGCCCGGAAGCCCGCACCTTCCTTGTGCATGTCGATGAAGATCTCGCCAAGCTGGCCGTCCTTGTACTCGCCGGTCCTGAGATAGACCTTGTGGCCGCCGACGATGGCCTTCTGGGTGTAGCCCTTGCGCCGTTCCGGCAGCTTCTCGCGGTGCGAGCGGACGATTTCCTTGACCACGATCTTCTCGACGATCTTCTCGGCGAGGACGGCGGCCTTTTCCTGCGCCGAGCCTGAGCTGAGGATTTCCTCCGCCTCCTCGTCGTCCTCGACGAGTGCCGCGGCGAGCGGCTGGCTGAGCTTCGAGCCGTCGCGGTAGAGCGCGTTGGCCTTGATGCCCAAGGACCACGAAAGCTCATAGGCTGCGAGCGTCTCTTCGATGGAGGCGTTGTTCGGCATGTTGATCGTCTTGGAGATCGCGCCCGAGATGAACGACTGCGCCGCCGCCATCATGCGGATGTGGCTGTCGACGGAAAGGAAGCGCTTGCCGGTCTTGCCGCAGGCATTGGCACAGTCGAAGACGTGGTAGTGCTCCACCTTCAGATGCGGCGCGCCCTCAAGGGTCATCGTACCGCAGACGTGGTCGTTGGCGGCGTCGATCTGCTTGCGGGTGAAACCAAGGTGGCGCAAGATGTCGAAGGTCGGGTCATTGAGCTTTTCCTCCGGAATACCAAGAGCTTCCTGACAGAACTTCTCACCAAGCGTCCACTGGTTGAAGACGAAGCGGATATCGAAGGCGGAAGGAAGCGCGGCCTCGATCTTCTCGAGCTCGGCCTGGCCGAAACCGTGGCCGATCAGCGAGGTGTGGTTGATGCCGGGGCAGTTGCCGAGCGAGGCATGACCGACGGCATGGGCGATGATCTCTTCGATCTGGGCCGAACCATAGCCAAGCGTTTCCAGCGCGGCGGGAACGGAGCGGTTGATGATCTTGAAATAGCCGCCGCCGGCGAGTTTCTTGAACTTCACCAGAGCGAAGTCCGGCTCGATCCCGGTGGTGTCGCAATCCATGACGAGGCCGATCGTGCCGGTCGGCGCGATGACGGTGGACTGGGCATTGCGGTAGCCATGCTTTTCGCCGAGGCGCAGCGCCTCGTCCCATGCGGATTTCGCAAGGGCAACAAGGCGTTGGTCAGGGCAGTTCGCGTGATCAAGTGCCACCGGCTTGACCGCCAGATCCTCGTAACCTTCGGTCTTGCCATGCGCGGCGGTGCGGTGGTTGCGGATCACCCGCAGCATGTGGGCGGCGTTCTTGGCATAGCCCGGGAAGGCGCCAAGCTCGCCCGCCATCTCGGCCGAGGTGGCGTAGGAGATGCCGGTCATGACCGCCGTCAGCGCGCCGCAGAAGGCGCGGCCCTCGTCGCTGTCATAGCCAAGACCCATGGTCATCAGGAGGCCGCCGATATTGGCGTAGCCGAGGCCGAGGGTGCGGAAGTCGTAAGACCGCTGCGCAATTTCCTTCGACGGGAACTGCGCCATCGTCACCGAGATTTCCAGCGTGACGGTCCAGAGCCGCGTCGCATGTACATAAGCTTCGGCGTCGAAGGCGTTGTTCTTGTGGAAGGTCAGCAGGTTCATCGACGCGAGGTTGCAGGCCGTGTCGTCGAGGAACATGTATTCCGAACAGGGGTTCGATCCGCGAATCGCGCCATCTTCCGGGCAGGTGTGCCAGGCGTTGACGGTATCGTGGAACTGGATGCCGGGATCGGCGCAGGCCCAGGCGGCGTGGCCGACCTGTTGCCAGAGGTCGCGCGCCTTCACGGTCTTGGCGATCTTGCCGTCGGTGCGGCGCACCAGTTCCCAGTCGGCGTCGTCCTTGACGGCCTTGAGGAAGGCGTCGGTCACCCGGACAGAGTTGTTGGAATTCTGGCCGGAGACCGACGCATAGGCTTCACTGTCCCAGTCAGTGTCGTAGGTCGGGAATTCGATGCTCCCGTAGCCCTGCTTCGCGTAGTCCAGCACGCGCTTGACGTAAGTCTCGGGGATCGCGACCTTTTTCGCAGATCTGATCGCGGCTTTCAGGGCCTCGTTCTTGGCCGGATCAACGGCATCCTCGGACGAGCCGTCCCAGGTGCGGATCGCCGCGAAGATCTCGTTCAGCTGGCGCTCGTGCATCTTGGAGCCGGCGACGAGGGCCGCGACCTTCTGCTCCTCGATGACCTTCCAGTTGATGAAGGCTTCGATATCGGGGTGATCCATGTCGCAGATCACCATTTTCGCCGCGCGCCGCGTGGTGCCGCCCGACTTGATCGCGCCCGCCGCGCGGTCGCCGATCTTGAGGAAGCCCATCAGGCCCGAGGATTTGCCGCCGCCCGACAGCTTCTCGCCCTCGCCCCGGAGCGAGGAGAAGTTGGTGCCGGTGCCGGAGCCGTATTTGAACAGCCGCGCCTCGCGGACCCAGAGGTCCATGATGCCGCCGTCGCCGACAAGGTCGTCCTTGACCGACTGGATGAAGCAGGCATGGGGCTGCGGATGCTCATAGGCGCTGGCGGATTTGGTCAGCTCGCCGGTCTTGTGATCGACGTAGTAGTGGCCCTGAGACGGGCCGTCGATGCCATAGGCCCAGTGCAGGCCGGTATTGAACCACTGCGGGGAGTTCGGCGCGGCCATCTGTTCGGCCAGCATGAAGCGCATCTCGTCGTAATAGGCCCGCGCGTCGGCCTCGGTGGTGAAGTAGCCACCCTTCCAGCCCCAGTAAGCCCAGGCGCCGGCGAGACGGTCGAACACCTGCTTGCCGGAGGTTTCGCCGACATAACGCTGATCTTCGGGCAGGTCGGCCAGCGCCTTGTCGTCGGGGACCGAACGCCAGAGGAACTCCGGCATGCCCTTTTCGCGGACTTTCTTCAGCCGCGCCGGCACGCCGGCCTTGCGGAAATACTTCTGCGCCAGCACGTCCGAGGCGACCTGGCTCCAGCCTTCCGGGACTTCGACGCTGTCATTGCGGAAGACGATCTTGCCGTCGGGATTGCGAATCTCCGACACGGTCGTGGTGAATCCGATCTCCGAATAGGCGTCCTTGCCAGCCTTGGTGAATTTGCGTTCGATCTTCATGTCTGCCCCATCGTTTCGTTTTCTCTGGCCGCGACGCGCTCCTTGCCGGAGCGTCTTGCCGCGCGATCGCCGTCGGGGCGGTTTGGGGACAAGCCATCGTTCGCAGTGGATGCGCCCCCTGCGTCCTGGTCATCTGTCAATGTGACCGAAGTTGGTGTTGTTCTGTCCCCGTCGTGCCGACCACTAAATCTTGTGGCTTCTCCGTCAGCCCATACAAACTGACGTATTCCTCAGGGTCTGGTCAACAAGTTTTTCACGTTTTCGGGAGGAGATTTCGATTGACCCGCCCGACACGGCGGGACGCGGTGATTCATCCGGTCGGGAACTTGGCGGGGCCGGGACAGGAAATCTTTTGCCGGCAAGGGAGTTGGCGCGCATGGCTGACGATTCGGGTGAATTGGCACGCCGGCACCACCGCAATCCGCAAGGGACGCGTCGTCCGCAACCGGGGCCGAAGATGGAACTGGGAAGGCTGGTCGGGGCGAGAAGATTCGAACTTCCGACCTACGGTACCCAAAACCGTCGCGCTACCAGGCTGCGCTACGCCCCGACGCCCCGTCTCTAACGAGTCGGGGGCGTGAGGGGAAGGCCTAAGGTTGGTCGCAGGCCCAAAGTGCGGTGGCCGGATCGACGGCGGGATGGCGCAGTTCCGCCCCCTCGCCCAACCCCAGCCGCGCGGCAAGCCCGCCCTGGATTTCCAGCACCATCAGCGTCCCCTCCGGCCCAGGAATCGGCGTCAGATCCCCCGGCACCGCGTTGGCGTGGACGCCGTTCACCCGGCCGTCCGGCCCGATGAACACCATGTCGAGCGGAATCAACGTGTTCTTCATCCAGAACGAGACCGGCTGCGGGCGTTCGTAGATGAACAGCATCCCGGCGCTCGCCGGCAGGCGTTCGCGGAACATCAGCCCATTGGCGCGTTCCCCGGCATCGTCGGCGATTTCCACCGCGAATCGGGCCTGGCCGCCGTCCCAGCGGAACTCGGCCACGCTACCCGAGCAGGCCGCGGCAGCCGGACCCGCCAGGAATAACGCCGCGATTGCCGCCCGCAGGATCATTTCTTTTCCCGCACCGCCGCTTCCCAGGACGCGACCTGCGCGGCCATGCGGCCCCTCTTGCCCTCGATCACCCGCAGGCAGACCGCTTCGCCCGGTTGCAGATCGGCAAAGCCGGAGCGGCGCAGCACCTCGATATGGATGAACACGTCCTCGGGGCGGCCGTAGACATTGGCGAAGCCGAATCCCTTGGTCTTGTCGAACCATTTCACCCGCGCCGGTTCGAGCGGCAGCGCGGCGATTTCGGCCGCATCGCTGTCGCCGAGATCCTCGATCGGCATCGAGTCCTCGTTTTCGGGCGGCAGGATTTCCAGCACCTCGACCGCCTGCGCACCACGCGCCGTCTGCTGGACGAGCACGGTGATTCGCGCATTGTCGGCAACCGAGCTTTGGCCGAAGTTCCGCAGGACATTCGCGTGCAAGAGGATGTCGCCGCCGCTTTCGTCCGCGACGATGAAGCCGAATCCCTTGGCGGGATCGAACCATTTCACGCGGCCGACGACCTCGTGCTGGTTCTGTTGTTCTTGAGTCATAACCCGTCGTTTCCCATCCCCGCCCCTTACGACAACCATGCCGGATCGGGGGCGGATTGAAGCTTGCAGTTCGCACCGAATGATACTGATCACCAACTCACGCGACAGTTAAGGGTTCAGTCGCATTATCTCCCAAGGGCCCGCAAGCGCCGTCCGACGCCATTGGAAACGGTCGTGAAGTCGAAACGGACCATCGGCCCAGAACTCGATCTCCAACGGTTTGATCCGTATCCCCCCCCAGAAGGGCGGTCGCTCAGGCGCAAATCCGTGCGCCGCAGTCACTCGTGCCACCTCAGCCATCAACCTGCCCCGGGAGGCAAGCGGTTCGGACTGCCGCGACGCCCATGCGCCAAGCCGGCTTTGCAACGACCGGGAGGCGAAATAAGCATCCGCCATCGGCCCTTCCTCTCGACTGGTCACACCACGCACCCGGATCTGCCTGCGCAACGACTTCCAGTGCATCACGAAAGCCGCCTTGCCGACAACCGCGATTTCGCGCGCCTTGGCCGAACCGTAGTTTGTGTAGAAGAGAAAAGCGTCGGCCTCAATCTCTTTCAGAAGCACCATGCGCGCATTTGGCAACCCGTCGGCATCGACAGTGGCAAGCGCGATGGCGTTCGGGTCGTTCAGTTCGGACGTCTCGGCCGCGCTCAGCCATGACCGGGCGATGACGAATGGATCGTCGCCGGCGAAAATTCCATCTCGGTCTGCCATTCCCGGCCCTTTCAGGCTGTTTCCCGCTCTGATTGCACACTTTCCGAGCACTTCGCCAAAGGGTGTCCCCTGCCCTTGAAGCGGGTTGGAACTTAGCCTAATGCTTCGACACTCGTTAAGAAAGTGGCGCGGGGGCAGATATGGCAACCAAATTGATGGCCGGCAAGCGCGGCCTGATCATGGGGCTGGCGAACGACAAGTCGATAGCTTGGGGAATTGCCAAGGCCTGTGCCGAGCAAGGCGCCGAAATGGCCTTCTCCTACCAGGGCGAGGCGCTGAAGAAGCGGGTCGAGCCGCTTGCGGCACAGGTGGGGGTGACCGAGCTTGTCGAATGCGACGTGGCGGACGCCGGATCGCTCGACGCGCTCTTCGCGCATCTCAAGGCGGTCTGGGGCAAGCTCGACTTCGTCGTCCATGCGATCGGTTTTTCCGACAAGAACGAGTTGCGCGGCCGCTACGTTGATACCGGGATCGAGAATTTCCGCATGACGATGGACATCTCGGTCTATTCCTTCACCGCCGTCTGCCAGCGCGCGGCGGCGATGATGCCCGATGGCGGCTCGCTCCTGACGCTGACCTATTACGGGGCCGAGCGGGTGATGCCGCATTACAACGTCATGGGCGTGGCCAAGGCGGCGCTCGAGGCGTCGGTGCGCTACATCGCCGAGGATCTCGGCAAGGACGGCATCCGTTGCAACGCGATCTCGGCCGGTCCGATCAAGACGCTCGCCGCCTCTGGTATCGGCGATTTCCGCTATATCCTGAAATGGAACGAGCTCAATTCGCCGCTCCGCCGCAACGTCAACCAGGACGAGGTCGGCAAATCGGCCCTCTATCTCCTCTCCGACCTCGGGTCGGGGGTGACGGGCGAGGTGCATCACGTCGATGCCGGCTATCATATCGTCGGCATGAAGGCGGTGGACGCCCCCGACATCGACGCAGTCACCGGACGTAACGGCAACGGCAAGGAATGATCCCGGCGATGGGTTCCATCGCCCTGCCCCAGGCCGCAGCACTCATCGCGGCACTTTCACTGGCGATCCTGACGCCCGGCCCGGCGATCATCGCCACCGTCCAGACCGCCTTCGCGCACGGCCGCCAACGGGCCTTGCCCTATGGGCTGGGGCTGGCCACCGGCGCATCGCTCTGGTGCCTGATGGCGCTTCTGGGGCTGGCGCTGGTGTTCCAGCTCAATCCGATGCTGTTCTCGGCGCTGAAGGTTTTCGGCGGCCTCTACCTTCTGTGGTTCGCACGGGGGCTCTGGATGGCGTCGACCGCGCCGCTGCCAAAAGCGGCCGAGGGGCCGGAAAAAGGGGCCTTGCGCGGATTCGCCGGCGGCATCGCGCTCAATCTCTCCAACCCGAAGCCCGCGCTCTTCTACGCGACACTGATCCTTTCTGTCTTCCCGCAGCCGCTTTCCCCCACCGGGCAGGCGGGGCTCTACGCGCTTTGCCTTGGAACCGAGCTGTTCTGGTATGCGCTGGTCGCGGTTCTGATGTCGACAGCGCCGATGCGTTCGCGCTACTTTGCCGCCAAATTCTGGATCGACCGGGCCTGCGCCGTGGCGATGGGCCTGCTTGGACTGATGTTGATCATCCAGCACTGAACGAGGAACGACATGAGCGACCGGCTTCCCCACGAGAAAGGCTTCCACGTCTCGTGGGACCAGATTCACCGAGATGCGCGGGCGCTGGCGTGGCGGCTGGACGGCAAGGGCCCCGACAATGGCGCCTGGCGGGCGGTCGTGGCGATCACGCGGGGCGGCATGGCGCCGGCGATGATCGTCAGCCGGGAACTCGACATCCGCGTCGTCGATACGATCTCGGTCAAGTCCTACAACCACCAGGACCAGACGCAGCCGCGGGTGATCAAGGAACCGCAGGCCGACATCATGGGCGGCGACGGCTCGGGAGTGCTGGTGGTCGACGATCTTGTCGATACCGGCAAGACGCTGGAACTCGTGCGCAAGCTATATCCCAAGGCGCATTTCGCCACGGTTTACGCCAAGCCAGAGGGCCGGTCGATGGTTGACACCTATATCACCGAGGTGAGCCAGGACACCTGGATCTTCTTCCCCTGGGACATGGCGCTGCAATATGTCGAGCCTTATCGCGGCAAGGATTGACGGCCGATGATCGGCCGTTTCAGCAACGCGGTCGAGCGTCGGCTGCATCAGTTGTTCGAGGTGAGCCTGTTGGCCAAGGGCGCGTTCGCCGCAACCGAACTGCTGTCCGGCATCGCGATCTGGCTTGTGAGTGCGGACTGGGTGACCGCGACAGTCCGCTGGCTGACCCGTCAGGAAATCGTCGAGGATCCGCGCGACCGGTTGGCAAACTGGCTTTTGGGATTCGCGCAGGGATATTCGGTCTCGACCCAGCATTTCTGGGCGCTCTACCTTGTCGGGCATGGCGTGGTGAAACTCGCGGTCGTCGCGGCGCTCGCCTATCGTCTGCTCTGGGCCTACCCGGTGTCGATCTTTGTGCTCGTGGGGTTCATCCTCTATCAGATCGAGCGCTATTCGGTCACCCACGCGCCGATCCTGATCGCGCTCAGCCTCTTCGACCTCGTGGTGATCTGGCTGGTCTGGCACGAATACCAGCGCATGAAGGCAGCGCCCGAACCGAAGTGACAAGCCTTGCCTCCGGCAGGGATCCTTGTACCAAGGGTATCCAGAGATTGCCGAGGACCCGCACGCCATGACCCTGCCGCTCAACCCCGACATGGCCGCCACCTTTCCGCCCCCGGTGATGGAGGCGCGGCGCTGGCTCGAAGGGGTGGTGTTCCCGCCCGACCGCCCGCTGATCAACGTCAGCCAGGCGGCGCCGATGGACCCGCCGCCAGAGGGCCTGCGCCGGGCGCTGGCCGAGGCGGCGCTGAATGATCCCGCCGCGCATCTCTACGGGCCGGTCCTTGGCCTGCCGGCATTGCGGGCCGAAATCGCGGCGCAGTGGTCCGCCGCCTATGGTGGAGAGATCGCGGCCGGAGAGGTCGCGATCACACAAGGCTGCAACCAGGCCTTTTGCGCGGTCATGGCGACGTTGGCACGGGCCGGGGATGAAGTCATCCTGCCAACGCCTTGGTATTTCAATCATAAAATGTGGCTCGACATGCAGGGCATCGGGGCGGTTCCGCTACCGACCGGGCCGGGCCTGATCCCCGACGCCGCGGCGGCTGAGCGGTTGATCACGGCGCGCACCCGCGCCATCGTCCTGGTTACGCCGAACAATCCCGGTGGCGTCGAATACCCCGCCGAGGTGCTGCGCGCCTTCTTCGACCTCGCGAAGGCGAAGGGAATCGCGCTGATCGTCGACGAGACCTACCGCGATTTCGACGCGCGGAGCGGCGCGGCGCATGATCTCTTCGCCGATCCCGGCTGGCGCGGCACGCTCGTCCATCTCTATTCCTTCTCGAAGGCCTTCCGGCTGACCGGCCACCGCGTCGGGGCCATCGTCGCCGATGCGGCGCGGCTCGCCGAGGTGGAGAAGTTCCTCGACACCGTGGCGATCTGCCCCTCGCAGCTTGGCCAGATCGGCGCCCTCTGGGGGATGCGCAACCTCGGCCAGTGGGTCGCGGGCGAACGGGCTGAGATCCTCGACCGCCGCGCCGCGCTCGTGGCGGGGTTCGTGCGGCTCGAAGGCTGGTTCTCCTCCTGCCCGGCACCATGTTCCGCCCGGCGGACGATGCCGAGGGCGCGCGCGAACTGCGCATCGCGTTTGCCAATATCGACGCGGACGGCATCGGGAAGCTCATCGACCGTCTCGCCGCGTTCCGGGCCTGACGGGCGGCCTTGCCCCGCCCCGTCCGCTGGCCTAAACACCTTCGGAAAGGCACGTTCGGGGGAAGGAAACGTCATGTCGAGCCCGCTGCGCAGCAAGAAGCGTGGAAACACCATCGTCTGGATCCTGATGGCGATGCTGATCCTCGGCCTCGGCGGGTTCGGGGCGCGCAATTTCGGCGGCTCGACCACCGCGCTCGGGACCGTGGGCGACCGCGAGATCGACCTGCGCGACTATGCGAGGGCGCTCCAGCGTGAAATCTCCGCTGTCTCGGCACAGATCGGCCAACCCCTGAGCTTCTCTCAGGCCCAGGCCTTCGGCATCGACCGCACGGTGCAGGCGCGGGTCATCGCCTCGGCCGCGCTCGACAACGAGGCGGACCGGATCGGCCTGTCGGTCAGCGATGCCGAGGTGCGCAAGCAGTTGATGGCGGTCCCGGCGTTTCAGGGCCTCGACGGCAAGTTCGACCGCGACACCTACAAGCTGACCCTGAAGCAGGAAGGCCTGAGCGAGGCCGCGTTCGAGGCCAAGCTGCGCGACGAGGCCGCCCGCACGGTGTTGCAGGGCGCAATCCTCGGCGGCACCGCCGCCCCCGAGACCTATGTCGCGAAGATCGCCGCCTGGGCCACCGAAACCCGCGACTTCACCGTCGCCGAACTGATCGCCGCCGACCTGCCCGAGCCGGTTCCGGCCCCGGACGACGCCGCGATCCAGGCCTATTACGATGCCCATCCCGACGATTTCACCCGGCCCGAGACGCGGCGCATCAGCTATGTCTGGCTGTCGCCCGACATGCTGGCGAACGAGGTCGAGCTTGACGATGCGACGCTTCAGGCCGCCTATGCCGAGCGGATCGGCGAATTCGTGACGCCCGAGCGGCGGCTGGTGGAACGGCTGGTCTATCCCGACAAGGAAAGCGCCGAGGCCGCGAAGGCGCGGTTCGACGCCGGCGAGGCGACGTTCGAGGCCCTTGCCAAGGAGCGCGGGCTGACGCTGGCCGATATCGACCTTGGCGAGATGTCGAAAGATGCGCTCGGGGCGGCGGGCGAGGCCGTCTTCGCGCTCGACACGCCCGGCGTCGTCGGCCCGATCGACTCCGATCTTGGCCCCGCGCTTTACGCGATGAACGGCATTCTCGAGGCGCAGGAAGTGAGCTTCGAAGAGGCACGCGACGATCTTGCCGCCGAAGCCGCGACCGACAAGGCGCGCCGGCTGGTGGCCGAGAAGAGCGACGGGATCGAGGACCTTCTGGCCAGCGGGGCGACGCTGGAAGAGGTCGCCAAGGAAACCGGGATGGAACTTGGCACGATCGAGTTCAATGCCGGCACCGAGGACGGCATCGCCGCCTATACCTCGTTCCGCGACGCCGCCTCAAAGGCCACGGCAGACGATTTCCCGGTGCTGACGCCGCTTGACGACGGCGGGGTTTTCGCGCTCCGGCTCGACGGCATCGACCCGCCGGCGCTGCGCCCGCTCGACGAGGTGCGCGACGAGGCGGTGACTGGCTGGCGCCAGGACGAGACCCGTGCCCGGCTCATGGCGCACGCCGAAGAGATCAAGGCCACGCTGGCCGGCGGCGGAACGCTGGAAGGCGCCGGCCTCGTGACCACGCGCTACGACGAGTTCGCGCGCGGCGGCTTCATCGCCGACACGCCGGCCGAGGTCGCCGAAACCGCCTTTTCGCTGGAGGATGGCGGTTCCGCCGTGGTCGACAGCTCCAACCGGGTGATCCTCGTCGCGCTGAACGCCATTCACGCCGCCGATCCGGCGAGCGACGAGGTGGTGCAGACCCGCGAGGCGCTGGAGGCGCAGCTGGGCCAGTCGCTGGCGCAGGACATGTTCCAGCTTTTCACCCAGTCGATCGAGGCCGGGGCGGGCATCCGCCTCGATGCCGCCGCGATCAACGCCGTCCATACGCAGATGAACTGAGGACACCTTGGCCCTGATCCCTTCCTTCGAGGCGTTCGAAGCCGGCTGGGCGCGCGGCGAGAACCAGCTTGTCTACGTCCGGCTCGCCGCCGATCTCGACACGCCGGTCTCGCTGATGCTGAAGCTCGCCGACGCGCAGGCGATGAGCTTCATGCTCGAATCGGTCACTGGCGGCGAAGTGCGCGGTCGCTATTCGGTCGTCGGGCTGAAGCCCGACGTGATCTGGGACTGCCACGGCACGACAAGCCGGATCAACCGGCAGGCGCGCTACGATTCCGAGGCGTTCGAGGTGCTCGACGGCCATCCGCTCCAGACGTTGCGGGCGCTGATCGCCGAAAGCCGGATCGAGATGCCCGAGGGGCTTCCTGCCATCGCCGCCGGTCTCTTCGGCTATCTCGGCTATGACATGATCCGGCTTGTGGAGCATCTGCCGAACGTCAATCCCGATCCGATCGGGGTGCCGGACGCGATGCTGATGCGGCCCACCATCGTCGCGGTGCTCGACGGGGTGAAGGGCGAGGTGACGGTATGTTCGCCAGCCTGGACCGGCTCCGGCCTCTCGGCGCGGGCGGCCTATGCCCAGGCGGCCGAACGGGTGATGGACGCGGTGCGCGATCTCGAACGGGCGCCGGCGGGCGAGGTGCGGGCGTTCGGCGATACGGCACATGTGGGCGAACTCAGGTCCAACTTCACCCCCGAGGCCTACCGCGCGGCGGTCGAGACCGCCAAGGACTATATCCGCGCGGGCGACATCTTCCAGGTCGTGCCGTCGCAGCGCTGGACGGCGGATTTCTCGCTGCCGCCCTTCGCGCTCTACCGCTCGCTCCGGCGCACCAACCCGTCGCCGTTCCTGACCTTCTTCAACTTCGGCGCCTTCCACATCGTCGGCGCCTCGCCCGAGATCCTGGTGCGGCTGCGCGGAGGCGAGGTCACGGTGCGCCCGATCGCCGGCACCCGCCCACGAGGGCTTACACCGGAGGAGGACCGCGCGCACGAGGCCGACCTTCTGGCCGACCAGAAGGAACTGGCCGAACACCTGATGCTGCTCGACCTCGGCCGCAACGATGTCGGCCGGGTGGCGAAGATCGGCACGGTGCATCCGACGGAAAAGTTCATCATCGAGCGCTACAGCCACGTGATGCACATCGTCTCGAACGTCGTGGGCGAGATCCGGGAGGACCAGGACGCGTTGTCGGCGCTGCTCGCGGGGCTGCCCGCCGGCACCGTGTCCGGTGCGCCAAAGGTCCGCGCGATGGAGATCATTGACGAACTGGAGCCGGAAAAGCGCGGCATCTACGGCGGCGGCGTCGGCTATTTCGCGGCCAACGGCGAGATGGACATGTGTATCGCGCTGAGGACCGCCGTGGTGAAGGACGGCAAGCTCTATATCCAGGCCGGCGGCGGCGTCGTCTTCGACAGCGATCCCGAGGCCGAGTTCCAGGAGACGGTCAACAAGTCCAAGGCGCTGAAGGCTGCCGCCGAGGACGCGGGCCTCTTCGTCCATCGCGGCAACGGCTGACGGCGCCGACCGGCGCCGCGCTCAGTCGCCGAGCATCGCCGCCGAGACCGGGCCGACCGCCGTGTCCTTGGCACCGGCCGCGATCCAGTCCTGAAGCGCCGCGACCGTGTCGACGGCCGATGTTCCGGTGACCACGACCTTTCCCTGACGCGCGGCCTCGAACGCCGCCCGGTCGAGATAGCGGGTGACGGTCGCCGCGTTCTCGCCGCCGGAATCGAGATCCCGGTAGACATCGGCATGGGGCAATCCCTCCCCCGCCGCAGCCTGCCGCGCCGGATTGAGGCCGCGCGCATAGCTGACCAACCCGCGCCCGTCGGCGGCCAGCAGCGCCACCAGATGCTGGGCAATCCGCCGGTCGGTCTGGAACGACGAATCCGGCACGCCGAGAAGCGCCACGGATTCCGGCAGGACCTGGACGTAGCTCTGGTAGCTGATCTCAAGATCGCTTGCCGTCGCGCCGGCGGGCAGGTCGGGCGCGAGAATCGCCACCTCGTGCCCGGCCAGCCGGTAGACGGCGGCGCGGGCGGCGGCGTCGGGGCGTTCCGGGTCGATGGCGATGGTCAGTGGCCGGCCGATGGCGGCCAGCGCGTCCGGCCCGACGCCGCCGTCCTCTTCGCCAATATCCTCGATGATGACCGAGAGCAGCGGCTTGGCCTCGGGATTGTCGAACCGTGCCGCGAACCGTGCGACCGCCATCTCCTCGTCCGGCAGCGCCGGGGTGTCGAGGACGATTTCGGGGATCGGCGCCGGCGAGAAGGTTTCGGCTTCGGTGCCGGGCACGTCGACCGCAGGTGCCTCGCCCCCGACGGTCGGGAGCCGGTTGACCTTCACTCCCGGCACAGCCTGCCGGAAGCCCGGCTGCGGCGCGTCCGAAGCACCGATCGGCGCGCGCGGAGCAATATCGAGGATCACCGGGCCGCCATCCGTCGCCGGAGCGTCGGCGGCGGGGGTGATATCGGACGGTGAAATCTCGGCGGTGGCCTCCGGTACGCTTGCTGCGGGCTCAGTCGCGACGGGCTCAGTCGCGACGGGTTCGGGCGCAGCCGGTTCGGGCGCCGGATCGCTCGCCGGGGCCGGCTGGGTCGTGGCGGGTTCGGCCGCCGGTTCGGTCACCGGCTCCACGGCGGGCGTCGGCGCCGGCGCGGCTTCCGCGATGACAATGTCCGGCGCGGTGTCTGCGGTCGCGTCAGTCTCGAGAACCGGCGCCGTCGCCTCGCTTGCCGGCGGCACCGGCACGGCCGATTCGGCAGCCGGAGCGTCGGCGATGGCCGGCGCCGCGTCCGGCGCGGCAGGGGCGGCGGGCGCGAGGGACTGGCCTTCGGGAACGGCGGCCGGGCTGACCTCGGCCAGTCGCGGCGCGACCTCGGCCTCGGGTTGGGCGACCACGGGCGATTCCGCCGTGGCCGGCGCCGGTTCGGCCGCCGGAAGCACCGGGTCCTCATCAAGCTTCGCACGGGCGAATTCCGATCCGGCCGGCACCTCGACTTCGGGCGTCTCGGGGACCGTCGCCGTGCTCTCCACCTCGGCAGGCGCCTCTGTCACGGCATCGGCGTTGGCGGCAGCTTCCGGTTCCGGTTCCGGCTCCGGCTCCGGCTCCGCAACGGGCACAGGCACGGTCGAGGGTTCCACAACCGGCTCCGGCTCGGCAGCCGGCTCGGGCTCGGGCGCGACCACCGGCTCTGGCTCGACCACGGGTTCCGGCACAACCGCCGCAGCCACCTCGGTCGGGCTCTCCACCGTGCCGCTGCCGGTCGGTTCGGCGTCATCCGCCAGTTCGACCGGCGCCGTCGGGTCGTTGCCGGCAACCTCCGCCGCATCCGGCACGGTCGCCGGCCCGGATGTCGGGGGCAGCATCAGGGATGCCCCGGAAAGGCCCAATACCGAGGCGAACGCCCCGATCAGCAATCCGAAAAGATAACCTCTGCCCACGTCCGCCTCCGACGCCTGTCAATCTCAATGTCCCGCATCTTGCCTTGACCCGGCCGCGCGGCTCTGACCATGTATAGCCCGTCACGCGGGCGCGATCACCCCCCGATTGCACCCTGCAGGAATGAAGGCCCGACCATGCTGCTTCTGATCGATAACTACGACAGTTTCACCTACAATCTCGTCCATTATCTGGGCGAACTCGGCGCGGATGTCACGGTCCACCGCAACGACGCGCTGAACGTGCAGGAGGCGATGGCGCTAAAACCGTCGGCCATCGTGCTCTCGCCCGGCCCCTGCGACCCCGATCAGGCGGGCATCTGCCTTGCCCTCACGGAAGCGGCGGCCGAGACGCGGACGCCCCTCCTTGGGGTCTGCCTCGGCCACCAGACGATTGGCCAGACCTTCGGCGGCAAGGTGGTGCGCTGCCACGAGATCGTGCATGGCAAGATGGGCGTGATGCACCATTCCGGCGCGGGGGTCTTCGCCGGCCTGCCGTCGCCCTTCCTCGCCACGCGCTATCATTCGCTGGTCGTCGACCGCGCCACCCTGCCCGACTGCCTCGAGGTCACCGCCTGGCTCGAGGACGGGACGATCATGGGCCTGCGCCACCGCGAGCTGCCGATCGAAGGCGTGCAATTCCATCCCGAATCGATTGCCTCGGAGCATGGGCACCGGATGCTTCAGACTTTCCTCGAAGGTGCCGGCGTGGCCCTGACGGTGCCGGCATGAGCGACGATCTGCGCCCGCTCATCGGTCTTGCCGCCGACCGGCCGCTGACGCGCGACGAGGCCGAGCGCGCCTTCGAGGCGCTTTTCGAGGGTGCCGCGACACCGAGCCAGATGGGCGGTCTTTTGATGGCGCTCCGTACCCGGGGCGAGACGGTGGAAGAGATCGCGGCCGCCGCGCGGGTGATGCGGGCAAAATGCCACGCCGTGCGCGCGCCCGAAGGAGCGATGGATATCGTCGGCACCGGCGGCGACGGCAAGGGCACGCTCAACATCTCCACCGCGACCGCCTTCGTGGTCGCGGGCGCCGGTGTCGTCGTGGCCAAGCATGGCAACCGCAACCTCAGTTCCAAATCCGGGGCGGCGGACGCGCTGACCCAGCTTGGCATCAACGTGATGATCAGCGCGGAAGCTGTTGAAAAGGCTTTGAAAAGTTGCGGAATCGCCTTCATGATGGCGCCGATGCACCACCCCGCGATCCGCCATGTCATGCCGACACGGGCCGAGCTTGGCACCCGAACGGTGTTCAACCTTCTCGGGCCGCTGACCAACCCTGCCGGGGTCAAGCGCCAATTGACCGGCGCCTTCTCGCGCCGCTGGATCCGGCCGATGGCCGAGACGCTGGCCGCCCTCGGGTCAGAGCGCGCCTGGCTGGTGCACGGCGCCGACGGGACCGACGAGATTTCCATCGCCGGCCCGACCTTCGTCGCGGCGCTGGAGAACGGCGCGGTCCATGAGTTCGAACTGCACCCCGAAGAGGTCGGCCTGCCGGTTCACCCGTTCGAGGCGATCCTCGGAGGCACGCCCGAGGAAAATGCCGCCGCATTCCGGACACTCCTGGCTGGCGAGACCGGCGCCTACCGCGATGCAGTGCTGATGAACGCGGCCGCGGCCCTCGTCGTCGCCGGAGCCGCGAGCGACCTGCGCGACGGCGTGGCGCGGGCGGCCGAGAGCATCGACAGCGGCGCCGCGAAAGCGAAGATCGAGGCGCTGGTGCGCGCGACGCAAGGCGCATGATCCCGGAAGCCTGGGCGCACCTGCCGTTCTTCGCCCGCGATCTGCCGCGGATCGAGGCGGCGCTGGCGGACGATGCCCGGGTCATCCTGCCCCCCGAGGCCGTGCGGTTCACAGCGCTGGATCTGACCCCGCCCGAGGCCGTGCGCGTGGTGATCCTTGGTCAGGACCCCTATCCGACGCCCGGTCACGCCCACGGTCTGGCGTTTTCCGTCGCCCCGGACGTCGCGCCCCTGCCCCGTTCCTTGTCGAACATCTACAAGGAGTTGTGGAGCGATCTTGAGATTTCTCGGCCGAACGGCGACCTGCGCGGCTGGTCAAGGCAAGGGGTGCTCCTCCTCAATACCTGCCTCAGCGTTCCGGCTGGCGAGGCCGGCGGCCATTCCAGGCTCGGCTGGCAGCGACTGGCCGAGGAGGTGCTGGCCGAGGTCTCAAGCAGACCTTGCGCGTTCCTCCTCTGGGGCGGGCATGCGCAGCGGCTGCGGCCGCAGATCCGGCCGGGCGCGCATCTGGTGATCGAGACCGCGCACCCCTCGCCACTCTCGGCCCGGCGCGGCTTTTTCGGCTCGCGCCCGTTCAGCCGGATCAATGTCTGGCTCGCGGCGCGCGGTGCCGCCGCGATCGACTGGGGCGGATAGGCCGGATGCGGGGGTTTCCCACCCCCGCGCCCCCGGGAGGTATTTCGGAACAGAAGATGGCAGAGGGGCTTTTCGCGGGACGGGTGCGAAGGTAAGGAGAGACATGGACATTCTCGACAGGATCAAGGCCTACAAGCTCGAGGAAGTGGCGGCGGCAAAGCTGGCGCGGCCCCTGGCCGGTCTGGAGGCTACCGCTCGCGCCGCGAGCGCGCCGCGCGGCTTTGCTGCGGCACTGCGCCGGGCGTCGGCCACGGGCTACGGGCTCATTGCCGAAATCAAGAAGGCCAGCCCGTCGAAGGGATTGATCCGCGCCGATTTCGATCCGCCGGCGCTGGCGCGCGCTTACGAGGCCGGGGGCGCGACCTGCCTTTCCGTCCTGACCGATGCGCCGTCCTTCCAGGGCGCGCCGGAATTCCTGACCGCAGCGCGCGACGCCGTATCCTTGCCGGCCCTGCGCAAGGATTTCATGTACGACCCCTACCAGGTCGTCGAGGCGCGGGCCTGGGGGGCGGATTGCATCCTGATCATCCTCGCATCGGTGTCGGACGTGCAGGCGGCGGAGCTTGAGGACGCGGCCATTGGCTGGGGCATGGATGTTCTTCTCGAGGTTCACGACGCGACGGAGCTGGAACGGGCGCTGCGGCTGAAGTCACCGATGATCGGCATAAACAACCGCAATCTCAAGACGTTCGATGTCACTCTTGAGACAACGCGGAAACTGGCCCCCGCTGTTCCGGCCGACCGGATGGTGATCTGCGAAAGCGGGTTGTTCACCCCCGCGGATCTGGCCGCGATGGCGGCCTGCGGCGCGCGCAGCTTCCTGATCGGCGAAAGCCTGATGCGGCAGGCCGATGTCGCCGCGGCGACGCGGGCGATCCTTGCGGATCCACTGGGGGTCTGACGATGGCACTCACGCATTTCGACAAGGACGGCCATGCGCATATGGTCGACGTCTCGGACAAGGCGGTGACCGACCGGATCGCGGTGGCCGAGGCGCGGGTCGAGATGCGGGCGGAGACGCTGGCGCTGGTGACCGAGGGGCGCGTGAAGAAGGGCGATGTCCTCGGCGTCGCGCGGCTCGCCGGGATCATGGCGGCGAAGCGGACGGCGGACCTGATCCCGCTCTGCCACCCGCTGCCAATCACCAGGGTGGCGGTCGACCTCGTTCCCGACCCGAGCCTGCCGGGGGTGCGGATCGAGGCCACGGTAAAGACGACCGGGCAGACCGGGGTCGAGATGGAGGCGCTGACGGCCGCGTCGGTCGCGGCGCTGACGGTCTACGACATGCTGAAGGCGGCCGAAAAGTCGATGCGGATCGAGGGCCTGCGTGTCGTCCTGAAAGACGGCGGGAAATCAGGACGATACGAGGCGGAGTGAAAGCGGAGGCGCGGCATGATTTCGGTTGACGAGGCGCTCGGCCGGCTCTTCGCGCTCTGCCGGCCGGTCGGGACGGAAACGGTGCCGCTGCGCCGCGCCGCGGGACGGGTGCTGGCGGAGCCGGTGGTGGCAAGGCTGACCCAGCCGCCATTCGCCGCCTCGGCTATGGATGGCTACGCAATCCGCGACGCCGACCACAAGCCCGGTGCCTGCCTTGAGGTCATCGGCGAAGCTGCTGCCGGAAAAGGATTTTCAGGCGTCACTGGGCCGGGTGAGGCGGTGCGCATCTTCACCGGGGCGCCGGTGCCGGAAGGCGCCGAACGGGTGATCCTGCAAGAGGACGTCACGCGCGCCGGCGATGCGATCACGCTCGGCGACCGGCTGGAAGAAGGTGCGCACATCCGAGCGGCGGGCCAGGATTTCAGCGCCGGCGACCGGATCGAGGCGCCGCGCCGGCTTTCCCCCACCGATCTCGCGCTGCTCGCCGCGATGAACATCGCCGAGGTGACAGTCGCACGGCGGCCGGTCGTGGCGCTCATCGCCACCGGCAACGAGCTCGTCATGCCGGGCGAGGCACCGGGGCCGGACCAGATCATCGCCTCCAACAGTTTCGCGCTTGGCGCGCTGGCCGAGGCCGCCGGGGCCGAGGTACGGATGCTGCCCATCGCCCGCGACGATGCCGAGAGCCTGCGCTTCACCTTCGGGCTGGCGGAGGGGGCAGACCTGATCGTCACCATCGGCGGCGCCTCGGTCGGCGACCATGACCTTGTCGGGCCGGTGACCGAGGCGATGGGGATGGAGCGGTCGTTCTACAAGATCGCCATGCGGCCGGGAAAGCCGCTGATGGCGGGGCGTCTCGGCCGGTCTGTTCTGCTCGGTCTGCCTGGAAACCCCGTTTCTTCCGTGGTTTGCGGACATATCTTCATGCTACCGATGTTGAATGCGCTGCAAGGGTTGCCGCCCGCGCCGGCGCCGCTGCGACGGGCCCGGCTGTCGCAGCCGGTCGCGGCCAACGGGATGCGGGCGCATTACATGCGGGCGCAGGTCGAGATCATTGGTGGCGAAAGCCGGATCCGGCCGTTCGACCGGCAGGACAGCGCGCTGCTCTCGGTTCTGGCGGAAGCGAACGCGCTTCTCCTGCGGCCGGTCGGCGATGCCGCACGCGCCGAGGGGACCGAAGTCGATTACATTCCCCTCTGACATCCGCGCGGCCCCCGGCGACTGAATTCGTTGACACAAAAGGGGAACGCGCGTAGAACGTCAACAGAACGGCGTGGCAATCGGCAAAGGAAAACAGGCATCATGCTGACCCGCAAGCAACTGGAACTGCTGGATTTCATCCAGAAACGTGTCGCCCGCGACGGGGTTCCGCCCTCGTTCGACGAGATGAAGGACGCGCTCGACCTGCGGTCGAAGTCGGGGATTCACCGGCTGATCACCGCGCTGGAAGAACGCGGCTTCATCCGCCGCCTTGCCCACCGGGCGCGCGCGATCGAGATCGTGAAGCTGCCCGAGGCAATGGAAAAGCCCGGTTTCTCGCCCCGGGTGATCGAGGGCGACCGGACGGCGCCACCGAGGGGGGCGATGCCGGTCTCCGAGGTGCATGCGCTGGAACTGCCGGTGATGGGCCGGATCGCCGCCGGTGTGCCGATCGAGGCGATCTCGGAAGTGTCGCATCACGTCGCGGTTCCGGGGTCGATGCTCTCCGGGCGCGGCCAGCACTATGCGCTGGAGGTCAAAGGCGATTCGATGATCGAGGCCGGGATCAACGACGGCGATATCGTGGTGATCCGCGAACAATCGACGGCCGATAACGGCGACATCGTCGTGGCGCTGGTCGAGGGCCACGAGGCGACGCTGAAACGGTTCCGCCGGCGCGGCGGGATGATCGCGCTCGAAGCTGCGAACCCGGCATACGAGACGCGGGTGCTGCCCGAGGACCACGTCAAGGTCCAGGGCCGGCTGGTCGGGCTGATCCGCAGCTATTGAAGCCAGGCCCGGCGGTTATCGGCGGCGCGCCCCTGTCGGGTGTTCCAAAGCCGATTTCCCGCCACCTCCTTCGCACTGACGATCCGCAGGCCCCCCTCGTCGGCATAGACCGCGAGGGCGCCGGTTTGCCGCAGCTTTGACACGTCGTAAAGCCGGCAACCGGTCGGCGCCGGCCCGTCCCATTCGGTCGAGAGAATGACCAGCCCCTCCCCCGCGCAGGCTTCGGCCGCGCGGATCGCGGCACCCTTGCCGGTGAAATGCCAGGCCGGTTGCCCCGCCACCCGCGTCTGGAACGCACCCGTCGCGCCACTCAGGCCGGGGCGGGTGAAAGCGTCCTCCTGCAGCGCGAGGTCGCCGTCATCCTCAAGCCAGCTCTTGGCGACAAAGCCCGCGCCTTTTGGCTTCGACAGCGCCCGCCCCCTTTCACCCATCACGCCGATGATCGAGCCGTCGCCGGCAACGAGCAGCGCCGGCCGCTCGGCCATGCCCCAGAGCGCCAGCGCCGCAACCGCCGCCGCGCCACCGGCGGCGCGCAGGGCCAGCGGCCGGCCGATCATGACGGCGATCCCGCCAAGCGCCATCAGCGGCAATGTCGCGGGCGGCGGCGTCGGCACCGCAACGACCGCGCCGTCGAGGCCGGAGACCCAGCCGGCGACGAGAAGGATCGCCCAGGTTCCCTTCTCCATCACCCAGAGCGCCGGCGCCGCAAGCCCGAGACCGGAGAGGAGTGCGGCGACGACCCCGGCCGGCATCACGACGATCCCCATCAGCGGCACGGCGAGGAAGTTCGCGAGAAGCCCGTATTCGGCGATCCGGTTGAAATGCGCGGCAGCGATCGGCGCGGTGGCGAAGCCCGCCGCCAGCGACGAGAGCACCAGCATCGCCACCGGCCGCAGCGGCGCCGGAATGCGGCGTTGCACCCCGGCCCAGGGTTTGAACGCCACGATCAGGGCGACGGTCGCGCCGAAGGACATCTGAAAGCCCGGCTCGACCAGACTTTCCGGTTCGAGGAAGAGCACGATCAGCGCCGCGATGGCGACAGAGCGGAGCGAGATCGCCCTGCGGTCGGCAAGGACCGCGACAAGCATCACCGCCGCCATGACGAAGGCGCGCCGCGTCGCGACGTTGGGCCCCGCGAGGATCAGGTAGAAGATCGCGGCGAAGAGCGCGAGGAGGGCTGCCAGCTTGCGCGTGTCGAGCCGGACCGCCAGGGGCGCGATCAGCGCCAGGCCATAGCGGCAGGACGCGAAGACGAAGCCGGTCAGGAGCCCCATGTGCAGCCCCGAGATCGAGATGAGATGCGAGAGGTTCGACCCTCTGAGCGCGTCATTGGTCGCCTGCGTCACGCCCGACCGGTCGCCGGTCATCAGTGCTGCCGCGAAGGCGCCCGGCTGCCCCTCCATCCGCGCCTGCATCGCCGAGGAGATCGCCCGCCGCATCCGGAACGCCATGAGCGGCAGCCCGCCCTCCGGTGGCGCGATCGCGAGAACCGGGGAGCGGGTATATCCGACGCCGCCGAGCTGCGAGAACCAGGCGAGGCGCTGGAAGTCGAAACCGCCGGGTTCCACCGGCCCGTCGGGCGGCGAGAGATGCGCCGAGAGGATCACGGTGAGCCCCGGCCGCGGATCGGTGAAGCCCTGATCGCCATGCAGCGCCACCCGCACTCGCGCCGGTGTGCGGTCGGGCGCCACATCCTCCAGCACGACGCGGTCGAGCGTCAGGCGAAGCTGGTCGGAGAAGGAGCGGTCGATACCGACGATCCGCCCCTCCACCGGGCCGTAATAGCGGAAGGTCAGGACCGGGGCGGCGACCAGATGGGTGCGGGCCGAAGCCAGGAGCATCCCGCCCGCGATGAGCGCGAGCCCGGTCGCCGGCACCCGGACGAGATCCGGACCGCGCAGGGCGACGAGCATTAAGAGCGCCGCGAAAAGAGCCGCAGCCGCCAGAACCTCTACCCCCGGTTCGACCCGCAGCGCGAAGTAAAGCCCGATGCCGAGAGAGAGAAAAACCGGCGCCCAGGGCAGGAGCCGGCCCCGCGCCGCGACGAGCGCCTCTAGCGGACCTGTCAGCACCCGCACCTTGTGTCCCCGTCCGGCTTTGCCTAATGAACCGGGGGTCAGCCTGAACGCTTATGGTTTCCGAAAGGTTAACGCCGCCATGTCCGATATCGTCACCCGCTTCGCCCCCTCGCCCACCGGGTATCTGCATATCGGCGGCGCCCGCACCGCGCTGTTCAACTGGCTCTTCGCGCGCGGCCGCGGCGGCCGGTTCCTGCTCAGGATCGAGGACACCGACCGCGACCGTTCCACCCCAGAGGCGACGACGGCGATCCTCAAGGGCCTCACCTGGCTAGGCCTCGACTGGGACGGCGAGGTGGTAAGCCAGTTCGACCGCCGCGAGCGTCACGCCGAGGTGGCGCGCGAGATGCTGGCGCGCGGCCATGCCTACAAGTGCTTTTCGACGCAGGACGAGATCGAGGCATTCCGCGAGGCGGCGCGCGCCGGGGGCCGCTCCACCCTCTTCCAGAGCCCCTGGCGCGATGCCGATCCGGCCGACCATCCCGACGCGCCTTTCGTGATCAGGCTGAAGGCCCCAAGGGCGGGCGAGACGGTGATCGAGGACGCGGTGCAGGGCAAGGTGACCTTCGGCAACGACCAGCTCGACGACATGGTCTGTTTACGCTCCGATGGTACGCCGACCTACATGCTGGCCGTGGTCGTCGACGATCACGACATGGGCGTCACGCATGTGATCCGGGGGGACGACCACCTGAACAACGCCGCGCGCCAGACGCAGGTCTATCTCGCGATGGATTGGGCGGTTCCCGTCTGGGCGCATATCCCGCTGATCCACGGGCCGGACGGCAAGAAGCTGTCGAAACGCCACGGGGCCGTCGGGCTGGAGGAATATCAGGCGATGGGCTACCCGGCGGCGGGGATGCGCAACTACCTGACCCGGCTTGGCTGGGCGCATGGCGATGCCGAATTTTTCAGCGATGCGCAAGCGCGGGACTGGTTCGACCTGGAGGGAATCGGCCGCGCCCCGGCGCGACTTGACTTCAAGAAGCTGGAAAACCTCTGCGGCCAGCATATCGCCGCCGCCCCGGACGCAGCACTTTTGCCTGAAATTGAGGCATTTCTGGAAGCCTCCGGCCAACCCGCCCTTTCGCAACCGCAGAAAGATGGGCTGTCACGCGCTCTTTACTGCCTGAAAGACCGGGCGAAAACCTTCCCGGAACTTCTTGAAAAAGCGCATTTTGTGCTTGGAAACCGGCCCTTTGAGCCGGACGAGAAGGCGGCTCAGGCGCTCGATCCGGTATCCCGTGGTATACTGAGAGAATTGACGCCGCAGATGCAAAATGCTAGCTGGTCCCGGGATAAGCTGGAGGAGATCGTGGCCAGCGTCGCCGGGGCCCACGGACTGGGGCTCGGCAAGATCGCGGGACCACTCAGGGCAGCCCTTGCCGGACGGACGATCAGTCCCAGCGTGTTTGATATGATGCTCGTCATCGGGCGGGAAGAGACCCTCGCCCGGCTTAAGGATGCAGCAGTCTGAGGCGCGATCCGCGCGCGTTGACTGCCTCGCTCACCCTCCGACCGGCCGCGACCGGGCGGATGCTAGGAAAGGAAACCGCGATGGATAAGATGATCAAGACCGCGACGCTGAGCTTTGATGGAAAGTCTATCGAACTGCCGATCCTGCAACCGACGGTCGGGCCGGACGTGATCGACATCCGCAAGCTCTACGGTCAGGCCGATGTCTTCACCTACGACCCCGGCTTCACCTCGACCGCGGCCTGCGACAGCGCCATCACCTATATCGACGGCGACAAGGGGGAGCTTCTCTATCGCGGCTACCCGATCGAACAACTGGCTGAGAAATCGCATTTCCTCGAAGTCTGCTACCTGCTTCTTTACGGCGAACTGCCGGACGAGGCGCAGATGGCGGATTTCGAGAGCCGGGTGACCAAGCACACGATGGTGCATGAACAGATGCACTATTTCTTCCGGGGTTTCCGGCGCGACAGCCACCCGATGGCGACGATGGTCGGCGTGGTCGGGGCGATGTCGGCCTTCTACCACGACAGCACCGACATTTCCGACCCCTGGCAGCGCGAGGTCGCGGCGATTCGAATGATCGCGAAACTGCCGACGATCGCGGCGATGGCGTTCAAGTATTCGATGGGCCAGCCCTTCGTCTATCCGAAGAACTCGCTCGATTACGCGTCGAACTTCCTGCACATGTGCTTCGCGGTGCCGTGCGAGGACTACGTCGTCAACCCGGTCCTCGCCAAGGCGATGGACCGGATCATGATGCTGCACGCCGATCACGAGCAGAACGCCTCGACCTCGACGGTGCGTCTGGCCGGCTCGTCGGGCGCCAATCCCTTCGCCTGCATCGCCGCCGGCATCGCCTGCCTCTGGGGCCCCGCGCATGGCGGCGCCAACCAGGCCTGCCTCGAGATGCTGCGCGAGATCGGGACGGTCGAGAATATCCCCGAGGCGATCCGCCGCGCCAAGGACAAGAACGATCCGTTCCGCCTGATGGGCTTCGGCCACCGGGTCTACAAGAACTTCGACCCGCGCGCCAAGGTGATGAAGGAAAGCGCCGACGAGGTGCTTGACCTCTTGGGCATCCACAACAACGAGACCCTGAAAGTCGCCAAGGAGCTGGAGCGCATCGCGCTCGAGGACGAGTATTTCGTCGAGAAGAAGCTCTATCCCAACGTCGATTTCTATTCCGGTATCATCCTCGAGGCGATGGGCTTCCCGACCTCGATGTTCACGCCGATCTTCGCGGTAAGCCGCACGGTCGGCTGGATCTCACAGTGGAAGGAAATGATCGGCGACCCGACGCAGAAGATCGGCCGGCCGCGCCAGCTTTATATCGGCCAGACCGCGCGCGACTATCTCGACGTCAAGAAGCGCTGATCCGGTCTCCAATGCCGGAAACGGCCGCCCCACCGGGCGGCCGTTCTCGTTTCAACCGTCGCGCCCGGACAGACGTCGCAAAAGCACGCGCGCCTCTGCCGGCGGCTCACCCTCGACCCGGCGGTAACCGCGCCCATCGGTCTGGCGTGTCGCCAACCTGTGGTCGATCAGCGACCGGCGCAAAAGCGCCCTGTCGCCGAAGGTATGCCAGCGTTCGATGACGGCATTGACCTCCGGCTCGCTCATCTCGGTCCGCGCAGGCAGATGCGCCCAGATCGCCCAGAGCACGAGCCCCCGATGAGAGGTCTTGCCGGGCCAGCGGTTCACCCGCCCCTGCCCGTCGAAACAGCGCAACACCTGGGCCAATCGCTTTTCGCTGACCGGTTCGGCCGGGGCAGGCTCCGCCGGGACCTGCGCCTTCAACTGCTGGAAATTGCGAAACCCCGCCGCGCGGGCAATCTTGTTGAGCAGGCCGAGATGGCCGGGCAACCCGTCCTCTTCGCTCAGCGCACGCCGCAAAGCCTGCGCAAAGGTCGATACGTCATGAATTTCAAGGGCAATCGCATCGCGTGCCATGGAAGTCCTCCTGATCGCGCCCTTGCCGCTTCACGCGGTTCCGGTGGTCGCCCTTGTCGGCCGGACGCCTGAGAGAACAAGCGATCTGATTGCCGTGTCGCAGGTTTAGCTTGCCCCTCGCGGGGTGGCGACGCCTTGGTGAACTGCGGACCGCCCGCAAGATAGGAACCGGGGGCGCGCCACGCAAGCCCCCCGCCGTCAGGCCGCCGCGCTGGCGTGTTCCTTCGAGATCCGCTCCGCCTCCTTGCCATATATCTCCTCGTAATGGTCGAATGCCGCCTCGTGCCAGGCCGTGCCTTGCGTCGCCGAGCCGAGCGCCATCACCAGCTCCTCCTCGACCGAGGCGGGCAGCAGGGCGCGGAAGATGTCCCAGCCGCGGCAATCCGGATCGCGGTCAAAACCGAGAACCTGGCCCTTGAGCGAGGAGATCATCGACACCATCGCCCCGGAATAGATCGAGGGCACATGGATAGCGACCCGGTCGATCGGCTGCAAAAGGACCGGCCCGGCCTTCGCCAGCGCCTCGCGCACCGCCATCCGTCCGGCGGTGCGGAAGGCGAAGTCGGAACTGTCGACCGCGTGGTGCTTGCCATCGCTGAGCGTGACGGTGAGGTCGGTCACCGGAAAGCCCAAGGGTCCCTTGTCGAGCGCCTCGCGCGCGCCCTCCTCGACGGAGGGGATGTAGTTGCGCGGCACCGCGCCGCCCTTCACCACCTCGGCGAACTGGAACCCGTCGCCGCGCGCGCCCGGCCGCACCGTGATCGCGACATCGGCGAACTGGCCGGCCCCACCCGATTGCTTGCGGTGCCGGTAATGCTCTTCGACCGGGGCCGAGATCGTCTCCAGGTAGCGCGGGTCCGGCACGCCGGTCGTCACCTCGACGCCGAAATCCTCGACCAGCGTGGCCAGCACCTGACGCTCGTGCATAACGCCTTGCAGCTTCAGGAGCGCATGGCCCGTCGCCTGATCCTGGCCGAGCAAGAGCATCGGATCGGCCTCGGCGAGCCGGCTCAGCGCCGCCGACAGCCGCACCTCGTCGCGCTCATGCGCAGGCGTGACGAGACGGGCGAGCGCCGGCGGGCAGCCGCGTCCCCAATCCGGCACCGCAACGGCCGCACTGGCGGTAAAGACCCGGCCGGCATCGAGCTGGTCGGATTTCACCGACAGGCCGACCTCGCCGGGGCGAAGCTGACCGCTGCCGGCCTTGCCGCCGATCTCGACCAGCCCGCCAAGCCCGGCGCCGCCGAGGGGGGAGCCCTGCTTCACCCCGTCGCCAAGTGCCCGAAGCATCACGCATTTGCCGAGGTGCTTGCGGATCTGGGCATGAAAGCCCACCGCCTGCGCCCCCTCGACGCCAAGCCGGTCGCGCAGGGCCGAGACATCCGGCGCCTCGTGCCGGAGCGCCTTCATCAGCCGCAGGATGCCGTGCTTGTGGCTCGCGGCGCCAAGGAAGGTCGGGATCACGTCGCGGTGCTGGGTCTCGCGCCGGGCGATCTCGAAAAGCGCGCCGGTGGCCGGTTCGTGATCCTCGATCAGCTCCTCCAGCAGCGCGTCATCGTAATCCGACATGTGTTCGAGCAACTCGGCCCGCGCCTCATGCTCGCGCTCCTCCACGTCCTTCGGCATCGCGACAAGTTGCGAAGGCTGGCCCTCCCGGTAGCGCCAGGCGCGCTCCGAGATGAGGTCGACCGCACCGACGATCTGCCCGCCCTCGCGGATCGGGATCTGGCGCAAGACGACGGTATGCCCGGTATAGGCCTGCAGCGCCGAGACGATGTCACGCACCCGGCCCTTCGGCATGTCCATCCGGTTGACGAAGATGAAGGCGGGCACGTTCGCCGCCTCGACGGCCCGAAGCCAGGGCGCGGCCAGAACTGCCTCGTCGGGATCGGGAGAGACGCAGAGCACCGCCGCATCGGCGGCGAGCAGCGCCGCGCCCCCCATGCGGGCGAATTCCGGCCCCCCGGCAAGATCGAGCGCACACCAGTCCTCGCCCATGAAACCGAAGCGGGTGATTGTCAGATGGCCGGCCGTCTCGGCGCGGGGATGCTCGTCCTCGAGCGCGGCAAGCGCCCGGACAAGCTCGGTTTTCCCCGATTGAGACGGCCCCAGTACCGTGATGCAGCGCATGATATCCCCCGTCGGCACGCGACCGGGCGCTTTCGCTGGCTGGCCCCCGTGCCTTCCGGGCCATGCGCCCTCATGTGCCAACTCTCGGCCCCGAACCGCCCGCGGTCAAGTTCCGAAACGTCGCGGCTTCATCTTGCCGGAAATATCCCCGCCGGAGGCAACGGGGCCGCCGCGGCCCCGCCGGGGCGGCGAGACGGAAAGACCGACGCGGGACCCGCGCCGGTTCGTTCTCGACGAAACCGAAGATCCGATGGCTGTGGCGTTCCGGCGGCACATGCTGCTGCCGTTTGATGATTGCCTCTATGCCCGGCAGCGATCGGTTCCGCCCCGCTTTCGGCCGGCCCCTTACCGCTGACGCCACCACTTGGCATATCTTGCCCCCCGGATGCCGGGACCGGACGCCTAGCCCATCTTGCGCAGGTAGGTCCAGGTCGGGACCGTGGCGTCGCGGGCGACCGAATAGGCCTCGGCATCGCCGAGATAGTCGAAGCCGGTATTGGTCAGGACCCGGGCCGAGCCGGGGTTGTCCTGGAAGACCTCGGCGAAGAGGGTGCGCGACTTGTGCGGGTTGGCCGCGACGATCGCCGCGACCGCCTCGGACGCGTAGCCGGTGTTCCAGAAGGCGGGTGCCACCCAGTACTTGATCTCGCTCTGGTCGCGTTCCATCCGGGTCAGGCAGACAAGGCCCAGAACCTCGGCATGGCCGCGTTCGGACCCGTCCATGACCCAGACATCCTCATCCCGCTTCTCGGCGAGCGCGCGGGCGATGAAGGCCTCGGTGGCGCCGGGCGGCAGCGGATGCGGGATCGTGCGCGTCCCCTCGGCAAGCCGGCGGTCGGCGGTATACATGGCGATGAGACCGGCATCGGAGCGCCGGAGCGGGCGCAACGCGAAGCGCTCAGCCGCGAGCGCGGGCTGAACGACGATAGGTTCCTGGATCATGCCGTCCCTCCTCCGAAACGGTTGGCGAGACCTGCGGCCGCCCTACCGGCCGGGATCCCTCCGAAACTCGCAACCCGGCGATGGACCCCTCCCGGACCCCTCGACGCCGTCTTGCCCGATACACCCGAAATGGGGCGTGAGAATGGCCAGATCAACCGCTCCGCTCTCACGGCAGCGGCAATCGGGATGACAATCGCCTGATCGGGAGGCATGACGGGCAAACTCCTGCCGGGAATGACGAAGGGGACCGGCCTTTCGGCCGATCCCCCGTTTACAATCCGATTGTAAAGGTTCGGCTTACTCGGCTGCCTCCGCCGCCGGGAGGACCGAAATGAAGGTGCGGCCCTTGAGACCTTTCTTGAAGGTCACGAGGCCATCGACCGTCGCGAAGATCGTGTGGTCACGACCCATGCCGACGCCGGTGCCCGGCCACCAGGTGGTGCCGCGCTGGCGCACGATGATCGCGCCGGGCTGAACCGACTGGCCGCCGTAGAGTTTCACGCCGAGACGACGGCCCGCCGAGTCGCGGCCGTTGCGGGATGAACCGCCTGCTTTCTTGTGTGCCATGGGGTGTTACTCCTTCGTCGCAGCGGCTTTTTTGGCCGGTGCCTTCTTGGCCGGAGCCGCCTTCTTCTCGGCCTTCGCTTCGGCCGGCGCGGTGTTGTGCGCGGCGACGCGGGCGGCGTGGGTGCCGATCGCTTCCTTCACGCCCGACTTGTCCGCGCCCGAGGCGAGGATCTCGGTGACCCGCACCAGCGTCAGCTTCTGGCGGTGGCCACGGGTGCGCTGCGAGGAGTGCTTGCGGCGGCGCTTGTGGTAGGTGATGACCTTGTCGGCCTTGATGTCGTCAATGACTTCGGCCTGAACGGCCGCGCCCTTGACCATCGGCGCTCCGAGCACCGGCTTGTCGCCGCCGATCATCAGAATCTCGTTGAACTGGACTTTGTCACCAGCGGCGGCCGCGATCAGTTCGATGCGGAGCACGTCGCCCGCCTGAACCTTGTACTGCTTGCCACCGGTCTTGAGGACCGCGAACATGGGTCTTTCCTTCATCTCTGCCGCGCCCTGTGGCCCCGGTCGAACCGGCGTTCCGGGTTTCCCCGCCTCGGGCAGCGCGCCCCGGCTCCGGGACGACATTACCGAATATAGAATCCCGGTCGGGCCGAGAGACCCGCCGGGATGCGGGCTTATCGGGCAAGCGGGCGGCGAAGTCAAGAGAGTGCCGCGCGCCCGCTCGGGCCGCCCCGGCGCGGGCCGCGCGGGGCCGACTCTGCGTTCAATCGCGCGGTGCGGCCCCGCCCGCCGCGGTGCGGTCGGCGATGAAGCGGGCGATCCGTTCGCCCCTGTCGCCGGCGCCTTCGGGCGGGCGGAAGTCGGCGAGCACCTGCTGCCAGATCGTCGTCGCCCGTTCGGTCGCGGTCTTGCTGCCCGCCGCCTCCCAGGAGCCGAAGTTGGAGAGGTCCGCGACCAGCGGCGCGTAGAAGGCGCGGTCGAAGCGCTCCATCGTGTGCGGGGTGGCGAAGAAATGGCCGCCGGGCTGGACGTCGGCCAGCGCCTGCCAGGCGAGGTCGGCCGTGGCCGAGGTCAGCGGCTGGCACAGCTCGGCCAGCGTCTGCAGCGCCTCGATGTCGTTGATGAACTTCTCGTAGCCGAACGAGAGCCCGCCTTCGAGCCAGCCGGCGGAATGGACGGTCAGCGTCGCGTTTGCCATGAGGTTGGCCCAGAGCCCCATGTGGTTTTCCCCCGCCGCCTGCATGTCGGCGGTGTTGGCGGCCGACCCGGCCGCCGAGCGCCATGGCAGGCCGACATGGCGCGCGAGTTGCCCGGTGCCGATCGCCATGCGGATATGGGTCGGCGTGCCGAAGGCGGGCGCGCCGGACCTCATGTCGACGTTGGAGGAGAACCCGCCATAGCTGACCGGCGCGCCGGGGTTGGCGAGCTGGGCGAGCGTGATCCCGGCAAGACATTCGGCATGTTGCAGCACCAGCGCGCCCTCGACCGTGACCGGCGCCATGGCGCCAGCGAGGCAGAAGGGCGTGATGATCGACATCTGGCCGGCGCGGGCGAAGTCGATGATGCCCTCGGCCATCGGCTTGTCGATCTGGCGCGGCGAATTGGTGTTGATCACCGTCGAGCACCAGGTGCCGTCGCGGAAATCGGCATCCGTGAGGTTGAGCGCGAGTTGGATCATCTCGAAGCTCTCGGTGACCTGGCCGCGGCCGCGCGCATAGACGAACATCGGCTTGTCGCCGAGCGTCACCTGGCCGCGCATCATAGCGTAGTGGCGCAGCGGCGTCGGCACGTCCTGCGGTTCGGCCGAGGGGCCGAGCTTGTGGATGACGTCGAAGCTCTGATGCAGCTTCAGCGCCTCCTCGAAGGTGGCAAGGTTGCCGGGCCGCCGGCCACGCAGCGCGTCGGTGGCGTTCGGGCAGCCGCCGCCAGGCGCGAAGAGCAGCGCGCCGTCTTCGTAGTCAAGCTCCCGGCCGGGATTGGCGGCACGCATCCGGATCGATTTCGGCGCGGAGGCGAGTGCCGCCGCCACCATGTCGCGGCCGATGCGGACCATCTCGGTCGTCTCGTCCACCAGCGCGCCGCCGGCCGCATAGATCGCCCGCGCTTCGGGCAAAAGGACCTTGAGGCCAAGCTCCTCCAGAAGCTTCAGCGCCATCTCGTGGATCGCCGCGACCGCGTCGTCGCTGATCACCTTCTGCGGCGGGAACGGGTGGCGCAACTGGCGGTAGTTCACCTGCCGCGCCGGGGCGGCGCTGCGGCGGGCCTCGCGGCCACGGCGGTGGTGGGGTTCGTCCATCTCGGTTCTCCCTGCCTTGCCGGCAGGCTTGCCGATACGCCGGCCCGCGTCTGGCCTGTCCGCGACATGTCCGGGTTGAGGCGCGCGCCTCAGACGCCGAGGAGGCGCTCTGCGGTATCGTCGTCGAGCCGCGCCATCCGGCCCGACCAGACCGAGGCGCCGCGCTCGAGGATCACGGCGCGGTCGGCGACCGCGCGAAGCTCGGCCAGCGACTTGTCGACCAGAAGGATCGACATGCCCTGCCCCTTCAGTGCCCGGATCGCCGCCCAGATCTCCTGCCGCACCACCGGGGCCAGCCCCTCCGTCGCCTCGTCGAGGATGAGAAGCCGCGGATTGGTCAGGAGCGCCCGGCCGATCGCCAGCATCTGCTGTTCGCCGCCCGAGAGCGTCCGCGCCGCCTGCCCCATCCGTTCGCCGAGCCGGGGAAAAAGGTCGCAGACGCGGGCCAGCGTCCAGTCGCCGGGCCGCTGGGCGACGCTCAGGTTCTCGGCCACCGTCAGGGGCGCGAAGCAGCGCCGGCCCTCGGGCACCAGCCCGAGGCCCGCCCGCGCGGCGCGGTGTGCCGGCAGCCGCGCCATGTCGCGCCCGTCGAAGAAGATCGTGCCGCCGGTCAATGGCAGGAGCCGCATGATCGTGCGGATCGTCGTCGTCTTGCCCATGCCGTTGCGGCCCATCAGCGCCACGACCTCGCCGTCCGAAAGATGCAGGTCGACACCGAAAAGCGCCTGCACCGGCCCGTAGCCGGCGGTGACGCCCTGAAGGTCGAGGAGCGCCGTCATGCATCTTCCCCGAGATAGGAGCGGCGGACTTCGTCGTTGGCACGGATCTCGGCCACCGTGCCGGTGGCGATGATCCGGCCGTAGACGAGGACCGAGATGCGGTCGGCCAGCGCGAAGACCGCGTCCATGTCGTGTTCGACGAGAAGGATCGGCGCCTCGGCCTTCAACTCGGCGAGGATCGCGGTCAGGTCGCGGGCGCCCTCGGCCCCCATGCCTGCCATCGGTTCGTCGAGAAGAAAGGCGCGCGGGCGCATCGCGAGCGCCATCGCGATCTCCAGCCGGCGCCGCTCGCCATGCGAGAGCGCGCGGGCCGGCACCGCCTCGCGCCCCGAGAGACCGGCATGGGCGAGGTGGAAGAACGCCGGATCGGTGAGGCGGCGGTCGCGAAGGGCCGGGCGGACGAAACCGAAGGTGCGCCCGGACGCGCCCGCGACCGCGAGCATGACATTTTCGAGCGCGGTGAAATCGGGAATCACCGAGGAGACCTGGAAGCTTCGCGCAAGGCCGAGGCGGGCGCGTTCGGCCGGGCCGAGACGGTCGATCGACTGGCCCTCGAAGGTGACCTGGCCGCTGTCGGGCCGAAGCTCTCCGGCGATCAGCTTGATCAGCGTCGACTTGCCGGCGCCGTTCGGGCCGATCAGCGCGTGGATCTCGCCGGGCCGGAGGTCGAGCGACACGTCGTCGGTCGCCGTCAGGGCGCCGAAGGTCTTGCTCAGGTGCCCAAGCGACAGGATCGGTTCAGACATGGCGGCGCCGCGCGACAAGCCCCATCAGCCCACGCGGGGCAAAGAGGACGATGACGAGGAGGAGGAGCCCCAAAAGCGCCTGCCAGTGGTCGCTGACCGGGCCAAGGAGGTATTCGAGCGCGATGAAGACCGCCGCCCCGGCGATCGGGCCGGCCAGCCGCCCGACCCCGCCGAGGATGACGAAGACCATGATCTCGCCCGACATGTGCCAGGACAGCATCGCCGGGCTGACGAACCGGCTGAGGTCGGCGAAGAGCGCGCCGGCGAGCCCCGCGACCATGCCGGAAAGGACGAAGGCGGTGAGGCGGACGGCTAAGGGCCGGATGCCGACGGCGATCACCCGCGCCTCGTTCTCCTTCGCGGCGCGCAGCGCAAGGCCGAACCGGGACTGGGTGAGAAGCGCGACAAGGATCATCGCCCCGCCGAGCAGTGTCGCGCAGATCGCGAAGAACTGCAGCGGCGCGAAGGTGTTGGCGCCGGGGAAGCTGTTGCGGACATAGAAGGACAGCCCGTCCTCGCCGCCATAGGCCGGCCATGAGACGGCGAAATAATAAAGCATCTGGGCGAAGGCGAGCGTCACCATGATGAAATAGACCCCGGTGGTGCGCAGCGAGAGCGCGCCGATCGCCAGCGCCGCGAGGCCCGAGACGAGGATCGCGGCGGGCCAGATCGCCAGCATCTCGGCCGTGCCCGCCACGGTGAAGGGGAAGGTTATGACGGGCGTACCGGCGGCCGCATGGCTCGCCAGGATCGCGGTGACATAGCCGCCGATCCCGAAGAAGGCGGCATGGCCGAACGAGACGAGCCCGCCGTAACCGAGCGCGAGGTTGAGCCCGACGCCCGCCAGCCCGAGGATCGCCACCTTGGTCGCGAGCGTGACGATATAGGGGTTGCCGGTGGCGTCGGCGCCGGCCGCAACCGCGACGAGCGCGGCGAAGACGAGGGCATTGGCCAGCGCCCCGCCCCGGCTCATGCCCGGGCCCCGTAAAGCCCGGTCGGCCGCCAGACGAGGACCAGCGCCATCAGCACGTAGATCAGCATCGACGCCAGCGCCGAGCCGACCGAGGTCGCCGCCGATGCCTCCATGAACCGCGCGAAGAAGGCCGGCAGAAGGGCTTTTCCGAGCGTGTCGGTCATTCCGACGAGCAGCGCGCCGACCAGCGCCCCCTTGATCGAACCGATGCCGCCGATGACCACGGTGACGAAGGCGAGGATGAGGACCGGCTCTCCCATCCCGACCTGCACCGACTGGACCGAGCCGACGAGCGCACCGGCAAGCCCCGCAAGCGCCGCGCCGAGCGCGAAGACGATGGTGTAAAGCGTCGCGATATCGACGCCGAGGGCGGCGACCATCTCGCGGTCGGCCTCGCCCGCGCGGATGCGGATGCCGAGCCGGGTGCGACCGATGAGCCAGAAGAGGCCGATCGCGACCAGGGCGCCTGTGCCGATGATCGCCAACCGGAAGGCCGGATAGACAAGCCCTCCGGGCAATGTCACCGCGCCCGACAGGACCGGCGGCAGCGAGAGATAGAGCGGAAACGAACCGAAAAGCCAGCGGGTGCCTTCGGAAAAGACGAGGATCAGCGCGAAGGTTGCCAGCACCTGATCGAGGTGGTCGCGCGCGTAGAGCCGGCGGATCACCACGACCTCAACCAGCGCGCCGAGGGCGGCGGCGGCGGCAAGGCTTGCGGCAAGACCGAGCCAGAACGACCCGGTCAGCGCCGCTACGGCGGCACAGGCAAAGGCGCCCGCCATGTAAAGCGAGCCATGCGCAAGGTTGATCAGCCCCATGACGCCGAAGACCAGCGTCAGCCCGGCGGCCATGAGGAAAAGCATCATCCCGTATTGCAGGCCATTGAGAACCTGCTCGGCCAGAAGCATCACTGGATCACATCCCCGACGGGCGGGCCGGGGACTGACCCCGGCCCGCTCCGATCACATCTTGCACTCGGCGGCGTAGGCGTCGCCGCGATCCTCAAGGGCGGTGCCGATGATCTTGTTGGTGTAGACATCGCCCTCCTTCACCACTTCGCGGACATAGATGTCCTGGATCGGGTGATGGTTCGGGCCGAAGGCGAAATCGCCCCGGACGGAGGCGAAATCGGCCGCCTCCAATGCGGCGCGGAAGGCGTCCTGATCGGCCACGTCCGCTTTCGCCATCGCCGAAAGGAGAAGGTTCGCGGTATCGAACCCCTGGCTCGAATAGAGCGAGGGCAGACGCCCGTATTCGGCGGTATAGGCCGCGACGAAGGCGGCATTGGCCGGATTGTCGATGTCCTTGTTCCACTGCGAGGTGTTCTTCACCCCGAGCGCCGCGTCGCCCACCGCCTGAAGGATGTTCTGGTCGAAGGAGAAGGCCGGGCCGATCAGCGGAATGCCGACGCCGGATTCGGCATACTGCTTCATGAAGGCGATGCCCATGCCGCCGGGCAGGAAGAAAAAGACCGAATCCGCGCCGCTTGCCCGGATCTGCGCGATCTCGGCGGCATAGTCGGTCTGGCCAAGCTGGGTATAAAGCTCGCCCGCCGCCGCGCCTCCGTAGAAGCGCTTGTAGCCGGCGATGGCGTCGGTGCCGGCGGGATAGTTCGGCGCCAACATGAACGAATTCTTGTAGCCGGCCGAATTCGCATAGGCGCCGGCGGCCTCGTGCAGGTTGTCGTTCTGCCAGGCGACGTTGAAGTAGTTCTTGTCGCAGCCCGCCCCGGCCAGCGCCGAGGGTCCGGCATTGGGCGAAAGGTAGAACTTGCCCTGCGCCACGGCGGCAGGCACCACGGCCATCGCGAGGTTCGACCAGATGATGCCGGTGAGCACGTCGACCTGATCGGACTGGATCATCTTGTCGGCGATCTGCACGGCGATATCCGGTTTCTGCTGGTCGTCCTCGACGATCAGTTCCACCTCCGGCGCGCCGGCCATCTTGAGGGCAAGCTGGAACCCG
Organism: Rhodobacterales bacterium 32-67-9; assembly: GCA_002280515.1. Classification (GTDB taxonomy): domain Bacteria; phylum Pseudomonadota; class Alphaproteobacteria; order Rhodobacterales; family Rhodobacteraceae; genus Albidovulum. The sequence goes on from NCEA01000010.1 coordinate 123,504, forward strand.
TCCCGGACGTCGATGCCAAGCCCGGCCCCGCCGCCCGACAAGGTGGTGATCATTCCGACCTTCACCGGCTCCGCCCCGGCCGCCCCGGCGATCATCGCCGAGGCCGCGAGGCCCGCCATAAAGCTGCGTTTCAGATGCATGTCGTTCTCCCTGATTGCTTTGGCCGGTATTTCTGCGCGTTTGGCGGCGCCCGTCCAGCCCTTTCCGGCCCTCGCCCGGTCATTCGCACCCTGGTGGTGCGCCAACCCACCCCGGCGCGGCGCCATTTACGCTTCCCCCCCTTCGGGATTTCCCGTAAACCGCGCGGCGGAAAGGTGGGTCCGGAAATGCGTCAGACCATCATCGAACGCTGTGAGGCCAAGGGGCTTCGGATGACCGAGCAGCGCCGGGTCATCGCGCAGGTGCTGGAGGAAAGCGACGACCATCCCGACGCCGAGGTGCTCTATACCCGCGCCTGCGCCGTCGACCCGAAGATTTCGCTGGCGACGGTCTACCGTACGCTTCGGCTCTTCGACGAAGCAGGGATTCTCGACAAGCTGGAATTCGGCGACGGGCGCGCGCGCTACGAGGATGCCGAACGCGCCCATCACGACCACCTGATCGACCTCACGACCGGTGAGGTCATCGAATTCGTCGACGCCGAGATCGAGGCACTTCAGGAAAGGATCGCCGCGCGCCTCGGCTACCGGCTGAAGGGGCACCGGCTGGAACTGTTCGGCGTGCCGACCAAGCCTGGCCGCAAGGGCTGAGCCAGGTGCAGAACCTCCGCGGCATTTTCCTTGTCGTCTTTTCCATGGCCGCCTTTTCGGCCGAGGACGCGCTGGTCAAGGACCTGACCTCGCGCCAGTCGATCGGCCAGGTCATCCTGACGCTTGGCTTCGGCGGCGCGCTGGTCTTCTTCGCCATCGCCGGAGATGCCGGCCGGGTCTGGATCCTGCGCGCGCTGACAGTGCCGCAGGTATTGGTGCGGACCCTCGCCGAGGCCGTTTCGGCCGCCACCTTCGTCACCGCGCTGTCGCTGGTGCCGATCTCGACGGTGGCAGCGGTCTTCCAGGCGACGCCGCTCGCTGTCGCCGCCGGAGCGGCGCTCGTCTTCGGCGAGCGTGTCGGCTGGCGGCGCTGGACCGCCATCGTCGTCGGCTTTGCCGGTGTCCTCCTGATCATCCGGCCCGGTCTTGACGGGTTCCGGCCCGAAGCGATGCTGGTGCTCCTGACCGTGGTTGCGATCGCGCTGCGCGATCTCGTCACCCGCCGGATCCCGCCGGAAGTGCCCTCGGTCGCGATCGCCTTTCACGGCTTCTTTGCGCTCGTCCTCACCGGCGCGCTGATCCTGGCCTTCTCCGGTGCCCCGGTCCGGCCGACGGCGCCCGACCTCGCCCGCCTCGGCACGGCGGTCCTCTTCGGCACGTCGGGCTATTATGCCATCGTCGCCGCGATGCGCCTTTCGGATGCCTCGATCCTGATGCCGTTCCGCTACGCACGGCTGATCTTTTCTCTGATCATCGGCGTGACCGTCTTCTCCGAACGACCTGACGCGCTGACCCTGACCGGCGCCGCGCTGATCCTCGCCGCCGCCTTCTACACCTATCTGCGCGAGCGGAAGTTAGCGCTAACGTTGGCGCCGGCCGAATAATTCTTCCCCTTCGCGCTATCCCGGCGTAAAGACCGGCAGAACAGTCGTTTTCGCCGAAAGGACCGGACCCCATGAGCACGATCATCGACATCCATGCCCGCGAAATCCTCGACAGCCGGGGCAATCCGACGGTCGAGGTGGATGTGATCCTCGAAGACGGCACGATGGGCCGCGCCGCGGTGCCTTCGGGCGCCTCCACCGGCGCGCACGAGGCGGTCGAGAAGCGCGACGGCGACAAGACCCGCTACATGGGCAAGGGCGTGCTCGAGGCGGTTGCCGCCGTCAACGGCGAGATCGCCGAGACCATCATCGGCGAGGATGCGACCGAACAGGTCGAGATCGACCGGCTGATGATCGAGCTTGACGGCACGCCGAACAAGGGCCGGCTCGGCGCCAACGCGATCCTCGGCGTCTCGCTCGCCGTCGCCAAGGCGGCGGCCGACTTCACCACCCAGCCGCTCTACCGCTATGTCGGCGGCACCAATGCGCGGATCCTGCCGGTGCCGATGATGAACATCATCAACGGCGGCGAACATGCCGACAACCCGATCGACATCCAGGAATTCATGATCATGCCGGTCGCCGCCCCCGACATGCGCGGCGCGGTGCAGATGGGCTCGGAAGTGTTCCACACGCTGAAGAAGGAGCTTTCGGCCGCCGGCCTCGCGACGGGCGTCGGCGACGAAGGTGGCTTCGCGCCCAACCTCTCTTCGACCCGCGACGCGCTCGACTTCATCCTGAAGTCGATCGAGAAGGCCGGTTACCGCCCCGGCGAGGATATCTACCTCGCGCTCGACTGTGCCGCGACGGAATACTTCAAGAACGGCAAGTATGTGCTTTCCGGGGAAGGGAAAACCCTGTCTTCGGATGAGAATGTCGCCTACCTCGCCGCGCTCGTGAAGGACTACCCGATCATCTCGATCGAGGATGGCTGCGCCGAGGACGACTGGGACGGCTGGAAACACCTGACCGACGTGCTCGGCAAGACCTGCCAGCTCGTCGGCGACGACCTCTTCGTCACCAACCCCGCCCGCCTTGCCGACGGCATCGCCAAAGGCTGCGCCAACTCGCTGCTGGTCAAGGTCAACCAGATCGGCACCCTGACCGAGACGCTCGACGCGGTGCGCATGGCCGACCGCGCCCGCTACACCAGCGTGATGTCGCACCGCTCGGGCGAGACCGAGGACGCGACCATCGCCGACCTCGCGGTCGCGACCAACTGCGGGCAGATCAAGACCGGCTCGCTCGCTCGCTCCGACCGGCTGGCGAAATACAACCAGCTGATCCGCATCGAGGAGATGCTGGGCGAGACCGGCGAATATGCCGGCCGCTCGATCCTGCGCGGCTGAACTTCTTCGTTGCCGAAATACCCCCCGCCGGCGGCAAACCCGCCCCGGCGGGTTTTCATTTCATGACAGATGCTTACAAGGCGACCTTGTATTCCTGCACGGTGTTGCCGCCATCGACGACGACAAGCTGGCCGGTGACATAGCTCGCCTCTTCCGCCGCAAGGAAAAGGACCGCATGGGCCACCTCGTCGGGCCGCCCCGGCCGGCCCACCGGCGTGTGGCGGCCTGCGGTGATCTCGTCCGCGCTCGACGATCCGGTCTCGATCCATCCCGGCCCGACGCAATTCACCGTCACCCCCTCGCGCCCGACATCAAGCGCCAGCGCCCGGGTCATGCCCAGAAGCCCGGCCTTGGCCGTGGCATAGACGCTGCTGGTCGCGATCCCGACCAGCGGGCCGGTGACCGAGGACATCTGCACGATGCGCCCGTAGCGGCGCGCGCACATGCCGGGCAGCACCGCGCGGGTCATCCGGAAGGCCGAGGTCAGGTTGATGTCGAGCCCGAAGGCCCAGTCGTCATCGCTCAGGTCGGCCAGCCGTTTTCCCGGCATGTCGATCCCGGTCTGCACCATGCCGGCATTGTTGACGAGGATATCGACCGGCCCGAGCGCCGCCTCGGTCTCCGCCACGAGCCGCGCGACATGGTCGGCGCGGGTCAGGTCGGCGGTGGTCGCGAACGCGGCATCGGCGCCGAGCGTGCGCAACCGCTCGTAGATCCGGTCCGTCGTCGCGGTGATCGCCACCCGTGCGCCGGCCGCCTTCAGCGCCCGTGCCGTGGCAAAGCCGATGCCATCGGCACTTCCCGCGCCGGTCACCAGCGCCACCCGTCCCGCCACGCCCGCCATCTTCGCCCTCCTGCCAGAACCGCACGTGGCCAAGGCTGGCGGCAACCGCCGGACTTGCCCAGCCCCGGCTCAGCCGATGTGGCCGCGCCGGATGATCCGCGCGGCCAGTTCGTCATAGCCGGCTTGCCACGCGGCTTCGAGGTCCGGCGTGAAATCGGCGCCCAACTCGTCGCGCAGCGTCTCGATCAGCGCCGCCCCCATCGGGGCGAAATGCGACGCCTTGACTCCGATCAGCGCATGGCCGCGCCCCAGTTCGGCGAACTTGTCGCCCTGTGCGTCGGGGTCGTCGAGATTGACGATGATCGTGCCGAGCGTGGTCATGAACTTCATCCCCTGCCCGGCAAGATCGTCGCGAAACATCTCCCGAAGCTGCGGCGCGCGGCGGAACAGGGCCTCGTAGAACACCATCGAGGCGGGGCCGAGCCGTTGTTGCAGGGTTTCGAAACTCTGTCGGATCAACTCCGCCTGACGCGTCGTGACGGCCATGCACCGGTCCTTTCACCATTCAATTCCAAAACGCTGCCGTGGCGGGGGACGAACCGCCTTGATCTATCTCAAGTTGACGCCATCATGGCGGTCTTGCGGGGAGAGGGACGATGACAGCCGACGAGATCATCGCAGTGCTGGGGCTGGAGCCGCATCCGGAGGGCGGCTGGTACCGGCAGACCTGGGTCGCGGAAGGACCCGGCCGACCTGCCGGGACGGCGATCTACTTTCTCCTGAAAGACCGGGAGCGCAGCCATTGGCACCAGGTCGATGCGGCGGAGATTTGGCACCATTACGCCGGCGCACCGCTCATTATTTCCATATCGGAAACGGATGCCGATCCGGCCCGCGAACATCGCCTCGGTCCGGATCTGGCGGCTGGCGAGCGGCCACAGATCCTCGTCCCGCCGCACCACTGGCAGGCCGCCCGGACCACCGGCGCCTGGACGCTCGTCGGCTGCACCGTCTCGCCCGGCTTCCGCTTCGAGGGCTTCGAACTGGCGCCGGAGGAGTTTACAATCCCCGCCCTGGCGCGGCCGGTCCGCTGACCCCTTGCAACCGGGGCCGCGCGGCGGGATCATCGCGCCATGCCGGATCACAAGGACTTCCTCGCCGCCCTGCCCGCCGCCGACAAGGCGGCGCTGACCGTCCCCAGCGACGCGGCCGGGCTGATCCATCTTGCCGGCCATGCCGGGATGATCCTCGTGACCGGCGCGCTGATCGCGGCACGGGTGCCGTTCTGGCCGCTTCTCCTGCCGGTGCAGGGCGTGCTCCTGATCTTTCTCTTCACGCTCGAGCACGAATGCACCCACCGCACCCCGTTCCGCTCGCCGGCGCTGAGCGACTGGGTTGGGCGGGTCGCGGGGCTCTTGATCGTCCTGCCCTTCGACTGGTTCCGCGCCTTCCATCTTGCCCATCACCGCCACACCAACCTGCCGGGCAAGGACCCCGAGCTTGACAGCCCGAAGCCCGAGACGAAGGCCGGCTGGCTGATCCATGTCTCGGGCCTGCCGGTCTGGCGCGGCAATCTCGGGCTTCTGGTCCGGCTTGCGCGCGGGCGGGAGCGGGCGGCCTACCTGCCCGCCCGCGCCCTGCCCCGGATGGAGCGCGAGGCGCGGATCCTGCTGGCGCTCTACGCCGGCGCGGCGCTGTCGCTCTTCTGGTCGCCGGTCCTCCTCCGGGTCTGGGTGGTGCCGCTCCTTCTCGGGCAGCCCGCCTTGCGGATCTACCTTCTGGCCGAGCATGGCGATTGTCCGCGCGTGGCCAACATGTTCGAGAACACCCGCACCACCTTCACCACCCGCGCCGTGCGCTTCCTGGCCTGGAACATGCCCTATCATGTCGAGCATCACGTCTTTCCGACCGTCCCCTTCCACCGCCTGCCCGACCTGCACCGGCTGATCCGCGACGAGCTGAAGATCACCGCCGAGGGTTACGCGGCCTTCACCCGCGACTATCTCGCGCGGCGGCGGTGAGCGAATGTAAGGGATACAATCTTGGCATGGCACAGCCCCAGGCGATGGGATAGGCAAGCCCGACCTTCTGGACCCGATCCGTCATGGCCGACACGACCACCTCCCTTCCCCGCAACGAGGACAGCCTCGCGGGCTTCGGCTATGCGCTTGCCGCCTATCTGCTTTGGGGGTTTCTGCCGCTCTACTTAAAGGCGCTGGCGCATATTCCGCCGGTCGAGGTCATCGCCCACCGGATCCTGTGGTCGGTGCCCATCGCCGGGGCCTTGCTGATCCTGACCGGCCGGACCGCCGACCTGCGCCACGCGATCACCTCGCCGAGGATGATGGGCATGGCGGCGGTGACGGCGGCACTCGTCTCGCTCAACTGGGGAATTTATGTCTGGGCGATCGGCGCGGGCCACACACTGGATGCCGCCCTTGGCTATTACATCAACCCGCTCTTCTCGATCTTTCTCGGCGCGGTTCTGCTGCGCGAACGGCTGGCAACCGCGCAGTGGGTGGCGATCGGGCTCGCCGCGCTGGCGGTCGTGATCCTGACTGTCGAGGCGGGACGGCTGCCCGTCGTGGCGCTGGGGCTGACGCTGACCTGGGGCCTCTATGCCTTCTTCAAGAAACGGCTGCCCATCGGTCCCAACCAGGGCTTCATGCTCGAGGTGCTGCTGCTCTCGCCGGCCGCGATCGTCTACATGGTCCACCTTGACCGCGCCGGAACGTCACATTTTCTCGAAGGAGTCAGCTTCGACAGCTGGATGCTCTTCGGCTGCGGGCTCGTGACGGCGGTACCGCTGATCCTGTACGCCAACGGCGCGAAACGCCTGAAACTCTCGACCATCGCGGTCATGCAGTACATCGCGCCGACAATGATCTTCCTGACTGCGGTCTTCGTCTTTGGCGAGGAATTCGGCACCGCGCGCGCCATCGCCTTCCCGCTGATCTGGGCGGGCCTGATCCTCTACACCGCGTCGATGGTGCAGCAGGCCCGCGCGGCGGGGCGTTAGACCCGGTCGCTTCAGCCCTCCACCGGCAGGCGCGGCCGGCTGATCTGGCCGCCGCCCACCGCCGCCGCGACACCGGTCGTGCCGGGGCAGGAGGTCGGCAGCCCCCGCGCGACACGGACGGCGAGATGGGCGAAGGCCTGCGCCTCCAGCATGTCGCCGTTGAGGCCCGCCGCCTCCACCGGTTCGACCGGGCAATCGAGAAGCCCCGCGATCATTCGCATCATCAGGGCGTTGTGCCGCCCGCCGCCGGTGACAAGCAACCGGCTGACCGGGGACGGGAAATGTTCCGCCCCGCGCGCGACGGCCGCCGCCGCCGCCGCCGTCAGCGTCGCCGCCGCATCGGCATCGGAAAGTGCCGCAACCTCATCCAGAAGCCCGTGAAAGTCGTTCCGGTCGAGCGATTTCGGCGGCATCCGGAAGAAATACGCATGGCCGAGGAAACGGGCGACGACACCCTCGTCCACCGCGCCCCCGGTGGCGAGCAGGCCACCCTCGTCGCGCGCCGCGCCGCGCCGCGCCCGCATCTGGTCGTCGATCGGCGCATTCGCGGGGCCGGTGTCGAAGGCGAGGCAAGCCCCCGCCGCCTCGGGCGCAGGCTGGCGCGGGTCGAGCCAGGTGAGGTTGCCGACGCCGCCGAGGTTGAGAAACGCCAGAGGCTCGGTCGCGCCGATCCACCGGGCGCAGGCGAAATGGAAGAAGGGGGCGAGCGGCGCCCCCTGCCCGCCCATCCGCACATCGGCAGAGCGGAAATCCCACACAACCGGCAGGCCGAGAACCTCGGCAAGGACCGAGCCGTCGCCGGCCTGATGGGTACCGCGTCCGGCCGGGTCGTGGGCGAGGGTCTGGCCGTGGAACCCGGCGACCTCCGCCTCGCCGGCGAGGGGCGCCATGACGGCGGCGTGGGCCGTTTCCACCACCTCGGCCGCTGCCTCCACCCCGTCCTCGCCGGGCCAGCGCCCGAGGGCGGCGCGGATCACCGCGCGCTCGGCGTCGGAATAGGGCCGGTAGGCGTGGCGGCCGAAGGCCTCGATCCGCTCACCGTCGGTCTTCACCAGCGCCGCGTCGACCCCGTCGAGCGAGGTGCCCGACATGGTCCCCAAGGCCCAGACCGCGCCCGGTTTCAACATGGACTTCCCCTTGCCCGTCCGCCCCGATATACGGACCATCAATCTCAGAATGGACGATCCGGCAATGACCTACCACCCGAAATCCGACTTCATGCGCGTGATGATGGAGCGCGGCTTCCTCGCCGACTGCACCGATTATCAGGGGCTGGACGACGCTTTGGCGAAGGGCGTGGTGCCGGCCTATATCGGCTTCGACGCCACGGCGTCGTCGCTCCATGTCGGGTCGCTGATCCAGATCATGATGCTGCGCTGGTTGCAGAAGACCGGGCACAAGCCCCTGGTCCTGATGGGCGGCGGCACCACCAAGGTGGGCGATCCGTCGTTCCGTGCCGAGGAGCGGCCCTTGCTGACCCCGGCGCAGATCGACGACAACATTGCCTGGATCAAGCGCGTCTTCGCGGCCTACGTCAGTTCTTCGCGGCCTACGTCAGTTTCGGCGACCGAGCGACCGATGCCCTGATGCTCAACAATGCCGAATGGCTCGACGGTCTCAACTACCTCGATTTCCTGCGCGACATCGGGCGGCATTTCTCGGTCAACCGGATGCTGTCCTTTGAATCGGTGAAATCGCGGCTCGACCGCGAGCAGTCGCTCAGCTTCCTCGAATTCAACTACATGATCCTGCAGGCCTACGACTTCCTCGAACTGCACCGCCGCTACGGCTGCCTGTTGCAGATGGGCGGGTCGGACCAGTGGGGCAATATCGTCAACGGCATCGACCTGACGCGGCGGGTGCTGGACGACGAGATCTTTGGCCTGACCTCGCCGCTTCTCACGACTAGCGACGGCAAGAAGATGGGCAAGAGCCAGTCGGGCGCGATCTGGCTGAACCCCGAAATGCTGTCGCCTTACGAATTCTGGCAGTTCTGGCGCAACACGACCGATGCCGATGTCGGCCGGTTCCTGAAGCTCTACACCGAGCTTCCGGTCGAGGAGTGCGACCGGCTCGGCGCGCTTGAGGGGGCGGAGATCAACGACGCCAAGATCGTGCTCGCCAACGAGGTGACGAAGCTCGCCCACGGGGCCGAGGCGGCTGCGGCGGCCGAAGCGACGGCCTTCGAGGTCTTCCAGAAGGGTGGCGTGGGCGAGGATCTGCCGACGCTCCACCTTTCGGCCGCCGAGGCGGCGGACGGGATAAGCCTTGCCCAGCTTTTCGTGCGCTCGGGCCTCGCGAAATCCGGCAAGGACGCGAAGCGTCTGATCGCCGAGGGCGGCGCCCGGGTGAACGACGAACCGGCGCTGGATGCGGGGCAGATGTTCGGCGCCGGCGATCTGGCGGGTCCGGTCAAGCTGACGGCGGGCAAGAAGCGCCACGCGCGGGTGGTGGTCGGCTGATCCGGCCTCCGGCGCCGCTTTCGATTGACGGCGTTCAGGCTCCGATACGAACACGAGTGCTTTTTTCGGGGCAGACGTGCTTGCGCAGGCAGGGCCTGCGGAAAACACTGTCGCTTCCGGCATCTGGATGGCCAACACCCCGGATCAGCGGGTGCTGTTACCTTCGTCCGTTGCCGTCAAGTATGCGAACCACGCGGAATCCTAGAAAGTCCCGTCTTCTATCCTCTGTCGGTCGAAAACGTCTGGCGGGGCGAACATGGTCCATGGCCATATTGAATGCCCCGCCTTTGGCAACGCGCCGACAGGAACGTTCGGTGTCTCCGTTCGCCAAGTAGGCGCTGTCGCTCGATAGGCCCAGATGCTCGTCCGACCAGCAGGAATGAGTCAGTTCTTCGACATTTCCAGACATGTGTCGCACGCCCCATGCATTTGCCGTGTCGAGTTCGTTGACGGGCACCGGCATCCATCGATCAACCAGCTCGGGTAGCAACACCCTCGGCTCCTGTCCCCGTCCCAGCAAATATTCCGTTCCCTCGCGTGAAAAATTCGCCTGATCCGCCGTCAGCTCCTCGCCTTGCGCGAATGGGGTCTCCGTCCCGGCGCGTGCCGCGTATTCCCACTCCGCTTCGGTCGGCAGACGATAGACCTGTTGGCCGACCTGCTTGTTCAACCAAACGACATATTCCAAGGCGTCGAGATAGGATACATTGATCACGGGGTGATCGGGTCCAAGCGGCACATATCCGTTCAAAGTGAGAACCCTATGATCGGGATCATGGGTGCAGCCGCCATCCGCCACACAGGCCATCCACTCCGCATGCGTGGTTTCATTGCGGGCGATGGCGTAGGGGATGTCCATCTCGACCTGGTGGCGGGGATGCTCATTGGGGATGATGTTGATCTCATCGGGGTCACGCACACGCGGTACGAAGCCCTTGGCATCAACCGGGGCATAGAAGTCGAACGGGTTTTTCGACTCCCCCGGTATCGCGCCCATCATGAAGGAGCCGGGCGGCATCACGATCATGTCGGGACAGCGGTCGCACTCCCGAAAGCTTTCGAGGGGCGCAAGGTTGCCGGGGTTAGCGTGGAGGTTCTTCGACTGCGAGAGAGCGGGGAACGCCAACAGCCCCATGGAAACCAGCGCCAGAACCACCTGGCCCCTGCGCCGGTCACGTGAGGGCGAAACAAGGGGACCGTCAGGCAATCGCACAACCTCAGAGAGATAGAACATATTAATCAACACTTAGGATCGAGCCTCTTCCGGTGTCAACCTCGCCGACCCGCCGTATTCGCAGACCCTAAAGTGACGCCGCGCATTTGCCGAAGCCGGGTGCAGGACCGTCCTCGTCCCGGACGGCCATGCGACGGCGCCCGTTCCTCTCCGCCCGCAGAGGCTCTAGTCTTTCGTCATGTGCGGGCGATTCATATTGGGCGACGGGACCTGGGCGGAGTATCACGACTCCCTCTCGGTCATTCGCGATGCGCGGGGCAGCGTCAGCTACAACATCAAGCCGACCCAGACGATCAGCCTCGCGCTCCGTGACGGGGATAACCTCGTGGCGGCCTCGGCCCGCTGGTGGTTCGTGCCGCACTGGTTCCGGGGCGCGGCCGCCGAGTGGAAGGCCACGACCTTCAACGCCCGCATCGAATCGGCGGCGGAAAAGCCGGTGTTCCGCACCGCCTGGGCCGCGCATCGCTGCCTGATCCCGGCGAGCGGCTATTACGAATGGACCGGCGAAAAGGGTCGCAAGCAGCCGTGGTTCGTCTCGGTCGAGCAGAATGCCCCGGTCCTCTTCTTCGCCGGCCTCTGCGCGGCGCGCCCCGACGGCAGCCTGACGGCGGCGATCCTGACCCGCGCGGCGGACCCGCAGATCGCCCATCTGCACCCGCGCATGCCGGTGATCCTGACGGGCGAGGAGATGATGCCCTGGCTCGACCGCACCATGCCGGATGCGGAGGCCATCGACCGGCTGGGGACCGGCCGGGCCGGCCGCTACATCACCCGCCGGGTGCGACCGTTCGGGATTGCCGATGACGGGCCGGAGCTGATCGAGGCGGAGGGGCTGGACCTCTGACGCCGACGCCCTGCTCAGGGGCCGAGCATCCATTTGCCGTTCGGGTAGAAGGCGTGGAAGGCGAAGGCGAAGGCGAGGTCATGGACGAGATCGCGCCCCGTGCTTGCGTCGCGCACCCGGATGTTGCCGACATCGCGGCCGTTGGCGATGCTCCCGGTGTCGAGCGCCGAGGCCTGCCCTGCGGACCATGTGATCGTCACGCCAGCCTCGGTCAGTTCCCTGGCCCTCGCGATCCGGTCGAGCGGCCAGGCGCGGTTGCCGACGCGGACAACGCGCGACAGCGGCTCGATCCCGTGCGGCGGCATCTCTCCGTTGTAGAGGAAGGGCCGGGCGAGGCTGTCGTAGCCGGCATAGGGATTGCGGCCGTAGCTGCGCGGCCAGTCGGGTTCGTCCATGACGAGGCCGTCGGGGTTGCGCGCCCGGAAGGCGCCCCAGCTTTCCATCCAGCCCGGCAACTGGGTCAGCCGCTCGCCGGTCATGGCCCCGACGATCCCCTCGCCCAGCGCCTGCTGCCACCAGCTTTCGCTCTGGCGGTCATACATGATCATGTCGGAATGCCGGAGCTTGCCCGAGACCCCGAAGCTGAGCACCCGGCCGCCGAGGCGCCGGTCGAAGATGATCCCGGTATTGCAGAGCGGGCAGTAGGTGACGGCGACGGGAAGGCCGCCGACCTCGTCGTTCACGATCTCGTGCCACATGAGGTAGCGGATCGGCCAGGCGCGCGGGCGTTGCCCGTCAAGCTCCAGCACCATGACCGGTTCGGCATCGGCGAGCCGGGTTTCCGACCCGGCCGGGATCATCCTTGCAGAGTCGAGGGCGGGGATGCCGTCCTTCGGCGGGCCGCCCGACAGGATCTCGTCGAACGGGACGGCGCTGCGGGAAAAGTCGGTCTTCGGCCATTCGCCGCGCCATTGCGACGGCTCGGCCAGCGCCGGCACCGCGAGAGCGAGGCCGGCCAGAAGCGCGAAGATGCGAAGTGCGGACATGGAAAAACCCCTGCCCGGCAGTCTGGACCGGACGGGGGGCGTTGCGAAGGGGCAAGCTGACGCTCTCACCCGAAGGTGATGGTGCGTTACTCCGCGACCGTCACCCGCGCCATTCGGTCGGGATCAGGCACCGCGCCGTTGAGGTCGGCCGCGCCCTTCTTGATCGCGTCGACCACTTCCATGCCGGCAATCACGTGGCCGACGACCGTATACTCGCCGTTCAGGAACTCGCCCGGCGCGAACATGATGAAGAATTGCGAATTGGCACTGTTGGGATTGGAAGAGCGCGCCATGCCGACGACGCCGCGCTGGAACGAGCGGTCGGAGAATTCGGCCGGGATGTTCGGCAGGTCGGACTTGCCGGTGCCGGCCATCGAGAGATCCCCGCCCCACTTGCCGAACTTCACGTCACCGGTCTGCGCCATGAATCCGTCGAGCACGCGGTGGAAGACCACGTTGTCATAGGCGCCGATCCGCGCCAGTTCGGTGATCTGGGCGACATGCTTCGGCGCGATCTCGGGCAAAAGGTCGATGACCACGGTGCCGTTGGCCTTTTCGCCCACGACCTCGATGACGAGGTTCGGGCCCGGCCCGTCCTCGGCAGCGACAGCACCTTGTGTGCTTTGCATGTAGAGGAAGGCGGCCGTGCCGATGGCGGCGAGACCGGCGGCCATGGCTCCGAGGAAGACGCGCGTGTCAGACATCGGCGGCCACCTTGACGGCGATCATGCGGTCGGGATTCGCCGGCGGCTCGCCGCGCTGGATCGCGTCCACATGGTCCATGCCCGACAGCACCCGCCCGTAGACCGTATACTGGCCGTTGAGGAAGTGGTTGTCCTTGAAGTTGATGAAGAACTGGCTGTTGGCCGAATTCGGGTTCGAGGACCGGGCGGCGCCGAGCGTGCCGCGATCATGCGGCAACTTGGAAAACTCCGCCGGCAGGTCCGGCAGGTCCGATCCGCCGGTCCCGGCACGGCCGGGATTGTAGTTCTGTGCCATGTTGGCGTGCTCGACATCGCCGGTCTGGGCCATGAAGCCGTCGATCACCCGGTGGAAGGCGACATTGTCGTATTTGCCGGCCCGGGCGAGTTCCTTCATGCGCGCGGCGTGTTTCGGCGCCACGTCCGCCAGAAGCTCGATCACCACGTCGCCGCCCTTCAGCGTCATGATGATGGTGTTTTCGGGGTCCTTGATCTCTGCCATTCCGGCCTCCTTCGATTTGGCGGGAACCTAGTGCGCCGGGGGGCACATGAAAAGGGTAAAGCGTCGCGATCGTCGCGCTTTGCCTATGCTTGCCATCACAGGACGGCTAGATTTGCGGAAAATCGCCGGGACGACAAAGGATTCGATTGATGGGTTGGAAAAGCCTCGACGACATGGAGATGAAGGACAAGACCGTGCTTGTCCGCGTGGATATCAACGTTCCGGTCGAGGCCGGTCAGGTCACCGACGCCACCCGGATCGAAAAGATCGTACCGACGATCAAGGATATCCAGGCCGGGGGCGGCAAGCCGGTGCTGCTGGCGCATTTCGGCCGGCCGAAGGGCGCGATGGTGCCGGAGATGAGCCTGAAGGTCGTGCTGCCGGCGCTTGAGGCCGCGCTCGGCCAGCCGGTCGGTTTCGCCGAGGATTGCATCGGCGCGCCGGCCAAAAAGGCGGTGGCGGCGATGGTGCCGGGCGATGTCCTGCTCCTGGAGAACACCCGTTTCCACGCCGGCGAGGAAAAGAACGACCCGGCCATGGCGGCGGCACTCGCGGCCCTCGGCCAGGTCTATGTCAACGACGCGTTTTCGGCGGCGCACCGGGCCCACGCCTCGACCGAGGGCATCGCGCATCTGATGCCGGCCTGCGCGGGGCGGCTGATGGAGGCGGAGTTGAAGGCGTTGAACGCCGCGCTCGGCGATCCCGAACGCCCGGTGGTCGCGGTCGTGGGCGGGGCCAAGGTCTCCACCAAGCTCGACCTACTCGGCAATCTGGTCAGCCGCGTCGATCACCTCGTGATCGGCGGCGGCATGGCCAACACCTTCCTCGTCGCCAAGGGAATCGAGGTCGGCACCTCGCTTGCCGAGCGCGACATGGCCGATACCGCGCGCGAAATCCTCGATAAGGCGAAGGCGGCGGGCTGCGCGATCGAACTGCCGGTCGACGTGGTCGTGGCGCGCGAGTTCAAGGCCGGTGCAGCGAACGAGACCGTCGCCGCCGACGCCTGCCCGGCCAACGCGATGATCCTTGATGCCGGCCCCGAGACGGTGGACCGCATCGCCGAGGTCTTCGCCCGCTGCCGCACCCTGATCTGGAACGGCCCGCTCGGCGCCTTCGAGATCGAGCCGTTCGACGCCGCGACCAATGCCGCGGCGCGCAAGGCGGCGGAACTGACGCGCGGCGGGCGGCTGGTGTCGGTTGCGGGCGGCGGCGATACGGTCGCGGCCCTGAACAAGGCCGGCGTTTCAGGCGATTTCAGCTATATCTCCACCGCCGGGGGCGCGTTCCTCGAATGGATGGAGGGCAAGGTCCTGCCCGGCGTCGCGGCGCTCGAGACGTAACGACGCCCTTGCGTTCCGAACCGGGCAGTTTACTTTCCCCCGCGCACAGCGGGAGAAAGCGGCATGGCCTCCAAATGGACACTGATCACCGGCGCCTCTGAAGGCTTCGGCGTCGAGTTCGCGAAACTTGCCGCCGCCGAGGGACGCGACCTGATCCTTGTCGCCCGGCAGGCGGCGAAGATGGAGGCGCTGGCCGAGACTCTGCGCGCCCGCCACAAGATCGCGGTCGAGGTGATGCCCGCCGATCTGAGCGATCCCGCCACGGTCGAGGCGCTCTGGCGCAAGGTCGCACTGCGCCGGCATGTCGACCTCGTCGTGAACAACGCCGGCCTCGGCTACAACGGCCCCTTCGCCGGCGCCGATTTCGACCGCGAGATGGCGTCGATTATGGTCAATGTCTTGGCCCTGTCGATCCTCACCAAGCGGGCGGTCGCACATATGCTCCAGCAGGGCGGCGGGCGCATCCTCAACGTTGCCTCGACCTCCGCCTTCATGCCGGGGCCGAACATGGCAGTCTATCACGCGACCAAGGCCTATGTGCTGTCGCTTGGCGAGGCGGTCGCCGAGGAACTGCGCGGCACGCCGGTGACGCTCACCACGCTCTGCCCCGGCGCCACCGCGACGAATTTCGCCAGGGACGCAAAGATGGAGCATGTCGCGCTTTTCAAGGCGCTGCCGGTGCCGTCGGCGGCGCGGGTCGCGAAATCCGGCTGGCGGGCGATGCAGCGCGGGCGCAGGGTCAAGGTGACCGGCGCGCTGAACTGGCTCTTCTCGGTCGGACCCCGTTTCACCCCCCGAAATCTCGTGCCGCGCATCGCGGCGGTTTTCCTGAAATGACCCCCGCGCCGCGCCGCCAAAGGGCATTGTTTCCGAAACCGCCGCCGAATGCCGCGCGTTAGCGCCACCACATTTGCAAGCGCAATGCCTCTCGCCTAGAACCCGGTCAACGGGGGCGTTCGCCCCTTGGGCAACGGGTTTCAGCGGAGGTCGACCATGTCACGGCAACACCAGGCGGAACAGATGCGTTCGGGCAAGGGCTTCATCGCGGCGCTCGACCAGAGCGGCGGCTCGACGCCGAAGGCGCTGAAGCTCTACGGGATCGGCGCCGACGCCTGGAAGACCGACGACGAGATGTACGGGCTGATCCACGAGATGCGCTCGCGCATCGCGACCGCGCCCGCCTTTACCGGCAAGCGCGTGATCGGCGCGATCCTCTTCGAAAAGACCATGGACAGCGCCATCGCCGGCACGCCGGCCGCGACCTACCTCTGGCAGGAGCGCGGCGTGGTCCCGTTCCTGAAGATCGACAAGGGGCTGGAGGACGAGGCGGACGGCGCGCGGCTGATGAAACCGATCCCCGGCCTCGACGGGCTTCTGAAGCGCGCGGTCGCAAAAGGCATCTTCGGCACCAAGGAACGCTCGGTCATCGACGCGGCCAATCCGAAGGGGATCGCCGCCAACGTCGCCCAGCAGTTCGACCTCGCCCGGCAGGTGCTGGCGCATGGCCTGGTGCCGATCATCGAACCGGAGGTGACGATCTCCATCGCCGACAAGGCCGAGGCCGAGGACATCCTGCTGGCCGAGCTGAAGAAGAACCTCGACGCCCTTCCCAAGGACCAGCAGGTGATGCTGAAGCTGACGCTGCCGACGAAGGCCAACCTCTACAAGCCGCTCGTCGATCATCCCCGGGTGATGCGGGTCGTCGCGCTGTCCGGCGGCTACAGCCGGGACGAGGCGAATGCGCTCCTGGCCCGCAACAGCGGCGTCATCGCCAGCTTTTCGCGCGCCCTGACCGAGGGGCTTTCGGCGCAGCAAAGCGACGCCGAGTTCGACGCCGCGCTCGACGCGACGATCCAGTCGATCTACGACGCCTCGGTCGCCGGCTGATCCGCGCCGGAGGCGAAAAAACCCTGCCGCGGGGGATTCCCTTCGCGAATCACTTGTGCAATGATCCGCCCCATCCGCCCGCCAGAGGCGGCGCGAAGAGGCCGTAGATGAGCGTATCCCGAAGACGACCCACCGTTGGCATGGTGCTCTATGCGGCCGGTGCCGGCTGTCTCGGCTTCTATTTCACCTTTGCCGCCGTGCAGGGCGATTTCGGGGTGTTCCGCCGGGTCCAGACCACAGCGGAAAAGACGGCGCTGACCGAAGAGCGGGACGCGCTGCGCCGCGACGTGGCGCGGATGGAGAACCTGACGCGCCGGATGTCGGACGACTACCTTGACCTCGACCTCCTCGACGAACGCGCCCGCGACGTCCTCGGCCTGGTCCGCTCGGACGAGATCGTGATCCACTGACCGGACCCTCCGGCGCCGCGCCGTCCGCTGCCTCTTCTGTTCGAAAATACCTCGGGGGTGTGGGGGCAGCGCCCCCACCCGGATCGCCACGCGCCCCCGCGTGGCGACACAGCCGGCGCCCGGAAAAATTCCTCGCGATTCCGGCCCGATTGCGCTATAAGGTAGTTTAACGTTGAACTATCTTTTCGCCATTGGGAGGTCGCGGGGATGGCCGCACGTAAAAGCGCCGAGAAATCAAACACGTCCAAGGAAGATCTTCTCAAATATTACCGCGAGATGCTGCTCATCCGCCGATTCGAGGAAAAGGCGGGCCAGTTGTACGGAATGGGCCTGATCGGCGGCTTCTGCCACCTCTACATCGGGCAGGAAGCGGTGGTCGTCGGGCTCGAGGCCGCGGCCGAGGAAGGCGACAAGCGCATCACCTCCTACCGCGACCACGGCCATATGCTCGCCTGCGGCATGGACCCCAGGGGCGTGATGGCCGAGCTCACGGGCCGCGAGGGCGGCCTGTCGAAGGGCAAGGGCGGCTCGATGCACATGTTCTCCAAGGAAAAGCACTTCTACGGCGGTCATGGCATCGTCGGCGCGCAGGTGCCGCTCGGCGCCGGCCTCGCCTTCGCCGACAAGTACAAGGACAACAAGCGCGTGACCTTCGCCTATTTCGGCGACGGCGCCGCGAACCAGGGCCAGGTCTACGAGACCTACAACATGGCCGAACTCTGGGAGCTGCCGGTGATCTTCGTGATCGAGAACAACCAGTATGCAATGGGTACCTCGATGAAGCGGTCAACCAAGTCGGTGACGCTCTTCGGGCGCGGCCAGGCCTACGGCATTCCCGGCGAACAGGTCGACGGCATGGACGTTCTCGCGGTCAAGGCCGCGAGCGAGAAGGCGGTCGCCCACTGCCGCGCCGGCAAGGGCCCCTACATCCTCGAAGTGATGACCTACCGCTACCGCGGCCATTCGATGTCGGACCCGGCAAAATACCGTAGCCGCGAGGAAGTCCAGAAGATGCGCGAGGAGCGTGACGCCATCGAACATGTGCGCGAGCTTCTCCTGCAGGGCGGACATGCCACCGACGATGATCTCAAGGCCATCGACAAGGAGATCAAGGCCGTCGTCAACGAGGCCGCCGAATTCGCCAAGGAAAGCCCCGAGCCCGCGCTCGAGGAGCTTTGGACCGACATTTACGCCTGAGGGGGACAGCACCATGGCAACCGAAATTCTGATGCCCGCCCTGTCGCCCACGATGGAGGAAGGCAAACTTGCGAAATGGCTGGTGAAGGAGGGTGACACCGTCACCTCCGGCCAGATCCTTGCCGAGATCGAGACCGACAAGGCGACGATGGAGTTCGAGGCGGTCGACGACGGCATCGTCGGCAAGATCCTGATCGCCGAGGGGACCGAGGGCGTGAAGGTCAACACCCCGATCGCGGTGATCGTCGAGGACGGTGAAAGCGCGGAGGCCGCCCCGTCGGCCGCCCCTGCTCCGGCCGCCGCACCCGCCGCTGTCCCGGCCCCGGCCGCGCCGGCCGTCGCCGCGCCGGCCGCCCCCGCCGTCGATGCCTCGCCCGACTGGCCGGACGGCACGCCGATGAAGACGATGACGGTGCGCGAGGCGCTCCGCGAGGCCATGGCCGAGGAGATGACCCGCGACGGCGACGTCTACCTCATGGGCGAGGAGGTCGGCGAATACCAGGGCGCCTACAAGATCAGCCAGGGCCTGCTCGACCAGTTCGGGCCGAAGCGGGTGATCGACACGCCGATCACCGAGCACGGCTTTGCCGGCATCGCCGTCGGCTCCGCCTTTGGCGGCCTGCGCCCCATCGTCGAGTTCATGACCTTCAACTTCGCCATGCAGGCGATCGACCAGATCATCAACTCGGCGGCGAAGACGCTTTACATGTCGGGCGGCCAGATGGGGTGTCCGATCGTATTCCGCGGCCCGAACGGCGCCGCCGCCCGGGTCGGCGCCCAGCACAGCCAGGACTACGCCGCGTGGTATGCGATGGTGCCGGGGCTGAAGGTGGTCATGCCCTATTCCGCCGCCGACGCGAAGGGCCTTCTGAAGACCGCGATCCGCGATCCGAACCCGGTGATCTTCCTCGAGAACGAGATCCTCTACGGCCGCAGTTTCGAGGTGCCGGACATGGCGGATTTCACCGTCCCCTTCGGCAAGGCCAAGGTCTGGCGCGAGGGCAGCGACGTGACCCTCGTCAGCTTCGGCATCGGCATGTCCCATACGCTGGAGGCGGCCGACAAGCTCGCCGCCGAGGGCATCAGCGCCGAAGTGATCGACCTCAGGACCCTGCGCCCGCTGGATACCGCGACCGTCATCAAATCGGTCATGAAGACCAATCGCTGCGTGACCGTCGAGGAAGGCTGGCCGGTGGGGTCCATCGGCGGCCATATCTCGTCGGTGCTGATGCAGGAGGCGTTCGATTATCTCGACGCGCCGGTCATCAACTGCACCGGCAAGGACGTGCCGATGCCCTATGCGGCGAACCTCGAAAAGCTGGCGTTGATCACCTCGGACGAGGTGGTCGCCGCCGTGAAAAAAGTCACCTACCGGTAAGGAGACAGAGACATGGCAACCGAAATCCTGATGCCCGCTTTGTCCCCGACGATGGAGGAAGGCACGCTGGCGAAATGGCTGGTGAAGGAAGGCGACACCGTCGCTTCGGGCGATATCCTCGCCGAGATCGAGACCGACAAGGCGACGATGGAGTTCGAGGCCGTCGACGAAGGGATCGTCGGCAAGATCCTCGTGGCCGAGGGTACGTCAGGCGTGAAGGTCAACACGCCGATCGCGGTGATGATCGAGGACGGTGAAAGCGCGGATGCGGCGCCGACCCCGAAAGCGGCCCCGGCGGCGGCGCCTGCTGCTGTTGCGGCGGCACCGGCAGCCGCCCCGGCGGCCCCGGCCCCCGCTGCGCCGAAATCCGCCGGCGGCCGGGTTCTGGCCTCACCGCTCGCGCGGCGGCTCGCGAAAGAAAAGGGTGTCGACATCGCCGCGCTGACCGGATCCGGCCCGCATGGGCGGATCGTCAAGGCGGATGTGGAGGCGGCCTCCGTCGCGCCGAAAGCCGCGGTCCCGGCAGCCGCCCCGGCGGCCCCCGCCCCAGCGGCGATGCCGACGGGTCCGGCCGCAAGCACGGTCGCGAGAATGTACGAAGGCCGTGACTACGAGGAAGTCACCCTCGACGGCATGCGCAAGACCATCGCCGCACGGCTGACCGAAGCCAAGCAGACGATCCCGCATTTCTATCTGCGCCGCGACGTGCAGCTTGACGCGCTGATGACGTTCCGGGGGGAGTTGAACGCCCAGCTCGAAGCGCGCGGCGTCAAGCTCTCGGTCAACGACTTCATCATCAAGGCCTGCGCGCTGGCGCTTCAGGACGTCCCGAACGCGAATGCGGTCTGGGCCGGCGACCGGATCCTGAAACTGAAGCCGTCGGACGTCGCGGTGGCCGTCGCGATCGAGGGCGGGCTTTTCACGCCGGTGCTGAAGGATGCACACCAGAAGTCGATCTCGGCGCTTTCGACCGAGATGAAGGATCTCGCCGCCCGGGCGCGGACCCGCAAGCTCGCCCCGCACGAATACCAGGGCGGCAGCTTCGCGATCTCCAATCTCGGCATGATGGGGATCGACAACTTCGACGCGGTGATCAACCCACCGCATGGGGCGATCCTCGCCGTCGGCGCCGGAGTGAAGAAACCTGTCGTGAAGGCGGATGGCGAGATCGGGGTGGCCACGGTCATGTCGATGACACTCTCGGTCGATCACCGGGTGATCGACGGCGCGCTCGGTGCAGAGCTTCTTAAAGCGATCGTCGGCTATCTCGAAAGCCCGATGTCGATGCTCGCCTGAAAACCTGGCCAGAAACGCGAAAAGGCCGGGGCATCGCGCCCCGGCCTTCTCGTTTCTGTCAGAATGGTCACGTCACAGCCGTCGTCGAAGGCCCTCAGCCCCCGCCGTCGATCAGCTGATCCATGGTCAATGCCGGCTGGTCACACCCCGCCTCGCCTATGATCCTCGCGGGAACACCGGCCACCGTCTTGCAGCAGGGCACGTCGTGCAGAACGACCGAGCCTGCCGCGATGCGGGACCGTTCGCCGATGTGGATATTGCCGAGGATCTTGGCCCCCGCCCCGATCAGCACGCCGTTGCCGATCTTCGGGTGGCGATCGCCATCCTCCTTGCCGGTCCCGCCGAGCGTTACCGAATGCAGCATGGAGACGTTGTCGCCGACCACCGCCGTCTCGCCGATGACGATGGAATGGGCGTGGTCGATCATGATGCCCTTGCCGATCCTCGCATTGGGATGGATATCGACGCCGAACGCCTCGCTCACCCGCATCTGCACGAAATAAGCCAGATCCCGGCGACCTTGCGTCCAGAGCCAATGGCCAACCCGATAAGCCTGAACCGCCTGGAAGCCCTTGAAGAAAAGCATCGGCTGCATGAAGCGGTGGCACGCCGGATCGCGATCATAGACCGCGACGATATCCGCCCGCGCCGACTGGCCCAGCTCGGGGTCCGACGAATAGGCTTCGTCGGCGATCTCCCGCAGAATCTGCTCGCTCATCTCGCCCGAGGCGAGCTTCAACGAGAACCGATAGGCAAGCGCCCGCTCCAGCGTCGCGTGATGGAGGATTCCGGAATGGATGAGGCCGCCCAGCAACGGCTCGTCCCGAACCGCCGCGCGCGCTTCCTCGCAGACATGTGACCATACCGGGTCCACTTGTGCAACTTTGGGATGACGTTCAGCCATGGCGCGTTCCTCCGGGTCCTGTCACCTCTATAGCAGATAGGAGAACGGACCGGAACTGGAAGAGGCCATCGAAATCTAACTGTCAACCACGACGGCGCCAGTCGAGCACCGTATCGATAGCCAGCGCCAGAGCCTCGAGATAGCTCGTGTCCGACAGGAACGGCTCCGGCATCGCGCGGACATCGGAGAGGACAGCCCCCATCAGGCTGCCGTTGCCCCAGAACGGATGCGCCCGGCCGAACCGCTTGCGAAAGAGGTCGGCGGCATGGGCGCGGTCGAGGAACCCCAGCACCATGCGCCGCTGCGCCACTGCCGGCCGCCCGCGTACGACGCGAGCGGCGACGGTGACGTCACCATGGGTTATCGTGCGCATGGCTCACTGGTCTGGCAAAGCGATTTCCATGTAGTGGACGGCGATCCGGACCGTGCCTCCGGCAAAGTCGCCGCCCGCCGCGTCAAGCTGCATGACCTCTGACGCATAGAAGGCGGTCGGCTGACCGAGGACACCCCGCGCCCAGGCCCCGGCCGCCGTGCCGATCCCCGAACCGTAGCGCCCCACGGCACCGGGATTGCCAAGCGCCCAGCTTGTCAGCGTGCCCGTGATCGCCGTGACGACCCGTGCGGTGGCCCCGACCACGACCGCGTTCGACGGGATCACCACCGCCGTGGTCGAGACGGGCCCGGCCGCGATCACGTGGTCGATCTCGGCCACGTGGAACGACAGGCCGGCATTGTTGGGCGACAGTGTCGCCATCCCCTCGCGCCAGAGCGTGCCGTCGAAAATCGCCTGCGTGCCCTCGTCGAGGATCATCGCCCGCCAGCCGCGACCGGGGCTCGCGAAATCCCACCCGCCATTGGTGCCGATGGCCACCTTGCCGTCCTGCCCGGCCCATTCGTTGACCGCGCCGAAAGGAACGCCGTAGCAGGTGCCGTCGGTGACCACGACCGGCGGCGTGGCAAGCGACCGCGAAACCAGGGTCAGTTCCACCAGCCCGTCGAGCCGCGCCAGCGCCTCGTTCACGGTCACATGTTTCTGCGCCTGCGCCGGTTGAAGAAGCGGCAGGCCAAGCCGGTTGGTGTCAGACATTGATCACGATCCTCTTGAAGGGTCCCGGCCCGAAGACATCGGACATTTGGGCCACATGAATTTCGTAAGGCAGCACCATCGCATCGGCGGCCTCCATCCCGGCGGGATAGGTCCAGGCCGGTTGGCCCAGCGTCACTTCCCGGCGCACCGCCGCCCCCTGCATCACCCGCACGAGGTACCTTTCGGCCGCCTCGCCCAGCGGCACGTCGATGCCTGACCAGCTGTCGCCATCGACCCGCGTGCGCCGGACCCAGCCAAGGTCAAGATCCCCGGCGCCGGTTCGCCGCGCCTTCAGATGCGCGGGCGAAAGTGGTCTCAGGCCGTTGCCGGCAAAGGCCTCGATCTGGTGGATATAGGACGGATCGTCATAGCCGCGCCGTGACGGCCCGATCCGGTAATGCCGTGCAAGGTCACGCTCGGACGCTGACAGGTCGATCTGTTTCGGCGCCCCGTTCATCAGGACGACATAGCTGCCGGCCTGCCAGACCGGAGGGGCCAGCGCGTCCGTGCCCGCCTGCCCCCGGAGCCGCAGCGAAAGGTCGTAGATGCCCGGCCCCACCAGAGCCGCCGTGGCAAACTGAAAAAGTTCCCAGTCGCCGGACGATCCGTCGCCGATTGCCATCAGGTTCGCCCCGTTCAAGAGCTGATCGGCGCCTGCTGACGAAAGCGCTCCGCCGCTGACCTTGACCCGCAGCGGCGCCCCCCGGTCCCAGACCCCCGGAAGGGCTGCGGCAAGGGCAGTCTGGCTCTGCCCGATCACCGACCGCGCCGCGATGAGCTTGTTGAGCGTATAGCCCGCATCGGCATCCGACGAATAGACCGCCGCCGAACCGGGCCAGGGTGTCGCCGTCACCGCCAGATGCGGCTGATGCGGAACTTCCAGCCCGGTCATCAACGGCAGATCGAGGAACACCGGAAAAACCGGAACCGGTGCCGCGAAACTCCGTGGCGTAACCCGTTCTTCCGCCTCGTCCGATGGCTCATAGACCGCCGGCTCCACCCGCACCGCCTCGACCGACAGGGCGCCCGCCTGCTCTACCCGGTCGATCCGGTAATACCCCCCCCCCGGCATTACCACGACATCGCCGGCGCCAAGATGCCCCAGCGACGGAGGCAGCGCGAAGCGCGCGCCATCGCGCGCCACTCGTGCCTCGGAAAGCCAGCGCTCGACGATCCGCTGGCCCTCCGACCGGGTCAGCGCAAGCGCCAGTTCCGAGTGTGCGACGCCCTGCGTTTCCTCGTCCGGAAAGATCGCCTCGACCGAGCGTGCCTCGTAATCACCCTCGGCCTCGACGTAGTTCAGGCGAACGCGGCCAGCGATTTCCGCCTCTGTGGCACGCTTCGTCTCCACCCAGCCGTCGGTTTCCTCGCCGACCGCCAACTGGTCCGGCCCGACCCGGGCATCGCCCAGACCGTCGCGCATCCGGAACACCAGGGCCCCGTCACGCTCCAGCGCCTCGAACCCGTAGCCGAGCATCAGCGGCTGAAGCGCGGCCCGTCCGGTGCCGGTATCGGCCACGGAATACCCGCGAACAATCCCATAAAGCCCCGATACGTCCGTGGCGACGACGCCCGAGCGGCCGCAGATTTCCGCCACAACACTCGACAAAGGCTGCGCCGAGACGCGACCGGTGATCCAATGGCCGCGCGCATAGTTGTCGCCATCCGCCCAAGTATCGGCATTCGAGGGAAACTGCGGGAAAGGCCGCGCGTCCCAGGCCCAGACATGGGCGCGGTCCATGTCGACCATCGGGGCATTGAAGACCTCGGACACCGGGTTGTTGGCGGGGTCGCGCCAATAGTCGATCATCGCCCGCAGATACTGCATCTGGATCAGGTCGTCGCGCCGTCCGTTGGAATAGTTCGGCGAGGCCGATTCCGACGATTTCGGGTCGAGGAACCGGTTCGGCTCGTTCGTGCCCTTGTCGACGGCGGCACAGCCGAACTCGGTGAACCAGACCGGCTTCGATTGCGGCACCCAGGGCGTCTGCGGCCCCTTCACGCCGCCGATCCGGTCGTG
The DNA here is from genome assembly GCA_002280515.1 of Rhodobacterales bacterium 32-67-9. Taxonomy (GTDB): domain Bacteria; phylum Pseudomonadota; class Alphaproteobacteria; order Rhodobacterales; family Rhodobacteraceae; genus Albidovulum. Next base: position 148,537 of record NCEA01000010.1, read on the forward strand.
ATGCGGGTTCTCCCACCAGTTGCGGATGTCCTTCACCCGCCAGACCCAATCCTCGCCGAAGCCGCCATCGCTGATCGGCGTTCGGATCTGGGCGTCGCGATGTGCCTGGCTGGAATAGTACCAGTCGTAGCCTTCACCACCGGCGATATTCGCCTTCAGGTAGTCGAGGTTGTAGATCGCCCCCCAATGCGCATCGGCATGGTCCTGCCCGTCGCGCCAGTCCGACAGCGGCATGTAGTTGTCGATGCCGATGAAGTCGATCCCGGCATCCGCCCAGAGCGGATCAAGGTGATAGCAGAGATCGCCCTCAGGCGTCTGGTAGCCGAAGTATTCCGACCAGTCGGCGGCATAGCCGATCTTGACTCCGGGACCGAGGATCGCGCGCACGTCCGCCGCCAGGGCGCGCAACGCCGCGACGGCCGGAAACGCATCCCCCGCTTCGCGGATCTGGGTCAGGCCGCGCATCTCGGAGCCGATGCAGAAGGCATCCACCCCGCCCGCTGCGGCGCAAAGATGCGCATAATGAAGGATGAACCGACGATAGGACCACTCCGCCGGGCCGGAATAGCTGACCAGGGTGCCGTTGACCGAGAAGTCGGACACTTGCGCCGCCCCGAAGAACGCCGCGACCTCGACTGCCGCCGCCGCCGTGCGGTCCGGCGTCCCCGCCTTGCCGGGAGCCACCGACAGCGTGATCCGGCCTCGCCACGGCAGCACCGGCTGATCCGCCGCACCGCTCCAGGGATCGGTCAGACCGTTCCCTGCCATCTGCTCCATCAGTATGAACGGGTAGAAGACGACGTTCTTGCCCTCGGCGCGCAAGGCCGCGATGGCCTCCGCGACCGAACCGTCCGCCGGTGTACCACCATAGACCGGACGCCCCGCATCGGTGATAACCTCTTCGGACTGCGCCCGGGTGATCCCGCCCGACCGCCACGGCATCCCCACGCCGTCGAACGCATTGTCCTCGACCTTCGGCTTCAGTTCGCACTGGCCGCAGCGCAGATCGTCGCCGAACCACGACACGACGAGCGAGACCGAGCCGCATCCGGGCAGTTCCTCGCCCAGCGTCTCCATCGAGACGACGAAATCGGTCTTGCCCGCCGGCGTATGGATATTGGCGGAAACATTCTGCCCGACCCCGGTAGAGAAATGTACCGGCGTCGCCGCCAGCGCATATTCCCCGGTGCCGGGGATCAGCGCGACGCCGCTCACTCCCCGCGCGAGGTCGGTCACACCGTCGATGTAAGGCCCCTGCGCCGGGCGCAGCACCTCGAACGAGAACTGCGGCACCCGGTTGCCGAAGGCGCCAAGCTCCAGGTCCTCGAAGACCACATAGGCGACGCCGCGATAGGCCGGCACCATGCCGGCGCCCTCGATCGCCTCCATCTTCGGATCGGGAAGCTGGTCGTCCGACCCGGTGTAGACCCGCATCGTGACGTCATCGCGAGAGATTTCGACGCCGTCGGCCCAGATCCGTCCGACGCGGGTGATCTCGCCCTCGCAAAGCGCCACGGCGATGCTCACCGAATAGGAATATTCCGTGACGCGCGGCGACGATGGAGCGCCCTTGCCACCACCGCCGGAGGTGTTCGTCGTCTCAAGAAACCGCGACGCCCAGATCACCTGGCCCGAGACCCGCATCCGGCCCCAGATTCGGCCGACCGGTGCGCCTTCCGAGGCTCCTGTCAGGCGGAAACGGTCGACCTTTCCTGTCTCGACCGCTTGCGACCCCGACCCCATCAGCCGCTGGTCAATGACACGCCCCAGCGTCGCGCCGATCGCTCGGCCGATCACGGCGCCCGACAGGCCAAGGATCGAACCGCCGAAGCCGGCCCCGATCGAGGCGCCCGCGGCCGAAAGCAGTATGGTGGCCATGCCGACCCTCCTTCAGGGAAATTCGAAGCGCGCCACGAGGCGGCGCGCCCAAGGGGTGGAAAGCGGACTTTCCACGACCCCGTGCCCGGAATAGGCGTGAATGAACGTGGCCCGGCCGCCGCGTTCGGCAGCCAGGCCCAGATGTTTCGCGACCGACCCGGCCCGCATGCGAAACAGCAGAACCTCGCCCGGACGAACGCCCGAACGCAGGTCGCAACTCCTCAGGTGCCGCGCCGCCGCCTGCCAGAGCCGCTCGGCGCCCTCAGGCTCCGACCAGTCCTGCGTATAGGCAGGCACCACCTCCGGCTCCGCGCCGTAAAGCTCGCGCCACACGCCGCGCAAAAGGCCGAGGCAGTCCGCCCCGGCCCCGCGCGCCGAGGCCTGATGGCGGTAGGGCGTGCCGATCCAGCCCCGCGCAATCGCGACCGCGCGCGCGCCCGTCCCGCTCATCCGCGCCGGCTCCCGCCGTCATTGACGCTGGCGCCGACCGGACGGGACATCAGCCAATCCTCGCCCGGAATGTCCGGAAAGCCGCGGAAATTGTCGAAGTTCGCGAATTTCAACCGGCAGGTTTCCGATCGCTTGTCGCAGCCCGCCTCGATCCGCACAAAGTCCCCCGGCGCCGGCGCCATACCCAGCGCCTGCCACAACTCCACCTCGCGGGCAGTGCCCTTGCGAAGCCGGTCGTTCTTCACCGATCCGACCAGCCCGGCCGCCGCGCCGGTCAACACCCGGAACCGGCCCTTCTCGAACCAGCGGTCCTCGTAACCTGCGAAATCCGCGAACCCGAACACCCTCGCATCCGTCACCGTCTCGACTGGGCGCTCTTCGCTGTATCCGGGCTGGTCAAGGTCGAACCCGCAGCGCCCGTCGCCCAGAACCGCCGAACAGCGGGCGTGGTAGATCAGCCCCTGTGGCTGGTTCAGCCCTTCGGAAAGCCCGCGCAATTCGGCATTGAAGGCCCCGCCTGAACGGACGATCTCGCCCAGCGTGCCGCGAAACTGCAAGGCGCGTACCGAAACATCGGCCCAGTTGACCAGCCAACCCATGACCTCGGCACCATCGTAGCGACCGGCGAGGATATCTTCCTCGGTGATCGCGTCCGACCTCAGCGCGCCGAAGGTTTCGGTATTGTCGACTGACAGACCGGTCCCCTGCTGGATCGCCTTCGCCGTCATCCCGGACCCGGCGTGAAAGGCGATCCCGTCGAACGTCAGGTCGCGGTCGTGATCGGTGAAGCCCAGCACCATTCCATCCTTCCGCGTCACCGCGAAGGCGCGGGCAACCGTGGTGGCGCCGCCCGCCAGATGGTCCTTCAACGCCTGTGGATAGGTCATCAGAGACGCACCTCCACCACCGGCACCTGCGGCACGTCGCCCGCTTGGAACGAGGCGACCGAGACCTGGATACGATCGGTGTCGAATCGCACCGGCACGTCGAACTCGTAGCCGGCCGTGATGCGCTCATCGACTGCGGGCGCGCTTGCGAATCGAACAACCCCGGTCGTGGTGTTGACCGTGTAATGCACACCCTCCGCCAGTTCGTCACCCTGAAGCCCGACGCGCACCGTGCCCGCCACCGGCTTCGCGATCACCCGGACCTGCGCCTCGGCGCCCGATGCGTAGGTCTTGATCAGTTGATAATCCGTCGTCACGCCGTCGCCGATCCCGATCGGCTGGTCATCATAGGCAACCGCCGCCGAGGCGCGGCCGGATTTGAAATCCGCCCAGTCCTTCCAGCGAAAGCCGCTCAACTGGCCCTGCCGCGCCTCGAAGAACGCGATCAGCTCGCCGATATCGTCAAGGCTGCGCAAACTCACCCCGGCGTCGTAGCGGCGACGCGACTGTGCCCAGGGCGTGTTGCGCTCCTCGAACCCGTTGGTCAGCGCCACCACTTCCGTGCGCCGTTCCGGCCCGCCGACCGAGCCGAAGCTGAGATTCGCCGGAAACCGCACCTCATGAAATGCCATGCCGCCCTCCTCACCTGTTCCTGTCGCCGCGCGACAGCGCGCGCGCCATCTGCGACGCGATCTGGCTCTGGCTGCGGGCAAAGCCCTGCACGTCCGGAGTCGTCACGTTCATCACGATATTGACCGGCCGCCCGCCGCCCGCCGTCTGCACGCCCAGCCGACCGTCGGCCCCACGTGCAAGCGGCATGATCGCCTCCGGTCCCGCCTCGCCCATCAACCCGCGCCCACTCCGCATCGGGAACATCGTCGGTGACGAGACGATCCCGCCCCGTGCGAAGGGCATCACCCGGCCTTGCGCAAAACTGCCGCCCTTCTCGAACGGAAAAACTCCGCTCAAGAGACCATTGAGGCCGTTCGCCACCGCCCCGCCGACCGCATTCTGGATCGGCCGCATCGCGACGTTGTAGACGCTGTCGATCATCGTCTGCGCCACACTGCGCAGCGCGTCCGACAGCTTCAGCCCGTCGAAGATCAGCCCGTCAAAGGCCCGCCTGAGGCCGCCGCCGATGTTCCGCGACAAGCTGTCCACTTCGCGACCGGTAAAGATCATGCTTTCGCGCATCCGCTCCAGCTCTCCCCCAAACGCCGCCGTCATCGCCTGCGCGCCGCCAAGGTTGCTCTCCAGCGCCGCCGCCTGCGCGGCCAGCCCGTCAAGCCCGTCCGTTACCGCCATCTCATTCATCCTTCGCTTTGTCGGGCCAGGCCCGGGCAAGCTCGTCCAACCGCGCCCGGCTCAGGGGCGGCACTGCGCCCGGATCGCCAAGCATCAGCACCAGTTCCGCCGGCGTCAGCCGCCAGAACTCCTCCGGCCTCAGCCCAAGTCCGCCAAGGCCCGCCCGCATCAGCCCTGGCCAGTCGAGCGCCGTCATCCCGCGTCCGGCACCGTGAAGGCGCGGGCCAGAAGCTCCGCCGCCACCCGCGCCGCCTCGACCGGACCACCGCCGATCTCGACCTTCAGAAGATCGGCCGCCGTGCCTTCCCAGCCGCCGCCCCGCAGGCCGGCGACGATCAGCATCAGCACATCGCGGGTCGAGAACCGGCCCGCCTCGAACCGCTCGACCAGCTCGATCAGCGTCCCGGTCCCAAGGCCGGCCTCAAGCTCCGCCAGCGCCCCCAGCGTCAGCTTGGCGACATGCCGGGTCCCGTCGAGCCGGATCGCGACCTCCCCCGTCCAGGGATTCGCCATCAGATCGCCGTGAAGCCAAGGGCGCCGGCAGACGCGAGCGACAGCTCGTAGGTCGCCTCGCCATTGTAGCTGCCGGCATACTCGATCGCGGTGATCTGGAACGGCCCCTCGACGATGCCGAAATCCGGGATGATCACCTGAAACTGCTCGACCGTGCCGGCAAAGAAGATCTGCCGCGCGCGGTCGTCGGTGGCGCTGTCGACGAAGACGCCCGAGCCCGAGACAGAGGCCGAGCGCACGCCCGCCCCGCCGAGCAACTCGCGCCATCCGCCCTGACTTTCCAGAGAGGTCACATCGACGGTCTCGGCGTTGAAGCTGATCCGCGTCGCGCGCAGGCCGGCAATCGTTGTAAAAAGCCCGCCCCCGGTGAGGTCGAGCTTGATCAGAAGGTCCTTGCCATTCTGGGCAGCCATGTCAGTTCTCCGATTAGTGAAAGAAATGGGCCGTCAGCGAAGAACCGACACCCTTGAATGTTCGATATGTGCTTCCTCCCGTTCTGGCGGAAAGCACTCAGTCCTCGATTCGCGCCCGGAATGTCAGGTCGATCCGGCGCACATCCGCCTTCTCGACCCGCCGCGCCCGCGCCGACAGGAACCAGAGCCCGACCAGCCGCCCGCGCGCCAGAATCAGCGTGGCGCCAGTCAACGCGTCAGACACCGCCGCGGCGATTGCCTTGGCGTTCTGGAACCCGGCCTGATCGGTGACGACCGAGACGACGAATTCATGAAACGCCCCGCGGCCGACCTGATCGGAGGCGTCGCGCACATCCTCGGGGCCGATCGAGACATAAGTCCCCGTCACGCCCCCCGGCGGCACCGAATCGTGGATCGCGCCCGAGACCAGCGAATCCAGTGCGCTGTCGGCGGTGAGCCGCTGGTAGATCGCCGCCTGCAGGGCGGCCGCCGCTCCGTAGCTCATGCCAGAACCTCCTCCTGCGCGAAGCAGGTCAGGTAGTGCCCCGCCGCATCCTCTTCCGTCACCGCCGTGATGCGGAAGACCCGCGCGCCGTCGCGAAACCGCTGTTCCGGCCTTGGCCGTGACGGGGCCCCCTGCGGCGCCGCGCGCACCGTGATCCGGTAGGGCACGGCCGACAGCGTGACGAATTCGCCCGCCCGTTCGCGCCCAGTGCCAGGATCGAGCCGCGCCCAGAGCGCGCCGAGCGCGACCCAGCTCAGCGACCAGCCACCGGCGCCGTCCGGCGCCCGCTGCGCCTCTTCCAGCACCAGCTTGCGGTTCAGTCGCGGCGCGCTCATGCCGCCCCCCCGCCGAGCACCCGCACGGTCCGCCAACGCTCGATCAGCGCCATCACCCCGAAAGGCATCGCCTGCCCGGCGCCGGCCTCGTGCCGGGTCTCGTGATACTGCGCCGCAAGCAGGAACACCGCCTGCGCCAGATCGACCGGCACATCCGGCCACGCGGGGCCGAAACCGGCGGTAAAGACCACCTCGACGGTACCGCCCACCGGAATACCCGGCAGAAGCGCCCCCGAGGCAACAATCTTCGGCCGATGCGCATCCCGCTCCAGCCGGTAGCGCGTCGGGTCGATCAGAGCCGCCAGCCCGTCGCGGTCCTTGACCGTGACCGATCCGACCACGCTCACCGGGGCCAGCGGAAAGGCCTGACTGTCGGGCCAGCGCCAGCCGTTCAGTTCCAGAAGAAAATCCCGCGCGATCAGCGCCTTGCCGATCCGCCCCTCGATCGCGGCAAGGGCCGCACGCAGATAGCTCTCGGCCAGCGCATTCTGGCTTCCGTCATCGGCGAACCCGGTGCCGAGCCGCAGATGATCCTTGAATTCCGCCACCGGCAGGGCCGCCTGCGGCACCGGCGTCACTTCGCTCAGCATCATGGAAATCTCCGATAGTCACGCCCCTCCTCGAAGGATCGGGCGCGGGCCAGCCCCGCATTGCTCGGACGGAGGGAGCAGCTAGACAATACGAGGGAAAGGCGACCCGCGCCCGTACGGCCGGGACCCGAAGGCCCCGGCCGATCCGCGCCCCTTACGAGATCGCGAACTTCAGAAGCTTGATCGCGGCAAAGTCGCTCACGTCGCCGCCGACACGCTTGGAGGCGTAGAAGAGAACATGCGGCTTGGCCGAGAACGGATCGCGAAGGATCCGCATGTCCGGGCGCTCGGCCACGGTGTAGCCGTTGTGGAAGTCACCGAAGGCGATCGCATAGGCGTTCGACGCGATGTCAGGCATATCCTCGGCAACCAGGACCGGATAGCCCATCAGACGCGCCGGTTCGCCCGCTGCCAGACCGTCAGACCAGAGGAAACGGCCGTCGGCGTCCTTCATCTTGCGCACCGCGCCCGCGGTCTTCGAGTTCATCACGAAGGTTGCGTTCGCCCGGTATTCCGCGTTCAGCGCATAGACGAGGTCGATGATCGAGTCCGAGGCATTGGTCGGAGCGAAGTCGCCATCCGCGCCTGTCGGCACATAGCCGAGCGATCCCCAGGCCCAGATCCCGTTATCGACGGCCGTATGGGTCAGGAACCCGGTCGGCTTGTCGATGCCGTCGCCGGTGACGAACGACTGCGCCTCGGCACGGCTGAACTTGTCGGCGATGCGCTCGGCCAGCCAGCCCTCGACGTCGAACGCAGAATCGTCGAGAAGCCGCTGCGACGCCTTCGGCATCGCGGCCAACTCGTGCAGCGGGATCGAGATGCGGTCGATCTGCGGCGTCGAGGTCTCGGTCAGAGAGGCGGTCTCCGTCGCCCAGCCCGACCCGAGGTCGGTGTGATCGACGAGCACGTCGAACGAGGTCGCCTCGACGCTGACCACATTGGCGATCGAGCGGAGCGACGAGGTCGATTTCAGCACGCCGCGGATGCGGTCCGACGTCTCGGGGTCGACCAGGAACCCGCCATCGGCGTTCACCTGGGTGTTGAGCGCCTTGCCCTCGAGGACGAGGCCCCTGAGACCGTCATCGTCGCCCGAGCGAAGATAGGCGGCAAACGCCTTCTTGTGCGGCGCGTCGTGATCGACGGCGGTGGACAGAACCGGGCGCCCCGGGGCGTAAGATTTGCGATCCAGCATGGTCAGTCGCTCTTCCTGTTGTTGCAGCTTCGATGTCATGTCGTCCTGAAAGTCCTTGAACTCGCTCAGGAAACCCTGTAGCGCGGACTTCACCTCCTCGGCCGGAGCGTCGGACACGCCTTCCCCGGCCCGAGCCTTCGTCTCGGTCTTCTTCATACCCATCACCTCAAGTCAGGGGTTGCGTCGGACGGGGCTAGTGGCGCCCCGCCAGCATCCGGCGCGCGTCCTCGAAGACAGCCGCCAGTTCCCGCAAGGCCGCGTCCGCGGGCAGATCGCCCTTGGCCCCGACCCGCGCCTCGGGAAGCATCGGAAAGGTGACGAGCGACACCTCCCAAAGCTCCACCTCGCGAAGAAGCCGTTGCCCCTTCGCATCCTTCTCCGCCGTCACCGTGCGGTAGCCGATCGAGAGTCCGTCGATCGCCCCCGCGGCGATCAATGCCGCCGCCTCGCGGCCCTTATCGACCTCGGTCAGGATCCGGCCCTTCACCCGCAGCCCGCGCCCGTCCTCGGCGATCTCGTCCCAGACCCCGATCGGTTGGCCCGGATCGTGCTGCCAGAGCATCTTCACCGCGCGGCCCTGCGCCTTCAGTCGCGCCAGCGACTTCGCGTAGGCACCGCGCACCACGACATCGCCGCCGTGGTCGGTGATCCCGAAGAGAGAGGCATAGCCCTCGATCCGGCAGCCATCCGTGACGGCGATATCCTCGCCCAGCCGGCAGAACTTGATCTCCAACCCGTAATCGCTTGTCATCATGTCGATTTTCCTATTTCGGCCCGTATTCCAGCAGCGATTGCACCGCCTGGCTCAGGATCACGCCGACGACCCCGAAAACCGTCATCCAGAGCCGCTTCTCGACGCCGAGGATCATCGCCTCGATCCGTTCCAGCCGCTTTTCCACGGTCTCGAACTGCAAGGCCATGATCTTCTCGGTCGCGATGAAGCGATGCTCATGGGCGCATTCGAACGGCTCCTTGAGATAGCGCGACCCCTGCCCGGCCATCCTCACTCCTCGTCTGCGAGGCGCGGCAATCCAAGGATGCTGCGCTTTTCTGCATCGGTCAGGAACGCCGCCTCGCCGACCCGCTTCCACTGCTGATCGCGCTCGCCGGCGAGCGCCGGCACCTGGTCGAGGTCTGGCTTCAGCTCGATCTGCTCGCCAAGATGGGTCGACAACCAGTAGGCCACCGCCGCCGTGACCCGCGTCGCGAGCGGCAGCACCGTCAGCCGGTAGAAGCCGCGGTTCGCCTCCTGATAGTTGGCATAGGTCGCGTCGCCGGGAATGCCCAGAAGCATCGGCGGCACCCCGAAGGCCACCGCGATCTCGCGCGCCGCCGCCTCCTTGGTCTTCTGGAACTCCATGTCCGACGGGCTGAACCCCATCGGCTTCCAGTCGAGCCCGCCTTCCAGCAACATCGGCCGTCCCGCGTTGCGGGCGCCCTGATGATGCATCTCCATCTCGTGGATCAGCCGGTCGTACTGATCGCCCGACAGGCTGCCCTGCCCGTCCGCGCCCTTGTAGACGATCGCGCCCGAGGGGCGTGCGGCATTGTCCAGCAAAGCCTTGGACCAGCTCGATGCCGAATTGTGGACATCGACCGCCACCGCCGCCGCCTGCATCGGGCTGAGCCCGTAGTGGTCGTCCTGCGGATGGAAGCTCTTGATATGGCAGATCGGGTCCACCGGCCCGGTCATGTCGAACCGGTGCCGGCGCCCGCCGACGGCGTAGTCATAGGCGACCGGCCAGCCATCCACGCCCGGCACCAGCGACATCCGGTCCGAGCGCAGCACATGCAGCTCTGCCGGCAGACCCTCGGCGCCGACCGCCTCCAGATAGCCGTTCCCGCTGAGCAGGATCTGGCCATAGAGGGCCTCGAACAGTTCCGCCCGGCCCTGACCCGGATTGGGCCGCCGCATCAGCTCGATCACCGGATGCACGTCGAAACGCCGCTCGGCATCCTGACAGACGAGCGGCAGCGCCGCCGCCGCCTCGGCGACCAGCTTCACCGCCCGGAACCCGACCGGATTGCCGGTGAATCCGGTCTTGGTCAGGCTCACCACGTCACGCGGGGACCAGGCCACCCGGCCCGACGATCCCCAGGCCACGACCCGCCCGGTTGCCGACGCCTTCTGCTCCGGCACCGCGCGCTCCGCGCGGCCGAATAACTTCCATGCCATCCCGATTCTCCTGTCTCAGCCCGCGCACCGAAACGCCGCCGTCGAACGGACCGCCTGCATTTCACCTTGCTCGAAATATCCCCGCCGGAGGCTCCGCCGGCTGCCGTCCGCCCCGGCCCCCGGTCAAAGGCTCCGGACCTGCGGCCGGCGCCATTTCGCCGCCGGCTCCACCATCAGCTCGCTCAGCGCCCAGACGAGGGCATCGACCCGGTCGGGCGATCCCTTGCCTTCGTATCCCCGCACCGTCATCCGGCACATCTGATCCTCAAGCGCGCCGAGACCGCGTGAATGATGCACCCGGCCCTGCTCGTAAAGTGCGGCCACCGGCTCTGCCCGCACGGTCTTGCCGCGTGAGGCGCGCACCGCCCGGAACGGCACCAGCGGATCGACCTGCCGCACCACGCTCTCGACAAGGTCGCCGCCCTGGTTGACCTCGGCGACCAGCCGGTCGGCGCCATGCCGCTCCATCGCCGAGATCGCCGCCCGCGCCCAGTCGGCGGGCGAGGCCGCCGAGACGCTCGCATCCTCGATCACCCAAGCCCGCCATTCTGACGGCGCCCCCTCGGTCACGGCACCGACGACGACGATGCCGCATTCGTCCGATCCGGCATGTCCGGTCACCGGCGGGTCCACCGCCACCACGACCCGGCTCAGCCGCTCCGGCACCGGCACCCGGCAAGCCTCCAGCCCGGCGGTGGTCCAGAGCGCCCCCTCGGCATCCTCCAGCAGCACCCCGTCCAGTTCCTGCCGGCCGAGCCGCGTGCCGGCATAGCGCGCCCGCACCTCTTCCAGGAACGACGCCGCGAGATAAGCCTTGTTCGCCTCGGTCGGCGCCTGCGTCAGCACGGTCGAGGGGTTCTTCAGGATCGCCTTGAGGACACCCACGTTCTTCGGCGTCGTCGTGACCACCTGACGCGGATTGTCGCCAAGCCGCAGCGCGAACTGAAGCATGTCCCAGGCCTCCTCGGCCTTCTTCCACTTCGCCAGCTCGTCGACCCAGGCCGCATCGAACTGCGGCCCCCTCAGACTTTCGGGACTATGCGCCGAGTAGACTTCGGCCACCGCCCCGTTCGGCCAGACCAACCGCTTGCGCCCCGCCTCCCAGACCGGCATCCGGTCGGGCGGCGAACAGGCGAGGATCCCGCTCGCGCCGAAGATCATCACCTCGCGGACCTGGTCCACCGTCTCGCCAACCAACGCCACGCGCCGCGCTCGCCCCGGATCGAGCGGCCGCGCGCCCTCGACCTCGGTCCTCACCCACTCGGCCCCGGCACGGGTCTTGCCGGCGCCGCGCCCGCCCATGATCACCCAGCTTTTCCAGACCCCGTCGGGCGGCAACTGGTGCGGCAGCGCCCAGAACTCGAAAAGCCAGGGCAGCGCCAGCAGCGCCTCGTCGCTCAGGCCCGAGATGAACTCATCCACCGTCTCCTGCGTCGCGGAGGCGAGCCAGACGGCCGCGGATTTCATCCCGTGCTGCATCGAAGTCGAGCGCGTAATCGTAGACGACCCCGGCATCTTCCTTGCTGCGTTTGGCAACTCTTGCCCTTTCTTCCATGGCGATCTGATAAGCGACCCGCAGGTCCTTCAGATGTCGCCCCGCGTCCTTGACCAGCGCGAAATCGCCCTGCTTGATCTTCCGCATCACGCTGAAGATGTCGGCGGCGATATCGCCGTACAGTTCCTCCGCCTCCTCGACCTGCGTCGCGGAGGTCGACTCCTCGGCCGAAACCCTCGATGTCATTCAGTCCGTGCCCGCCTCTCATGCCTGTCCGCACGAGCGAAATGAAAAGGCGGCCCTGGGGGTCGCCCCCGGCCGCCTCGCCCACTTCTTCTAGCATGCCCGAAGGTATAGCCGGGAGCGTTCGCCAAGTCAAGCAAAAAACCGTTCAGGTTCAATGCTTTGCGGGACGATCCCTTTACCGTTTGTTAACCGCTCGGGCCCGTCCGGGCCGGGCCGGTCACTCCGTCAGTTCCCCGACCCCTGCTGCGCCTCGATTGCCCGCCACTTCGCGACATTGTCGTTGTGCTCGGCCAGCGTGGTGGCAAAGGCGTGCCCGCCGCTGCCATCGGCCACGAAGAAGAGGTAATCCGTCGTCTCGGGGTCGAGTGCGGCGGCAATGCTCTCGCGGCCCGGATTGGCGATGGGCGTGGGCGGCAGCCCGTCGATCACATAGGTGTTGTAGGGCGTACGCCCACGCAACTCGCTCTGACGAAGCCCGCGGCCGAGCACACCCTGCCCCTTGGTCAGCCCATAGATGACGGTCGGGTCGGTCTGCAGCTTCATCCCCTGCGCGAGGCGGTTGAGAAAGACGCTCGCCACCCGCCGGCGCTCCTCGGGCACTCCGGTCTCCTTCTCGACGATGGAGGCCATCGTCAGCGCCTCCTCGGGCGTCGCATAGGGCAGCCCCTCGGCACGCGAGGCCCAGAGCTCGGCCAGCACCGCCTCCTGCCGCCGGCCCATCTCGGCCAGCAGATCGGCCCGGGTGCCGCCGCGCACGACCTCGTAGCTGTCGGGCGCCAGACGACCTTCCGGCGGCACCTCGCCGGCCTCGCCGTCGAGGAAGTCCGCCCGCTTCAGCGCCTCGACCACCTGCCAGCTCGTGACGCCTTCCGCCAGGGTGATGCGGAATCGGACATCGAGGCCCTGCGCTCGATCGATATAGGCCTGCGGCACAGCCTCGGTGGCCGGGTCGAACTTCACCACTTCGACGTAGCGGTTCGTCGCCGGGTCAAGCTCGCGCAACACCATGTCGGCAGCATTCACGCCGATGCGGAAATTCACTTCCGTGCCGCAGGTCGACTGGCCGCTCCGGGTGATCGCGTCAACGATCTCCTGCATCGAGGCATGCGGCGAGATCAGGAACGACCCGGCCTTGAGGCTGCCGGACCGATCCTCGTAATCCGCCCCGACCCGGAAGATGTATCCCGAACCGATCGCGCCCCGCTCCGCCAGATCGGTCGCTACCCCGCGCAGGTTCGCGCCGCGCTCCACCTTGAAGCAGATGGCCTCCGCCAGCGGACCGGGGCCGGCATATTGCCGCTGTCCCCAGGCCACCAGCCCCGCCGCCACGACAAGCAGAAGGATGGCGATGGTCAGGAAGTTCGACGCGATATTCCGCCACATCAGCCGGCAACCCGCCCCAGCACCAGCGAGGCATTGGTGCCGCCAAATCCGAACGAATTCGACAGCGCCACGTGGATCTCTCGCTTGACCGCCTTGTTGGGGGCGAGGTCGAGCTTCGGGGCGACCGCCGGATTGTCGAGGTTGATCGTCGGCGGCGCGATCTGGTCGCGGATCGCCAGCACGCAGAAGATCGCCTCGACCGCGCCGGCTGCCCCCAGAAGGTGACCGATCGCCGATTTCGTCGACGACATCGTCGCCTTGGCCGCCGCATTGCCCATCAGCCGCTCCACCGCGCCCAGCTCGATCGTGTCGGCCATGGTCGAGGTGCCGTGGGCATTGATGTAGTCGATCTGGTCCGGCGTGATCCCGGCGCGCTTCAGCGCCGCCTGCATCGAGCGGAACCCGCCCTCGCCATCCTCCGACGGCGCGGTGATGTGATAGGCGTCGCCCGACAGGCCGTAGCCCAGCACCTCGGCGTAGATCCTGGCACCCCGCGCCTTGGCGTGCCCGTATTCCTCAAGCACGACGCAGCCGGCGCCCTCGCCCATGACGAACCCGTCGCGGTCGGCATCATAGGGACGGCTCGCCTTGGTCGGATCGTCGGCGCGCTTGGTCGAAAGCGCCTTGCAGGCGTTGAACCCGGCGATCCCGATCTCGCTGATCGGGCTTTCGGCCCCGCCCGCGACCATCACGTCGGCATCGCCCCACTGGATCAGCCGCGCCGCGTCGCCGATGGCGTGGGCGCCGGTCGAACAGGCCGTGACCACCGCATGGTTAGGCCCCTTGAACCCGTAGCGGATCGACACCTGCCCGGAGATCAGGTTGATCAGCGCTCCCGGAATGAAGAACGGCGAAACCCGCTTCGGCCCGCGTTCCTTGATGAGAACCGCGGTCTCGGCAATCGAGGTCAACCCGCCGATGCCCGATCCGATCATCACGCCGGTGCGCAGCTTCTCCTCCTCGGTCGGCGCGTCCCAGCCGGCATCCTTTACCGCCTGATCGGCGGCGGCCATGCCGTAAAGGATGAAATCGTCGACCTTGCGCCGGTCCTTCGGCTCCATCCAGTCATCGGGATTGAAGGTGCCGTCCGAACCGTCGCCAAAGGGAATCTCGCAGGCATAGGTCGTGACCACGTTCGACGTGTCGAACCGCGTGATCGGTCCGGCGCCCGACTGCCCGGCAATCAGCCGCTTCCAGGTCTCCTCGACCCCGCATGCGAGCGGCGTTACCATGCCCAGTCCGGTGATGACGACGCGCCTCATAGCCCACCCCAATCCTGCTTCGATCCGGGGTTTGATACACGGCTTGGGACGGGACGGGCAAGGCCCGTTCCCCCGCCCGGCGGCTCATCGCCGTTCAAATGAACTCGGCGACATGGGCCAGATCCGGCCGCGCCTCTTTCAGCGCCTCCTTCAGATCGACAGTGCGATTGAAAAGTGCCCGGCCCACGATCGCGCCCGACACCCCGCCCAAAAGCCTCAGCCGCGAGATATCGTCGACGGTCCGCACGATGCCGCTCGCGATCACCGGCAGGTCGGTCCGCTCCGCCAAGGCCGAGATCAGGCCGAGCGCGGCATCGCTCTCGCTCGCGTCGGCCCCGACATCGGTGACGATGATCGCGGCAAAGGGCGTGCCCTTGAAACTGTCGAGGAAGCCTTCGGCGCTGTAGGCGCTCGCCTTCTTCCAGCCCTCGATCATCACCTGCCCCTGCCTGACATCGACGGCCAGCACGATCTGATCGGGATGGCGCTCCGCCAGTTCCTTCACCAGATGCGGGTTCTGGGCGGCAAGCGTGCCGACCACGATGCGCCCGGCGCCAAGGTCGATCCATTCCTCGATCCGGTCGCGCGAGCGGAAACCTCCGCCGAGCTGCACCGGAATCCCCGCGCCCCGGATGATCCGCAGCACAAGATCGTGATTGGCATTGCTGCCGTTCACCGCGTCGAAATCGGTGACATGCATCCACTCCGCCCCGGCATGGGCGAATTCCTGCGCCTTGGCCACCGGATCGACATGCCAGATCGCCGGTTCCTCGATCCGTCCGCGTATCAGGCTCACACAGCGGCCGTTCTGCAGTTCGATGGTCGGATAGATGATCATGATCGCGCCTCCCTCTTTGTGCCGGCGCGGAGGATGCGGCCGAAGGCCATCACGCCCTTCCGCGATTCCTGTCGCCCCCCGAGTCTACGCCGCCCGCCGCCGAATCCCCAAAGCCATTTTCAGCGCAGCACGCCAAGACCTGCCCGGACGGCCGAATGAACGATCAGCGTCGCCCCCGCCGCCGCTACGATCCAGCCGAAAAACCAGAACCGCCCCGCAATCGCATCCTCGGCATAGGACGCCGCGAACCGCGCGGCACCAAGCTTCGCGGCCAGAAGGCCGATGCCCGCGACGAGAGCGCCGACGATCAGCGCCCGACCGGCCGGAACCCACGACAGCGCCAGCCCCGCGACGACCCCCGCCAATGCGCCGATATAGCCGGTCTTCACCGCCCAGAACGGATGCGCCCCAAGGCGCTCGGCAATTCCCAGTCGCGCTGCCATTATGACGAGAAGCCCGGCCAACCCGGCCGATATGAGATTTCGCCACATGCGCGCCGCCTCCTGCTGCCATCGGGCCACGCCCGCTGGCGCCGGGTCAAGACACGATATCGCGCGCGAGAAGCACCACCCGGTCGCCCAGATCCTCGGTCTCGCGGATCGGCCGGTAGCCGAGCCGCCCGGCAATCGCGAAAGAGGCGGCGTGGCCGACCTCGATCATCGCCCGGCTCTGCCGGCCGAAAGGCTGCGCGTCGAACCAGCGATGCGCGGCCGTCACCGCCTCGCGGCCATAACCCTGCCCGTGAGCACCGGCGGTCAGCACCCAGCCCGCCTCCGGCGCGTCATCGAAATCGGCGCCAAGCCCACGCATCCCGGTGAAAAATCCGGTCTGGCCAAGCAGCGCGCCGTCGGTCTTGCGGATGATCCCCCACTGGCCGAACCCTTCGATGGCCCAACTGCCGGCGATCCGCAGGAACACCGCCCAGCTTTCCGAAACCGGCCGCGGCTTGCCGCCGATGAAGCGGACCACCTCCGGCTCCTGCCAGATCGCCGCCATCGCCGGGAAATCCTCCCGCACCATGGCGCGCAGCACCAGCCGCTCGGTCTCGATCAGCGGAATCATCAGCCTCGCTCCAAATGCAAAACGGCGCCCCCTATGGGGACGCCGCTTCGAAAACCGGTCGCGCGACCCCGCTCAGGCGGCTTCGGTAATGAACTTCACCGCGTCGCCGAAGGTCTGGATGGTCTCGGCGGCATCGTCCGGAATCTCGATCCCGAACTCTTCCTCGAAGGCCATGACCAGTTCGACGGTGTCAAGGCTGTCGGCGCCGAGGTCGTCGATGAACGAGGCGCTCTCGGTCACCTTGTCCTCTTCCACGCCCAGATGCTCGACGACAATTTTCTTCACGCGATCTGCGATGTCGCTCATGTCAAATCCTCATTTTCGCGGACTGTCCCGCTTCCTGGTCCCTTGCTCTCATCGAGCGGCTCAGACCCCGCTCAAAGCGAAGGCCGCCGGAAAGGAAACCCTCCATCCCGGCACGTCGCCGCCGCCTATAGCACAGTCTAATCCCGAGGCAAACGCTTTCGCAACGTGTGTTTCAGCCCGGCTCAGACCATGTCCATGCCGCCGTTCACATGCAGCGTCGCGCCGGTGACATAGGCGGCCTCCGGACTGGCGAGATACAGCGCCGCCGCGGCGATTTCCTCCGGCGCGCCCATGCGGCCCGCCGGGATCTGCGCCGAAATCCGCGCCTTCTGCTCGTCGTTCAGCTTGTCGGTCATCGCGGTCGCGATGAAGCCGGGGGCGACGCAATTCACCGTGATGCCGCGGCTCGCTACCTCGTGCGCCAGGGATTTCGACATGCCGGTGATGCCGGCCTTGGCCGCGCAGTAATTGCCCTGGCCGGGATTGCCGGTGGTGCCGACGATCGAGGTCACGTTGACGATCCGGCCCCAGCGCGCCTTCATCATGCCGCGCAAGACCCCCCGGCAGAGCCGGAAGGTCGAGGTCAGGTTGACGTCGATGACCGACAGCCACTCCTCGTCCGACATCCGCATGAAGAGGTTGTCGCGGGTGATCCCGGCATTGTTGACAAGGATATCGACCGATCCCATCGCCGCGACGGCATCCTTCGGCAGCGCCTCGACGGCGGCCGGGTCGGAAAGGTTGCAGGGCAGCACGAAGGCGCGCCCCCCGAGGTCCGCCGCAAGCTCTTGCAGCGGCGCCTCCCGCGTGCCCGACAGCCCGACCGTCGCGCCCGCGCCATGCAGGACCCGAGCGACGGCACCGCCAATACCGCCCGAGGCGCCCGTCACCAATGCCGCTTTCCCCGTCAGATCGAACATCGCCCGCTCCTTTTCTTCTGTTCAAAAATACCTCGGGTGGGGTCCGGGGAGGGCAGCGCCTTCCCCGGTCGCCTCAATCCTTCGCCGCGACCACGTCCTCGGGCGTGCCGACCGCGCGGCACTCGGCCTCCTTCGCGATGCGCCGGATCATTCCCGACAGCGCCTTGCCCGCGCCGATTTCCCAGAACTCGGTCACGCCGTTCCCGGCCATCCATTCGACCGATTCCCGCCAGCGAACGGCGCCGGTCACCTGCTCGACCAGAAGCGTGCGGATCAGCGCCGGATCGGTGACCGGTCGGGCCCGCACATTGGCCACGAGCGGCACCTTCGGCGCCTCGATCCGCACGTCGATCAGTGCATCGGCCATCGCGCGGGCGGCAGGCTCCATCAGCGCGCAATGGAAAGGGGCCGAGACCGGCAGCAGGATCGCGCGCTTGGCGCCCTTCGCCTTGGCGATCTCCAGCGCCCGCTCGACCGCGCCCCGGTGGCCCGACACCACGACCTGCGCCGGGTCGTTGTCGTTCGCCGCCTGGCAGACCTCGCCCGCGGCTGCCTCGGCGGCGACCGCCGACGCCGTCGCGAAGTCGAGCCCGAGCAGCGCCGCCATCGCGCCGACGCCGACCGGCACCGCATCCTGCATCGCCTGCCCGCGCAACCGCAAGAGCCGCGCCGTGTCGGCAAGGCTCAGCGCCCCGGCCGCGCACAGCGCCGAATACTCGCCCAGCGAATGGCCCGCCACATAGGACGCGGTGGCGATGCCGATCCCCTCGGCCTCCAGCGCCCGGCAGGCCGCGATCGAGGTCGCCATGAGCGCCGGCTGGGCATTCTCGGTCAGTGTCAGCGCGTCCTGCTCGCCGTCCCAGATCAGCACCGAGAGCTTTTCACCAAGTGCCGCATCGACCTCCTCGAAGACCGCCTTCGACGCCGGATAGGCCTCGGCCAGGGCACGGCCCATGCCGATCACCTGCGCTCCCTGCCCCGGAAATACGAATGCGCGCGTCATGGTTCCTCCGTTCATCGCGAGTTTGTTACCGCATAGCCTGCCCGCCATTCCGGCGCAACGAAAAGGCCGGTGGACCGGTCCCGGCAACCCGCTAGACTGCGGCACGCATCCCGCCCGAGGCGCCCATGACCGACAGACGCGAGCACAGGCGCGCCGGCAAGGCCGGTTCTTCCGGTTATGACCCGGTGGCGCGCGCGCTGCACTGGCTGGCCGCGCTGGCGATCCTCGCCCTCATCGCGCTCGGCCTCGTCATGGTGCGTCTGCCGGCCACCGACGAGACCGAGGTGGCGCGGGTCTTCCGGGCCTATTCGATCCACAAGACCCTCGGCCTCGGCGTCCTCGCCCTCGCCGCCCTGCGGATCGGCTGGCGGTTCCGCCACCCCGGCCCCGGCCCGCTCCACCCCGACCGCCGGGCCGAGACCGCCCTCGCCCGGCTGGTGCACAACACGCTCCTCGGGGCGATGCTGGTGCTGCCGGTCTCCGGGGTTCTGCGCCATTCGGCGGCCCCCGGCTTCGCGCCGATCCTCTGGCCCTTGGGCCAGTCGCTGCCCTTCCTTCCGGCCGACGAGCGGCTGGCGCTGATCTTCGCCTCGGTCCACCAGGTCTCGGGCTGGCTCCTCTTCGCCGCGCTCGGCCTTCACCTTCTCGGCGTGGTAAAGCACCGGTTCATCGACCGCGACGCGACGCTCGCCCGGATGCTCAGCGGCACCGGCCCTCCCGTGCCCCCCGCCGGCCGTGCCATGGCGTCAGTGCTTGTCGCTGCCGCGCTTTGGGCCGCGGCCGTCCTCGCCGGCTACCTCCTCGCGCCGGAACCGGCCCCCGATCCCTTCGACCTCATCGCCCCGGCCGACGGCGCTGCACCGCCGCCGACCGACTGATCGCGCGCTTGCATCCCGCGCCGGTTCCACTATAAGGCCGCATCCTTCCGCATTCACGAAACCGGCGAAGCCTCTCGTGGCGGGGCGCGGAAGGCTCGATCCCGCCTATGAAGCCGCCTGAAACGACAGGAGTATGCATGCCGCTTTACGAGCATGTCCTCATCGCGCGTCAGGACCTTTCCAACGCGCAGGCCGAAGGCCTCATCGAACATTTCGGCACGGTCCTCGCGGATAACGGCGGCAAGGTCGTCGACAGCGAGTACTGGGGCGTCAAGACGATGGCCTACAAGATCAACAAGAACCGCAAGGGCCACTACGCCTATCTGCGCACCGACGCGCCCTCGGCCGCAGTTCTGGAGATGGAGCGTCTTGCCCGCCTGCATGACGACGTGATGCGCGTGATGTCGATCAAGGTCGACGCGCACGAGGAAGGCCCCTCGGTCCAGATGCAGAAGCGTGACGAGCGTGGCGACCGCGGGGATCGCACTGATCGCGGTGATCGTGGCGACCGCCGCGATCGTGGCGACCGCCGTTGATCAAAGGCTTGAGGAAAGGAACCTAACACATGGCGAACAAACCGTTTTTCCGCCGCCGCAAGGTCTGCCCCTTCTCGGGCGACAACGCGCCGAAGATCGACTACAAGGACGTCCGTCTTCTCCAGCGCTACATCTCCGAGCGCGGCAAGATCGTGCCCGCCCGCATCACCGCAGTCTCGGCCAAGAAGCAGCGTGAACTGGCCCGCGCCATCAAGCGCGCCCGCTTCCTCGCCCTGCTGCCCTATGCCGTGAAGTAAGGAGACAGGAACATGCAAGTCATCCTTCTCGAACGCGTGGCCAAGCTTGGCCAGATGGGCGAAGTCGTCAAAGTCAAAGACGGCTACGCGCGCAACTTCCTGCTGCCGCAGGGCAAGGCGCTCAGAGCTTCCGAAGCCAATATCCAGAGCTTCGAGTCGCGCAAGGCCCAGCTTGAGACGCAGAACCTCGAGACCAAGAAAGAGGCCGAGTCCGTCGCCGCGAAACTCGACGGTCAGACCTTCATCGTGATTCGCTCGGCCTCCGACGCCGGCGCGCTTTACGGTTCGGTCACGCCCCGCGACGCGGCCGATGCCGCGACGGCCGAGGGCTTCACCGTCGATCGCAAGCAGATCGTGCTGACCCGCCCGATCAAGGATCTCGGCATCCATTCGGTCGAAGTCGTGCTGCACCCGGAAGTGTCGGCGACGATCAACCTGAACGTCGCCCGCTCGACCGAGGAAGCCGAACTTCAGGCTTCGGGCAAGTCGATCCAGGAACTGGCCGCCGAAGCCGAGGCCGAGGCGAATTTCGAGATCGCCGAGCTTTTCGACGATATCGGCGCGGCCAACGAGGGCGGCGAAGACCTCTGATCCGACCCGGATCGCCACGAACCAGACCGCGCCGGCCCCCTCCGGCGCGGTTTTTCTTTTCCCGGCGGCCAAAAAGCCGTGGCCACGCCGACAAAACCGTCCGCCTGCCCGTAACGGTTGCATGCCAGTCCATTCATCGTCAAAAGGGGCGCGGGCGCCAACGCCCGCTGACTCGGGACCCCGCGCCACATGTCCATGCTCTCGACCTTCATCAAGCCGATGCACCGCGAAGGCTACAGGTTCGTCGCGATCTTCGCCGCCGTGACGCTGGTGCTGTTCTGGATCGCCGACCCGCTCGGCTGGATCGGGGTCGGCCTCACCGTCTGGTGCTACTACTTCTTCCGCGATCCGCCCCGGGTGACGCCGACGCGCGAAGGGCTGATCGTCTCGCCCGCCGACGGCATCGTGCAGATGATCGGCAGATACGCTCCGCCGGAAGAGCTTGGGCTCGGCTCCGAACCGATGACCCGCGTCGCGGTCTTCATGAACGTCTTCAACTGCCACGTGAACCGTGCGCCGATCGCCGGCCGGGTGGAAAAGATCGCCTACCGGCCGGGCAAGTTCCTCAACGCCTCGCTCGACAAGGCGAGCGTCGACAATGAACGCAACGGCCTCACTATCCGCATGGACGACGGGCGCGCCATCGGCGTGGTGCAGATCGCCGGCCTCGTCGCACGGCGCATCGTCTGCGAGGTGGCCGAAGGGAAGGCGCTGCTGACCGGCGAGCGTTTCGGCATGATCCGCTTCGGCTCGCGCCTCGACGTCTACCTGCCCGAAGGCGTGGAGCCCCTCGTCGCGGTCGGGCAGTCGACCATTGCCGGCGAAACCGTGCTTGCCGATCTCGGCTCGACCGAAGCCGCCCGCCTCGGGGCAACCCGGTAGGATGGCGCGGGCGCCGAAGCCGCCGGCCGACCGGGCCAAACCGTCAGCCGAGGGCGATGCCTTCAAGCGGGGCGAGGCCGACAGCCTGCCCTTCGTCACTCTGGTGCCGAACATGGTCACCACGCTCGGCCTCTGCGCCGGGCTGACGGCGATCCGCTTCGTCATCGCCGGAGAGTTTCACATCGCCGTCTGGCTCATCCTCTTCTCCACCGTGATCGACGGGCTCGACGGGCTGCTGGCGCGCCGGCTCCAGGCGACCAGCGATTTCGGCGCCCAGCTCGATTCGCTGTCGGACTTCCTCAATTTCGGCGTGGCCCCCGGTTTCATCGTCTACCAGATGGCGCTGGCGCAAAGCGAACAGGCTGGCGGCTGGATCTTCATCCTCGTCTACATCGTCTGCTGCTGCATGCGGCTGGCGCGGTTCAACGTCGCGCTCAACAAGGCAACCACGACGGACTCTTCCGAAAAGCCCGCCCATTTCACCGGCGTCCCGGCCCCAGCCGGGGCGCTGATGGCGCTGCTGCCGGTCTTCGTCTCGTTCGAGACCGGGCTTGAGCTTGCGGCCTTCCCGATCCCGGTCGAATTCTACATCGTCATCATCGGCCTGCTCATGGTCAGCCGGCTGCCGACCTTCTCGCCGAAATCGGTGCGGGTGCCGCGCGAACGCATCGTCTGGGTGATGATCGCGCTGTCGCTCGCCGCCGGCACGATGCTCGCCGAGTTCTGGAAGTCGCTGATCGTCATCATTCTGGTCTATGCCGCGTCTCTGTTACATTCCTTCGCGAAAGTCCTTCTGGGACGCCGCCGCAGATAAGAGACGTCGAACGCCCTACAACCAACGGAAAAAAATTGTGGATATCACTGCCGTAAAGACCTCGTACCGTTACTGGGCCCCGATCTACGACTACACGTTCGGGGCGATCACCCGCGCCGGGCGCCGCCGCACCGTCGAGCACATCAACAGCCGCAGCGGACGTGTGCTCGAGATCGGCGTCGGCACCGGGCTGTCGCTCCATCACTACCGGGCGCATCTCGACGTGACTGGCATCGACGTCTCACCCGACATGCTCGACAAGGCGCGCCAGAAGGTCGCCGAACGCGGGCTTCGCCATGTCACCCGGATCAGCGAGATGGACGCGCGCGCGCTCAGCTTTCCCGACGATCATTTCGACACGGTCGTGGCGATGTACGTGATCTCGGTCGTGCCGGAACCCGAAAAGGTGATGGCCGAAATGGCGCGGGTCTGCAAGCCGGGGGGCGAGGTGCTGATCGTCGGCCATTTCGCCCGGACGAAAGGCGCTCTCGCCGTGCTCGAACGGCTCTTCGCGCCGCTCGCCAATGTCATCGGCTGGCATTCGGATTTCGAGATGGAGCGGGTTCTCGGCACCCCATCACTGACAGTCACCGCCGCCCGACCGATGCAGCCGTTCGGGATCTTCACCTTCCTGAGACAGCGAAAGAGCGTCGGGGCCTGACGCAGACCCGACCGGGGCGGGTCAACACCCGCCCTGCCGGCCCCGGCCCTGCATTGATCTCAACAATGCAAAAGGGCCGCGCCAACGGCGCGGCCCTGTCCTGGAGGTCGGGGATCGCTCAGATCTCGTCGAGCGCTTCGACGGCCTTCTGGAGCTTCTCCTTCGAGACGTCCTTCTCGGTCACCTTGGCGCCGGCGAAGACGAGGTCGACGACCTTGTCCTCGAAGATCGGCGCGCGCAGTTGCTGCTGCATCTGCGGATTCTTCTGAACGAACTCGAAGAACGCCCGCTCCTGCCCCGGATACTGGCGCGCCTGCATCATCACCGCCTGGGTCATCTCGGCGTCGGTCACCTCGACCTTCTCCTTGCGGCCGATCTCGGCGAGGAGCAGGCCAAGCCGCACCCGGCGCTCAGCGAGCGACTTGTGCTCGTCGGTCGGCTCGACTGCGCCGTGGTCATGGCCGTGGTGATCCGGATTCTCGTCATGCCAGAGCTGGTGGGCGATCTGGCCGGCCTCGGCCTCGACGAGGCTCGGCGGCAGGTCGAACTTGACGAGCTTGTCAAGCTCGTCAAGCAGCGCCCGCTTCATCACCTGACGCGCGGCGCCGGCATATTCGGCTTCCAGCCGCTCGCCGATCTGGCCCTTCAGGGCCTCGAGGCTCTCGGCGCCGAACTGCTTGGCCAACTCGTCGTCGATTTCGGCCGGCTTCGGTTCCTTCACCGCCTTCACGGTGCAGTCGAAGACCGCTTCCTTGCCGGCGAGATGCTTGGCGCCGTATTCGGCCGGGAACGAGACCTTGACCGCGACCTCGTCGCCCGCCTTGGCGCCGACCAGTTGCTCCTCGAAGCCGGGGATGAACGAGCCGGAGCCAAGCTCCAGCGGGTAATCCTCGCCCGCGCCGCCGTCGAAAGCCTCGCCGTCAATCTTGCCGACGAAGTCGATCACGACCTGGTCGCCGTCCTTGGCCTTGGATCCCTTCTTGCGGTCCTCGAAATTCTTCGCCGATTTCGCGAGGTTCTCGAGCGCCTCGGCCACGGCCTTGTCCTCGGCCTTAACCACGAGCTTTTCGAGTTTCAGCTTGGAAAGATCGACTTCCGGGATCTCCGGCAGCGCCTCGTAGGACATCTCGACGATCATGTCGTCGCCCTTCTTCCAGGTCTCGCCGCCCTGCATCTCGACCTTCGGCTGCAGCGCCGGACGGTCGCCCGTCTCGTCGAAATGCTTCTTCATCGCGCCGTCGATCGCATCCTGCATCGCGTCGCCCAGAAGGCGCTCGCCGAACTGCTTGCGCAGGATCGCCATCGGCACCTTGCCCTTGCGGAAGCCCTTCATCTCGACTTCCGGCTGCGCCTCGACGAGCTTTTCGTTCACTTTCGCGTCCAGATCGGCGGCCGGCACGGTGATCGTGTAGCTGCGCTTCAGGCCGTCTTTCAGGGTCTCGGTGACCTGCATTCCTTCGTCCTTTTCCTCGTGGTGCGGGTGGAGGGACTTGAACCCCCACGCCTTTCGGCGCCAGAACCTAAATCTGGTGCGTCTGCCAATTTCGCCACACCCGCAATGCCTGAGAGCGGCCCCGTTCTGGGACCGCTCCCGAAATCCGCGCCGTTCTAGCAAGAGTCGGCCAGCGATGCGAGCGCAAAAACGCGTCGCGGAAAATGCTCGCTCGCAACCTAATCTTGACATATTCTGAAAGAAAAATACGAGGCAGCACATATAGGGGGTCCCAATGTCGAACGTGACGACGGGGCATGTGATCGGGCAGGATAGCTCCGGCACGCGCCAGAAGACAGAGGTTCGCGGCATCGCCGCAGGTACGGTTGTTCTCACGCTCGACGGCGCCTTGCCGGTGGAGTTTCTCTCCCCTGGCGACCGCATCGTCACCCGCGAGGGGATGCGCGTCGTGCGCGAGGTCAACGTCCACCGCTATTCCGGCCCCGCGATCCGCGTCAGCGCCGGGGCGCTCGGCCATGATCGGCCGGAGCAGGAACTGGTGCTTCCCGACGAAACCCTGATCCTGATCCGCGACTGGCGGGCGCAGGCGCTCTTTGGCAAGGCCCAGGCGACGGTGCCGATCGCGCGGATCGCAGACGGCGAGTTCATCGCGCCGACCCGGGTCCTTTCCATGCGACTTTACGATCTCAGGTTCGACACGCCGCAGGTGGTCTATGCCGAGGGGCTGGAACTGGCTTGTGGCGCGGTGGATCCCGCCGGGGCGAAGATCGCCGCCGAATAGGCCCCGGCCGGTCCCCGGCAGCGGGCGGCGGATGCCTCCGGCGGGGATATTTCCGGCAAGATGAAGGTGTATGCCGTCAAAGCCCGAGGTCGCGGAAGACGGCCGGCAATTGCTCGGGCAAGTCCTCGGCGATGAGGCCGGGGCCGAATTGCCGGGCGCATTCGACATGGAGCCAGGCGGCGGTCTCGGCCGCCTGCATGGGGGCGAAGCCGCGGGCGAGGAGGCCGGTTATGAACCCCGCCAGCACATCGCCCGATCCTGCGGTGGCGAGCCAGGGGGCGGCGCGGTCGTAATGGGCGGAGTTGATGGAGCAGCGACCCGAGGGGTCGGCGATCACGGTGTCGGGGCCTTTGTAAAGAACGACGCAGCCTACGCGGGCCGCAGCCTCGCGGGTGGCGTCGACCTTGGAATAGGCGGGGCCTTTGGTGGCGGGTGCCACCAGTTTTTCCGCGATGTCGGGGAAGAGGCGGGCGAATTCCCCGGCATGCGGGGTGAGGACGCAGTTTTCGGGGAGGGCGGCGAAGAGGTCGGGCTCGCGGGCGAGGATCGTCAGGGCGTCGGCGTCGAGGACGAGGGCGCGCCCCGGACCTGATCCGGGGCCTCCGGCTCCGCCCGGGTCGAGGTCCCGGGTCGGGCCCGGGACGGGGTCGATAGCAGCCCCGCCGCCGTCGCGGCCCCCCTCCCCCTCGTGGGGAGGGGATGGGGGCGGGGGGGCGGCGCCGGAAAACCCGAGCGCCGTCGCCAGCAGCGCCCGCGCATGATCGTCCAGCCCCAGCCCCGGTCCGAGGCAGAGCGCGTTGATCCTTCGGTCCTCCAGCACCGCCGACAGCGCCCCGGCATCCGCCACCGGCCTCAGCATCACCGCATCGAGCCGCGCGGCATTCTCCGTCAGCGCCTCGGGCGGACAGCCCAGGGTGACGAGCCCCGCCCCGATCCGAAGCGCCCCCCGCGCGGCGAGGCGGGCGGCGCCGGAGTGGCCGGGCGGGCCGGAGAGGATCAGGGCGTGGCCGTGGGTGTATTTGTGCGAGTGAACCGGGAATTTCGGCAATAGCCCGTTTTCAGAGCAATTGCGGAAAACGAAAGCCTTACGATCAGGGAACCTCGTCGAGCTCAAGCCAATGTCAGAAACGACGACCTTTCCACACGCCACTGGCCCCTCACAGACAAAATGCCCGATTTTGGGTCGATGAAACGTGACCGTAAGGTTCGCCCGTGCGCATTCGAAATGGTTCGGAATTGGATCGGTGCAAAGAAACACTCCGGAGTCACAATCCAGACCTGAAGGCGCGTCAATCGCAACAACACGCGCCGAAGGCCAGTAAACGTTGTCGCACTCGCTGTTACCGGCACAGGTCAACAGCGCCCAACTCACTGCATTGCAATCGAATGGCCGGCTGAGCCCCGTACCAAAGATTGCATCGATCAGCACCGTATTTGAATGGGTAGTTGCGGGATCAAGCCAGAAGTCCCCGCATTTCAGCCCCCCAACCTCCCCCATCCCCCGCCACCGCTCATAATTCACCCGCGCATCCGGCGGCAACCGCTCCGGGTCACCGTAGAGGAAAACCTCCACCTCCCAGCCCCATTCCTTCAGAAGCCGCGCCACGACAAACCCGTCGCCGCCATTGTTGCCGGGACCACACAAAACAACCGCGCGGAACGATCCTGCCTTCAGCTCCGGCCATTCCTCGAAGATCGCCTCGACCACGCCGCGCCCGGCGCGTTCCATCAGTTCCAGCCCGGTGACCTCGCCAGAGGCAATCGCGGCCGCCTCGATGGCGCGCATCTGGGCGGCGGTGAGGAGTTCGGTCATCGGTCGTCCCCCGGAATTCTCAAACTGCCCGGCCATCGGGCAAATTGCACAAATTTTAGGCATATACGCCGGAATCCCCTACGCGCGCCGCCCTCGCCCAGCCTAGCCAATTGTTCCCGTCCCGCGAAAGTGGTGACAGGGGCCGACCGCAGGAAATTGCCCGGGGAGAGTCGGCCCATGAAGAAGATCGAAGCCATCATCAAGCCCTTCAAGCTCGACGAGGTGAAGGAAGCGCTTCAGGAGGTCGGCGTCCAGGGCCTTTCCGTCATCGAGGTGAAGGGCTTCGGCCGCCAGAAGGGCCATACCGAGCTTTACCGCGGCGCCGAATATGTCGTCGACTTCCTGCCCAAGGTGAAGATCGAGGTCGTGCTGACCGACGACATGGTCGAGGCGGCGATCGAGGCGATCGTCTCGGCCGCGCGCACCGACAAGATCGGCGACGGCAAGATCTTCGTCTCGCCCGTCGAACAGGTCATCCGCATCCGCACCGGCGAGACCGGCGAGGACGCGATCTGAGACACCGGGACGCAGGGCGGGTCTGACCCCGCCCTGCCCAGCCCGCGCCCCGAAACACGCCAATCAAAAGGACCAAAGAGATGAGCGCCAAGGACGTTCTCAAGCTGATCAAGGACGAGGAGGTCGAATATGTCGACGTCCGCTTCACCGATCCGCGCGGCAAGCTGCAGCATGTGACGCTGATCGTCGATATCATCGACGAGGATTTCTTCGAGGAAGGCTTCATGTTCGACGGCTCGTCGATCGCCGGCTGGAAGTCGATCGACCAGTCCGACATGAAGCTGATCCCGGACACCTCCTCGGTCTATATCGACCCGTTCTATGCCGAGAAGACGCTCTGCATCCATTGCAACGTGGTCGAGCCCGACACCGGTGAGCCCTACAGCCGCGACCCGCGCGGCACGGCGGCGAAGGCGGAAGCCTATCTCAAGGCCTCCGGCATCGGCGACACCTCTTATTTCGGCCCCGAGGCCGAGTTCTTCATCTTCGACGACGTGCGCTACAGCGTGAAGATGAACAAGGTCTCGTTCGAGGTCGATGCGATCGACGCGGCCTGGAACAGCGATACCGAATACGAGATGGGCAACTCGGGCCACCGCCCCGGCGTCAAGGGCGGCTACTTCCCGGTCAACCCGACCGACGCGGCGCAGGACCTGCGCGGCGAGATGCTCTCGACCATGAAGCGCATGGGCATGAAGGTCGACAAGCATCACCACGAAGTCGCCTCGTGCCAGCACGAACTTGGCATGATCTTCGGCGGTCTCGTAGAGCAGGCCGACAACATCCAGAAATACAAGTACGTGATCCACAACGTGGCCCATGCCTACGGCAAGTCGGTCACCTTCATGCCGAAGCCGATAAAGGGCGACAACGGCACCGGGATGCACGTCAACATGTCGATCTGGAAGGGCGGCAAGCCCTTGTTCGCCGGCGACAAGTATGCCGATCTGAGCCAGGAGGCGCTTTACTTCATCGGCGGCATCCTCAAGCACGCCAAGGCGCTGAACGCGATCACCAACCCCTCGACCAACTCCTACAAGCGCCTGATCCCGGGCTTCGAGGCCCCGGTGCTGCGCGCCTACTCGGCCCGCAACCGCTCCGGCTGCGTCCGCATTCCGTGGACCGAAAGCCCGAAGGCCAAGCGCGTCGAGGCCCGCTTCCCCGATCCCTCGGCCAACCCCTACCTCGCCTTCGCCGCACTCCTGATGGCCGGCCTCGACGGCATCAAGAACAAGATCGACCCAGGCCCCGCGTCGGACAAGGACCTCTACGACCTGCCGCCGGAGGAACTGGCAGAGATCCCGACCGTCTGCGGTTCGCTCCGCGAGGCGCTCGAGGCGCTCGAGGCCGATCACGACTTCCTCCTGGCGGGCGACGTCTTCACCAAGGACCAGCTCGAAGGCTACATGGCGCTGAAGTGGGAAGAGGTCTACGCCTACGAACACACGCCGCACCCGATCGAATACCAGCTGTACTACAGCTGCTGAGACCACCGGCAACGGATGGGAAAGGGCGCCTTCGGGCGCCCTTTCGCGTTCCCCGGCTCAACTGGCCCCCGCCCACCTGGCCCCCATCCGCCTGGCCCCCACCCGCCTGTCCCGCGCCAAGGCGCCGCCGCTGGGGCTGGCCCCGCCGACATCCCGCCGGTAGACTTCGGCCGGCAGAGGCGAGGGAGGATCGGCATGGCGGAACGCATCGGTGTCATCGGACTGGGGCGCATGGGCCGGGCCATCGCCGCCACCCTCGCCAAGGCGGGCTTCAGCGTCACCGGCTGGAACCGATCCCCCGTCGATGCGGCCGAAGTCATCACAGCCCCCGACCTCGCCACGCTGGCCGCGGCAAGCGACATCCTGATCCTGTCGCTCTTCGACGATGCGGCCGTGGGTGAGGTGATGGAGCACCTCCTCGGCTGCGACCTCTCCGGCAAGCTCGTCGCCGACACCTCGACCGTGCGGCCCGAGACGCTGCGCGGCTTTGCCACCCGGCTCGCCACGGCGGGCGCCGGCGCCGTCGATGCGCCGATCTCGGGCGGGCCGGAAATGGTGACCGCGCGGACGGCCGGCATGTTTCTCGGCGGCTCCGAACGCGATATCGCCCGTTTCCGGGGGGTGGCCGATGCGATTGCCGGCGCGGTTCGCGCGGTTGGCCCGCTCGGCGCCGGCATGGCCGCGAAAATCGCCAACAACATCCTGCTCGCCGGTTCGTTGCAGGCGCTGAAAGAGGCGGTCGGGACCGGCCTCGCCGCCGGTCTCGATCGTCGGCCCCTCATGGCCTTTCTCAGCGAAGGGCCGGCCGCGAACGGCTTCTTCCGCGCCCGGCTGCCGGAACTTCTCGGCGACAGCGACCGGGTGGGATTTTCCGTGGCCGGGGCGCTGAAGGACGCGGATCTCTTTCTCGACGTGACGGGCCGGCTCGGCGTGGACACCCCGGCGATGGCGGCCGCGAAGGCCAGCTTCGAAACCGTGGCCGGCAAGGGGCTTGCCGGACAGGACGTGGCGGTGGTGATCCGCGACATCTGGCAATCGGCCGGCCGCGACGGCTAGGCGAAATCCCAAGCCTCAAGTCCCGCCCGCGCCGCCTCCGGCAGCGTCTCCACCCCAACCACATAGGTGTGGATCGAGAAGACCACCGCCCCGGTTTCCGGCAGCTTCAGCAGGCATTGCCGCTCCGACCGGAGATAGGGCGCGGGGCCGGCGGGTTTCGGGCGCGGATCGCCCTCGCGCCGGGGCTGGAACAGTTCAGCCGACAAGTAGCGATGGAAGTTCATCCGCCACAGCGGGCGCTCGGGCCGGATCGCGTCGCACAGCCGCTGCACTCTCGGACCGACCCCTTCGGCATAGCCCGGCACCGGCGCGTGGATGCGGAGGAGCGGCCGGCCGATCTTCTCGGCCAGGGTCCAGGACGCGGGGAAGCAGAGGACCGCCCCGGTAAGCACATGCTCGCCCTCGCCGCCCGGCTGCATCAGGCACAGATCCTCCTGCACCAGCCGCCCCAAGGTCAGGAGCGGCCGGCCCGGATCGAGGGGGACCGTCACTCCGTCCGGCCGCTCGGCCTGCCCGTCCGATACCCGGAACCCGAGCCCCGGCAGGCGGGCCAGAACCAAGCGGTAAAGCTCCCCCGCCGCCGGTCGGGCGGGTTCGGTAAGTGCGCGCACATCCGCCGGCCGTTCGGCCAGCAGCCGGTCGCGCACCGCCATCTGGCCGGCATAGGCCTCGTCCACGACAAGCCAGTCGTCCGGATCGAGAGGCAGGATACCCGGAAGCCGCGAAAGGCGCGGGTCCATCCAGGGATAGGCGGGAAGATTCGTCTGAAGAACGGTCATGCCGGCGACGCTAGCCTGCCGCCACGGCGCGGAAAAGTCGGAAAGAACCGCGCCGCGCGTCGGGAACGGGCAGGATTTGCGCCCGCCCCCAAAGGAAGCTTGCCGCAAAGGGAGGGGACCATGACCCGGCACTACAGCGACACGCGCAAGATCGACCCGACGAAGGGCGCCACCCTTCCCGACGGCAGCCCTAACGACAACGACCGGATCGAGATCGGCCCGACCCAGCTTGCCTTTCGCGAATGGGACGCGGCCGGGCTCGTATTGCCCGATCTCGGCCGGATGCGGGAATACCGCTGGAAGCGGCTGACCGACCATGTCGTCGCGCGCGGCTGGGGCGGGATCCTGCTCTTCGATCCCCTGAACATCCGCTACGCGACCGATGCGACCAACATGCAGCTCTGGAACACCCACAACCCGTTCCGGGCGCTCCTGCTTTGCGCCGACGGCTACATGGTGCTTTGGGAATACAAGAACTCGCCCTTCCTCGCCGAGCATAATCCGCTGGTCCGCGAAATCCGCTCCGGTGCCTCGATGTTTTACATGTCCACCGGCGACCGGGGGGAGGCGGCGGCGGCGGCTTTCGCCGCCGATGTCGACGAGGTGATGTGCGCCCATGCCGGCACCAACCGCCGGCTTGGCGTCGACAAGATCATGGTGCAGGGACTCCGCGCGCTCGAAAGCGCGGGCTTCCGCGTCGAGGAAGGCGAGGAATGCACCGAGAAGGCGCGCGTCATCAAGGGGCCGGACGAGATCCTTGCCATGCGCTGCGCCCACCATGCCTGCGAGGCATCCATCGCTGCGATGGAGAAAGCCTGCCGCGAAGGCGTGCCACGGGGCGACATGAGCGAGGATGACGTCTGGGCGGTGCTCCATGCCGAGAACATCAAGCGCGGCGGCGAATGGATCGAGACCCGGCTTCTGGCCTCCGGCCCCCGCACCAATCCGTGGTTTCAGGAATGCGGCCCGCGGATCATCCAGCCAAATGAGATCGTGGCCTTCGACACAGACCTCATCGGCTCCTACGGGATCTGCGTCGACATCTCGCGCACCTGGTGGATCGGCGACGCCAAGCCCACCAATTCGATGATCTACGCGATGCGCCACGCGCACGAGCACATCGCGACCAACATGGAGATGCTGCGGCCGGGTGTCTCGTTCAAGGATCTCGTTTTCGGCGGCCACCGGCTCGACCCGGAATTCGACCGGCTGAAATACGGGGTCAAGATGCACGGGGTCGGACTTTGCGACGAATGGCCGTCGATCGTCTACCCGGACCAATGGCAGGACGGCGCCTTCGATTACGAGGTCGAGCCGGGCATGGTCCTCTGCGTCGAGGCGCTGGTCAGCCCGGACGGCGGCGATTTCTCGATCAAGCTCGAAGACCAAGTGCTGATCACCGAGACCGGGCACGAAAACCTCACGACCTATCCGTTCGACGAACGCCTGATGGGGCTGGCCTGAGCCGTCCCCGTCAGGACCCGTTCAGGGCGTGCGCTGCGATCGCTTGACATTGCCGTGCCAATCCTCGGTCGTCGCGGCGTGGTCCGGAGCGGCGGCGCGCGATGCGTCGCTGCCTGTGCCGAGCCCGTAACCGACGGGCATCCCGGCAAGCAGTATCGCCGCGAGCGACCACGAAAAACGCGCTGCCGTCGCGGGAATGGTCCGGGAATTCCGGGTGCACATGACATCCGACATGGGCTCTCTCCTCTTGCATCGGTTGCTATGGCTCCCAGATAGGTCCCGCATCGACATTTTGAAAACGAATGATTGTTGCGATAATCATGACAAACGATGATGAATGGTGCGCCCGCTCGCGCCCCGTCACCACTCCGTGAAACGCCGACATTATCCTTGCCGCGCCCTCCCCCCGTGCCCAGTTTGTGGCGGCACAAAGGAGGGACGCACATGGCCACCGAACGCATCACATTCCCCGGCCATTCCGGCGCCGACCTCTCGGCCCGTCTCGACCTGCCCGACGGCCCGCATCTGGCCACCGCGCTCTTTGCCCATTGCTTCACCTGCGGCAAGGACATCGTCGCGGCGCGGCGCATCGCCGCCCGCCTTGCCGCGATGGGTATCGCGGTCCTGCGCTTCGATTTCACCGGGCTCGGCCAGTCCGGCGGCGATTTCGCCAAGACCGGGTTTCTCTCCAATGTCGCAGACCTTGCTGCCGCGGCCGGCTGGCTGGCGGGGCGCAAGATGGCGCCAGCGCTGCTCATCGGCCATTCGCTCGGCGGCGCTGCGGTGCTGAAGGCCGCCGCCGGGATCGCCTCGGTCCGGGCCGTCGTCACCATCGGCGCGCCCTTCGATCCGGCCCATGTCACGCACAACTTCGCCGGCGCGCTCGACCGGATCGCGGCCGAGGGCGTGGCCGAGGTCGATCTTGGCGGCGGCCCCGTCCGGGTCGGACACACGCTGGTGGAGGAGGTGGCGGCCGAGAACCTCGCGCCCGCCATCGCCGGCCTCAGGCGCGCGCTGCTGATCATGCACGCGCCGCGCGACAGCGTCGTCGGCATCGACAACGCGACCGAGATCTTCAGGGCCGCGAAACATCCCAAGAGCTTCGTGACCCTCGACGATGCCGATCACCTGATTTCCCGGCCGGCCGATGCCGATTATGCCGCCGATGTCATCGCCGCCTGGGCCGCGCGCTACCTCGACCTCAGGCCGCCCGCGCCGCCCTCCGGCGCGCCGGAAGGTATCGTCCGGGTGTCGGAGGCCGACCCGAAGGGCTTCCTGCAGAATATCCAGGCCGGCCCCCTGCACCACGCCATCGCCGACGAGCCGGAGACCTATGGCGGCACCGATCGCGGCATGTCGCCCTATGGGTTCCTCGCCGCCGGCCTTGGCGCCTGCACCTCGATGACGATCCGCATGTATGCCCGCCGCAAGGGCTGGCCGCTGGCCCATGTCCGGGTCGATATCAGCCACGACAAGGTCCATGCCCGGGATGCCGAAACCGGCGGCAACCGGATCGACGTCTTCCGACGCGAGATCACGCTCGAGGGTGACCTCGACGCCGAGCAGCGCGCCCGGCTTCTGGAGATTGCCGACAAGTGCCCGGTGCACCGGACGCTGGAAACCGGCGCGCGGGTGGAGACCCGGCTGGTTCAGGCGGCGGGGCGGTAATCGCTCCGCATGGTGTAATCCTTGCGCGGTCCGGTCACCACCCATTCCGCGTGCCAGACCGGCCAGTTGCCGAAGTCGTAGCGCACCCGGTAGTCGTCCGGGTCGCACCAGTGCCGCGCCACCGGGTCGGCGGGATCGAAGGCGTGAAACGGCCGGCCGTCGCCATGATCCACGACGATCCGGCCACCGGCCTCGCGCCAGAGGTAGTTCCGCGCCGCTGTCAGCGCCGGCCCGCCGGCAAGCCGCAAAAGCCCTTCCTCCCGGTAGGACAGCCCCTCGGGGACCGGCCGCAGGACCGCCTCTCCGGCAAACTGCGCCTCGGTCCCCGCCAGCCGGTCCTCGATCCGCCGCGACAGGGTCCAGCGGCCCTCGAAATCGCTCAGCCGCACCTTTGCCGCCCCCGTTCGCCCCGTCCACGCATCCGCGCCGGCCACTTTAAGCCACCACCACCGGCCCGGCAATCCAGCCCCCGCCGATTGCGACGCCGAGTCCGACCGTCTACTTCCAGCGATGCAGGCCGTGATGCGCGGCGGCGCAAGCCAATTCGAGATCAACCCTGGTCGCCCACTCTGGCACCACCTGCGCCACGTGCCAGTCACTGACATCGTCTTAGACAGGGCGCAGTACATCACTACGCCGTCAAGACCCCCGACACGTCCACCGCCTCCGGCAACGGCGCGGATGATGGAGGAGATGCCGTGCGATCCGGCGATCCGCCGCTGCCGGGCCCGGGCAGAGCGTACCTTCGCCGACCGTCTCGCCAATCCGTCGGCGCAGGCAATACTTCCGCCGCCGTGACCCCTGCCCTTCGGCGCATGACACCGCGGTGCGGGCGCCGATCGCCCCAATCGCCCGCCACCGCCTTGCCAGCGCCCCGCGCCCGGTCTAGGACACGGACCGCGCGCCTCCGACACAACGCAAAGGTCCAGACCCGATGATCCCCCGCTATTCCCGCCCCGAAATGGTCGCCATCTGGTCGCCCGAGACCAAGTTCCGCATCTGGTACGAGATCGAGGCCCATGCCTGCGACGCGCAAGCCGCGTTGGGCGTCATCCCGAAGGAGAACGCGGAGGCCGTCTGGAAGGCGAAGGACGTCGAGTTCGACGTGGCGCGCATCGACGAGATCGAGGCGGTGACCAAGCACGACGTCATCGCCTTCCTCACCCATCTGGCCGAACATATCGGGTCGGAGGACGCGCGCTTTGTCCACCAGGGCATGACCTCGTCCGACGTGCTCGACACCACGCTCAACGTGCAGCTCGTCCGCGCCGCCGACCTCCTTCTGGCCGACATGGACCGGGTGCTGGCCGCGCTGAAGACGCGCGCCTTTGAGCATAAGGACACGGTCCGGATCGGCCGCAGCCACGGCATCCACGCCGAACCGACGACCATGGGCCTGACCTTCGCACGGTTCTATGCCGAGATGGACCGGGGCAAGAACCGGCTGGAAAAGGCCCGCTGGGAGGTCGCGACGGGTGCGATTTCCGGCGCCGTCGGCACCTTTGCCAATATCGACCCGGCGGTCGAGGAGCATGTCTGCGAAAAGCTCGGCCTGCGGCCCGAGCCGATCTCGACTCAGGTGATCCCGCGCGACCGCCACGCGATGTTCTTCGCCACGCTCGGCGTCATCGCCAGCAGCATCGAAAACATCGCCATCGAGATCCGCCACATGCAGCGCACCGAGGTGCTGGAGGCCGAGGAGTTCTTTTCCCCCGGCCAGAAAGGGTCTTCGGCCATGCCGCACAAACGGAACCCGGTGCTGACCGAGAACCTGACCGGCCTTGCCCGCCTTGTCCGCATGGCGGTGGTGCCCGCGATGGAGAACGTGGCGCTCTGGCACGAGCGCGACATCTCGCATTCCTCGGTCGAGCGCGCCATCGGGCCGGATGCGACGATCACCCTCGACTTCGCGCTGAACCGGCTCGCCGGAGTTGTCGAGAAGCTGGTGATCTACCCCGAGAACATGCTGAGGAACATGAACAAGTTCAAAGGGTTGGTCATGTCGCAGCGCGTCCTGCTCGCCTTGACACAAGCCGGCGTCAGCCGCGAGGACGCCTACCGCCTCGTGCAAAGGAACGCGATGAAGGTCTGGGAGAAGGGCGCGGATTTCAGGACCGAGCTGCTGGCCGATCCCGAAGTCACCGCCGCACTTTCCCCTGCCGAGATCGAGGAGAAATTCGACCTTGGTTATCATACCAAGCATGTCGACACGATCTTCGCCCGCGTCTTCGGCGCCTGAGGCCGGAACGCACACGTTTGCGTGAACCCGGACGGCCGCCCTGCGGCGCCCTCTTGCCGGGGAGCCGCCCCGGCTGGCACACTCAAGAGGATCAGGTTGGAGGATGCCATGACGATGAAGACGCTTCTCGCCGCACTCGCCCTTGCCGCCGGATTTTCGCCCGCCCTAGCCCTCGCGCAGGGCTGCAACCACGAACGGCAAGCCCAGATCAGCTGCGCCGAGGGCCAGAACTGGGACGCCGTGACCCGCAGCTGCGTGACCGTCGGAAGCTGACCGCGTGGAGGCCCGGCTTAAGGGCGCCTTAACCGCTGTCTGACAGCCTGCCTCCGGAGATTGCCCCGGAGGACCAGCGAATGACCGCGCTTACGCCAATGCCGCAAAAGCAGGTGCCGCAGAAAGGCGCCCGGCCGGTCGTGCCAGAGGCGCGGGGCGCGGCGCCGGCCATGTCCGGCCGCCAGAAGGCCGCAATCATCGTGCGGCTGCTCTTGGCCGAGGGCGGCGAACTGCCGCTCAAGGGCCTGCCCGACCACATGCAGGCGGCCCTCACCGAACAGATCGGCGCGATGCGCAGCGTCGACCGCGCGACGCTCCGCGCCGTGGTGGAAGAGTTCATCGGACTTCTCGACTCGGTCGGCCTCAGCTTTCCCGGCGGTATCGACGGGGCGCTGCAGATGCTCGACGGTCATATCTCGCCAACCGCCGCCAGCCGCCTCCGCCGCCTCGCCGGCGCCTCGGCCAAGGCTGACCCCTGGGACCGGATCGCGGCCCTCGATCCGGAAAAGCTGCTCCCCGTCCTTGGCGAGGAAAGCGTCGAGGTAGGCGCGGTCATGCTCTCAAAGCTCGCGGTGTCCCGCGCGGCGGAACTTCTTGGCAAGCTGCCCGGCGACCGTGCCCGCCGCATTGCCTATGCCGTCAGCCAGACCGGCAACATCGACCCCGAGACGGTGCGCCAGATCGGCCTGTCGCTGGTCACCCAGCTTGAGGCGCAGCCGGTGCGCGCATTCGAGGCCGATCCCCACGAACGCATCGGCGCGATCCTGAACTTCTCGCCCGCCACGACGCGCGACGATGTGCTGACCGGCCTGACCGAGGCCGATGAGGGTTTCGCCGCGCAGGTGCGCCGCGCGATCTTCACCTTCGCCGACATTACGGACCGGATCGACGGCCGCGACATCGCCAAGGTGATCCGTGGCGTCGACCAGGCCACGCTGGTCACCGCGCTTGCCGGGGCGACGGGCGATGCCGACGCCCCGGTCGCCGAATTCATCCTCGCCAATATGTCGCAGCGGATGGCGGCAACGCTCCGCGAGGAAATGACCGAACGCGGCAAGGTGAAGGAAAAGGATGCCGAAGCGGCGATGACCGCGATCATCGTCGCGATCCGCGCGCTTGAAAGCGCGGGCGAGATCACCTTGCGGCAGAAGGAGGAGGAAGAGGACTGAGGCGGATCGGGGCGCTGGCGGTGCATCACGCAGCGGAATCCGAACAGAACGGACCGGGTATCGGGCAATGCAGGACAGGAACGCTTTCACGCTCCGGCGCCGTGATCCCGCGGCAGCGCCGCCGAGCGGGGCCTCGATGGCCCCCAAGGCGGCCCCACCGACACGGTGCGCCACTCCTCGGGTCGCCCCCGCAAGCTTGTGATCCCCGGCGCAGGCCACTATGTCTGGCCTCCGGAAGCGCCGGCCCACAGTCACCGCGCGCAATGCGAAACGCGTCCATGACGGCACCGACCGCCCCGAACATTCCCCTCCGCGACCGGCTGACCAATGCGGCGGCCCGCGTGCTGATCGGCCTTGCCCGCGCCCTGCCCTACAAAGCGCGCGTGCCGGTCGCGGGCTGGATCGTCTCGCGTCTCGTCGCCCCCGTCGCCGGCTGGCGCCGCCGCATCCGCGCCAACCTCGCCATCGCCCGCCCCGATCTTCCGAGGGCCGAGGTGGAGCGTCTGGTCCGCGCCGTGCCCGACAATGTCGGCCGCACGATGATCGAGCTTTATTCCGGCGCCGATTTCATCGACCGGGTGCGCGGCCTGCCCTTGAAAGGCCCCGGCGCCGGGGCGCTGGAGGCGGCGCACCGCGACGGCCGTCCGGTGATCCTCGCGACCGGGCATTTCGGCAATTACGATGTCGCCCGCGCCGCGCTGATCGCGCGCGGCTACCGGGTGGGCGGGCTCTACCGGCCGATGAAGAACCCGCTTTTCAACGCCCATTACGTCAATGCGATCTCGCAGATCGGCACGCCGCTCTTCCCGCGCGGCAAGAAGGGCATGGGCGAAATGGTGCGGTTCCTGAAATCCGGCGGCATGCTCGGCCTGCTGATGGATCAGCACATGGGCCACGGCGCGGCGCTCCGCTTCTTCGGCCAGACCGCGCTGACCGCGACCTCCGCCGCCGATCTCGCGCTCAAATACGGGGCCGACGTGATCCCGATCTACGGCGTGCGGCGGCCCGACGGGATCAATTTCGAGATCGTGGCCGAGGCACCGATCCCGCACGGCCCGCCCGAGACGATGACCCAGGCGATCAACGACAGCCTCGAACGGCTCACCCGCCAGCATATGGGCCAGTGGTTCTGGATCCACCGCCGCTGGAAGTGACGAGCGCCCAGGAAACAGTCCGGTGGACTGTTTTCAGCGAGGAACGCGCGAGCAAGCCTGCGAGCGCCGGCGTCCGGGAAACGCTCCTGTGGAGCGTTTCAGTGTATCAGGAACCGGTCGGAAAGCTTTGGGAGCAACCCGCCGGTACCGGGGCGCGGGCGGATCAGCGCAGCGCGGCGGCGGCGAGGATCGGGCCTGGCCCCGGCTCCTGGATGATGATCACGACCGGATCGCCGCCCGGCGCCTTGAGGTCGAGCAGGAGGTCCGAGGTTCCGTCCCAGTCGGCCGCCTGCCGCCAGTCGGTGACGATATTCGCGTAGTCGATCGTCTTGCCGGCATTCTCGCCGCGCTCGATCGAAACCGTCTCGGTCGGCTTGTAGCGCACGACCTGCACCACCGACCCGCGCGGCAGCGGCGCGCTGGCGCTGGCCTTCACGCGGACCGTGCCGCCGGACCGGCCAAGGCTCAGCGTCACCGGCGCCGGCCTGGCGGCGAACCGGCGGATCAGCGCGTCGACCTCGGCCGGGCGGATCCCGATGATATGATCCATGCCGCCGACAATCATCTGCGGCGTGTAGACGGTGCGCGCGCCGGCAAAGCGGGCGTAGGCGCGCTGGCGCTTGGAAAAGGCCGGATCGGCGAAACTGTCCTTCCAACCGATATAGTCCCAGTAGTCGACATGCAGCGCCAGCGCGATCACGTCGTCCCGCTTTGCAAGGCCGTTCAGGATCTTGTCCGCCGGCGGGCAGGACGAGCAACCTTGAGAGGTGTAAAGCTCGACCACGACCGGGTTCGGGGCGCCCGATTGAGCAAGTCCCATTCCCGCGAACCCGAGCCAAAGGCCCAGCGCGGCGCTGATCATCAGGCGCATGTCTTGTGTCCCGTATCCCCTAGTCCCTACATTCCTAGTCAAACGGATCGCGAATGGCCAATCAAGGTTTTGCGATAAGCCGCGAAGCGGCCCGACTGCTCTTGCAGGCAATTGTGCACAATGGTATACAACGGCTGCAATTCACTTGAACGCCCCCTGCCCATGCGGCATTAGGCGTGCAAGACAGAGCCAGCCTCAGCCCGAAGGGAGTTCCCGATGCCCATCGTCACCGGACAGGAC
This sequence comes from Rhodobacterales bacterium 32-67-9, assembly GCA_002280515.1. Taxonomy (GTDB): domain Bacteria; phylum Pseudomonadota; class Alphaproteobacteria; order Rhodobacterales; family Rhodobacteraceae; genus Albidovulum. Next base: position 188,881 of record NCEA01000010.1, read on the forward strand.
ACAGCCAGAACGCGCAAGACGCTTTCCGCCGGCGGCCAGACCGTCGCCTATTATTCGATCCCGGCCGCCGAAAAGGCCGGCCTCGGCGATTTCTCGAAATTGCCGGCCGCGCTCAAGGTGGTACTGGAGAACATGCTGCGGTTCGAGGATGGCGGCCGCACCGTCTCGGTCGACGACATCAAGGCCTTCGCCGAATGGGGTGCCAACGGCGGCAAGAACCCGCGCGAGATCGCCTATCGCCCGGCCCGCGTGCTGATGCAGGACTTCACCGGCGTTCCCGCCGTCGTCGACCTTGCCGCGATGCGCGACGGGATCAAGGCCCTCGGCGGCGACGCGCAGAAGATCAACCCGCTCAATCCGGTCGACCTTGTCATCGACCACTCGGTGATGATCGACGAATTCGGCAACCCGCGCGCCTTCCAGAAGAACGTCGATCTGGAATACGAACGCAACATGGAGCGTTACGTCTTCCTGAAATGGGGTCAGAACGCCTTCCAGAACTTCCGCGTGGTGCCGCCCGGAACCGGCATCTGCCATCAGGTCAACCTCGAATACCTCGCTCAGACGGTCTGGACCGACACCGACCAGTCGGGCGAGGTGGTGGCCTATCCCGACACGCTCGTTGGCACCGACAGCCACACGACGATGGTCAACGGCCTTGCCGTCCTCGGCTGGGGCGTCGGCGGGATCGAGGCCGAGGCTGCGATGCTCGGCCAGCCGATCTCGATGCTGATCCCGGAGGTCGTGGGCTTCAAGCTGACCGGCCGCATGGTCGAAGGCACCACCGCCACCGACCTCGTTCTCAAGGTCGTGCAGATGCTCCGGAAGCACGGCGTGGTGAACAAGTTCGTCGAGTTCTATGGCGAGGGTCTCGATCACCTGCCGCTGGCCGACCGCGCGACGATCGCCAACATGGCACCGGAATATGGCGCCACCTGCGGCTTCTTCCCGATCGACAACGAAACCCTGCGCTACCTGCGCCAGACCGGCCGGGACGAGGCGCGTATCGAACTGGTCGAGGCCTATGCCAAGGAAAACGGTTTCTGGCGCGGCGCCGATTACGATCCGGTCTACACCTCGACCCTGCATCTCGACATGGCCGAGATCGTGCCGGCGATCTCCGGCCCGAAGCGCCCGCAGGACTACACGCCGCTCAACATGTCTGCCAAGAGTTTCTACAAGGTGGTGAGCGAGTTCCGCGGCGTCGACACGACGGAAGCGGCCAAGGACATGGCGTCCGAGGGCGACACGATGACGGCGCCGAACGATGTCCGGAAATCGGCCGCGGTCGCGGGTGAAAGCTACAAGCTGCGCGACGGGTCAGTGGTGATCGCCTCGATCACCTCCTGCACCAACACCTCGAACCCTTACGTCCTGATCGGCGCCGGCCTCCTCGCCCGCAAGGCGCGCGCCCTCGGTCTCACCCGCAAGCCCTGGGTCAAGACCTCGCTCGCGCCCGGCTCGCAGGTCGTCTCCGAATACCTGAACGCCGCCGGGCTTCAGGAGGATCTTGACGCGCTCGGCTTCAACCTTGTCGGCTACGGTTGCACCACCTGCATCGGCAACTCCGGCCCCTTGCAGCCCGAGATTTCCAAGGCCATCAACGAGAATGACCTCGTCGCGGTCTCGGTCCTCTCCGGCAACCGCAACTTCGAGGGGCGCATCTCGCCCGACGTGCGCGCGAACTACCTCGCATCACCGCCGCTCGTGGTCGCCTATGCCATCGCCGGCGACATGAACATCGACCTGACGAGCGAGCCCCTGGGTACCTCGAAGGACGGCAAGCCGGTCTACCTCAAGGATATCTGGCCCTCGAACCAGGAGATCGCCGATCTTGTCCACGCGGTCGTCACCCGCGAGGCGTTCCTGAAGAAATACGCCGATGTCTTCAAGGGCGACGCCAAGTGGCAGGGCGTGAAGGTCACGGAATCGGAGACCTACGACTGGCCGCCGACCTCGACCTATATCCAGAACCCGCCCTATTTCCGCGGCATGGGCAAGGATAAGGGCACGATCCACGACATCGCGGGCGCCCGCATCCTGGCGCTGCTGGGCGACATGATCACGACCGACCACATCTCTCCGGCCGGCTCGTTCAAATCGACCACGCCGGCGGGCCAGTACCTGACCGAACGGCAGGTCTCCCAGAGGGACTTCAACTCCTACGGGTCGCGTCGCGGCAACCACGAGGTGATGATGCGCGGTACCTTCGCCAACATCCGCATCAAGAACGAGATGCTGGACGGGGTGGAGGGCGGCTACTCGCTCGGCCCCGATGGCAAGCAGACCTCGATCTACGACGCCTCGATGGCTTATCAGGAGGCCGGCGTGCCGCTGGTCGTGATCGGCGGCGTCGAATACGGCGCCGGTTCCAGCCGCGACTGGGCGGCGAAGGGCACCAACCTTCTTGGCATCAGGGCGGTGATCGCGGAAAGCTTCGAACGCATCCACCGCTCCAACCTCGTCGGCATGGGCGTCATTCCGTTCGAGTTCACCGGCGGCGACAGCCGCAAGTCGCTGGGGCTGAAGGGCGACGAGGTGATCTCCATCGCCGGACTCGAAGGCGATCTGAAACCGCTGAGCCTTGTGCCCTGCACCATCCGCTACGCGGACGGCCGCGAGAAGACCATCGAGCTCAAGTGCCGGATCGATACCGAGATCGAGGTCGAATACGTCGAGCACGGCGGCGTTCTGCACTACGTGCTGCGAAACCTCGCCCAGTCCTGAGAACTCTCTCCTGAGACCCTCCCCCTCCCGCCTTCATCGGCGGGAGGGGGCATTCCATCGTGTACCGGCGGGCGATGCTGCTGCGTCCCCACCCGGACTTCGAGACGCACTAAGCTGTCTCAAACGCCCAACTCCTTCCGCCACCTCAACCGCCATATACCGCGCCGCACCGGGACGATTCGGGCCGGGCTCAGCGGGCGATTGGTGCAGAGCGGGAAATGATCATCTCCGCGCTGCCGCCTTGTCGCGGCTCAGGCGAATCGGGCAGAACCAAGGCATTCAGAAACCTCCATATTTCATGGGAGTTTTGTGAAAGTCGCGATTTGCCGGGTTTTTCGCGCCGCGGCCCCGGGCTATCACCTTGGGCATGAGACCGCTGATCCTGAAACTGCACTTCTCGCCCAGCATGCCCCTGGTGGAAACCGCCGGGCTTCTCATCCTGATCGTCGCTTCGCAACTGCGTTGACGACCGGGCCGTCGCGGAGAGCAGCTACTCCGCGGCGGCCTCTTTCATCGCCGGACGAATGTCGCTCTCGAGGACGCGTTCGGTGATCGGGCCGGGGAAGCGCAGGACGACGTTGCCCTCACCGTCGATGACAAAGGTTTCCGGCACACCATAAAGCCCCCAGTCGATGCCCATGCGACCGCTCGCGTCGGCGCCCACGGCGGCATAGGGGTTGCCAAGCTCCGCAAGGAACCCAAGCGCCGCCTCGGGCTTGTCCTTGTAGTTGACGCCGAGGATAGTCACGCCCTCGGCCCTCAGCTTTTCGAGGTTCGGATGCTCGGCCCGGCAGGGCGCGCACCAGCTGGCCCAGAAGTTCACCAGCTTCACCTTGCCGTCGCGCAGGTCGGCATCGGCGAAGACGGGCAGGTCGGCGAGCGGCGTCACCACCACGGCGGGCGCCTGCTTGCCGGCGAAGGCCGACGGCAGCGCGTTCGGATCGTCGCGGTTCATGCCCCAGACGAACATCGCGGCGAGGCCGGCGAAAATCACCGGCGGCAGGATCATCAGCGGCGAGACCCTAGCCATTGCGTCCCATCCGCTTTTCCTGCGCCTCGAGCCGCTTGCGCATCCGCGTGCCCTTCCGGAGCGTCAGCCAGACAAGGCCCAGAAGCAGCGCCAGCGTGACCCCGTAGGCGCCAAGAACGGTGCCCGCGTATTTACCGAGCTCCATCATCACGCCATCCTTTCGCGCGCTTCGAGCGCCCGGAGCCGGCGCGAACGGATCTCGGTCCGGGTCCTGAGCAGCACCAGCGTCAGAAAGAGCAGCAGACCGAGCCGACGAGGCAGAGGACCGAGGTGAGGTCGGCCGCCGTGTCGGGGTCGTCGACCGCCTCCCAGAGCGCGATATAGCCGAGGTAGAAGAGGAAGAGGATCAGGAACGAGGTCAGGCGCGGATCCCAGGCCCACCAGGTGCCCCACATCGGCTGTCCCCAGATCGCCCCGGTAAAGAGCGCGATCAGCGTCATCGTCATGCCGATCGGCGCCGCCGCCTTGGCGGCCAGCACCGAGACATGGTGGCGCCGGATCAACCAGATCAGCGAGGTGACGAGCATCATCGCCCAAGCGTTGATCGCCATCATTGCGCTTGGCACGTGGACATAGATGATCTTCACCGTGGCGCCCTGGCGGAAGTCATCGGGCGTGAAGAAGAAGCCCCAGACAAGGCCGGTGACCAGCGTCAGCACGGCCAGCCCCGTCACCCAGGGCAGGGCCCAGGACGAGGTCTGCATGAACTTCTTCGGATTTGCATATTCCCAGATCGACATGGCGCCCTTGCTACCGGCTCACGGTTGCGCTCTCAATACACATATCACTTCATGCCCTAGCGCAGATTGACGCGGATTGCCGCAGCCGCGGCGAAGGGCAGGATCGCGACGGCGCCGGCGGTGATGCCCGCGAGCATGAGGAGCGGCGTCGCGGTGGCCAGCCCCTCGGCGCCGCGCCGCGCCGCCTCGGCACCGAAGATCAGCGTCGGGATGTAGAGCGGCAGGACTAGAAGCGAGAGCAGAAGCCCGCCGCGCTTCAGCCCGACCGTCAGCGCCGCGCCGAAGGTGCCGATCACCGAAAGCGCCGGCGTGCCGAGAAGGAGTGAGAGCGTGAGCCAGGCGAACCCGCTGGCCGGCAGGTTGAGGAGCACGCCGAGGACCGGCGCCGCGAGCGTCAGCGGCAGCCCGGTGGTCAGCCAGTGGGCGAAGGCCTTCACCGCGACCACGCCGTCGAGCGGGATCGGCGCGGTGGCGAGAAGGTCGAGCGAGCCGTCCTCGCGGTCGAGCGCGAAGATCCGGTCGAGCGAGAGAAGGCAGGCGAGGAGCGCGCCGACCCAGAGGATGCCGGGGGCGATCCGCGCAAGGGTGCCGCCCTCCGGCCCGACGCCGAAGGGGACGAGCACGGTGACGATGAGGAAGAACGCGAGGCTGAGGCCGAAGCCGCCACCGGCGCGGGTGGCGAGCCGCAGATCGCGGAGCAGGAGCGCTAGCATGGCGGGCGGCCCTTTGGTCGGCGCGCACCGGGGGCGCTGCCCCCGGACCCCCGGGATATTTCCGGCAGGATGAAGGGTCGGACGGTCATGCGAAGGCCCCGTCGAACGCATCGTCGAACGCTCCGCCCTGCCCCGACCCGGGCGACGTCGCGCGGTAGGGGGTGAGGTCGAGGATCCGGGCCTCGTCAAGGCCGAGGTCGATATGGGTCGCCATCAGGGCGGCGCCACCGGCCGCGAGGTGGCGGCGGACCGCTGCGGCGAAGAGCCCGACGGAGGCCGCGTCGAGCGAGACGGTGGGTTCGTCGAGAAGCCAGAGCCGGCGCCCGGTGACGAGGAGGCGGGCGAGGCCGAGCCGGCGCTTCTGCCCGGCCGAAAGGTTCTGCGCCGGGCGGTCGGCGAGGGTCTCGAGTTCCATCGCGGCCAACGCCGGGGCGATGTCGGACTGGCCGTAGATCCGGGCCCAGAAGCCGAGGTTCTCGGTCACGCTCAGTGTCGCCTTCAGCCCGTCGGCATGGCCGGCATAGGCCGCGCCCTCCGGCGGCAGGTCCATGCGGCCGGCGCGCGGCGGCTGGAGGCCGGCGACGGTGCGCAGCAGCGTGGTCTTGCCAATGCCGTTCGGGCCGCGCAGGATCAGCGCCTCGCCCGCATCAAGGCCGAAGCTGACGCGGTCGAGGATCGCGATGCCGCCACGGGTGACGGCGAGGTCATGGACGCCGAGCATCATGGCACCGGGGTTAGCCGATCGGAGGCGCGAGGCAAAGCGCCTATTCCACCGGGAGAAGCGCCGCGGCGATCCGCCGCCCTTCGGAGAGGAGCACGTTGTAGGTGCGCGCGGCTGCGGCGCTGTCCATCGGCTCGACTCCGATCCCGGCGGCGTCGAGTGCGGCGCGCAAGGATGCCGGCGGATGGGCAATGGTCTTGCCGGTGCCGAGGAGGAGGACGTCGACCTCGCCCGCGAGCGCGAGGAGGGCCGCGCTGTCGTCGTAGCCGCCCCAGGCCTTCGCCGCGGTGGCGGTCACGAGGACCGCGCCCCGGAGCACCTCGCCGCCGATGCGGAAGAAGCCGGGGCCGTAGCCGTCGATCGGCCGGGCGCTGTCATAGGTAACTTCGGTCAGCCGGATCATCGGCGCGCGCCTACTTGCCGGTGGCGAACTGCGTGCCGGCCGCGCTGTCGTCCTTCTTGCCCCAGTCGCGCTTGACGCCGAGGAAGAGGACGACGTTCTTGGCCACGTAGACCGAGGAATAGGTGCCGACGATCACACCCCAGGTCATCGCGAAGACGAAACCGCGGATCACGTCGCCGCCGAAGATCAGGAGCGCGATCAGCGCGATCAGCGTGGTGCCCGAGGTCATCACCGTGCGGCTCAGCGTCTCGTTGACCGAGAGGTTGCAAAGGTCGCGCAGCGGTGTCGTCTTGTACTTGATCAGGTTTTCCCTCAGCCGGTCGAAGACCACCACCGTGTCGTTGATCGAATAGCCGAGGATGGTCAGCAGGGCCGCGATGATCGTCAGGTCGAACTTCAGCTGGAAGAGCGAGAAGATGCCGATGGTCAGCGCGATGTCGTGGACAAGCGCCACCACAGCGCCCACGGCGAACTGCCATTCGAAGCGCAGCCAGATGTAGACGCAGATCGCGAGCGTGCCGGCGAGGACCGAAAGGACCGCGGTCCGGATCAGCTCGCCCGAGACCTTGGGGCCCACGGATTCCACCGACGGAAAGGTGATCGAGGGATCGACGCCCTTCAGCGCCGCCTCGACGCTGGCGATGATCTCGGGCGTGATCGCCTCCGCGCCCTCCTGCGCCTGGATGCGCAGCATCGCGACATGCTGGTCGGCGCGGAAGGTCGGGTCGTAGACCTCGGTGATCGACACGTCGCCGAGGTTCAGCGGCGCCACCGCCTGCCGGTAGGCGCCGACATCGACGGCCTGCGTCGATTCCGTGCGGATCGTCGTGCCGCCCTTGAAGTCGATGCCGAAATTGAGCCCCATGACGAGGGTCAGGACGATCGCCGCGACAACCATTGCCACCGAGCCGCCGAAGGTCAGGCTGGCCCAGCGGAAGAAGTCGATGTTCGTCTTTTCGGGGACGAGTTTCAGACGGTATGCCATGGATCTCTCCCCTTAAACCGTGATCGACTTCGGCCGCTTCCGGTCGAACCATGTGACGACGAAGATCCGCGTCACCCAGATCGCGGTGAAGACCGAGGTGACGAGGCCGACGACCAGCGTGACGGCGAAGCCCTTCACCGGGCCGGAACCGAGGAAGAAGAGGATCGCGGCGGTGATGAAGGTGGTGATATTGGCGTCGATGATCGCCGACATCGCCTTTTCATAGCCAAGCTCGATCGCCCGCGCCGGGCCCTTCGCGGTCCGCATCTCCTCGCGGATACGCTCGAAGACCAGCACGTTCGCATCGACCGCCATGCCGATCGTCAGCACGATCCCGGCGATGCCGGGCAGTGTCAGCGTCGCGCCGATGCTCGACAGGAAGCCGAAGATCATTGCGATGTTGATGCCGAGCGCCACGCTCGCGAAGACCCCGAAAAGCCCGTAGCTCGCGATCATGAAGGCGACGACGGCGACAAGGCCGATGACCGCGGCGATGCGGCCCGCGTCGATGCTGTCCTGGCCGAGTTCGGGCCCGATCGTGCGCTCTTCGAGGAAGTCCATCTTGGCGGGCAAGGCACCGGCGCGCAGCAGCACCGCGAGGTTGGTTGAGGATTCGACGGTGAAACTGCCGGTGATGATGCCCGAGCCGCCGGGGATATGCTGGTTGATCCGCGGTGCCGAGATCACCTCGTCGTCAAGGACGATGGCGAAGAGCTGGCCGACATTGGCGCCGGTATAGTCGCCGAACTTGCGCGCACCGGACGGGTTGAAGCGGAAGCCGACGGCGGGCCTTCCGTTCTGGTCGAATTCGGGGCGGGCATCGACAAGATCCTCGCCGGTCACCACCGGCACGTCCTCAAGTTCGTAGAAGACCCCCTCCTCGTCGATCGACGGCAGGATGATCGTACCCGGCTTGGCGATGGCGCTGCCGTCCGTGGTGCGCCCGACGACCGGGTGGAAGGTGAGTTGCGCGGTGGTGCCGATCAACTCCTTCAGCTCGGTCGCCGAGCCGATGCCGGGAACCTGGATCAGGATACGGTCCGTGCCCTGGCGCTGGATCGTCGGCTCGCGGGTGCCGACCTCGTCGACACGGCGGCGGATGATCTCCAGCGATTGCTGCATGGTCCGGTCGTCGGTGGCCGCCCGCTCCGCCTCGCTGAGGCGGATGATGAGCTGGTTGCCTTCGGCGGTGACGTCAAGGTCGCTCGACCCGACGCCGGTCAGCGTCACCACCGGGCTGGCGAGGCCCTTTGCGATCTCGACCGCCCTGGCCATCGCCTCCGGCTTTTCGATCTGGATGCGGAGTTCGGACGGATCGGACGGCGCCCGGCGGACCCCGCCAAGCTCGCCCCGCGCATCGGCCAGCGCCCGGCGCATCTCGGGCCAGAGCCCGTCCATCCGCGCCTTGTAGACATCGGCCACCCGCACTTCGGCCAGAAGATGCGCGCCGCCGCGCAGGTCGAGGCCGAGGTTGACCACGTTCGACGGCAGGAACGACGGCCAGAGCGCCCGGTCGGCCGCCTGCTCCGGCGTCTCGAATCCGGCCTTCTCGACGGCGACGACCGCGTCGTTGTGCTTTTCGGCGCGGGTGTAGAAGGCATTCGGCAGCGCCGTCAGCAGGCCGAGAGCGCAAAGCCCCCAGATGACGATCCGCTTCCAGAGGGGGATGTTCAACATGTCTCAGCGCTCAAGGTTCGGCCGGATCGGCGGGGGGACGGGACGGGCCGCGATTACTTGGAGGCGGCCGCCGGCTCGGTCTTCGACAGGACCGTGGCAATGGTGGAGCGCACGACCCGCACCTTCACCCCCTCGGCGATCTCGACCTCGAGCTCGCCGTCCTCCTTGACCTTGGAGACCTTGCCGATGATGCCGCCCTGGGTGATCACCTGATCGCCCCGGCGCAGTGCCTCGACCATCGCCTTGTGTTCCTTCAGCTTCTTCTGCTGCGGACGGATCAGCAGGAAATACATGATCGCGAAGATCAGGATCAGCGGCAGGAACTGCCCAAAGGCACCGATACCGCCGGCGCCTGCGGCCTGTGCATAGGCGGGAGTGATGAACATGGATCAGGTCCTTCTGGGTCGGTGGGGCGCTCGCCGCCCGTTTTGTCGCCGGGAACCTATAGTCGGCGTCGGGTCTTTGCAAGGCGGGGCGGCAACGGCGGGCGGAGTCAGGGGAATCGGCGGTCTGGCCTCTGGCTGATACTCGCGGCATTTGACTTCGCGCCGCACCTGGATCAGCCTGAGCCCTTCACCCGAGGGAGGGGCAGATGGACAATCGCCAAGAGGAAACACTCGACCCCGATGACTGGGCCGAGGCCCGCACCGTCGCGCACGAGATCGTCGAATTCGCCGTCGGCCACCTCGGCGGCGTCCGCGACCGCCCGGTCTGGCAGGAGATGCCGCCCGAGGTCCGCGCCGCGTTCGACCGGCCCCTGCCCGAGGGTCCGACCCCCTTGACCGATGTGTTCCGTGAGGCCGCCGGCACCCTCCTGCGCTACCCGATGGGCAATATCCATCCGCGATTCTGGGGCTGGTACATGGGGGCGGGCAACTTCACCGGCGCCCTCGCCGATTTCCTCGCCGCCATCGACGGCTCCAATCTCGGCGGCGGCAATACCGCGGCGGCGGCGGTTGACCGGCAGGTGGTCGGCTGGCTGAAGGCGATGATGGGCTTTCCCGACAGCGCCAGCGGTACGCTGACCAGCGGCGGTTCGATGGCGAACATGGTCGCGCTGACCGTCGCACGCAACGCGATGGCAGGCGTCGACGTGCGCCGCGACGGTGTCACCTCGCTGCCGCAGCCGCTGCGGTTCTACGCCTCAGACCAGGCGCACAGCTGCCATCAGAAAGCGATCGAGACGCTCGGCCTCGGCAGCCGCGCGCTGCGCCTCGTCGCCACCGACGGCGACTTCCGCATGAACCTCGCCGCGCTCGAGGCCGCGATCGCCGAAGATCGCGCCGCCGGCTGGCGCCCCGCCTGCGTCATCGCCACCGCCGGCACCACCAACACCGGGGCGCTGGATGACCTCCGCGCCATCGAGGCGATCTGCCGGCGCGAGGGACTCTGGTTCCATGTCGACGGCTGCATCGGCGCGCTGATCCGCATCGCACCGCGCAACCATGCCCTCGTGGACGGGATCGAGGCGGCCGATTCCATCGCGCTTGACCCGCACAAATGGCTCCATGCCCCGTTCGAGGCCGGCTGCGCCCTCGTCCGCGACCGCGACCGGCACTTCAACACCTTCACCCTTCACGGCGATTACCTGGAGGAAAAGCCGCGCGGCCTCGCCTCCGGCGAATTCCTCGCCGATTACGGGTTCGAACTGTCGCGCGGCTTCAAGGCGCTGAAGATCTGGATGTCACTGAAGGAACAGGGGGTGGAGAAGTTCGGCCGCCTCATCGACCAGAACATCGCGCAGGGCGCCTACCTCACCCGCCTGATCGTAGCCGAACCATCGCTGGAGCTGATGGCCCCGACCGCGATCAACATCGTCTGTTTCCGCTATCGCGGCGCGGGCGGCGACGAGGCGCAACTGAAGGCGCTCAACACCGAGATCATGCTGCGCCTGCAAGAGGCCGGAACCGCCGTCCCCTCCGACACCACGGTCCACGGCCGCCACTGCCTGCGCGTGGCGATCAACAACCACCGCACCCGGACCGAGGACCTCGAGCTTCTGGTGCGCGAGGTGCTGCGGATCGGCGCGGAGCTTGCGGCGTAGCGCGGCGCCCACCGCGGCGCGTACGGGCAGTTTTCTTTCGCCGGTCGATCAGGCATAACCCGCGCAAACCATTCGACGAGGCAAGACATGCACGATATCCGCGCGATCCGCGACAACCCCGCCCAGTTCGACGCCGCCCTCGCCCGGCGCGGCCTCGCGCCGCTGTCGCCGGAAATCCTCGCCCTCGACGAGGCGCGCCGCGCTAGGATCCTCGCCGCCGAAACCGCGCAGGCCGCCCAGAACGCCGCCTCGAAAGAGGTCGGCGCCGCCAAGGCGAAGGGCGACGAGGCCGGGTTCGAACGTCTGCGCGCCCTTGTCGCCGAAAAGAAGGCCGAGGTCGCGAAGCTGAACGAGGAGGCGGCCGAGGAAGATATCCGCCTCCGCGACCTCCTCCTCGGCATCCCGAACCTGCCGCATGATGACGTGCCCGTGGGCAAGGACGAGCACGACAATGTCGAGCTTCGCCGCTGGGGCACCCCGCGCACGTTCGACTTCACCCCGGTCGAGCATTACGAGATCGCCGGCGTGAAACCCGGGATGGATTTCGAGACCGCCGCCAAGCTTTCCGGCGCCCGCTTCGTCCTTCTGCGCGGCGCTGTCGCCCGCCTCCACCGGGCGCTGGCGCAGTTCATGCTCGACCTCCACACCACCGAACACGGCCTGACCGAGACGATGACCCCGGTCCTCGTCAAGGACGAGGCGATGTATGGCACCAACCAGCTGCCGAAATTCGCCGAGGACAGCTACCGCACCACCAACGGCTGGTGGCTGATCCCGACCTCGGAAGTCACCCTGACCAACACCGTCGCCGGCGACATCCTCGACGAGGGACAGCTGCCGATCCGCATGACCGCCCACACCCTCTGCTTCCGCTCCGAGGCCGGCAGCGCCGGCAAGGACACCGCCGGCATGCTCCGCCAGCACCAGTTCGAGAAGGTGGAGATGGTGTCGATCACCACGCCCGACACCAGCCTCGCCGAACACGAGCGCATGACCCGTTGCGCCGAGGCGGTGCTCGAACGACTCGGCCTGCCCTACCGCACGATCGTGCTTTGCACCGGCGACATGGGCTTTGGCGCGCGGAAGACCCACGATCTCGAAGTCTGGCTCCCCGGTCAGAACACCTATCGGGAGATCAGCTCGGTCTCGGTCTGCGGCGACTTCCAGGCCCGGCGCATGAACGCGCGCTACCGGCCTGCGGGCGGCAAGCCCGACTTCGTCCACACGCTGAACGGCTCCGGCCTCGCCGTCGGGCGCTGCCTGATCGCGGTTCTGGAGAACGGCCAGCAGGCCGATGGATCGGTCATGCTGCCAGAGGCGCTCCACCCCTGGCTCGGCGGCAAGACGCGGCTGACGCCTGAAGGTCAGCTCGTCTGATTTCATCTTGCCGGAAATATCCCCGCCGGAGGCAGCCCGCCCCCGGCGGGCAACCTGCTATTTCTTCACCGGATTCCCGACATGCTTTCTCAGCCGCGAAGGCGTGTGGAACTTGCGGTCCTTGAACGGGTTCTTGTCGCCCTGATCGCGGAAGGTCAGCCGGATCGGCGTTCCCGGCATCTCAAAGTCGGTCCGCAACCCGTTGACAAGATAGCGTGAATAGCTTTCCGGCAGCTTGTCGGCGTTGTTGCACATGACGACGAAGGCCGGCGGCCTTGTCTTCACCTGGGTCATGTAGCGCAGCTTGATCCGCCGCCCGCCCGGCGCGGGGGGCGGATGTGCTTCGGTCATCGCGCCAAGCCACTGGTTCAGCTTCGCCGTCGCGACGCGGCGGTTCCAGACCTCATGCGCCTTCAGGATCGCCGCATGGAGCCGGTCGAGCCCTTTGCCGGTCTTGGCCGAGACGGTCACCATGGGCGCGCCTTTGAGCTGCGGCAACAGCCGCTCGAACGCCTCGCGCAGCTCCTTCAGCTTCTCGGTCTTTTCCTCTTCGAGATCCCACTTGTTCGCGGCCAGAACCACCGCCCGGCCCTCGGTCTCGGCGAAATCGGCGATGCGCAGATCCTGCTGTTCGAACGGAATGGCGACGTCAAGGAGCACCACCACGACCTCGGCGAAGCGCACCGCGCGCAAGCCGTCCGAGACCGACATTTTCTCGATCTTGTCAGAGATCTTCGCCTTTTTCCGCATCCCGGCGGTGTCGAAGATCCGGATCGGGGTTCCGATGAAATCGGCACGGACGGAAATCGCGTCGCGGGTGATCCCGGCCTCCGGCCCGGTCAGAAGCCGCTCCTCGCCGATGATCTTGTTGATCAGCGTCGACTTGCCGGCGTTCGGCCGGCCGATCACCGCAATCTGCAAGGGCTTTTCCCGGGTCGGGACGCGCGGACCCTCGTCCTCGCCGTCGACCACGTCGACATCGACCTCCGGCGCGTCGAGCGCCGCCCGCGCCTCGAACTCGGAGGCGAGCGGGCGCAGCATGTGGTAAAGCTCGTCCATCCCCTCGCCATGTTCGGCCGAAACCCGGAGCGGCTCGCCAAGTCCAAGCTCGTAGGCCTCGAACACGCCGGCATCGGCGGCCGCGCCCTCGGCCTTGTTGGCGGCGAGGATCACATGGGCATTCTTCTTTCTGAGGATCTCGGCGAAGACCCGGTCCTGCGGCGTGACTCCGGCCCGCGCGTCGATGACGAAGAGGCAGATGTCGGCCATCTCCACCGCGCGTTCGGTCAGCCGCCGCATCCGGCCCTGCAGGCTGTCGTCGGTGACATCCTCGAGCCCGGCGCTGTCGATGGCGATGAACCTCAGGTCACCCAGCCGCGCCTCGCCTTCGCGCAGGTCACGCGTGACGCCCGGCTGGTCGTCGACCAGCGCGAGTTTCCTGCCGACGAGCCGGTTGAACAGCGTCGATTTGCCGACATTGGGCCGCCCGACTATGGCGAGGGTGAAGCTCATGCGCCTGATCCTTGAGGGTCGAAGCCGCCCTCATACACAAGCTTCACGTCAGCGGAAAGCCCGAAGCTTCCCGTCCTTGCTGACGACATAGAGGACGCCGCCCGCCACCGCCGGGGCCGAGGCGGCGCCGCTCGGCAACTCGACCGTGCCGACAAGCGCGCCGGAGGCCGGATCGAAGCTGCGGATCAGCCCGTCGGACGAGGCGACGACCAGCCGCCCGCCGGCGAGGACCGGCCCGTAATGGGCGACGATGTTGCGCCGGCGCTTGTCCTTGTCCTTGGTGAAATAGGGCATGTCGATGCGCCAGACTTCGGCGCCGGTCGCCGCGTCGAGCCGCAGAAGCTGATCCTCGTCGTTGACGAGGAAGACCGATCCGCCGGCGACCGCCACCGGCCCCATCGCGCCGTCGCGCGCGGTCCAGGCGGTCTGGCCGGTGTCGGCGTTGACGGCGGCGAGCCGGCCGGCCGAGGTGCCGGCATAGACCATGCCGTCGGCGATGACCGGATCGCCGGTGAGGTCGGACAGGGTGGCATAGGCCCGGCCGCGCCGCTGGCCGGCGACATAGGCGCCCCAGAGCCCGAGGCCGGTATCCTTCGCCACCGCGACCATCTGGCCCGAGGAAAACGGGAAGATCACTTGGCGCGCATCTACCGCCGGGGCCGAAACGCCCATCACACCCGCGGCCGAGGGCAGGCCGGGCAGCGCCCATTCTACCTTGCCGTCGCTGGCGCGCACCGCCCAGGCCGAGGCATCGCGCGCGACGACATAGACCCGGCCGTCCGAGACCGCCGGCGCGCCGCCCACGGCGGCGTCGAAGCGCTGGCGCCAGGCGACGGCGCCGGAAGCGGGATCGAGCGCCACAAGTTCGCCGAAGCCCGTCGTCGCAAGGACGCGGCCCTCGCCGAAAGCAAGGCCACCGCCCGAGGCATCGCCCTCGCGGTCGGAGGACGGCGTCAGGTTGGCCTGCCAGAGGGTCGCGCCATTGCTGCCCGTCGCGGTCACGGTCGCGTTGGCGTCGAGCGTGAAGATCCGTCCGCCCGCGACCACGGGATCGGCGGTTATCCGGTTCTTGCGACCGTCGCCGGCGCCGATCGGCGCCGCCCAGATCTGGGCGAGGGCGGCGTTCAGCGCAACATGGCCAGCCCGGTGCGATACATTGCCGGCGCGATGGGTCCAGTCGCCGTTCACCGTTGCCGCACCGAGCGAAATCGGCGTGGCCACCACCGGCGCCGGCGCCAGCGCGGCAACCTCTTCGGCGCCGATCACCGCGTCCCGCACGTCCTGGCGCGGCCCGTCAAGGACCAGCTCCCGCTCCGCGCAGGCCGTCAACAACGCCAGCGCGGCCAGTGTCCCAATTCCGTACAAGAATTTCACCTTGCCTGCCCCTTCGTTCCCTGCGCCCGTCGCGGCACCTTGCACCGCGTCCGTCCCGGCGCGTCCGGCCGCTTCACGCGGCGTCCGGATCGCCACCCAGAACCACAATCAACTGTGTCACCCGGCGACGCAAGCCCGCGGTCGCATCGGGTTCCTCGAGGATCAGCCGCGCGAGCGCCAGCGCCTCCTCGTCCTTGCCGTCTGCCATAAGCACCAGCGCCTGCTGCTCCATCGCCAGCGCCCGGAACGGCGCCCCGGCCTCGGCCAGGGAGGCGAGCGTCGCGTCACGGGCCGCCGGCTCCATCGACGGGCCGGCGAGGATCACCGCCTTCAACTGCGCAAGCTGCCGGTAGCTCGTCCCGAGTGTCGCATCCCCGGCCAGCGCCTCCAGCCGGATCAGGGCCCCGGCGCGGTCGCCGCCACGCAGCGCCTCGTCCGCGGCGAGGAAGCCAAGGACGGCCTTCTGCCCCTCCGCATCCCCCGCCGCGTTCGATCCGATCCCGTCGAGCGCCGCGACCCGGGCCGCCGGATCGTCGCTGGCAAGGGCGGCGACAACGGCATCGCCGAAGGCCTGCGCCCCGGCCCGCGCCCGCGCCTTCTGCCATTCGTTCCAGGCCGCGCCGCCGACGATCAGCACGACGAGCGCGATCCCGATCCAGCCGTATTTGCGAAAGGTCGCGAAGAGCCGGTCGCGGCGCACTTCCTCGGTGACTTCGTCGATGAAACTGTCGGTCTCGCTCACACGCCTGCTCCCACCTGCCGGGGCCTTGCGACGGCCCCGGATTCCGGCCCTGTCTACACGCAAGTCCGATGGCTTGCCAAGACTGCGGCCGTCAGTGCGGCAGGCTCCGCCGCGAGCGGCCGTCAGACGGCACGCCGGTCACGGGTGCGCCCCGCTTCGGCGTCGGCGTCAGTGGGGATCTTCGGGCGCGGGATCCGCTCTCCGTCGTCCTGCTCCTCCTCCTCGGCCGACTGGCGCGCCCACATCGCGGCATAGCGGCCGCCGCGCGCCAGAAGATCCTCGTGCCGGCCGACCTCGACGATGACGCCCTTTTCCAGAACCACGATGCGGTCGGCATCGGCGATGGTCGACAGCCGGTGCGCGATGGTGATCACCGTGCGCCCCTCGCCCATCGCCTGCAGGCTTTCCTGGATATCGCGCTCCGTCTGGGTGTCGAGCGCACTCGTCGCTTCGTCCAGGAGGAGGATCGGCGGGTTCTTCAGAAGCGTGCGGGCGATGCCGACGCGCTGCTTTTCGCCGCCCGACAGCTTCAGCCCGCGTTCGCCGACCCGGGTTTCGTATCCCTCGGGCAGCGACATGATGAAATCGTGGATCTTCGCCGCCTTCGCCGCCGCGATCAGCTCTTCGCGCGGGGCATCGGGGCGGCCATAGGCGATGTTGTAAAGGATCGTGTCGTTGAAGAGCACGGTGTCCTGCGGCACGACACCGATCCGGGCGTGGAGCGAATCCTGCGTGATGTCGCGCACATCCTGCCCGTCGATGCGCAAGGCGCCGCCGACCACGTCGTAGAAGCGGAAGAGAAGCCGCCCGATGGTCGACTTGCCCGAGCCAGAGGGGCCGACGATCGCCACCGTCTCGCCGGCGGCGATCTTCAGGCTCACGCCCTTCAGGATCGGCCGCGCCGCCTCGTAGCCGAAGCTGACATCGTCAAGCTCCACCTCGCCGCCGCCGACCTTCAGATCGGGCGCGCCGGGCTTGTCGGTGATCTCGGCCGGCTGTTCCAGCAGGTCGAACATCTCGCCCATGTCCACGAGCGCCTGGCGGATCTCGCGGTAGACGGTGCCAAGGAAGTTCAGCGGCAAGGTGATCTGGATCATGTAGGCGTTGACCATGACGAAATCGCCGACCGTCAGCACCCCCGACTGCACCCCCATCGCCGCCATGACCATCACCACGATCAGGCCGCTGGAGATCAGCAGCGCCTGGCCAAAGTTGAGCGCCGAGAGCGATTGCCCGGTCCGGATCGCCGCCGTCTCGTAGCCGCGCATCGCGTCGTCATAGCGCCCGGCCTCGCGCGCCTCGGCGCCGAAATACTTCACCGTCTCGAAGTTCAAGAGGCTGTCGACCGCCTTCTGGTTGGCGTCGGTATCCTGCGCGTTCATCTCGCGGCGGATCTTCACCCGAAGCTCCGTCACCTTGAACGTATAGGTCACATAAAGCGCGATGGTGACGATGACGACGACCGCGTAGCGCCAGTCGAAGACCAGCGCGAAGATCACCGTGACCATGCTGAGCTCGAGGATCAGCGGCCCGACCGACAGAAGCATGAAGCGCAGTAGGAACTCGACGCCCTTGACCCCACGCTCGATGATCCGGCTCAGCCCGCCGGTCTTGCGGGTGATGTGGTAGCGCATCGACAGGCGGTGGATATGGGTAAAGGTCTCGAGCGCCAGCTTGCGCAGGGCGCGCTGGCCGACGCGCACGAAGAGCACGTCGCGGAGCTCGTTGAAGCCGATGGAGCTGATCCGCGCCATGCCGTAGGCCACCGTCAGCCCGATCGCCCCGACCGACAGCAGCCAGGCATCGCCGCGGCTGTCGCCCGACAGCGAATCGACCGCCGCCTTGTAGAAGAACGGCGTCAGGACCGAGACGATCTTGGCCGTCACCAGCGCAAGCAGCGACAACACCACCCGCCGCTTCACCCAGAACTCGTTTTCCGGCCAGAGATAGGGCGCGACACGGCGCAAGGTGCGCGCACTGCGCTTCCAGCCATCCGTTACTTGCGTTTCACCCGCCATCGGTCGCCGTTCCCTGCTTCCATGATGCGCGCTTGATCGCAGAGACGGGCTCGGGTATCAAGGGGAATAATTCAACATTTCATGAGTAGTTGAACAATGGATCAGGGCAAAGCGCTCGCCGCCCTCTCGGCGCTGGCGAACGAGACGCGGCTGGAACTGGTGCGGGCGTTGATCGCGCGCGGGGCCGAGGGGCTGTCGGCGGGCGATATCGCGCGCCGGCTCGAGATTTCGGCCTCCCGGCTCTCGTTTCATCTCGCGGCCCTGGAACAGGCCGGGCTCATCACCTCGCGCCGCGCCTCGCGGCACGTCTTCTATGCCGCCGACGCGGGCGGGATCGGCGGGGTGATCTCCTACCTTCTCAACGATTGCTGCAAGGGGCATCCGGAGATTTCCGCCTGCTGCCTGCATTCGGGCGGGGCTATTCGCCCGGAACCGTGAAGATCTGGCCCGGATAGATCAGGTCCGGATCGCGGATCTGCGCCTTGTTGGCCTCGTAGACCTTCACGTAGAGGATGCCCTCGCCGTAGTTCTCCCGCGCGATCCGCCAGAGCGAAAAGCCCGGCTGGACGGTGACGATCACCGCCTTGGTCGCGGGCGATGCCGGTGGCTCCGGGGCGGCGGCAAGGGCGGCGGGGGCCGGCGCCTCGGCCGCCGCCACATCCGTGACGGCCGATCCCGTGTTCACCTCGGGGGTGGCGGCTTGCGGCAGGGTCTCCGGCGCGTCCGGCTCGGCCGGCGCGGCGGCGGTCGCCGTCGGTTCCGGGGTTGGCGTGGCAGGTTCCGGCGCGGCGGCAGATTCGGCAGCCGGTTCCGGGCTTGCCGCCGATTGCAGCGCCGCCGTCACGGTTTCCGGCGCCTCGCGCTGGAACGGCGTCTCGAACCGGGAGGAGACCTTGCCGGCGCCGTCGATCTGATCGACGCGGAGCGTGTAAAGTCCGGCCGCCACCCCGGAAAGCGCCGCCCGCCAGGCGCCATCGGCATCGACCGGCACCGTCGCCGCCTCGACATTGTCGAGGTAGAGCCGCGCGAAGGCCCCTGCACGGCCACGCCCGGCGATCTCGACCTCGCCCGCCGCTCCGTAGCCAATCGTGTCGATGACGATGTCGGCCACCGGGGCGGCTTCGGTCTGCTTGCGCACCCCACCGGCATCGACGATCAGGATATCCGGACCGGCGGCGGGTTCCGCCTCTGCTTCCTCGGATGCCGCGGCGGGTTCCGGCGCTGTCCCGGTGTCGGTTTCGGTGCTGGTCTCGGCCGCGCTTCCGGTCGCCGATTCGGCGCTGGCCACCGCCACAGGTGCCGCGAAGGGCGCGACGATCACCTCGGCGTCGGAGGCCAGGCCGGCCCCGTCGGCGCCCGGTGTCACCAGCGTCATCACCCTCGGCGCCTCGCTCGGCATCAGGGTGAAGAGAGCGGCGAAGGCCCCGCGCGCATCGGTCACGGCCGAGGCCGCCTCGGCCCCGTCGACGAGGATCGAGACGGTGGCCCCGGCGGCGGCCCGCCCGGCGACAAGCACCGATCCGTCGGCATCGACGCGGACGGTGTCGAAGCTCGGCGGCAGGGTCGCCGCCCCGGCCTTTTCGGCCGGTTCCTCCACCGGTGGCGCCTCCACGGCGGGCGCGTCCGCGATGGCGTCCGTGCCGGACGGCTCGGCGGTCGTGGGCTCGGTGGTAGCGGGCTCGGTGGTCGCAGGCTCTGCGGTTGCGGACTCGGTGGTTGCGGACTCGGTGGCTGCGGACTCGGTGGCTGCGGACTCGGTGGCTGCGGGCTCTGCGGCTGCGGGCTCTGCGGCTGCCGGGGCCTCGGACTCCGTCCCGGCCACTTCAGGCTCGGGCGCAGGCGCAGCCTCTGGCTGGACCGGGGCTGTGGCGCTCTCGGTCGAGGACATGGCTGGCGTCGATTCGGTCGCCACCTCCGGCGCCTCGCCCCGGAAGCCAAAATACCAGATCAGCACCGCGACCCCGAGACCAGTCAGCGCGCCGAGCACCCAGCCACGACCATTCCCCGGCCCACCGCTCGGGCCTCCGGCGCCGGGTGCGCCCGCTAGATTCTTGTCCGTCATGAATTCCCCCAAGGCCGCGCCGCTTGGCGGGCGCGCTTGAGCGACCATAGCAACGCCGCTATCACGGGTCAAAGAAACCGTTGAGCATGAGGCCGCGATGACCAGACCCCGAATTTCCGTTTGCGTCTACTGCGGATCGCGCACCGGCAGCCGACCGGCCTATACCGAGGCCGCCCGCGCCACCGGACGGATGCTCGCCGCGAAGGGCTGGCGGCTGGTCTACGGCGCCGGCGATGTCGGGCTGATGGGCGAAGTGGCCCGAACCGCGCAGGCGGCCGGCGCCGAGACCTTCGGCGTCATCCCCACGCATCTCCTCTCGCGCGAGGTCGGCAAGCGCGACCTCTCGACCTTCGTCATCACCGAGACGATGCACGAGCGCAAGAAGGTGATGTTCATGAATGCCGACGCGGTCGTGGTGCTGCCCGGCGGCGGCGGCTCGCTCGACGAGTTCTTCGAGGTGCTGACCTGGCGCCAGCTCGGGCTTCACGACAAGCCAATCGTTCTGGCGAATATCGAAGGCTACTGGGACCCGCTTCTGGCGATGATCGACCGGATCATCGGCGAGGGTTTCGCCGACCCGACGCTGCGCGGGTTTGTCGAGGTCGCACCGAGCGTCGCGGCTCTCGAAACCCTGCTGACGAAACGCCTGGGCTGAAACCGGCCTGAAAACGCCGGCCCGATCGGCCATTTCCGGCGCATCCACCGGACGTAAGGGATACCCTACTCTACCTTTGCGAGAATCGCGCGTATTATCCTGCTTCGTCCCGTAACGAGTGGGCGAGCTTTCTTCTTTTTATTTCAAATATATACATGGAGATTGACCATGGCAGACAATGAAAAGGACGTGGCCCTGCGCCACGCCGCCAAGTTTCACCTGATCGCCAACCCCAACTACTTCGGCAACCTGACCGATCTGAAACTGGCCGGCATCCCGAAGCCGGTGCTGAAGAAGATCGGCGACACCAGCTTCGAGGAGCTGACCTGTATCGGCTACAACCCGGATACCGAGATCCTGACCGCCATCGTGCGGATCAAGCAGCAATCCGGTTACGGCGGCGATGCCTGCACCAACGGCAGTCAGGAATACGTGCGCTTCTACCTCGACTACGGCGACGGCACCTGGGTCGATCACGGAGTCACGAGCTTCACGATCCACGACCTGCCGTTCAAGGAGCCGCTCTGCTACGCTGTCTCGATCCGGATCAGACCGAAACGCCGGTCCTGCTGCGACGACAAGCCGGTCCTGCCGAATGTCCGCGCCGTCCTGTCGTGGAACACGATGCCGCCGGCGAACATGCCGAACTGGAACCCGATCTGGGGCAACCGGCTGGAGCGTGACATCCAGATCGAGCCGCGCAACTGGTTCATCTGCAAGCTCATCGACCATATCGGCGACATCGGCATCCAGAAGATCGACCCCGGCCTGATCGACAAGATCACCAGCGCGGTGACGAAGTTGCCGCCGCCGAAGCCCGAGGCGACGCTGCCCGAACTGATGAAGATCGCGCGGGGCGAGGACCGCGAACTCGCGGTCCTGCGCAACGTCTTCCCGGCGGTGACGAAACTCGCCGCCAATCCCGACGACATGGTTGCCTTGCAGGCGCTCGCGCCGCTGAAGGCGCTCGACATCGACATCTCGAAATTCGCGGACTTCCTCGCGCAGCCCAAGTTCAACACCACCTATGAAGAACTGCACTGCGTCGGGCTCGACCGCGACGCGACGACCCTGCACGGCGTCGTGCAGGTCAAGCGCAGGTCGGGCTATTCCGGCAATCTCTGCCAGAAGGGCAGCCGCGAATACATCGCCTTCTACCTCGATTTCGGCGCGGGCTGGGAATACCAGGGCACGACCTGGGTCGAGGTGCATGACGTCGACGTGCCGAAAGGCGGCTTGTGGTATCAGGCGGCGCTGCCCGTCAACCTCGACAAGCACCGGCAGGTCTGGTGCAAGTCCGGGCGGGCGCGAATTCGCGGCATTCTGTCCTGGGCGGTGCCGCCGGCGCCGAACCAGCCGAACTTCGTGCCGCACTGGGGCGACCGCGAGGATTGCTGGATCGAGATCCGGCCGCTGCCGAAAGGCCTGCCCGAGGGCATCGCCACCGGCTATCTGGAAACGATCGGCAACATGCCGGTGGACCAGATCGACGCGGCGGGCTTCGCGCATGGCAACGGCGTCGGCAACGTGCCCTCGGGCGCAGACGACAGCCCGTTCGGCGGCAGCATCAACTTCGCCGGCGCCCTCGCCAACGCTCCCTCCGGGCCGATCAAGTACCAGGTCATGGTGCGCGCGCCGGGCGATCTGGTCTACAACCCCTGGACCTCGTCCTTCGGGGTCACGGTCACCACGATCATCGGCGGCTCGATCTCCCAGGCGGATCAGACCCAGACGGCGGTTGGCGGGTTCTTCACCTACATCCCGCAGTTCGGTGCGGTCTTCAAATCGGTCGCGGGCGACCTTCTGGCGCAATACAGCTCGTCCAAACAGGGGCTGCATTTCGTCTATGTCGCCTTCTACGACGCCACGACCAACGCGCTGATCGACCAGACCGTGCCGGAGGCGTTCTTCGTCAACACCGTGCCACCGAAGGCGGATGTCGAGATCAGCGGCGGCAACTGCCGAAAGTTCAACGCCGGCGAGCCGATGATGGGCACCTATTCGATGACGAGCGACTTCGCGAGGGTGCTGAGCCTGTCGGTGACGCCCGTGCCCGAGGCCAATGGCGGCGTCCTGAAGATCACGTCACTGGCGCCGGCGGCCCTTCTCGCGCCGCCCTTCGGCGGGACCGGCCCCTCGGTCTCGGTCAGCTATGGCGCGAGCCAGATGACGACGGTCGGGGCCGCGGGCAACTGGACTCTCGAGACGGGTGGGATGGAGCCCTGCGGCTACAATATCCGTATCGAGGTCTGGGACCGGACCATCGTCAACAGCCATCAGCTCGGCTGGCCGGGGTCCGACATCGAGGGCTTCTGCATCGAGTGAAGCACGCCAGGCGGGCGCCCCTTCGGGGGCGCCCTGCCCTCAGCCGGCAATCTCCACCACCGTGATCTCCGGCACCATGCCGAGCCGCACCGGCAGGATCGAGCAGCCGATCCCGCCCGAGACGACCAGATCGCGGTTGCCCTCGCGCACATGGCCATAGGCATAGCGGTTGCCATAGGCCGAGGGCACCCACGGAGACCAGCCGAAGATCCGCACCTGCCCGCCATGGGTATGGCCGCTGAGCGTCAGCGCCACGCGGTCGGGCACTTTCGGAAAGAGATCCGGTTCATGCGCCAGAAGGATCGCCGGCGCGTCGTCCGTGATCTGCGCCAGTGTTCCGGGAAGGTCGTCGAGCCCCCGGAACACCATGTCGCCGATGCCGATCGCCAGCTGGTCGTCCAACCCGGCAAGCCAGAACGGCCCCGCCGCCGATCCTTCCCCGACCTTCACCGCGTGGTTTTGCAGGACCGGGACGC
Organism: Rhodobacterales bacterium 32-67-9; assembly: GCA_002280515.1. Taxonomy (GTDB): domain Bacteria; phylum Pseudomonadota; class Alphaproteobacteria; order Rhodobacterales; family Rhodobacteraceae; genus Albidovulum. The sequence continues at coordinate 212,462 of NCEA01000010.1, forward strand.
CGGCCGCGCGCAGAAGCTCCGCGATCCGGTTCGGTCCGCCGCCCCGCGCCTGCGCCGCCCGGTCGTGCCACCAGTCGTGATTGCCGAGGATCGCCCAGACCCCCAGCGGCGCGGCAAGCTTGGCAAGCTCAGCCGCCGTGTCCTCCATCGACACCTTCTTCGAGATGAACGGATGCCCGGCCTCCAGATCGCCGAGGATGACAACGACGTCGGCGCCAAGCGCGTTGGTGCGCGCCACGATCCGCGACAGCCGCTTCAGCGAGACGAAGGGTTCGCCCATGTGGAGGTCGGCCAGCACCGCGATGGTCAGGGGCCCGCCGCTCCAGCCCGGCGGCGCGATCCGCCGCCGCGTCACCCGGAGGCGCAGCACCGGTTCGATGAAAAAGCCGTAGGCCGAAACGAAAAGGCCTGCCAGCGTGGACGCCAGCAGGCCCTTCAGAACGCTTCGCCGCGAGATCATCTCAGAGGCGGGAGGCGACGTTTTCCCAGTCCACGAGCTTGTCGAGGAAGTTCGTGAGATACGCGGGCCGCTTGTTGCGGAAGTCGATGTAGTAGGAATGTTCCCACACGTCACAGCCGAGAAGCGCGGTCTGACCGAAGCAGAGCGGGTTCACGCCGTTCTCGGTCTTGGTGACCTTGAGGCTGCCGTCCTTGTCCTTGACGAGCCAGGCCCAGCCGGAGCCGAACTGCCCGGCGCCGGCGGCGGCGAAATCTTCCTTGAACTTCGCGACCGAGCCAAAGGACTCGGTGATAGCCTTTTCCAGCGCGCCCGGCATCGCGGTCTGCTTCGGCCCCATCATCTGCCAGAACTGGGCGTGGTTCCAATGCTGGCTGGCATTATTGAAGATGCCGTTCTGGGCGACCGCGCCGGCCTGATAGGTGCCCTTGACGATGTCTTCGAGGGACTTGCCCTCCCACTCGGTGCCGGCGATCAGCTTGTTGCCGTTGTCGACATAGGCCTTGTGGTGCAGGTCATGGTGATATTCGAGGGTTTCCTTCGACATGCCGAGCGCGGCGAGCGCGTCGTGGGCATAGGGAAGATCGGGAAGGGTGAAGGCCATGGGTCAATTCCTTTCGCGCATTGGGAAAGCCTGTCCCGTATAAGCGCGCTCAGGTCCGGAAGGTCAAGGGGTGGGGCGACGGCCGGGGCACGGAAAGCCGGCTCCGCCACCGCCTCGGGCAGTGCGACAATCGGGCATCCCCGCCGATGAGAGGTTGAGCCGCCGCGACAGATGCTAGACAAGTTTCATGATGCGCCGCCTCGCCCTCCTTTGGAAGACCGTGCTTCTGGCCGCCCTCGTCGCGTCGCACCTGATGGCCGGCGCCACGGCGGTCACGGCGACGGTCGTGGCCGCGACCGATCCCGGCTGTGGCGCAACGGCCCCGATGGCAGCAGCCGAAAAGGCACCGGATTGTCACACCGCGCCGGCACACTGCGCGATGGGCGATCCGGCCTGTGGCGACGAAGGTTGCCGGGGGCTTCCGGCTGCGTTGATAGGGCCCGATGCACCGGCCCGGACGATCCCCGCATCCGCCGGGCGTCCGCGTGTCTTCGCCCATGCCCATTTGCACCCGCTGTTGCGCGGCGACGAGCTGCTGCGTACTCCGAACCCCTGATCGCCCCCGCTCCCGTGCGCCGGACCGGAGGTCCGGAGCCGCGCGGGCGCAGTCACCGATCACTGGCCGGCCCCGGCACGAGGGCTCGGCGCATTCCATCCTTCGAGGACACCATGAACAGACAACTCGTTTCCCTGGCCGCACTGGCCATCATCGTCATCGGTGGCGGCCTGACCGTCTACGCGCTCCGCCAGGACACCCCCGCCGCGAGCGACGCGGCGAACGCGACCGACCGTCCAGCGGCGGGGGCCGCGATGGCCGAGGTCAGACAAGCGAAGCTCGCCGGCGCTGATATCCTTGGCGAGACCGCCTTCAACGCCAAATGCGCCGCCTGCCACGGCGCCAACGCCGCCGGGCAGAACGGCGTCGCGCCGCCGCTGGTCCACAAGATTTACGAGCCGGGCCATCATGGCGACCAGGCCTTCTTCCTCGCCGTCGAGAACGGCGCGCGGGCGCATCACTGGCCGTTCGGGAACATGCCCCCGGTCGAGGGGCTGACCAGGTCGGATGTCGGCAACATCATTGCCTATGTCCGCGCCATACAGCGCGCAAACGGCATAGAGTGACCCTTACGGAAGCGGGGGCGGTCCGCCCCCGCCCCCCTTGGGGGTATTTTCGCAACCAGGAAGCTCAGGCCGGAAAGAGTTCGGAGCCGGGCCGGGCGGACACGTCGAGGAGCCCCATCACGTAGCCCGCGACCGAGCGGAACGAGACGAGGGTGAATTCGTCCTCCGCCGATTTCCAGAAGGCGCAGGCGACCTGGGCGGCGCGGGTGCGACGGATCTCGCCCTCCGCGAGGGTGTTGAAATCGACCGGGCAGAGCTTCATCAGCGCCTCTTGCGCCCTCGCGCCTTTCACCGTGAAGACCGCGCGCGCGTCGGAGACATCGGCGGCGAGGTGGTGTTCACCCGCCAGCGCCGCCTCCAGCGCCGCGACCGTCGCGACCGCATCGGCATAGGGCACGAGGATCAGAAGCTCGTCCGGCGACATCCAGGCCGCTGCCTTGTCGCCGTTCAACTCGATCCGGCGTCGGGCGGGCACCGCGGTGCCTGTCGCCGCCTTCACCGCCTTTTTCATCTTCGCCGAGGCGAGATCGCCGCGCAGTGTGATCATGCCGCGCAGACCGGCCTCCGCGACCGCAACGAAGCCATTGTGAGAAACGCCTTCCAAGGCGCTGACTGCCTTAGACATTCTGCTTCTCCCCTTCCTTGTCGTAGAACACCGGATCGACGATGCGCGCCTTCACGACCTTGCCGTCGTCAACCGGGAAATCCAGCACCTCGCCCATCCGGTCAGGCCCATGCCTCACCAGCCCCATCGCGATGCCCTTGCCGAGCGTCGGCGAGAAATAGGTCGAGGTGACGCGGCCTTGGGTGTTGCGCTGGCCGTTGGCATTCACGCCCTCGGCCACCGCATAGGCGCCGTCGGGGATCACCCCGCCGTCGAGCGTTTCGAGGCCGACGAGCTTCCAGCGGTCGGGCGAGGCCATGAACGAGCGTTCCTGGGCGCGCTTGCCGAGGTAGTCGGGCTTTTTCTTGGAGATCGCCCAGCCGAGGTTCAGGTCCTGCGGGATCACCGTGCCGTCGGTCTCGTCGCCGATCATGATGAAGCCTTTCTCGGCCCGCATGATGTGCATCGCCTCGGTGCCGTAGGGCATCACGCCGAACTCTTCGCCGGCCGCGAGGAGCGCGTCCCAGAAGGCGCGGCCTTCCGAGGCCGGCACCGCGACCTCGTAGCTGAGTTCGCCCGAGAAGGAGATCCGGTAGATCCGGGCGCGGAAGCCGCCGAGCGTGCCCTCGCGCCATTCCATCGCAGGGAAGGCCTCGCGCGAGACATCCATGCCTCCGAGTTTCTCAAGCAGCTTCCGTGCGTTGGGGCCCGCAATTGCCACCTGGGCATATTCCTCGGTGACGTTCGCGGTATAGACTTTCCAGTCCCACCATTCGCATTGTAGCCAGTCTTCCATCCAGCCGTGAATCCGCTCGGCTCCGCCGGTGGTGGTGTGGCAAAGCCAGCTGTCCTCGGTCAGCCGCACCACGACGCCGTCGTCGCTGAGGAAGCCGTTTTCGCTGCACATGAGGCCGTAGCGGCATTTGCCCACCGGAAGCGTCGACATCATGTTGGTATAGAGCATGTCGAGGAAACGGCCCGCGTCCGGCCCCTTGACGATGATCTTGCCGAGCGTCGAGGCGTCGAGCAGGCCGACCGCGTTGCGGGTGTTGCGGATCTCGCGGTTGACGGCATCGTGGACGCCCTCGCCGTGACGCAGGTAGCAGTAGGCACGGCGCCACTGGCCGACCGGCTCCCAATGCGCGCCATGGGTCTCGTGCCAGCCGTGCATCGGCGTCTTGCGCAGCGGCTGGAAGATCTCGCCTCGGGCCTCGCCGGCGATGGCGCCCATCGAGATCGGCGTATAGGGCGGGCGGAAGGTCGTCGTGCCGGTTTCCGGAATGCCCCGGTTCAACGCATCAGAAAGGACGGCGAGGCCATTGATATTGCTTATCTTCCCTTGGTCGGTCGCCATGCCGAGCGTGGTATAGCGCTTGGTGTGCTCGACGCTCTCATAGCCTTCGCGCGCGGCAAGCTGCACGTCGGAAACTTTCACGTCGTTCTGCGGGTCGAGCCACATCTTCATCCGAAGCGCCGGGCCGGCACCCTGCGGCATGATCCAGACCGGCATCATCGGCGCGTCCTCGCCGCAGACGGCACCCGGCGCGGCACCCTTGCCGCCGGCGGCGCTGTGCGCGTCGGCCAGCACCTCGTGAGCGTTGAGGATGCCGTTGGCGGAGCCGATCGCCGTCACCATCGCCGCGCCATCGGCGCCGGTGGCGGGGCGCTTGGCGTCGGGGCGGAACATCGCCTGCGCCTCGTCCCAGATCAGCTTGCCGCCGCAGTGCGACCAGAGGTGGACGACCGGCGACCAGCCGCCGGACATCGCGACGGCGTCGCAGGAAATCGTCTCCAGCTCCGCGCCCTCGCCCGCCTGAACGCACAAGGAAACGCCGGTAACCCGTTTCGATCCCTTGACTTTCGCGATCCCGTGACCCTCGACGACCCGGAGGCCGCGGGCCCGCGCCGCTTCCGGCAGCGGGCCTTTCGCCTCGGGCCGCGCGTCGATGATCGCGGGCACGACGAGGCCCGCGTCGAGAAGCGCCAGCGCGGTGCGGTAGGCATCGTCGTTGTTGGTCACGATCACCGTGCGGTCGCCAGGGCTGACGGCCCAGTTGACGACGTAGTCGCGCACCGCGCTCGCCAGCATGACGCCCGGGATGTCGTTGCCGGCGAAGGAAAGCGGCCGCTCGATCGCGCCGGTGGCGGTGATGACATGGCCGGCGCGCATCCGCCAGAGCCGGTGACGCGGACGACCGTCGCCCGGCGTGTGGTCGGCGATGCGTTCGTACATCAGGAGATAGCCGTGGTCGTAAAGTCCTGAGGCCATCGTGCGAGTGCGAAGCGTGACATTCTCCATGCCTTCAATGGCTTCGACGGCGTCCTTCACCCAGTCGGAGGCCTCCGTGCCCTCGATCTGCACCGCGTCCACCACCGCCCGACCGCCCCAATGGGCGCTCTGCTCGATCAGCCAGACGCGCTTGCCCTGCCTGCCCGCCGCGAGGGCGGCGGCAAGGCCGGCGATGCCGCCGCCGACGATCACCAGATCGGCGAAGGCATAGGCGTATTCGTAGCGGTCCTCGTCCCGGTTCTGCGGCACGCGGCCAAGCCCGGCGGACTGGCGGATCACCGGTTCAAAGACATGTTTCCAGGCGAAGCGCGGGAACATGAAGGTCTTGTAGTAGAAGCCGCCGGGCAGGAAGCGCGCGAAGCGGTCGTTGATGGCGCCGACGTCGAACTCAAGGCTCGGCCAGTGGTTCTGGCTCGCCGTCTCGGCCCCCTCGAACAGCTCGGTCGTGGTCAGGCGCTGGTTCGGCTCGAACCGGCCGCCCTGCCCGAGGCCGACGAGGCCGTTCGGCTCTTCCGCGCCGCTGGCGATCACGCCCCGCGGGCGGTGATATTTGAACGAGCGGCCGACCATCATCTGGTCCTGGCCAAGCAGTGCCGAGGCGAGCGTGTCGCCGGCAAACCCTCTCATCCGCTTGCCGTTGAAGCTGAAGGAGAGCGGTTTGGTGCGGTCGATCAGGCGGCCGCCCTTTTGAAGACGCGTGCTCATTTCCAGCCCTCCCAGCCCGGGCGTTTCGCCTTGATCTTCGCCTGCAACTCGGCCGGCGGTTCTTTCGATTGCGCAGGATAGGTCCCGAAGACCTCAAGCGTCGCCGTGCAGCGCGCGGCGAGGAACCACTTGCCGCAGCCATAGGCATGGCGCCAGCGTTCGAAGTGCACACCGCGCGGGTTCTTGCGGCTGAACATGTAGCCGTCGAACTCCTCGTCCGAGGAACCCGGCCCGTAGCGCTTCAGATGCGCCTCGCCGCCGGCTTGCAACTCGGTCTCCTCGGCCTTCACGCCGCAACAGGGGCATTCAAGGGTCAGCATGTCGTCGTCCTTTCGGAACCGGGCCGGGGGCGCTGCCCCCGGACCCCCGAGGTATTTCGGGCAAGATGAAGGGTGGAGGGTATCATCAATGCGCCACCCCCGCGGCGACGCTTTCGTCGATGAACTTGCCCTCGCGGAAGCGGTACATGGAGAATTCCTCGGCGAGCGGCGACGCCCCCCGCGCCATCAGTTCGGCCATCGCCCAGCCGGAGCCGGGGATCGCCTTGAAGCCGCCGGTGCCCCAGCCGCAGTTGACGAAGATGCCGTCGATGGGCGTTTTCGAGATCAGGGGCGAGCGGTCGCCGGTCATGTCGACGATGCCGCCCCATTGGCGCAGCATCTTGAGCCGCGAGATCATCGGGAAGGTCTCGATCAGCGCCCGGACGGTTTCCTCGATGTGGTGGAAGGACCCGCGCTGGGTGTAGTTGTTGAACCCGTCGGTGCCGCCGCCGATCACCATCTCGCCCTTGTCGGACTGCGACATGTAGCCGTGCACGGTGTTGGCCATGACCACCACGTCCATGCAGGGCTTGATCGGTTCCGAGACGAGCGCCTGCAAGGCCAGCGATTCGATCGGCAGGCGGAAGCCGGCCATTTCGGCGAGGACCGAGGAATGCCCCGCGACCACGAGGCCGAGCTTGTCGCAGTCGATGGCGCCTTTCGTCGTGTCGATGCCGACGACTTTGCCGCCTTCGGACCGCACGCCGGTGACTTCGCATTGCTGGATCACGTCCATGCCCATCGCCGAACAGGCCCGCGCATAGCCCCAGGCGACGGCATCGTGCCGCGCGGTGCCGCCGCGGGCCTGGTAGAGCGCGCCGAGGACCGGGTAGCGCGGCCCGTCGATATTGATGATCGGCACCAGTTTCTTGACCTCGGCCGGTTCGATCCAGCGGGTTTCGACCCCTTGCAGGTTGTTGGCATAGACGGTGCGCTTGTAGCCCCGGACCTCGTGCTCGGTCTGGCCGAGCATGAGGAGGCCGCGAGGGGAGAACATGACGTTGTAGTTCAGGTCCTGGCTCATCGTCTCGTAGAGCGAGCGGGCCTTTTCGTAGATCGCGGCCGAGGGGTCCTGCAGGTAGTTCGAGCGGATGATCGTGGTGTTGCGGCCGGTGTTGCCGCCGCCAAGCCAGCCCTTCTCGATGATCGCGACATTGGTGATGCCGTAATTCTTGCCGAGGTAATAGGCGGTGGCGAGCCCGTGGCCGCCGGCGCCGACGATCACCACGTCATATTTCCGCTTCGGCGCGGGCGCGCGCCAGGCCCGTTCCCAGCCCTGATGATAGCTCATCGCCTCCTTCGCGATGGCGAAGACCGAATAGCGTTTCATGGCCATGACGAATCCCTTTCCGGCGCGAAGCGGCACCTCTTGCGGCTTGATGGAGCGTCCCGCGATTGGCAACCGTCTGGCAAGCGTCGTTCTGGGGAAAATTGCGACATAGTCGGTGCGCTGCGACAAAGCGACCCCGGCGCGGCCGGGCTTTGGCCTTCCCCGGCGGGGGCGAAAGGCTTAAGTGAGACGGCACAAGCGGGGATGCAATGCTGTTCTGGATCTTCTCACTGGCCCTTGTGGCGCTGATCGGCGCGGTTCTGGCGCGCGCGGTCCTCAGGGGCGGCGCGGCGCGGCCCGAGGTCAATGCCGACACGCAGGTCTACCGCGACCAGCTGGCGGCGATCGACCGCGACCTCGCGCGCGGCGTGATCGGCGACGTGGAGGCCGAGCGCACGCGGATCGAGGTGTCACGCCGGTTGCTGGAGGCCGACCGCGCCGGGGTGGAGCCGGAAACGCGCGGCTCTCCGGTCTTGCCGGTGATCGCGGCGGTGGTGGCGCTTGCCGGCGGCGTGGCGCTCTACCTCAGGACTGGTGCGCCGGGCTATCCCGACCTGCCGATGTCCGACCGCTTGGCGCGGGCCGAAACGTTCCGGGCCGAACGCCCCGGTCAGGCCGAGGCGATGGCGGCGGCGGTGCTGCCGGAACGCCCGGCGCCCGATCCCGCCTACGGTGAACTCCTCGACCGGCTGCGCAAGGCCGTCGCCGGCAATCCCGACGACATCACCGGGCAGCGACTGCTGGCGCGGAACGAAACCGCGCTCGGCAATTTCGCGGCGGGGGCCGAGGCGCAGGCCAAAGTGATCGCGCTTGCCGGCGACGCGGCGACGGCCGCGGATTATGCCACGCTTGCCGACACCTATATCCTCGCCACCGGTGGCTATGTCTCGCCGGAGGCGGAGGCGGCGCTGGCCTCTGCCCTCGAACGCGATCCGAAGAACGGGACGGCTCGGTTCTACATGGGTCTGATGTGGGCGCAGACCGGGCGGCCGGACCTTGCCTTCCGGTTCTGGCGCGCACTCCTTGAAGAAGGGCCGGAAGAGGCGCCGTGGATCCCGCCGATCCGCGACCAGATCGGCATGCTCGCGGCGGCGGCCGGGGTGGACTACGCGCCCCCGCCGGCGCCGGGCGCGGCCCCCGGCCCCGACGCGGCCGACGTGGCGGCGGCGGCCGGGATGAGCGAGGAGGACCGCCAGGGCATGATCCGCTCGATGGTCGACCGGCTCTCGGACCGGCTCGCGACCGAGGGCGGGCCGCCGGAGGACTGGGCGCGGCTGATCTCCTCGCTCGGCGTTCTCGGCGATACGGAGCGCGCGGCGACGATCTGGGCCGAGGCGCAGAATGTCTTCGCCGGACAGGAGGCCGGGCTCGCCACGATCCGCGCCGCCGCCGAAGCGGCCGGGGTGGCAGAGTGATCTTCGAGACCGTCGAGGCCTTCGCCGCTGCCCTGCCGCGTGAGCGGGCGCTGGCCGGGCTCGACCTTGGCACCAAGACCATCGGGGTAGCGGTCTCCGACCGCAGGCCTGCCCTTCAACATGGACGGCAGCGAAGGCCCGCGCTGCCAGTCGACCCGCGCCTTCGCCCGCAACCTCACCCGCCTGACCGACCTTCCGATCGGCTATTGGGACGAACGCCTCTCCACCGTTGCGGCGGAACGGGCGCTTCTGGAGGCGGATACGTCCCGCAAGCGTCGCTCCGAGGTGATCGACCACGTCGCGGCAGGATATATTCTGCAAGGCGCGCTCGACCGGATCGGGCATCTGAGGCGGAACGAATGAACGACGAGGTCTGGAAGCGGCAGGAGATCGACAGCCCCTGCATCAAGCTCTGCACCGTCCATCCGGCGGAGCGGATCTGCATCGGCTGCTACCGGTCGATCGACGAGATCGCCGGATGGGGCCGGATGTCGCCGGAAGAACGCCGGGCGATCATGGCAGACCTTCCGGCGCGCGCGCCGCGCCTGCGCCAGCGGCGCGGCGGCCGGGCAGCGCGGACCGGCGGGGCATAGCGGCTCTCAGTCGCGCCGGGGAAAGACGAAGCAGCGGTCACGCCGGATCATCAGCCACATCACCGTGCCGGGTTTCGGCAGGAAGACGCCCGGCACCGTCGCCTTCAGAATCTCTCCGCCGGCATCCATGCGGAACTCGACGAGGCTTTCGCGTCCCATGAAGCGCGCCCGCGTCACCGAAGCGCGCGCCGGCGTCCCGCTTTCGGGCGTCGGATTGGGGCCGCGCCCGGCGCGGTCGAAGTCGATCTTCAGGTGCTGCGGGCGGATCACGATCTCCACTTCGGTGCCGTCCGCCACGCCGGGGGCGAGGAATTCGCCGAACGGCGTCCGCGTCAGCGCGCCGTAAACTTCGCCGCGCAGGATGTTGATATCCGAGAAGAACGCCGCCGCCTCGCGGTCCACCGGGGTGTTGTAGATATTGTAGGGCGCCCCGCGCTGCACCACGCGGCCGGCGCGCATCAGTGCGATCTCGTCGGCCATGCGCATCGCCTCGTGCGGCTCATGCGTGACAAGGAGGACCGCCGCCCCCTCTTCCTTCAGAAGCGCCAGCGTGTCGTCGCGAATGCCGTCGCGCAGCCGCTCGTCGAGGCCGGAGAAGGGTTCGTCCATAAGAAGGATGCGCGGCCGCGGCGCCAATGCCCGGGCCAGCGCCACGCGCTGCTGTTCGCCGCCGGAAAGTTCGTGCGGATATTTCGGGCCGAAGCCCGAGAGCGACACCCGTTCCAGCAGGTCCGCGACGCGCCGCGCCCGGGCCTCCTGCCCGCGCGGCAGGCCGAAGGCGATGTTCTCTTCGACCGAGAGGTGCGGGAAGAGCGCGAAATCCTGGAACATCAGCCCGATGGAGCGGCGTTCGGGCGGCACCCGGAAGACCGTGTCGCAGACCAGAGCGCCATCGACATAGATGCGCCCCTGATCCTGCATGTCGACGCCGGCGATCATCCTGAGCGTCGTCGACTTGCCGCAGCCCGAAGGGCCGAGCAGGCAGGTCACCTGCCCCGCCTCGATGGTCAGCGAGACGTCGTCGACCACCGTCCGCCCGTCGAAGCGACGGATCAGATTCTGGACCTCCAGACGTGGCGGTGTCGCGGTCAACTGCGCTGGTCCCCTTCCCCGAGCGAATTCGTCAGATTTCCGTCCGGATAGCAGCCCGGACACCGGGCCGCAAGCGTGGCGGACCATCGGCAGCGGGCGCGCGGAGGCGTTGCCCTCGAGGCATTTCGGCCAAAGTGAACGGTCACAGCGTCGAATTCATCGCGCCGCCGTCGAGCAGGATGTTCTGGCCGACGATGAAGCCGGCATGGACCGAGCAGAGGAAGGCGCAGGCGGCGCCGAATTCCCCGGCGGTGCCGTAGCGGCGGGCGGGGATGGTGGCGGCGCGCCTCGCGCGCGCTTCCTCGACCGTGATCCCCTGCGCCTTCGCGACACCGGTGTCGAGCGCGTCGGCCCGGTCGGTCGCATGGATGCCGGGCAGGAGGTTGTTGACGGTGACGCCTTCCGGCGCCACCTGCCGTGCGGTGCCGGCGACATAGCCGGTCAACCCGGCGCGGGCGGCGTTCGAAAGGCCAAGCTGCGCGATCGGTGCCTTCACCGATTGCGAGGTGATGTTGACGACCCGGCCCCAGCCCCGCTCCATCATCCCTGGCAGCAGCGCCTTCATCAGCGCGATCGGGGTGAGCATGTTGGCGTCGAGGGCGCGGATGAAATCCTCCCGCTCCCAGTCGGTCCACATGCCGGGCGGCGGGCCGCCGGCATTGGTGACGAGGATATCGACGGCGCCGGCCGCCTTCAGCACCTTGGCGCGGCCCGTCGCGGAGGTGATGTCGGCCGCGACCTCGGTCACCGTCACGCCGTGCGCGGCGCGGATCGCCGCCGCCGTCGCCGCCAGCGCCCCGGCGCCGCGCGCGTTCAGCACGAGATCGACGCCGGCCGCCGCCAACGCCTCGGCGCAGCCACGCCCGAGCCCTTTCGACGCGGCGCAGACCAGCGCCTTCTTGCCCCGAATTCCCAGATCCATCGCGTCCTCTCCCTGAAACCGGCGGCCAGAATAGCCGATGAACGGCCGCGCGCCAGTGCGAATGGCCCGCCGGGGCGTCGCCGCGCGTTGACGGTGGCGCCGGGGCTTTGCTAAGCCGGAGGGGGCGGACCCTCACCGCCCGACGCGAAGGTCGAACGATGACGAACCGGAACGAGACGCTGCCCGCCCACGCGGCGCATGGCTATCCCGCGCGCGCGCTTCGCGTCGCGAGCGGCGCCAACCTTGGCGATCCGATCGCCGAGGCCGGGCTGGTGGAGCCGGGCGATGTCTACCGGCTCGACCGCGAAACACCGTCGCTGAGGCTGATGCTGGCCCCGGCCGGGGGCGACCGGCACGCCCAGATCCTTGCCGAGGGGTCCGGGATCGGTCGGGCCGGCGACCGGATCGGCCTGCTCTCGGTCCTGACGCTGATGTCGCCGGACGGCGACCGGGTGGAGGTGCTGATCGTGCGCCACGACGCCACGGGCGAGGATTTCGCCGTGCCGCTCTCGCCCCTGGCGTCCCGTCTCGACTACACGCTGATCGACGCCCGCGCCGATGTCGGCGACATCCGCATCGCCGATATCGTCTGCGTCTCCTTCGCCGCCGGCACGATGATCACCCTGCCCGGCGGCGCCCAGCGCGCGATCGAGGCGCTGCGCCCCGGCGACCGGGTCCTGACCCGCGATCACGGGCCGCAGGAAATCCGCTGGATCGGCAAGGCCACGCTGCGCGCCAAGGGCGCCTTCGCGCCGGTGGTGATCTCGGCCGGGACGCTCGGCAATGAGACCGACCTGGTCGTCAGCCCGCATCACCGGGTCTTCATCTACCAACGCGGCACGACCCGGCTCGGCGGCACAGCCGAGCTTCTGGTGCAGGCCAAGCATCTGGTCGACGGCGAGGCGGTGACCCGGCGCGAGGGCGGGTTCGTCGATTACTACAGCCTCGTCTTCGACCGGCACGAGATCATCTATGCCGAGGGTATCCCGGCCGAGAGCCTGATGGTCAACGAGGCCACCGTCAGCCTCATGCCGGCCGATCTGGCCGAAGAGGTCCGGGCGCGGTTCCCCGGCCTCAGCCAGAGCCAGCATTTCGGCACCGAGGCGGGGCGCGAGCTTCTCGACGACGCCGCGCGGCAGGTATTGTTCCGCCGGCCGAAGCGGCCCTGACGCGGGCGGCGCGCTGCCGCCCCGGCCGGCTGCCAGCACGCCCTTCCCTTCATCACCGCCCGCCGTTATATGCGCCCCATGCTTCAGACCGGGACAAACCGCCCTGCCCTGCCCGCCGAGATTGCCCGGCGGCGGACCTTTGCCATCATCTCGCACCCGGATGCCGGCAAGACCACGCTGACGGAAAAGTTCCTGCTGTTCGGCGGCGCGATCCAGATGGCCGGTCAGGTCCGCGCCAAGGGCGAGGCGCGGCGCACCCGGTCGGACTTCATGAAGCTGGAGCAGGACCGGGGGATTTCGGTCTCCGCCTCGGCGATGTCCTTCGATTTCGGGCAATACCGTTTCAACCTTGTCGATACGCCGGGCCACAGCGATTTCTCGGAAGACACCTACCGCACGCTGACCGCCGTCGATGCCGCGATCATGGTGATCGACGGCGCCAAGGGCGTCGAAAGCCAGACGCGCAAGCTTTTCGAGGTCTGCCGGCTCCGCGACCTTCCGATCCTGACCTTCTGCAACAAGATGGACCGCGAGGCGCGCGACACGTTCGAGATCATCGACGAGATCCAGGAAAACCTCGCCATCGACGTGACCCCGGCCTCCTGGCCGATCGGCATGGGGCGCGATTTCCTTGGCTGCTACGACATCCTGCACGACCGGCTGGAACTGATGGACCGGGCCGACCGCAACCGGGTGGCGACAACGATCAAGATCGACGGGCTCGACGATCCGAAGCTTGCCGAACACGTGCCGGCGGAGCAGTTGAACAAGCTCCGGGAAGAGCTTGAGATGGCGCGGGAACTCCTGCCCGCTTTCGACCGGCAGTCGTTCCTTGAGGGCCACCTGACGCCGATCTGGTTCGGATCTGCGATCAACTCCTTCGGGGTCAAGGAGCTCATGTCCGGCATCGGGGAATATGGCCCGGAACCGCAGGTCCAGAAGGCCGCCGAACGCCAGATCGCGCCGGAAGAGGACAAGGTCGCCGGATTCGTCTTCAAGGTTCAGGCCAACATGGACCCCAAGCACCGCGACCGCGTCGCCTTCGTCCGGCTTGCATCGGGGCATTTCGAACGCGGGATGAAGCTGTTGCATGTCCGCTCAAAGAAGCAGATGGCGATCTCCAACCCTGTCCTTTTCCTCGCCGCCGACCGGGAGCTTGCGGAAGAGGCCTGGGCGGGCGACATCATCGGCATCCCGAACCACGGGCAACTCAGGATCGGCGACGCGCTGACCGAGGGGGAGGCCTTGCGCTTCACCGGCATCCCCTCCTTCGCGCCCGAGCTTTTGCAGACCGTGCGCGCCGGCGATCCGATGAAGGCCAAGCATCTGGAAAAGGCGCTGATGCAATTCGCCGAGGAAGGCGCCGCCAAGGTCTTCAAGCCCTCGATCGGATCAGGCTTCATCGTCGGCGTGGTCGGGCCCTTGCAGTTCGACGTTCTGGCAAGCCGGATCGAGATCGAATACTCGCTTCCCGTCCGGTTCGAGCCGTCGCAATTCACCTCCGCCCGCTGGATCACCGGGCCGAAGCCGGATGTCGAGAAGTTCGTGAACGCCAACAAGGGCCATATCGCGCATGACCACGACGGCGACATCGTCTATCTGACGCGGCTTCAGTGGGACATCGACCGGATCGAGCGCGACTACCCGGCGCTGAAGCTTTCGGCGACGAAAGAGATGATGGTGTGACGCCCTTCCCGCCCGAACTTGTCACGGTGATCTGTGCCGCGGCGGACGCCCCCGACGGCGTCCGGACGATCGAGGCACTGGTGCCGCTCTGGCTTTTCGACAACCGCGAGGAACGGGACGAGGACGACTTTCCCTGGTCGGCGCTCTGCGTCTTCGAACTGCGCGACCATCCCGAACTGATCTGGAGCTTTCTCGAAAAGGCTTTGGCCGGGGCCGAAACTGTCTGGCAGGTCATCATGCTCGCGGCCGGCCCGCTCGAAGATCTGATCGCCGATCATGGCGCGGAAATGATCGACCGGATCGAGCGCGCCGCGCGTCATTCGCCCCGCTTTCGCTTTGCCCTGACGGGCGTCTGGCCCCAGGGCAACCGCGCGAGCCCGATCTGGGCACGGATCGAGGCCGCGCGGGAAGGCGCGATGGCGACGGGAATTGACGCTGGCGGCGACTTGCCGCCGCGCTGACGGGGTCAGCCCTCGCCCGCGAAACGCATCTCGACCCGTTCCGCGGCACCCCGGCGAACTTCGGCGGCAAGGCGGCGGCGCGCGACATGGTCGCGGAACCGCCGCCCGAGCGTCCGACTGCCCTCCTGCCGTTCCGCTCCGATGTCGGAACCGAAGCGGTCGACATCGTGCAGGACCGGCGCCGGGTTGACGAATCCCGGCCGCAACAGGTCGAAGCCGCGCGCCGCCTCGGGGCCGAAGAGGAAATGGTCGACCGGCACGCCGAGCCGCGGAAACCGCCGCACCAGGTCGCGCGCGGCCCCGGCGGTCAGGACATAGCCGCAGGTGCCGAGAAAGCCGTTCCGCATCCGGTAAAGCCGCATCCCGCCGGTGATCGGGCCGAGATCCTGCCCGACAGGGAAGCGGCGGCTTTGCTGCGGGCCAGGCCAGAACTCGATCTTCAGGGCCCCCATGCCGTGGCGCCGCATCAGCCCGGCGAGGTCGGCCCCGGCGAGACGCACGAACGCCTCCGAGAGGCGCGCATCGTCCTCCAGCACGATCGCCGCCTCGGCCTCGCCGGCGGCAATCTCGCGCCAGAGCGCCTGGTGACTCAGCGAACAGGCCATGTCGCCCGGCGTCGCGGGAAAGGTGCGGCCGAGGTCGCCGGCGCCGAACTCCGCCGCCAGCCAGGCGTCCGACACCGAGAGCCGGTCAATGGCCGCGACGCGGCGCCAGGCAAGGCCGAACCCGTCGAGCTGCCCGCCAATCGCCGCCAGCCGGTCCGGCGCCCGGTCGAGGTTGATCACATGGATGGGCAGCATCGGGGGCGGTGTCCTCTCGCAGGTTGGACAACCCTAGTACCGGGCGAGAGGCACGGCAACGAGGCGACGCTCCTGCAGTCGGACGCAAGGGACGGAAAGCACGGGGTTTTCGGGTCGCGAAAGGCCGTTGCCAGAGACTGAACAGTGGGATCGAAGATGATTCCAATCCTGTTTGAATTATGGCGATTGTTCCTCAAGTCAGCGAAATGCCGGTTTTTTCGGCAGGTGCGTATGCGCGAAAATGGTAAAATCTTGTCAACCATAGGCAGATTTCCGCCGCCATCGTCCCGATATCAGCAATTGTAGAGCGTATCGGGCTTTTCTGTTTCGAATTTTGCAACGCACTCCTGATCTGCCTCAAAATTGTCTCATTTCCCCAAAGGATTGACCTGCCACCCGCAACAATAATGGAGCTGCCATGTTTAATGTCTCGATCAAAGCGCTGGCTGTGGCAGCCGCGATGGTGTCGGCCGGGCCTTCCCGTGCCGCGACCATCGACCTCGTCGCCGACAGCGGATGGAGCAGGTTTGCGTTCGGCGACGTCGGCACCACCGTTGGTCGGAGCTACAGCTTTTCCCTCGTCGCGAATGCCGTTCTGACGATCGTCGACGGCTTTCTCGCGGGGGACCAGTTCGAAGTCTTCGCAAACACCCTGTCGCTCGGGACCACCTCGGCCCCGGTGACGCCCTCGGCCAATACCGGGATGAATTTCGACGCCGCACTCGCCGATGGCGATCACAGCTCGGGTTCGTTCCTGCTCGGACCGGGGGACTACCTGATCTCGATGGACGTGCTTGCGCGTTCACCGGGCGTGGCCGGCAACCATCTCGGGGCGATCCGTCTCGACCTGGCGGCCGTACCCGTTCCGGCCGGCGGGGCTCTCCTGCTGTCCGGCCTCGGGCTTGCGGCGCTCCTGCGCCGCCGTCGCGGGTAGGTTCATACAGTCAGGCACCCTGTCGGCAGATTTCAAGAGTACCCACACCAAACACACCCACCCAAATACCCGAGCCAAGGCGCCGTCCGCTTCCCCCAAAGCGGGCGGCGCCACCCTTTCCGGGGGGCAGACCCCGGCTGATTGACCTTGCCGCGAAATTGCAGTACGCCACAGCACCCACATCCGGTGGGCTTTTGCCGGGGCGCCCGGGCTCTAGCGTCCCTTCACCCTGCGGTCCGATACCGCATCCGATGGACGCTGATGACCAAATTTTCTGACCTGAAACTGGACCCGAAGGTCCTGCAAGCCGTTGCCGAAGCGGGCTACGAAACCCCCACCCCGATCCAGGCCGGCGCTATTCCCCCCGCCCTCGAAGGCCGCGACGTTCTCGGCATCGCCCAGACCGGGACCGGCAAGACCGCCTCGTTCACCCTGCCGATGATCACGCTCCTTGGCCGTGGCCGCGCCCGGGCGCGGATGCCGCGTTCGCTCGTGCTTGCGCCCACGCGGGAACTCGCCGCCCAGGTGGCCGAGAACTTCGACGTCTACTCGAAGCACACCAAGCTCACCAAGGCGCTCCTGATCGGCGGCGTCTCGTTCGGTGAGCAGGACAAGCTCATCGACCGCGGTGTCGACGTGCTGATCGCGACGCCGGGGCGCCTGCTCGACCATTTCGAACGCGGCAAGCTCCTGCTTACCGGCGTGCAGATCATGGTGGTGGACGAGGCTGACCGGATGCTCGACATGGGCTTCATCCCGGATATCGAGCGGATCTTCTCGCTGACGCCGTTCACCCGCCAGACGCTCTTCTACTCCGCCACGATGGCGCCCGAGATCGAGCGCATCACCAACGCCTTCCTCCACACCCCGGCCCGGATCGAGGTCGCGCGCCAGGCCACGACCTCCGAGACGATCGAACAGCGGCTGATCGAGATCGTGCCGACCCGCAAGGACCAGGCCGCCAAGCAGAAGCGCGAACTCTTGCGCGCGGTGATCGCGGCCGAGGGTGCGGCCTGCACCAACGCGATCCTCTTTTGCAACCGCAAGACCGAAGTGGACATCCTCGCCAAGTCGCTGAAGGCGCACGGGCTGAACGCGGCGCCGATCCACGGCGATCTCGAGCAGAGCCAGCGAATGAAGACCCTCGACGGGTTCCGCGACGGCTCGCTCCGCTTCCTCGTCGCCTCCGACGTCGCCGCACGCGGGCTCGACATCCCGGCGGTGAGCCATGTCTTCAACTTCGACGTTCCGAGCCATGCCGAGGATTACGTCCACCGCATCGGCCGCACCGGCCGCGCCGGGCGCAAGGGCGTCGCGGTGACGCTCGCCACGCCGGCGGACAAGAAATATCTCGACGCGATCGAGCATCTGGTGAAAACCGCGCTGCCGCGCGCCGACGCGCCCGAGGGCTTCACCCTCAGCGAGGCGGCGCAGCGCCCGCCGCGCAAGGACGACGACAAGGGCAGCAGGCCGCGCGGCCGCGACCGCGACCGTGACAGGGGCCGCGACGAACGCCGCAGCCGGCCGATCAAGCCGCATGGCGAGGAAGCGCCGCTGGAACCGGTGAAACCGACCCCGGCCGCCGCCGCGCCCGCACCGGCGCCGGTGGACGAGGCGCCGCGGCAGGACCAGCCCGAGCGCCGCGAGGAGCGGACATCCGACCGCCGGCCCGAACGGCGCCGCGACGAAGACCGCCGCGGGCGTGGCGGCCGCGACGAACCCGTCATCGGGATGGGCGATCACGTGCCGGATTTCCTCATGCGCGGGCTGAAGACCGAGAAGGCCTGAACGAGAACGGTCCCGGCGCGAACCTAGCGCGTCGGCCGCCACATCGGATAGCGACTGGGCAACCCGTCGATCCGCACCTCAGCCAGAATCTCGAAACCCTGGCGCTGATAGACCGTCAGGTTGCGCGGGTTCGTCGACTCCAGATAGACCGGCAGACCGTCCCTGTCGCAAACTCCCAGTCCGTGCTCCAGAAGCCGGCCGCCAAGCCCCCGGCCCCGATACGCCGGATCGACCGCGATCAGCGACAGATGCCAATGCGGCTCGTGCGGATGATAGGGTTCGCACGCTGCCAGTAATGCCTGGAATCCCGCGATCCGGTCAGGCGCGAAATACGCGCGCATGTTCGCCCCCAGCGCTGCCGGGTCGGGCGCGACTCCGGGCGGGCGCCAGATCGCCATGCCCCACCCATCGCCGATGATGTGGTTGGCCCCATGCGCGAACCCAGGCTCTGCGTTCAGCCGCGCATAATCGTAGTTGCTCTGCATGAAGACATGTGGATCGGGCAATATCCATCGCACGAACGGGTCGGCAGCGAAGGCCACGGTCAAAAGTGCGCCCATCCGCTCCAGGTCCGCGCTTGTGGCAGCCCGGATCGCGCTGTCCATTTGCTCCTCCCCGCACCGAATGCACGGCGAAGGATACCCCAGAACTGCGGGAAAACGAACTGGCCTGCGCCGGTCACTCCGCGACGAGGCGGCTTGTCACCACGGTGACTTCCGGCTTCTTGCCCACCTCTTCCATCGAAACCTGGCGGACGATCCGCTTGATCGCTTCGTCCATCTTGTCGTCGTTGCGCAGGACCTTGGCGCCGGCCGTGTCGAGGAACTCGTTCAATTCGCCCTCGATCCGCTCGACCAGAGAGGCGCCGGACTTCACCTTTTCGGACAGGCCCTTGATCTCCACCCAGGCCTCGCCAAGGGGCTCCTCGTCCTCGTCGAGGATCACAGTGGCCACGACATGCCCGTTCAGCGCCATGCGGATCCGGTCGCGCACGACCCCGTCCATCGCCCCGATCAGGACCGCGCCGTCGAGATAGGTCCGCCCCGCCTCGATATATTCGACGACCTCGGGCTCCTCCCCGGTCAGGTCGACCACGGTGCCGTTGATCGCCAGTTCCGCCGCGATCCCCTTGGCGATGCCGATCCGGCAATGTTCGCGCAGGTGCCGGTGCTCGCCGTGCATCGGCAAGAGCATCTTCGGCGCCAAGAGGTCGTGCACCGCCTCGAGGTCCGGCCGGTTGGCATGGCCCGAGACATGGTAAAGGCCGTTCCGGTCGTCGATCACATCGACGCCCATCTCGGAAAAGGCGTTCATCACCCGGATGACGCCGCGCTCGTTGCCCGGGATGGTCTTCGAGGAGAAAAGGAACGTATCGCCGTCCTTCATCTCGAGCCCGAGGTATTTGCCCCGCGCCAACTGGGCCGAGGCCGCCCGGCGTTCGCCCTGGCTGCCGGTGACGATCAGCATCAGGTTGCCGCGCGGCACCTCGACCGCCTCTTCCGGCGGAATGATCGCCGGGAAATCGGTCAGCACGCCGGTCTCGACCGCCGCCGTGATCATCTTCTTCATCGCCCGGCCGAGCAGGCAGACCGAGCGGCCCGCCGCGCGCCCCGCCTCGGCCAGCGTCTTCAGCCGCGCCACGTTCGAGGCGAAGGTGGTCGCCACGACCATGCCCTCCTGCACCGCGATGAGCTCGCTCAAGGGGCCAGCGAGCGTCGCCTCGGAACGGCCCGGCAGCGGCGAGAAGACATTGGTGGAATCGCAGGTCAGGACCTTCACGCCCGCTCCCTCGCGGGCGATGCGATGCCATTCCTCGGGGTCGAACGGCTCGCCCACGATCGGCGTCCCGTCGAGCTTGAAGTCGGCGGTGTGGACGATCCGCCCCGCCGGCGTGTCGATGATCAGCGCGGAGCTTTCGGGGATCGAATGGCTGACGGGGACGAACTGCACCTTGAAGGGGCCGGCCTCGACGACCTCGGGGCGCGGCTTGACGACGCGGATCACGTCGAGGGGCTGGCCCTGCTCCTCCATCTTCAGCGTCGCGATGGCGGCGGTGAAGGCGCGGGCATAGACCGGGGCCTTCAGCCGCGGCCAGAGATGGCCGAGCGCGCCGACATGGTCCTCGTGCGCATGGGTGATGAAGATCGCCTCGATCCGGTCGGCATTCTCGGCCGCCCAGCTGATGTCCGGCATGATCAGGTCGACGCCCGGAGCGCTGTCCATGTCGGGGAAGGTCACGCCGAGGTCGACGACGATCAGCCTTTCCTTGCCCTCGGGGCCGTAACCGAAGACATAGCAGTTCATGCCGATTTCGCCGGCCCCGCCCAGCGGAAGATAGATCAGGCGGTTCTTCGGGCTCATGCGCGTTCCAGTTCCTTGTTGTGGCGGTGGATCAGCACCAGCCCGTGCATCGTCAGATCGTCCTCGACGCTGTCGAAGATGTCGGTGCCCTGATCGAAGAGCGGCGCCAGCCCCCCGGTCGCGATCACCTGCATCGGCCGCGCGCGCTCGATCCGGACCTGGCGCACGATCCCCTCGACAAGGCCGACATAGCCCCAGTAGATGCCCGACTGCATGCAGGCAACCGTATTCGTGCCGATGGCGTTTTGCGGTTTCGTGACGTCGACATGCGGCAGCGCGGCGGCGGCCATGTGCAGCGCCTCGAGCGAGGTGTTGACGCCGGGCGCGATCACCCCGCCGATATAGGCGCCGTCGCTGTCGACCACGTCGAAGGTCGTCGCGGTGCCGAAATCGACAATGACGAGGTCGCCGCCATGCCGGTCGAAGCCGGCCACGGTGTTGACCAGCCGGTCGGGGCCGACCGTGGTGCCCTGATCGACGCGCGGGGCCACCGGCAGCGCGCAATCGGGCTTGCCGACGACGAGCGGCCGGCAATGGAAATAGCGGTCGCAAAGGACGCGCAGGTTGAAGACGACGCGCGGCACGGTCGAGGAGATGATCACCTCGTCGATCTCCACCGGCACCTTGTGGTGCTGCATGAGCGTCGAGAACCAGACGAAATACTGGTCCGCCGTGCGCTGATGCTCGGTCGTGGTGCGCAGCGTGCAGCGGAACCGCGTCCCGTCCCAGACCGAGAAGACGGTGTTGGTATTGCCGGTATCGATGCAGAGGAGCATTGGGGGCCTCCCTCAGAAGAAGACGTCTGCGGCGGGCACGGCGCGGCGCCCCTGCGATGTCGCGATGATCAGCGCGCCATCGTCGGCGATGGTCTCGAACCGGCCCTTGATCGCCTCGCTGCCGGTGCGCGCGGTGATCGTCTGGCCAAGCTTCGCGGCGCGGTCGAGCCAGGCGGTGCGGATCGGCCCGAAGCCGTAGGTGGCAAGCTGCGCCTCCCATCGGGCGAAGGCCGGCGCGAGGAAATCGAGAACGGTCTCCGGCGCGACCCGGACCCCGGTTTCGCCCATCAGCGAGACCGGCAGCACCGCGCCCGGTTCCACCGCCTCGGCCGGCGGGGCGGCCACTAGGTTGACGCCGATGCCGATCGCGAGGTGGCTGACGGTGCCGCCCTGCCCTGCGCTTTCCAGAAGGATGCCGGCGACCTTGCCGCCGTTCAGAAGCACATCGTTCGGCCATTTCAGCGTGATGGTCGCGCCCGGCCCCGATATCACCTGAAGGGTTTCGGCCAGTGCCAGCGCGGCGACGAAACTGCGCAGCGCCGCCGCCGCCGGATCGCCGGCCGGCCGCATCACCAGGGTCGCGGCGAAATTGCCCTCCGGAAAGAGCCACGGTCGCCCGCGCCGTCCCCGCGCCGCGGTCTGGTGGCGGGCCATGATCCAGGTCGGCTGGGTCAGCTGCGGCGCCAGCCGCGCGGCTTCCGAATTGGTGCTGTCGACTTCCGCGAGGACGTGGCGCGCCACGCCCTCGGGCCAGGTCACGGGGTCCGCCCGCTCAGCGGACAAGGGTTTCCGCCGCCAGCGCCGCCGCCCCCTCGATCCCGAGAAGGTTGACGACGCCCGCCACCATGATGATCGCCGTGGCCATCAGCAAAAGCCATTGCGCCGGCACCATGCGGGTGTCGAGCGCGTCCGTCTCGGTGCCGAAATACATGTAGTAGACGATGCGGATATAGTAGAACGCGCCGATCACCGAGGCGATGACCCCGGCCACGGCCAGCCAGACCATGTCGGCATTCACCGCGGCCAGTAGCACGCCGTACTTCGCGAAGAACCCGAGCATCGGCGGTACGCCGGCCAGCGAGAACATCAGGACCAGCACGGCGAGCGCCTTTACCGGCGCCTGCTTCGAATAAAGGTTCAGCGCGTCGATATCGGTGACCGGCGCCCCGTCGCGCTCCATCGACAGGATGAAGGCGAAGGTGCCGATGTTCATCGTGACGTAGATCACCATGTAGATCAGCATCGCCTGCACCCCGACCTGCGTCCCGGCGGCAAGTCCGATGAGCGCGAAGCCCATGTGCGCGATCGAGGAATAGGCCATCAGCCGCTTGATGTTGCGTTGCCCGATCCCGGCGACCGCGCCGAGAAACATCGAGAGGACGGCGAGAACCGCCAGAACCTGGCTCCAGTCCTGCACCGCCGCGCCGAAGGCGTCGTGGACAACCCGCGCGAAAAGCGCCATCGCGGCGACCTTGGGCGCGGTCGCGAAGAACGCGGTGACCGGGGTGGGCGAACCTTCGTAGACATCCGGCGTCCACATGTGGAACGGCACCGACGAAATCTTGAAGGCGAGGCCGGTGATCAGGAAGACGAGCCCGAACAGGAGCCCGATGGACACATGCCCGTCCTGGATCGTCTCGACGATCCCGGCGAAAAGCGTCGTTCCGGTGAAACCGTAGGTCAGCGAGGCGCCGTAGAGCAGGAGCCCCGAGGAAAGCGCGCCGAGAACGAAGTACTTGAGGCCGGCTTCGGTCGATTTCGCGCTGTCGCGCCTGAGACTCGCCACGACGTAGAGCGACAGCGACTGCAGTTCCAGCCCCATGTAGAGCGACATGAGGTCGCCGGCCGAGACCATCACCATCATGCCCGCGACCGCGAACGCCACCAGAAGTGGAAACTCGAACCGGGCAAGGCCGCGGCGCGCCATGTAGTCCTGGCTCATCGCCAGCACCGCGGCGGCGGAGAGAAGCACCGTCACCTTGGCGAAGCGGGAAAAGGCGTCGTCGGTGAACATGCCACCGAAGGCCATCCGGTCGCCATCACCCGAAAGCCCGATCCAGGCGGCGATGCCGACGAAGACGGCGACCGTCGCCCAGGTCAGGGGGCCGGTCATCTCGTCCTTGCCGGTGTAGACGGCGCCGAGAAGGGCAGCCATCGCGTAAAGCACCAGAACCACTTCGGGCAGGATGGCGGAGAAATCAGCGGAAATCATCGCGTGTCGTCCTCAGTGGCTGGCCACCTGCATCCCCGTGTCGGCGGGTATGGCGGCGTGGTATTCGGTGACAAGGGCGGAGACCGACGGCCCGATCATGTCGGTGACAAGGCTCGGGTAGATGCCGAGAAGCAGGGTCATCGCGACCAATGGCGCGAAGATCACCTTCTCGCGCCGGGTCATGTCGGTGATCGTCCTGAGGCTTTCCTTGATCAGGTCGCCAAAGACCACCCGGCGATAGAGCCAGAGCGCGTAGGCCGCACTCAGGATCACGCCGGAGGTGGCGACGGCGGCAACCCAGGTGTTGACCTGGAAGATGCCCATCAGGGTCAGGAATTCACCGACGAAGCCGCTTGTGCCCGGCAGGCCGACATTGGCCATGGTGAAGAACATGAAGATCAGCGCATAGGCCGGCATCCGGTTTGCGAGGCCGCCGTAGGCGTCGATCTCGCGCGTGTGCATCCGGTCATAGATGACGCCGACGCAGAGGAAGAGCGCGCCCGAGATGAATCCGTGGCTCAGCATCTGGAAGATGGCGCCGTCAATGCCCTGCTGGTTGGCGGTGAAGATGCCCATCGTCACGTAGCCCATGTGCGCGACCGAGGAATAGGCGATGAGCTTCTTCATGTCGGACTGCGCCAGCGCCACCAGCGAGGTGTAGACGATGGCGATGGCCGACAGCCAGAAGATTAACCCCGCGAGTTGATCGGACGCGATCGGGAACATCGGCAGCGAGAAGCGCAGGAAGCCGTAGCCACCCATCTTCAGAAGGATCGCCGCCAGCACCACCGAGCCCGCCGTCGGCGCCTGCACGTGCGCGTCCGGCAACCAGGTGTGGACCGGCCACATCGGCATCTTCACCGCGAAGGAAGCGAAGAAGGCGAGCCACAGGAGCGTCTGCATCCCGCCGACAACGCGGAAGCCAAGGATATTCAGCGTCTCGGACGCGAACTGGTGGGTCAGCAGCGTCGGAATGTCGGTCGTGCCGGCATCGACATACATCGCGATTATCGCGACCAGCATCAGGACCGAGCCGAGGAAGGTGTAGAGGAAGAACTTGAAGGCCGCGTAGATCCGCTCTTTCCCGCCCCAGATGCCGATGATCAGGAACATCGGAATGAGGCCCGCCTCGAAGAAGAGGTAGAAGAGGACGAGGTCGAGCGCCACGAAGACGCCGATCATAAGCCCTTCGAGGACGAGGAAGGCGACCATGTATTCCTTCACCCGCACCTCGACTTCCCAGCACGACAGGATCGTGATCGGCATGAGGAAGGTGGTGAGGAGGACGAAGAGGACCGAGATGCCGTCGACGCCGACCTTGTAGGTCAGCCCCATGATCCAGGACCGTTCCTCGACGAACTGGAAACCGGTGTCGGCCTGTTCGAACCCCGAGAGCAGGAAGAGCGAGACGAGGAAGGTCGCGGTCGTGGCGATCAGCGCCAGCCGCTTCGCGTTCCTCTGCGCCGCCGGGTCGTCGCCCTTGAGGAAAAGCGCGAGGATTGCCGCTGCGACGAGGGGCAGGAAGGTGATGATGGAAAGCAGGTTTTCCATTAGTGCGCGCCCCCCAAGAGCGTCATCCAGATCAGAAGTACCGCGATGCCGATGACCATCGCGAAGGCATAGGTGAAGATGTAGCCCGACTGCATCCGCGCCGCGATCCGGGTCAGGCGGGGAATGAAGCCCATCGCCACGCCGTTGATCGTGCCGTCGATGACATTTCCGTCGCCCTTCTTCCACAGGAAGGCGCCGAGCTGTTTCGCCGGCCCGACGATGAGCGCGTCATAGATCTCGTCGAAATACCACTTGTTGAGCAGGAACCGGTAGAGGATCGGCTGCTGCGCGGCCAGTCGTCCGGGGATCGAGGGGTCGCGGATGTAGAACACGTAGGCCGTGACGAAGCCGATCAGCATCGCCACGAAGGGCGAAACCTTGACCCACCACGGCGCATGGTGCGCCGCGTCGAGGACCTCGTTCGAGGCCTCGGACATGAAGATCGCCCCTTCCGGCGCGCGACCGGCCATCGCGGCGTGATCGCCCTCTGCAGGTGTTGCGGCTTCGGTGGTCGCGGCTTCGGTGGTCGCGGT
>NCEA01000051.1:0-32014 GCA_002280515.1 Rhodobacterales bacterium 32-67-9
CGCTTGCGAAGCACGGTCCTGCCGTGATCATCAACGCCATGCAACTGGAAAACGCGCTTCGCGATGTCGATGCCGATAACGGAAATGGTCATGTTGTTCTCCCTGTGAAACCAGACCTTCAGTCTGGCGCTGCGCCAAGGGAGGCGTCCATCCCATCATGTC
The DNA here is from genome assembly GCA_002280515.1 of Rhodobacterales bacterium 32-67-9. Taxonomy (GTDB): domain Bacteria; phylum Pseudomonadota; class Alphaproteobacteria; order Rhodobacterales; family Rhodobacteraceae; genus Albidovulum. The sequence goes on from NCEA01000051.1 coordinate 163, forward strand.
GGTCACCCCGGCCGCCAGCCAGACCCGCGTATTGGCTGGAACCGGGATCAAACCGTCAGCCCCTGGATCAGGCGCGCCAGCGCCTCGGGATCATAGCTGCCGCTGATCCGCATCCGGTGCCCGCCCGCAAGTTCGATCTCGATGTGGTTGTCGGCGGCGGGCACCGCCATCGGCGCCTTCGTCTCCGCGACGATCTCGACCGGCAGAAAGCGCGGTGCCTCCAACACGGCCGACGCCAACGCCGGGTCCGGCGCGTAACGGGGATCGCGCAGCCACTTGAAGATCAGGTTCGCGTTCACCGCGTAGCGCCGCGCCACCTGAGCCACGGAAACGCCCGGCGCAGTCGTCTGGAAACAGATCGACCGCTTCTCCTCGTCCGTCCAAAGCCGCTTCGTCCGACGTGCCACGCCATCACCATAGTGTCCACTATCGATGGTGGACACTATCCGCCTCTCTCACCACGCGGCAGGGCGGTCAGCCCGGACGCTTACCCAGGTAGTTGAACGGTCCCAAAGTTGGGGGCAACGTCAACCTCATTGTGGAAACGAGAAGTGTCTTGAGTTGGTCTGTCTATCCTTGATCCAAGGGAATTAGTCTCCAGTGGCCGGGGCGGTCGCTGCTGTCTTTCCAGAAAAAAGGCGCCCAACGGCAAAGCTTTGCACGCGGCCTGCATCATCGCGCGTGAGGAACAACGCGTCGAGCCCTGCTTGCCGCGCAAGGCGCCCGCCCGCATTGACGCCCATCACCATTAGCGCCGTCGCCCAGGCATCGGACTCCGCGCAGGTGGGCGCGAGGACAGTGACGGATGCGGGTGAAGTCAGAAGCGGCGCGCCGCGCGCCGGGTCCATCGTGTGCGACAGATTGCGGCCGTTGACCGTGACCCAGTGACGATAATCGCCCGAGGTCGCCACCGCCGCATCCTGCAAGGACAGGATGGAATGGGGCGCACGGCGGTCGCGGTCTGGCGCCTCGACCGCGATGGTCCAGAGGGTGCCGTCTGGGCGCGGACCCATGGCGCGCATTTCGCCGTCGATGCCGACCAGTGCATTGCGGATGCCGTGGTCCTGCATCACTTCGGCCAGACGATCCACGCCATGGCCTTTGGCGATGCCGTTCAGGTCCAGCGAGACGGGCGCAGTTTTGCGCAGCCTGTTACCGTCCAGCTCCAGAACGTCATGGGCCGGGCGGTGCGACGCCTCCATCGCGACGCGGATGGCCTGCGGATCAGCGGCGGCGGGGCCAAAGCCCCAACCGCTCACCGCGTCGCCCATCCCGACGTCGAAGGCCCCGCCCGAGGCGCGGCCGATCGCCAACCCCAGTTCCAGCACGCGCGCCAGATCGGGGGGGATGTCCCGCCATTCCCCCACCGGTGCCGCGTTCAGGCGCATCACGTCGCTGCCCGGCTTCCAGATGGACATCTGCGCATCCACCACGTCCACCGCCACCTGAAGGGCGGCGCGCACAGGAGCGGGGTCGAAGCCGGGGTCGGCAAAGAACAGCGCGGTCCAGCGGGTGCCCATGGTCGGCCCGTTCAACGCGTGGCGGACAAAGTCAGTAGACATCTTCGACATAGCGCTCCCCGGCCTTGAGCATCGCGGGCGTCAGATTCATGGGTGCCAGGATATCCTCCAAGGCCCGGCCCACGCCTTGCGCCATGTCACGCCCGCCGCAGACCATGACCTTTGCGCCCTGGCGGATCGCCTCGGCCACCCGCGCCGCATCGGCTCGCAGCGCATCCTGCACATAATGCGGCCGCGCCCCGCGCGAGATGGCAGTGGAGAGGCCCGTCAGCCGTCCCTGCGACCGCCACGCCGCCAGATCGTCGCCATAAAGAAAATCGCTGTCCGGATGGCGCATCCCGAAGAACAGGTGGACCGGGCGGCGGCGGGAATTGGCGCGGATAATTCCGGCCAGCGGCCCGATCCCGGTGCCCGCTCCGATCAGGATCAGAGGCGTCCGGCCCCGCCCGGCGTGAAAGCCGGGATTGCGGCGCAAGAAGGCCTGCACGCAGTCGCCCGGCTCCAGCGCCAGAAGATGGCCGGAACAAAGCCCGCCGGGTTGTTTCTTCACCACAATCTCGACAAAGCCATCGCATGCACCCGAGGCCAGTGAGTAGAACCGGGGCACGGCAGATCCTTCGGGCAAGATGCCCATGAGGTCGCCTGCCTGAAACCGCGCGAAGCCCCGGCCCTTCAGTCGTGCCCAGAGCGACGCCCGCGGCAGAGCAAAGCGTAGGATCGCCGTCGGGGCCCGCACTGCCTCACCATAATCTCGGCGCGAGATGAGGGTCAGGATGTCGGCGGCGGGGCGGGCTGGCTGGTGATCAAGCTCGAGTGTCCGCCCAAGGGCCTGCCCCAATGCCCGCCCCCAACGCGCGAAGTCCTGCGGCGACTGGCGGTCCACAGTGTCCAGGGGCAACAGAGTGGCCCAGCCCTTGGCACGGGCGGCCGCGTCCACCTCCGCTGCAAAGGCGCAGAAAGCCGGAAAGCTGCGGTCACCAAAGCCCAGAACGGCCAAGGGTGCGACGGGAGCCGTCGTCGTGCGCGCAAGCCGGTCAAGAAACTCCTTGGCCGAGTCAGGGGCCGCGCCTTCGCCATAGGTGGCGGCCAGGATCAGGAACCGTTCCGCGCGGGAGTGGCGGGCCGGGTCGAATGCCGACATCGGCGCGACGTGCACGGCCTGCCCGGCATCCCGAAGGGCACGCGCGAGCGTCGCGGCAAAACCCCAGGTGCTACCGCCTTCCGAGCCGACGAGGATCACCGTCTGCGCGCGGCCGGCCGGGGCGTTGTCGCGCAGCCGCGGCCGACCCCGCCGACCGGCGATCCAGATCAAGGCGCCTGTCACGCCCATGACCGGGACGCTCAGCGCGATCAAGCCAAGGATCAGCCCAAGCGCCGCCGCACCTTGTCCGGTGTGCAGCATGTAGATGGTTTCCGACACCCGCTGCCATGGCGAGAGGTCAGCCCAGGTCAGCATCTCGCCCGTGCCCTGATCGATCAGGCCCGTGCCCATATCGGTGGACAGGGTGAACATGTCCTGCGGATCGCCTTCGTAGGGAAAGCTGAGTTTGCGGAAGCTCTTGACCGGCACAACTCTCAACGCGGCCATCCGCTCCAGCGGGAACTCCATCTGCCCGCTGACCGCAGCAGGATCGGCCGGGCGTGCCGCGCCATCGGGCAGAAGGTCGAAGGTTGAGGCCGTCATCCACAGCGCCGTCGTTGCCGAGAGAGCAAGGCCGAGCACAGCAATGCGCGCCAGTTCCACATCCAGCCGTCCGGCCAGTGGCCCGCGCAACCGCGCAAACCAGCGCCGCCAGCCGCCGGTGCGCCGCGCGACCAGAGCGGCGCCAGACAGGGTCAGCACCAGCAAAGCGGCAGCTCCCGCGGTCATGACCAGCCGCCCGGCATCGTCGAGAAACAGCGACCGGTGCAGGTTGGTGAGCCAGCGTTCCGCCGGGTTCGGGTCGGCCGAGCCGACATCTGCGCCTGTCGCGGGGTCGATCACGGCGGAACCCGGCGCTCCGCCCTCGAACCACCAGGCGGTGATCTTGCCCGATGGCGCGCGGCGGATTTCCTCGAGCCCCGGATGCGTGGCGGCAACGCGGGCGGCCAGATCCGCCACGCTTTGCCCTGCCACGAGCTGCGGTGCGGCCAGACGTTCGGCCGCCGGAAACACCGACAGCGCCACACCGCTGAGCGCGAGGACGATCACGATGACGAGGGCGATCAGCCCCGGCCAACGGTGAAGCGCGCGGATCATTGGTCGACCCCTTTACTGATAAGTGAAGCTGGCGATGTAGCGGCGTCCCGGAACGGAAGTGCCGGCACCAGCGGCGGTCAGCGGCACCGCGATCTCGTTCGGGCTGTCGCGCATGTCCTCGACCGCGGCGTCGATATGCAGGGTGTAGCCCGCATCGAACAGCGCATCGGCCAAGTCGAGCGTGATCTTCAGCGTCCGGCCGGCGCCGACGCTGGCGCCGGTGATGCCGTTGATCTGCGCCGGGTCGCCGCCGGTGGCAGCGTACCAGTCGCGTAGGTGCTCGTAGTATTTCGACTTGCCGCCCGCCATCCACAGGCTGCCGACATAGGCGCCTGAGGCATCGGTGACGTAAAGCGCCAGATAGGCACCATCACCGCCATAGCTGTTCATCGTGGTGGTCAGCACCACGGGCCGGGCCATCGCCAACCCCGGCAGGGTCAGCGCGGTGGTCAGGGCAAGGGTCGCGAGAAGGGGTTTCATAGGGGTTCCTTTCGGTGAAGGGTGGCGCCCCGCAGGACGGAGGGCGCGACAGCCGGGATCAGTTGGTCACGGCGACGGGCGGCGCGCCGTTGCCAAAGAGCCCGTTCGCGGGTGGGGCCACGGTTCCTGCTGGCGCGGGATTGCCGAGAGCGCCAGTGCAGGCGTCGTCATCGTCATCGTCATCGTCATCGTCATCGTCATCTTCGTCGCAGTCCTCGTCGTCATCGTCGTCATGCCCGCGACGGACCCATCCGCCGTCATCTTCGTCGTCATCGTCTCCGCTCACCCGGATGAGGGGCACGGACAGATCGTCCGCATTGAGCACGGCGGCGCATACGCCGCTGCACTGGTCGGGCGCGTTGCCCTGGGTCTGCATCGCGGCGAAGGCCGGAAGCCCGAGCGCCAAGCTCAGCGCTGTCGAGGCGAGAAGAGGTGAAAATCGTGAAGTCATGGCTCGGTCTCCTTGGATCTGATGCTGCCAAGGTGCGCTCCGGACCTGAGCGATTCCTGACGCTGTCCTGCTTTCTGCTTCAGCTTGGCGTCAGGAAGAAAAAGGCCCCGCCGGGACAGGGCGAGGCCGGTCGGACCACGAGGGACAGGCGTGGCCAGGGAACAGGGTCAGGCGATGTCGCCGGGTTCGGGTGCGCGCTTGTCGCCGGTGATCATGGCGCGGGCGAGGTTCTCGCGGTGGCGGATCGAGGCGAGGACGACACCGCCGACATGCGCTGCCACCATGAGCAGCATCAGGTTGGCCAAGGTCTCGTGCACCTCCTTGAGCGGACCTTCGACCTCGCGTCCCTCGCCGTATTCATCACCATCGTCATCCGCCCATGCGGGGGTCACGATCTGCGGCAAGGCGGGCAGCATCGCCACGCGGTCGGGTTCCGCCATCAACCAGCCGGTGAAGGCCGTGCCCGACAGCGTCAGCAAGAGCGCCACGATCATCGCCGCCCCGGCCGGATTGTGACCGAGGTAACGGCGTTCTCCCCCGCGCAACATGGAACCGAGATAGGCGAGCGTCGCGCCCGGGCCTTTCACGAATTGCGCAAAGCGCGCGTAGCGGCTGCCTGCAAAGCCCCAGATCAACCGGAAAGCCGCAAGGCCCGCGACGGTGTATCCCGTGAGCTCATGAACGGGCTGCACCTCGTCGGCCGTCAGCCATGCGGTCGCGAAGGCGGCCACCAGGCCCCAGTGGAAGACGCGCACCAATGGGTCCCAGACGCGCAGGGTCGCGGCGCCCGTCACCTGTGCGGAGACATGGTCAGTCATTTTCCTGTCTTTCGCGTTCGCGACCCTGGTCGTCATCCTTGAATTCGAACTCGACGATCTGGAGCGTCCCGGGATGCAGCTTGACCTCGATCGTGCGGCTTTCGGCGTCGCGACCGTTGATTTCATAGCAGCCGTCGTCGATCCGGATGCGGCGAACCTCCCAGCCCTGCGCAATGGCGAACTGGCTCACGGCTTCCCGCGGTTTCCAGTCGGCCATCGGAACAAAGCAATCATCGTCCGCAAAGGCGGCCCCGGAAGGAAGGGCTGCCAGAAAGGCAAGAATTGTCAGGGTCTTTCGCATGGGCCACACTCCGGGTTACGGCCAGTCTGGATGATGTAATGCGCGCCGAAGCTGACGGCAGCCTTAAGCCGGCTGATGGCCTGCTTCAGCCTGATGTCAGGAGAGAGGGTCATAACGATGCCAAGACGGGTCCCAGAGGACGGCAAGAGACCATGCGCATACTGCTGATCGAGGACGACATGGTTCTGGGCGCGGCCGTGCGCGATCAGATCGCCGCCGATGGCCATTCGGTCGACTGGGTCCAGCGCCTTGATGCTGCCGGGGATGCCATGGCAAGCACGGGTTTCGATCTCTTGCTGCTGGACCTGATGCTGCCCGATGGCAGGGGTATCCCATTCCTTCGCCGCCTGCGGGCAAAGGGCGATGTGACACCCGTTATCATTTTGACCGCGCTCGACCAGATCAGCGACAGGATCGAGGGGTTGAACGCGGGTGCCGACGACTACCTCGTGAAACCCTTTGACCTCGCCGAGCTGTCCGCCCGGATCGGGTCGGTCGCGCGGCGCTATGCGGGCAACCCCAACCCCATCGTCACGCACGGGCCGCTGGAGATCGACCTTGCCGCCCGCAGCATCCACCGTGACGGCCGCCCCGTCGCCCTGACCGCCCGCGAATGGGCGCTGTTCGCGGCCTTTCTGTCGCGGCCCGGCCAGCTTCTGTCCAAGGCCCAGCTCGAGGACAAGCTCTATGCCTTCGGGGCCGAGATCGAGAGCAACACGATCGAGGTGCATGTCAGCCGACTGAGGAAAAAGCTGGGCACCGGAGTGATCGAGACCGAGCGCGGTCTAGGCTACCGTCTGGGCCGGGCATGAGGGCGCCGCGCAGCCTTCAGGGCCGCCTAGGGCTGTGGCTGGGTGTGGCCCTCACGGTGCTCTGGGTTGCGGCGGCCAGCGTGACGGCGCTGATCGCGCGTGGCGAGATCGAGGAGGTCTTCGATTCGGCGCTGCAGGAAACTGCGCAGCGCATCCTGCCGCTGGCGGTCGTCGATATCCTGAACCGCGAGGAGGCCGGGATCAGCCAGCGCCTGGCCGCAATCCGGGAACACGACGAGTTCTTGACCTACATCGTGCGCGACGACGAAGGGCGCATCCTGCTGCGATCCCATGCCGCTGATCCCGCTGACTTTCCTGCCTGGGAAGGGATCGGGCTCCACCAGACCGCAACGCACCGACTTTACAGCGACGAGGCCGTGCAAGGCACGATCCGGATCACCGTGGCCGAACCTCTGGATCATCGCGCCAGCGTCGCGCGCGAGATCCAGATGGGCCTTGGCCTGCCGCTCCTGATCGTGCTGCCCGTGGCGCTCCTGGCCATCGCGCTGGCCCTCCGCGTCAGCCTTGCACCCTTGCGCCATTTCCGCGTCCGGCTGTCGGCCCGGGCTGAGTCCGGTCACTAGCGCCGATCTGCCGACCGAAATCGCGCCCCTTGCCGACACGATGAACAGCCTTCTTTCGCGGTTGGATGCGGCCTTCTTGGCCGAACGCAGCTTTGCCGCCAATGCCGCACATGAACTGCGAACCCCGCTCGCCGGTGCCATCGCACAGGCACAACGGCTCCAGGCCGAGACGCGGGACGCCGATGCAAAGGCCCGTGCGGCCGAGATCGAGGCCACGCTGAAGCGCCTGACGCGCGTTGCGGAACGCCTGTTGCAACTGGCGCGGGCCGAGGGCGGACGGCTGCGGCGCGACGTGGCGGCCGACCTTCGTCCCGTGGCTCGGCTGATCGTCGGCGACCTTGCGCGCATCGCTGGATCGGGACGCATCCGCCTGACCCTTCCGGACAGCGCGGTCATGTCGGATCTGGACCCGGATTCTTTTGCGATCCTGATGCGTAACCTGATTGAGAATGCCTTGCTGTACAGTCGCGCGGATAGCCCCGTCGAGGTATCCCTTGCGAATGACGGAACGCTGGTCGTCGCCAATGACGGCCCTGTTGTCCCTGCAGACGACCTTGCCCGCCTGACGCAACCATTCGAGCGAGCGCGGTCCGATGGCACAGGCAGCGGTCTCGGGCTGGCAATTGTGAGATCCATCGCAGAACGGACTGGAAGCAGTTTCGAGATTCGATCCCCCAGAGCACCCGGCGCATCAGGCTTTGAAGCGAGGTTCCATGTGAAGGACACGAAGGCGGTCGAGTAAGGCGAACTTCGCGGGAATGAATCTGTTCCCGCTGCATCTGATCAACAAAGCTCGTTACGGCCATTTCCGTTTGCAGCGTTTCGCTTCTGAAATCCGTCTCGAGGGATACCCCCGCGTCGCCGAAGGCTTCAGCGGCGACAATCGCGCCTGTGCTGAGAAAGAGTCGGGGCTACGGGAACTGTGTGGCGGCAGGCAGATCTGCAGTGATCTCGTGCTCGAGCACGGTGCTGCAGACCTCGTCCATCATGGACACACCGACCGGACTGCTTTTCGGCGGGGTGGCGATCAACAGGGTCGACATTCCGCCGATGGCTATGAAGTAATAAGCCCTCATGTCAGTCAGACTGAGAGCGCCGGTGCCGTTGATGTCCGAGACCAATGTCTTGGTCGATCCCATCCGACGGTCGAAGCCGCTCCTGATGCAGAGCGTACTTAAAGGCCGCTTTCCGCCCACACCGATGGTGGTGGCGACCCAGCTGCGGCGGTAACAGTTCGGTCAAGGCCGAAGCGAGCGTCCGCAATCAGTTTTTATTCGCGAAAACAATCGTTTGAGAGCTGCCCTTAGGGGTGGTATTTTGCGTTTTTCCCGGCGGGAAGCGTAGCGCAATACTCTAACCAAAATCGGGTACGATTCCGGGGGTCACATCACTAGCTTGCTCCGTCTACCGTCGAAAGGTATGCGAATTTCGACCGCCGCGCCACTGGTGGGTTCGGCAACGCGTGCTGTCCCGCCATGAGCCTCTGCGACTTTCCTCACGATCGCCAGGCCAAGCCCGCACCCCCCCGACGCATCGCCGCTCATTCGGAAGAACCGGTCGAAAACCCGGTCGCGCAAGTCTTCGGGAATGCCTTGTCCTGAATCCACCACCCGGATCACCACGGCGTCGTCGTCGAACGCCAACTCCAGTCCGACGTCGCCCCCGTCGGGGCAACCATAGCGGCTGGCATTGTCCAGCATGTTTTCGATTGCCTCCGACAACATGACCGGATCGCCCGAAATCGGGCATTCGTCGCCGGACAGCTTGAAGGACACAGAAACGTTGCGCCGCAGTTCCCGTTCCGCAAACCGCTTCGCCAGATCTTCCGCCAGCGCCCGGATGTCCACGGCTTGCCATTTGTCCGAGGTTTCGCGTCCACGGGCCTTTTCCATCGACAGAAGCTGTTGCGTCAGGCGACCGGTTCGCCGCGCGGTCTCGGCAAGCTCCACCACACGGCTACGAAGGTCCTCCTCGCTCGGCGCGGTCGTGGCTGCCTCGGCCTGCGCCTGTATCGCAGCGATCGGATTCCGCAGTTGATGCGCCGCGTCGGAGATGAAGGCGTCGCGCACTGCGAAGGCATCCGATAGCCTCGCGAAAAGCGAGTTCATTGCACCGACGAGGTTTCGGACCTCCTTGGGAACCACGCGCCTGATGGGACCGAGATCATCGGGCGACCGCAGGGCAACGGCCTCGCGCAGCTGCAAGAGCGGCCTGAGACCGAGGTTGATCCCGAACCAGACCAGCAAGGCTGCCGCACCGATAACTGTGGTCATCAAGACGATCGACTGCACCAGAAGCTCCAGGCTCAGGGCGTCGCGCTGGTTGACGGTCTGCCAGACGTCGACCGTGACCCAGCCCCCGAATTGTGGCTCAGCAATGAATTCGCGCAGCGTCACCACGCGCACCGGTTTTCCCAGGCTCACAGCATCATAGAAGAAGGGGATGCCGGACAAGACGTCGGCCCCATCCGGCCGCGGCGGTGGATCCGAGTATCCGGTTACGAAACGCCCCTCCGGACCCTCGATGCGGTAGTAGACCGGATCGCCCAGCGCGTTGGTCAGTGAGTCGAGCAGCTGCTCGGTCAGCAGATCACCCTCACTGAGGACAACGTCGCGGGAAATCGTCAACGCAACTGCCAGCAATGTATTGTCGTAAAGACGCTGCGACGTCCGTTCGGCCATGACATAGCGCGCCACGGCCGCGAGACCTGCAACAAAGACCAAGGGCATGATGATCAGGACGAACAGTCGGCTGCGCAGAGCCCAGCCGTTCATTTGGCATCGTCGTCCAGAAGATATCCCAATCCACGCGCCGTACGGATCGTGACACCTGTCCCGGTCAGCTTGCGCCGCAATCTCGATACCAGCAGTTCGACGGCGTTTGCCTCCACCTCGGATCCGACGCCGTAAAGTGCGTCGGAAATGCGGTCCTTCGAGACGATCCTGCCGCTGTGGTCCACGAGACATTCGAAGAGCGAAAGCTCCCTCCTTGGCAAGTCGATCGCTCCGTCGGGGCCAGTCACGGTCCGCGCGATGCGGTCAAAGCGCAACCGGCCGATGTCCTGCACACCCGTCTGGATATTCGACCTGCGTCGGGACAGCGCCCGGATCCGCGCGGTCAACTCGGCCATTTCAAACGGTTTGACGAGGTAGTCATCGGCACCTGCATCCAGCCCCTCCACCCGGTCATCAAGCTCGGCGCGGGCAGTAAGCATGATTACGGGAATCGTGCCGCCACGTTTGCGTAGCGCGCGCACGATTTCGAAACCGCTGAGGCCGGGAAGGTTGACATCTAGGATTGCAATGTCTGCGCCCTCGGCTTCAAGAAACCGGCTCGCTTCGGCACCGTCCGACAGCCAGTCCACGGCATGGCCTTGATCGCGCAAGGAATTCTCGATCCCTTTCGCCAGCCCCTCATTGTCTTCGACAAGGACGATCCGCATTGCTCAGCCCGACAGGTTCCGGACAGGATGCACGCTTATTGTGCAAGATATCAAGCCGCCCGAGCGTGAGGACTCTCGGACGGCGGGTGTCTGGGAGGAGCCGGGAAGAAGCGATCGTCGTTGACGACGTTCGTCCCGCTATTCCGAATATGAAATCGGTTAGGGGAGGAACCCACATGACAGGACTATTCACGACAACGCGTCGGGGCGCCATTGGCATGGCGCTTGGCGCGGTGGCGGCATTCGGGCTTGCCGGCCCGGCCGCGGCAGAAGTTTCGTTCGAAGGCAAGACCATAGAATGGATCATTCCCTTCTCCGCCGGCGGCGGGTCGGACACCTGGGCGCGCTTCAACGGGCCGCTCCTGGGCAAATACCTTCCTGGCAACCCGACTGTCGTGGTCGTGAACGAGCCCGGCGGCGGTTCGACCAAGGGCACCAATCTTTTTGCTGCCCGCGCCAAACCCGACGGGTTGACCATCCTCGGCACGTCCGGCTCCACGCAGTTCCCCTATCTCTTGGGCGATCCCCGCGTGCGCTATGAATATGCGGATTGGAAGATCGCGATGGCCGCGCCGACCGGCGGTGTTGCCTATACCTCGCCCTCGACCGGGGTAACCGGCCCGGAGGACATCGCCAAGCTGGCCGGTCAGAAGCTCATCTACGCGAGCCAGGGTGCGACCTCGCTCGACCTCGTCCCGCTTCTTGGATTCAAGATGATGGGCCTCGACGTCCAGCATGTCTTCGGCTTCAAGGGCCGCGGCGACGGCCGTCTAGCCTTCGAGCGGGGCGAGACCAACATCGACTACCAGACCTCTTCTGCCTATATCAAGAACGTGCAGCCACTGGTCGATGCCGGCACGGCAGTTCCGCTCTTCAGCTGGGGCGTTCTGGACGATGACGGCAAGTTGGTCCGCGACCCGACCTTCCCCGACCTTCCGCATTTCGGCGAAGCCTATGAGATGATGACCGGCAAGGCGCCCGAAGGCCCGGACTACGACGCCTACTTCGCCTTCTTCACGGCCGGCTTCCCGGCGCAGAAGATGGTGTTCCTGCCCAAGGACACGCCGCAAGAGATTGTTGATGCCTATCAGGCCGCGTTCGAAGCAATGAAGAACGACCCTGAGTATCAGGCAAACAAGGAGGCCGTGCTCGGCACCTACGAGCAGGTGACCGGCAAAGCGGCCGACGCGCTCTTCAAGAAGGGCACGACGATCACGCCGGAGCTGCGCAAGCAGGTCGTGGAGATGCTGGCCGCCGATTACGGCGTCAAGCTGGGTGAAAAATAGGTCTGCACGGTTCGGCCGGTAAGTCCGAAGCAACCTGTGCGGCCCGCTGCAACGCGTGAGCGGGCCGCATAACTCTCACCTTCCATTCCCCATGCCCACATCGCCCGAAGCATTGCTGCGCCGGGCCGGAGGATCCCGCCATGATGGACACTCTGCTAACCGCGCTGGTCACGCTCTTCACGTTTCAGCACTTGGCCTACTTGCTGCTCGGCGTGTCCGTGGGGCTGGTTATCGGCGTCATTCCCGGTCTCGGCGGTATCGCCGGTCTCTCGCTGCTGGTGCCGTTCCTCTACGGCATGGACCCGATCTCGGCGCTCGGGATGCTTATCGGCCTTGTCGCGGTGATCCCGACCTCCGACACGTTCTCGTCGGTTCTGATGGGGATACCGGGGTCGAGCGCCAGCCAGGCCACCGTGCTTGACGGCTTTCCGATGGCCAAGCAGGGTCAGGCCGCGCGGGCATTGTCGGCGGCATTCATCTCTTCGCTTTTCGGCGGCGTAGTTGGCGCTGTCGTCCTTACCGGGTTCGTGCTGATCGCGCGGCCCCTGATCCTCCTCTTCGGATCGGCCGAGCTTTTCATGCTCGCGCTCTTCGGCCTCTCGATGGTTGCCGTGCTGGCGGGCCGAAGCCTGCCCAAAGGCCTTGCGGCCTGTGCCGTCGGCCTCCTGATCGGGTCGATCGGCGCTGCTCCCGCGACCGGAGAGTTCCGCATGATCTTTGGCACCGAATACCTCTATGACGGCATCCCGCTGGTCATCATCGGTCTGGGACTATTTGCCATTCCGGAAATCTCCGACCTTCTGCGCAAGAACAGTTCGATCGCCGAGGGCAATGTGCTGGGATCCGGCTGGGGCCTTGGGTTTCTCGACTGGTGGCGAAACATTTTCTTGTCGATCCGCTGCGCAGGCATTGGCTGCATGATAGGCGCGATCCCCGGGCTTGGGGGTTCGGTTGTAGACTGGATCGCCTATGGCCACGCGGTGCAGACCGCCAAGGACACGTCGAAATTCGGCAAGGGCGATCCACGCGGCGTCGTCGCACCCGAGAGCGCCAACAACGCGATGCAGGGTGGGGCTCTGCTGCCGACGATGCTCTTCGGCATTCCCGGTTCCGGGTCCATGGCGGTGTTCCTGGGCGGCATGGTCCTGATCGGGATCGAGCCCGGACCGTCGATGGTCGGACCCGACCTCAATATTACATATTCGATCATCTGGTCGCTGGCCCTTGCGAACATCATGGGCGCGGGCATCTGCCTGGCGTTGGCGCAACCGATCTCGCGCCTGACCTCGATCCCGTTCCAGTTGCTCGCGCCCTGTATGATCGCGCTGATCTGCTTCGCCGCCTTCCAGGCGACGCGCGATCTCTCCGACCTCGTCGCGCTTCTCGCCATCGGCCTTGTCGGCATCCTGATGAAGCGCTTCGGCTGGCCGCGCCCCGCCCTGCTCATCGGCTACGTTCTGGCGCCGCAGGCCGAGACGTTCTTCTACCAGGCGCTTCAGTTCAACGGCTGGAGCTTCCTGATCCGGCCGGGCGTGCTGATCATAGCTGTGCTGACCCTGGCCTCGATCTATTTCGGGTTGAAGAACCGGGTCGACGACACGGGCCCCACGGGCGACGCCGTCGTGACCTCGCATACCAGCCGCAATGTCCAGATCGCATTCGCCCTCGCGATGATGGCGTTCTTCGGGATGGCGCTCTGGGATGCGTCGGGTCAAAGCTTCCTCGGCGCGGTCTTCCCTCTTGGGGTTGGTGTCGTCGGGGTTGTCTTCGGTTTTATCCTCCTGATGCATCTCTGGCGTGGCCACGAGGATCATCCGGCGTTCTTCGACTATGAGATCGTCGGCGATCATGTCGGCAACGAAGGCAACAGCTGGTTCTGGACCGGCCCCGCCTGGATCGCTGCGCTGGTCGCGGCAACTGCCTTGGTCGGCTTTTACATCGCGATGATCGTCTTCTTTGTCGCCTTCCTGCGACTTCGCGCGAACGCATCATGGACAAAGACCGTTGTGATGACGGCTTGTGCGGCGGGCTTCATCCTTGGTCTCGCTTACATGCTTAGCCTGAACTTCCCGTCCGGCTGGCTGCAAAGCGCCTATGACCTCCCCTGGCCGATCCGTTGAGGAAAAAGAGATGACGCAGACCGCAATCCCCTTCCTCTTCCTGCGCGGCGGCACGTCGCGCGGGCCCTACTTCAACCGCGCCGATTTGCCCGAAGAGCGCGGGACACTGGCCGAGGTGCTGCTGTCGGTTCTTGGCTCCGGCCACCCGCTCAACATCGACGGCATCGGCGGCGGCGCGGCGGTGACGACCAAGGTCGCGATGCTGTCGCGTTCCGCCGATCCTGACGCGGATGTCGATTATTTCTTCGCGCAGGTCTCGGTCGAGGACCGGACGGTGGACTTCAAACCAACCTGCGGCAATATCCTGTCCGGCGTCGGTCCTGCGGCGCTGGAGATGGGACTGGTCAAGGCCACCGGGGACAAGACGCGCATTCGGGTGTTGTCGGTGAACACCGGCGCGCGCATCGAAGCGGTGGTGGAGACGCCCGGCGGCAAGGTCCGTTATGAAGGGTCCGCCGCAATCGACGGCGTGCCGGGGACGGCCGCGCCGATCTACCTGAACTTCATGGACGTCGTCGGCTCCAGCACCGGTGCCCTGCTGCCGACCGGGTCGGTCCGTGACCTGATCGACGGCATCGAGGTCACCTGCATGGATGTCGCCATGCCGATGGTTATCGCCCGTGCTGCCGATTTCGGGTTGACCGGCCATGAGACCGCCGCCGAGCTCGACGCCAACCGCGATTTCTACGCGCGGATGGAACCGATCCGCATCGAGGCAGGCAAGCGCATGGGCATGGGCGATGTCTCGGGCTCCGTCACGCCGAAATTCGGGTTGCTGGCGGAACCGCGCGCTGGCGGGACCGTTGCCGCGCGCTACTTCATGCCCAAGAACTGCCATCCGACGATGGCGGTGACGGGGTCGCAATGCCTCGCCTCCTGTGTGCTGACGCCGGGGACGGTCGCCGAGGGCCTGTTCACGCCGCCACAAGGCGTTCCGGCGCTGGTGGTGATTGAACATCCCTCCGGTACGATCGACGTGACGGTCGATTATGAAAACCGCCCGGACGGCTTTCAACTGCGATCCGCGGGCTTGCTGCGCACGGCCAGATTGCTTGCGCGTGGCGAGGTGTTCGTGCCCGCCCGTGTCTGGAAAGGGCTTTAATCAACGAGCAGATCGCGATAGTATACTATGGTATACAACAAAGAGGCCAAGATGAGTACGGACATCTCCGAATGTATCACGCTCGCCAAAGCCGAGCTTCAGGTGGCGAAACAGAAGATCGCGGCAGAGCTCTCTGACTACCCGACGCCGGTCGCCGGATGCGATGCCCAGTTCAACCATCTGCTCGCACAACGCCACAGGGTGAATGCCGCGCTGGAAGCTTTGGCAGCGGCCCCTCATGTACCAACGCCCCGGCAACCTGAATGAGGATTCATATTCTCGACGACTGGTTCGACACGCTGCGCCACCTGCCCTCCTTCGCGCGGCTCGACGGCCATGAGGTGACAGTGTGGACAGACCATGTCACCGATGAAGGCGCGTTGTCCGACCGCCTGAAGAACGCCGAGGCCCTGGTCCTCTTTCGCGAGCGGACCGCCGTCACCGCGGGACTGCTGGAGAAACTGCCGAACCTGCGACTCATCTCGCAGCGCAGTGTTTACCCGCACGTTGATGTTCCGGCCTGCACCGCGAACGGCGTGCTCTTGTGCTCGAACATGCATTCCGACACCCCGTCCCATGCCGCCGCCGAGTTGACCTGGGGGCTGATCCTTGCCGCGATGCGGCAAATTCCGCAGCAGATGGCCAGCTTGCGCGCCGGGCACTGGCAGATGGGGGTCGGCAAGACGTTGCGGGGGCGGATGCTCGGGCTCTATGGCTATGGCCGCATCGCCCGGGAGGTCGCGGGATATGCGCGGGCGTTCGGAATGGACGTGCTCTGGTGGGCGTCAGAGGACGGGCGCTCAAGAGCGTTGGCCGATGGCGAGCCCGTGGCCGAAAGCCGCGAGAGGTTCTTTTCGGCGTCCGATGTGGTCAGCCTGCATGTCCGCCTGAAACCGGCGACACGCGGCATCATTGGGGCTGCCGATTTCGCGGCGATGCGCCCGGGGGCAGTCTTCGTGAACACCTCGCGGGCGGGCCTCGTCCAGCCCGGGGCGCTTCTGGAGGCGTTGAACGCCGGACGGCCCGGCATGGCCGCGCTAGACGTGTTCGATACCGAACCGTTGGTCGATCCCGACGACCCGCTCGTCTCGCACCCCAATGTCATTGCCACGCCCCATATCGGCTATGTGACCGAGGATGAACTGGAGCTTCAGTTCGCCGACATCTATGACCAGATCAACGCCTACGCGGCAGGCGCACCGATACACATGATCAATCCCGAGGTCTGGAAGGGCTAGTCCTTCCGTACCCCGAGCAGCCGCGCGGCAATCGGCGCGCCGGTGATGACCAGGATGATCCGGGTCAGGTGGTGGGTGATGACAAAGCCGAGGTCGGCGCCCGCAACGATGGCAAGCACCGTCATCTCGGCTTGCCCGCCGGGCGCATAGGCCAGGAACGCCTCGACGGGTGCGGCGAGCCCGGCGAGTGTCACGATCTCGGTGAAGGCGGCGGCGAGCATGGCCAGAAGGAGGATGAAGGCAACGCCTGAAACAACGACCTGCCGAAGCTCGCGCAGGGTCACGCCGACGTAGTAGACGCCGATCCCCATGCCGATGAAGAACTGCGCGGCGAGGATCGCCTCTTTCGGCGGGCGGATGTGGATCCATCCGGCAAGCGAGAACACCGCCGCCACGATCATCGGCCCGAGAATCGAAGCACCGAAGAGCCCGACGCGCTCGCCCCCCTTCCAGCCGACAAGAGCCGCGACCGTCATCAGCGCAAGTTCCTTCAGCGGGATCGTCGCCGCCGGGGAACCGATCGGGTTGGTCAGGCTGACGCCATAAAGCTGGGTCAACAGGACGGGGGCGATGGTGACGATGATCAGGACCCGGGTGGCATGGACCAGCGACAGGGTGCGGACATTGCCACCCGCCGCCTCGCCAAAGATGACCATGTCCTGCAACCCGCCCGGCATCGCGGAATAGAACGACGTCACCGGATCGAAGCCGCAAATGCGGTTGAAGAACGGGACGCCAATCAGGGCGATCAGAACGATATAGACCGGAATAAGCGCCACCGACGCCGCCATCAGCGGCAATTGGTGCAGAAGCGCCGGCGTGATCGAGGCGCCAACGGCGACGCCAAGAATCGTCCGCGCGGCGACAGAAATCTGACCGAGCCCCTTCAGCGGGGCGCCGATCAGGGCGGCGATCAGACAGGCGGCCATCGGCCCGAAAAGAAAGGGCAGCGGCAGCCCCGCAAGCACGAAGGTTGTCGTGCCCAACGCTGCCAACGCCACGGTCATGATGCGCGACGGAAGTCGCTGGAGCGGGTTCATCTCGGTCCCTTCCCGTTCGAGCTTGACGTGTCCTGCATCCCTTTGTATGCAATTGGATACATAATGACAAGCGATGTATCGCGAGGCTGATATGACCGACGCTCCCGAAATCGAGGATGGCCCGCAGGGCAACAGCGCGTATCGCCGCTTGCTGGAAGAGATCGGTAGCGGCGACCTTCTTCCCGGTGCGCGGCTGCGCGAAACCGAACTGGCGGAACGGTTCGGGATCAGTCGCACGCCCGTCCGCGAAGCGATTCGCCAGCTGGAGTCCGATGGACTCGTCGCCCACATGCCACGTCAGGGCGCCACGATCCGGGTGCTCGACTACACAGAGGTGATGGAACTCTACGAAATGCGTGCCGTGCTGGAAGGCACCGCCGCCCGCCTTGCCGCCCGGGCCGCGTCCGATCTGGAGCTTGATGAGCTTGCCGCGCTGAACGACGAACTCGCCAAGGCGCGCGACGTGCGCTCGGCCTACGAGCTCAATCGCCAGTTCCACATGACCCTGCTCGACGCCGCGAAGAATCGCTATCTGATCAAATCGGTGAACGCGCTGCAAAAGACGTTGCTGATCATTGGAACGTCAACGCTTGCCGAGGCGGATCGGGCAAAGCAGGCGTTCAAGGAACACGCCGACCTGCTGGTGGCGCTGAAGGCCCGCGATGGGACGCGGGCCGAGGCGTTGATGCGGGCGCATATCGAGGCGGCGCACCGGGTTCGGCTCAAGGCCATGCGCGGCCGTGAACGCCCCATCGACGCGATCTAGGAAGCGGAACAGCACATGAACTCAGGTTCCCTGAATGGCCCTTGGGATATCGTCATCGTTGGCGGCGGCAACGCGGCCCTTTGCGCCGCGATTACAGCCGCAGAAGCTGGCGCGCGCGCCCTGATCCTCGAATCCGCGCCCAAACCCTACCGCGGCGGTAACAGCCGCCACACGCGCAACTTCCGCTGCATGCATCAAGGCCCGCTTTCGGTGCTGACCGACAGCTACGGCGAGGACGAGTATTTCGACGACCTGATGCTGGTCACCAAGGGCAAGACCGACGAGCCGTTGGCGCGTCTCGCGATCCGGTCTTCCGAGGACTGCCTGCCGTGGATGGAGGCGCATGGCGTACGGTTCCAGCCGTCTCTCTCCGGCACGCTGTCGCTTTCGCGGACCAACGCCTTTTTCCTCGGCGGCGGCAAGGCGCTGGTGAACGCTTACTATAACACCGCCGAGGATCTGGGTGTCACCGTCGCCTATGATGCCGAGGTGACGCACATGCATCTCGAGGGCGACCAGTTCACGCATCTTGAGGCGCGGATTGTCCGCATCGAGGCGCGCGCGGCGGTTCTGGCCTCGGGCGGGTTCCAGTCGAACCTCGAATGGCTCACCCGTGCCTGGGGGCCGGCGGCGGCGAATTTCCTGATCCGGGGAACGCCCTACAACCGGGGCGTCGTGCTGCGCGACATGCTCGACCAGGGCTGCGAGAGCGTCGGCGATCCGACCCAGTGCCACGCCGTCGCCATCGACGGGCGCGCCCCGAAATTCGACGGCGGCATTGTCACCCGGCTGGACTGCGTGCCCTTCTCCATCGTCGTCAACCGCGACGCGGAGCGGTTCTATGACGAAGGCGAGGATGTCTGGCCCAAGCGCTACGCGATCTGGGGGCGGCTGGTCGCCGGTCAGCCCGGCCAGGTCGGCTATGCGATCATCGACGCCAAGTCCATCGACCTCTTCATGCCGTCGGTCTTTCCGCCGAACCGTGCCGACACGATCGAGGAGCTGGGTGCGCAGATGGGTCTCGACGGGGCGAGGCTTGCCGCAACCGTCGCCGGTTTCAACGCCGCCTGCCGCCCGGGCAGCTTCCATCCGACCGAACTGGACGGCCTGTCGACCGATGGGCTTGCCCCGGCAAAGTCAAATTGGGCACGGCCGCTCGATACACCGCCCTATTACGGCTACCAGCTGCGCCCCGGCGTGACCTTCACCTATCTCGGGCTCAAGGTCTCGGACCGTGCGCAGGTGCATACCGCCCGAGGCCCGGTCAGGAACCTCTGGGCGGCGGGGGAGATCATGGCGGGCTCTATCCTCGGCCAGGGCTATCTCGCCGGGTTCGGCATGACCATCGGAACCGTCTTCGGACGTATCGCGGGCCGGGAGGCCGCAGCCCATGTCAACTGACCTCATCGCAGAAGCCCGCCGTCAGACCGAGATCTGCAATGCCTGCCGCTACTGCGAAGGCTTCTGCTCGGTCTTCCCGGCCCTCACGCGCAACAAGGTCTTTGCGGATGGCGACATCACGCACCTCGCGAACCTCTGCCACAACTGCCGGGGTTGCTACTATTCCTGCCAGTATACCGAACCACACGAGTTCGCGCTGAACTTCCCCGCCGCGCTCGCCGAGGTGCGGCAGGAAAGCTGGGAACGGCACGCCTGGCCGCGCCCGCTCGCCCGGCTCTTCCATGAAAGTGGCGTGGCCATCGCGGCGGTTCTGGTCGCGGGCCTCGCCTTCCTCTTCGGGATGCTTCAGACCTTGCGCCCCGAAAGCGGGGCCGGTTTCTACGCCTATCTCGCACACGGGGCGCTGGTCACACTGTTCCTGCCCGCTTTCCTTCTGCCGCTCGCCTCGGTTGCGATCAGTCTGAGGTCCTATTGGCGCGAGATCGGTGGCGGGCGGCTTGGCTGGCGCGACATTCGCGGCGCTGCCGCCTCGGCGGCGCGGTTGAAGAACCTCGACGGCGGGCAGGGTCAGGGCTGCAACTTTGAACGGGCGGATCGCTATTCCGACCGGCGCCGCTGGTTCCATCAGGCGGTCATGTACGGCTTCCTTCTGTGCTTCGCCGCGACGAGCGCCGGCACGGTGCTGCACTACGTGGTCGCCATGCCCGCGCCCTACGGGCCATTCAGCCTGCCGAAATTGCTGGGCGTGCCGGGCGGCATCCTGCTGACCGTCGGCTGCGCGGGCCTCGCATGGCTCAAGACCAAGGCCGATCCCGCGCTCGGCGCGGCCCGCGTCTGGGGCGGCGAGATGGCCTTTGTCGCGCTGCTCGGCGCCACCGGGGCGACCGGCCTCGCGCTCTATGCCGCGACCGGCACTGCTGCGGTTCCGGCCCTCCTGGCGATCCATCTCGGATGCGTGCTGGCCTTCTTCCTGCTCTTGCCCTTCACCAAGATGATCCACGGCTTCTACCGCTTCGCGACCCTCGTGGTAGAAGAGCAGAAACGTCGTGCCTAGTCCCCCAAACCCCGAACAGCGAGACCCGAAATGAAAGTCGCCTTCATGCCCGGAGACGGGATCGGCCCCGAGATCTCTGCCGCGGCCCGGTTGGTTCTGGATGCCGCCGACCGCCTCTTCGGCCTCGGCTTCAGCTATTCCGAGATCGAGATCGGGTTCGACGCCCTGAAAAAATACGGCTCGACCCTGCCGGAGGACTCGTTTGCCAAGGCACGGGACGCCGATGCGCTGATCCTCGGGCCCGTCTCGCACCTGGACTATCCGCCCCGCGATCAGGGCGGTCTGAACCCCTCGGGCGAGCTTCGCAAGCGTCTCGACCTCTATGCGAACATCCGGCCGGCGGCGACACGGAAGGGATTGACGTCCGCAACCGGCGCCGAATTCGACCTGGTGATCTACCGGGAGAACACCGAGGGTTTCTATGCAGATCGCTGCATGCACAGCGGGAGCGGCGAAGTGCAGGTGACGGCCGATGTAGCAATATCCATGCGGCGCATCACACGCCACGCATCGGTGCGGATCGCCGAAGCGGCCTTTGCAGGGGCGATGCAGCGGCGCAGGAAGGTGACCGCGGTGCACAAGCAAAACGTGCTCAAGGTTACTGACGGGCTATTCCTGTCCTGCTGCCGGGAAGTTGCGGCGCGGCACCCCGAGGTCGCCTACGACGAGCTTCTCATCGACGCGGCCTGCGCGCATTTCGTGCGCCGCCCGGGATCCTTCGACGTGGTCTGCACGACCAACATGTTCGGCGATATCCTGTCGGACCTCGCGTCAGAGCTCTCGGGAAGCCTCGGCCTCGCCGCTTCGCTCAATGCGGGTGACGGGGTTGCCATGGCCCAGGCCCAGCACGGCTCGGCCCCGGACATCGCCGGGAAAGGCGTCGCCAACCCCGCTTCTCTGATCGGATCGAGTGGGATGCTTCTGGAATGGCTGGGTGCACAGCGTCAGCGCGCGGATCTGGCCAATGCCGGACGAGCGGTCCTGAATGCTCTGGACTCGACCGTCGCCAACCCTTCCACACGAACCCGCGATCTAGGCGGAGACCTCGATACGCTTGGCTTTGCCCAAGCCGTGGCTGACGGCTTGCGAAAGCTGCCACGGTCTGTCTGACCAGGCTGCGAAAACATCGAGGAGCGGCAATTCAATGTGCCGCCGCCGCACTCAAGCATGCCTGACCGGCAAGACCCGCGATCTACCCTCCGCATCCAGTGCAACGAAAATGAAGGCCGCTTCGATCAGAGGCGGGCATCAAGCTTTCGGTGGGCAGCGTCGGCGACAGCCGTGACAACGCACTCGCCGAGACGATCAAGGGCCCGTTCAAAGCCGAGGTCATCCACCGTCGCGGCCCGTGGCGCAGCTTCGGGGGCGTCGAATATGCCACCCTCGAATCGGTCGATTGGTTCAACAAACGCCGCCTGCTGGAATCCATCGGAAACATCCGGCCGGCAGTGGCCGAAGCGAGTTACCACGCTGCTCAGGAAACGTAGTCTCAAGCTGTGCAACAAACCGAAATCAGCCTCAGGAAACCCCGACGCGGTTCGGGCCGGTGGCTAAGCGGTCATCATCGTCGTGCAGAGCTGCCGCTGACCAATGCATCTTGATGCTTGAACATCAATACTGATATTTGATACATCTAAACCGATGCGATGCGCTACAGATGGCGCAGTCGATCCGGAATCACGATGATCACAGGTCCACAGGTCAGGGCTGCGCGAATGCTTCTGGGAGTTGACCAGAAGCGGCTTGCGGAGCTTGCCGGCGTGTCCGTGCCGACGATCCAGCGGATGGAGGCGAAGGCCGGCACCGTGGGCGGGGCGGTCGAGAGCCTGACAAGGGTGGTCGAGGCCATCGAGCGCGCCGGTGTCGAACTCATCGCCGAGGGCGCCGAAAGCCGTGGCGTCGGCCGTGGTGTCCGACTCCTCCAGCCGGCTGAAGGCCGGCGCGGCGACGCCGGTGAACCGACCGGAGGCGCGGAATGATCCTGGCGGCGGTCGCATGCGTCGGACTGCTGTTCGCCCTGTCGCTGGCTGCCGCATTGTCGCCGGGCGTCGCCCGGGCGTCCTTTCTGGTCTACGGCGCGAGTGCGGCACTATGTATCGCGCTCGGCATCGTGGGGTTCGTGTCGCTGGCGTTCCCGGTCGGATCGGCGGAGATGACCTTGCCGATCGGCCTGCCCTGGCTTGGGACACATCTCAGGATCGACGCGCTTGCGGCGCTGTTTCTTCTCTTGCTGGGCACCGGTGGTGCCGCGGCCAGCGTCTATGCGATCGGCTATGGCCGGCACGAGGCCGAGCCGCAGCGGACGCTGCCCTTCTATCCGGGGTTCCTCGGGGCGATGGCCGTGGTGCTGATCGCCGACGACGCCTTCACCTTTCTTCTCTCGTGGGAGGTGATGTCGCTCCTGTCCTGGGCGCTGGTGCTGACCCATCATCGCGGCGAAGATGCGCGGCGGGCGAGCTATATCTACCTGATGATGGCGGGGTGCGGCACTATGGCGCTGCTTCTGGCGTTCGGCCTCATGGCCGGGGCGGAGGGCGGCTATGGTTTCGCCGCGATACGAGCCAACGGGCACAGCCCCGCACTTGCGGCGGCGGTTCTGGCGCTGATGCTTCTGGGTACCGGGTCCAAGGCGGGGTTGATGCCCGTGCACGTCTGGCTGCCGGTCGCCCACCCGGCGGCGCCGAGCCATGTCTCGGCCCTGATGAGCGGGGTGATGACCAAGGTCGCGGTCTACGGGTTCGTCCGCGTGGCCTTCGATCTTCTGGGGCCGCTGCCGTGGTGGATCAGCCCTGTGGTGATCGTGGCCGGGGCAGGGACCGCGGTGATGGGGATCCTTTTCGCGATCCTCGACACTGACAGCAAGAGGGTGCTGGCCTGGTCGACGATCGAGAATGTCGGGGTTATCTTTGCGGCCCTCGGCCTTGCCCTCGCCTTCCGGGCAAGCGGGATGCCGGGGCTCGCGGCTCTGGCGATGACCGCGGCGCTGGTGCACGCGATGAACCACA
Source organism: Rhodobacterales bacterium 32-67-9 (assembly GCA_002280515.1). GTDB lineage: Bacteria > Pseudomonadota > Alphaproteobacteria > Rhodobacterales > Rhodobacteraceae > Albidovulum. The sequence continues at coordinate 23,822 of NCEA01000051.1, forward strand.
TGCTGTTCAAGAGCCTCCTGTTCATGGTGGCCGGTGCCGTGCTGGTCGCGACGGGAAAGCGCGAACTCGACGCGCTTGGCGGTCTTATTCACCGGATGCCGGTTACCGCGGTCCTCGCGCTGATCGGGGTTACGGCGATTGCGGCGTTGCCACCGCTGAACGGCTTCGTGTCCGAATGGCTGCTGTTCCAGTCGGTGCTGCAAAGCCCGCAGCTTCCGCAACCGGGGCTTCAGTTCCTCGTCCCGGCGGCGGGTGGCATTCTGGCGCTGACCGCCGCGCTGGCCGCAGCCGCGTTCGTGCGGTTCTACGGCGTCATCTTTCTCGGCCGGCCACGTGAGGATGCGGCAGCCAATGCCGTAGAGGCGGACCGCTGGCTGCTGGGCGCGATGGCCGGGTTGGCGATCCTGTGCGTCCTGGCCGGCGTGCTGCCCGGGTTCCTGATTGACCTTGTCGGCCCGGCGGTCGAGATCGCGACCGGGGCGCAGATCGCGCCGCAGGGCGGAAATGCATGGCTCACCTTGGTGCCCCTGCCAGAGGTGAAAAGCAGCTACAGCGGTTTCCTCGTGATGATCTTTGTCGCGATCTCCGGTGGCGGCACCGCCTGGATCGTGCACCGCGTCGCCTCGCGCGGCCTGCGCCGCGGGCCGGCCTGGGACTGTGGCTTCCCGAACGCCGAACCGAATACCCAGTATGGGGCCGGCAGTTTCGCGCAACCGATCCGCCGGGCGTTCGGCCCGGTCTTTGCCGCGCGGGAAACCGTGGTGATGCCGCCCCCCGGCGATCTCTCCCCGGCCCGGCACGAGGTGGAGACAGCCGACCTCTCCTGGCGGCATCTCTACGAGCCGATCCTTGGCGCCGTCGATGCTGTGACGACGCGTGCCAACGACATGCAGTTTCTCACCATCCGGCGCTACCTGAGCCTGGTTTTCGGCACGCTGATCCTGCTTCTCGTCGGGCTTGCGATATGGAACTGATCGGTAACCTGGTCCTTCAGGCACTCCAGATGATCGTTGTTCTGGCGCTGGCGCCGGGGCTGACCGGGTTCGTGCGGAAGGTAAAGGCACGGCTGACCCGTCGGCAGGGGGCACCGGTCCTGCAACCCTACAGGGACCTCTGGCGGCTCTTGCAGAAAGAGGTGGTGCTGGCTGAGAACGCCTCCTGGCTCTTCCGGGTCTCGCCCTACATGATCTTCGCCGCAACCTGGGTGGCGGCAGCTCTGGTGCCGACCTTTGCCATCGGGCTTCAGTTCAGCTGGACCGCCGACCTCATTGCCATTGTCGCGCTGCTCGGCAGCGCGCGGTTCTTCCTGGCGCTGGCCGGGATGGACGTGGGCACCAGCTTTGGCGGCATCGGCGCCTCGCGCGAGATGATGATCGGCGCCTTTGCGGAACCGGCAATGCTTCTGATGGTCTTTACCGTCGCGCTGGTCGCCGGCTCCACGCAACTGTCGAACGTTGCGGCCTACCTTCAGTCGGACGCGGTTGGCATCCGGGTCTCGCTGGGCATGGCCTTGGTCGCGCTGGTGATCGTGGCCTTGGCCGAAAACGCACGCATCCCGGTGGACAACCCTGCCACCCATCTGGAACTGACAATGGTGCACGAGGCGATGGTGCTGGAATATTCCGGCCGCCATCTGGCGATGATCGAACTCGCCGCGATGCTGAAGCTCCTGCTCTACATGGCGCTCATCGGGGCCATCTTCGTACCGTTCGGCATCCATGCGGCCGGCGACGGCATCGTCGGGCTGCTGAAAGGCGTCGTCTATTTCCTCATCAAGCTGGCGGCGAGCGCTGTCCTTCTCGCGACATTCGAGACGTCCATCGCCAAGATGCGCGTCTTCCGGGTGCCGGACTTCCTTGGTGCCGCCCTGATGCTGGGACTTCTGGGGACCCTGCTGCTTTTCGTGTCGCGGAGCCTGTGATGCAGACCTACGCTTTCGATATTTCGCATCTTCTGGCCGGCAGCCTGGTTCTGGTCAGCTTCATGATGATCTATCAGGACCGGCTTTACGCGCTGCTCAACACATTCGCGCTTCAGGCGGTTCTGCTGGCAGCGGCGGTGGCGTGGCAGGCCTTCATTCAGGGGGCGAGCCACCTTTACGCGTCCGCCGCGATCGCCCTGGTCTTCAAGGCGATCATCGTGCCCTGGGCCCTGCACCGGCTGGTCCAGCGCCTCGGTATCCAGCGCGAGGTCGAGACGGTCGCCGGAGTCGTGCCGACCATGCTGGCGGGGATGGGGCTCGTCGCGTTGTCGATCCTTCTGATGCTGGAACTGACCACGACGACCGAAAGCGCGCTCGCGCGCGAGGATCTGGCCTTTGCCCTGTCGGTGATCCTGCTCGGGATGCTGATGATGGTGACCCGGCGCAACGCGGTATCACAGGTCGTCGGCTTCATGTCGCTGGAAAACGGGCTGATCCTTGCCGCCGCGGGGGCGGAGGGCATGCCCTTCGTCGTCGAGATCTCGGTGGCCTTTTCGGTTCTCATAGCCATGATCGTGATCGGCGTCTTCCTGTTCCGCATCCGTGAACGCTTCGACTCGGTCGATATCGAGGCCATGGAGCAGTACCGGGGAGAACGCCGTTCATGACGTTCGACTCCCTCTCGCTGGTCCTTGTCCTGCCGATCTTCGCAGCCGCGATGCTTGCCCTGATTCCGGGCTACCGCGTCGGCGCCTGGATCAACGTCTCGGCGAGCTTTCTGACCTTCCTGAGCGCCGCGTCGCTTTTCGTGGTCGAGCGCCCGGCGCCGGGCAGCTACCTTCACGTGGACGACCTCAACATCGTCTTCATCGTGCTCAACACATTCGTCGGCACGACGGCGGCATTCTTCTCGGCCAGCTACATCGGGCACGAGCTGGAGACCGGCCGGGTGACGAGGGCGACCCTCCGGTTCTACCACGCCATGTTCCAGGTCATGATGTTCGGCATGAACCTGGCGCTGGTGTCCAACAATGTCGGCCTGATGTGGGTCGCGGTCGAACTTGCCACGCTGTCGACCGTGCTGATGGTCGGTCTTTACCGCACGCATGCGGCACTCGAGGCCGCCTGGAAATACTTCATCCTCGGCTCTGTCGGGATTGCACTGGCACTGTTCGGCACCATCCTCATCTACATGTCCGCGCAACCCGTTCTGGGCGAGGGCCTGCCGTCGATGGTCTGGACCAACCTCATCGCCTCGGCCCCGCAACTCGACGCGCGCATGCTGAATGTGGCGTTCGTCTTTCTGATCGTTGGCTATGGCACCAAGGTCGGCCTTGTGCCGTTCCACGCCTGGTTGCCGGACGCCCATGCCGAGGGGCCGACGCCGATTTCGGCGGTGCTGTCGGGGCTTTTGCTGAATGTCGCGCTCTACGCCGTGCTGCGCTTCAAGATGCTGATGACGGCGAATGCCGCCGCCGTCGCGCCGGGGCCGCTGATGATCGGGCTCGGCCTCCTCTCGGTCGTCTTTGCGGCGGCGATGCTCTACCGGCGGCGCGACGTCAAGCGCCTCTTCGCCTATTCCTCGATCGAGCACATGGGCATCATCGTCTTTGCCTTCGGCATGGGCGGGCCGCTGGCGAATTTCGCGGGCCTCCTGCACATGGTGATGCACAGCCTGACCAAGTCGGCGATCTTCTTTGCCCTCGGCAGCGTCGCGCAGATCAAGGGCACCCAGCAACTGGCGGAAATTCGCGGCCTCACGCAGAGCCATCCGGCGCTGGGCTGGGGCCTTGTGCTCGCGATCCTGTCGATCGCCGGGATGCCTCCCTCGGGCGTCTTCATGAGCGAGTTTCTCGTCGTGACGACCAGCTTCTCGCGCCTCCCGCTGCTTGCCGTCGTGCTGGTATTGGGTCTCGTGCTGGCGTTCGGGGCGCTCCTGCTGCGGCTGACCGGCGTCGCCTTCGGCGAACCCAAAGGTCAGGACGCGCCGATGCATGGATCGCTGCTGCCGCTTTGGCTGCACCTTGCCCTGGTGCTGCTGATCGGCCTGCACATGCCGGGGCCGATGGTCGCCTGGTTCCGCGCCGTTGCGGCGCTGTTGGGATGAGGCTGCGATGAGCGAGGCACCCGAACTCATCTGGATGCGGTCGCGGGACTTCCGCATCGGCGCATTTCCGGCCACCGTGGTGACGGAGGCGGGCTGGGCCGCGCTCGCCCGGCGACTGGCCGAGGGCAGCCTGACGCTTCTCAGCCTCTGGGCCGAGGACGGCGGAACGGCCATGGCGCTGCACGACCCGGCCGCACGCCGCGTCGCGGTGGCCCGGGTCAAGGCGCGCAAGGGTACGGTCCCCTCTGTCGCACGTCTCCATCCGGCGGCCCAACGGCTTGAACGGGCGGCCGCAGATCTGACCGGGATCGGTCTGACGGACGCCCCGGACACCAGACCCTGGCTGGATCACGGCCGCTGGCAGATCGCCCATCCGCTGAACAAGGGCGAACCGCATCCCGGTCAGGCTCCCTACGCTTTCCTGCCGGTCGAGGGGGAAAGCCTGCATCAGGTGCCGGTGGGTCCGGTCCATGCCGGGATCATCGAGCCCGGCCATTTCCGCTTCACCGCACAGGGTGAAACCGTGGTGCGGCTCGAAGCGCGGCTCGGCTATGTCCACAAGGGGATCGACCGGCTTATGCAGGGCGCCGACCTCTCGCGCGGGGCCGAGCTTGCCGGGCGCACCTCGGGCGACAGCACGGTGGCCTTCGCCTGGGCCTTCGCACAGGCCGCGGAGGCCGCGCTTGGCATCGCGATCCCGCCCCGGGCCTTCCGCCTGCGCGCGCTCATGGCCGAGCTTGAGCGGCTCGCCAACCATCTCGGCGATATCGGCGCGATCTGCAACGACGCCGCCTTCGCGATGATGCTGGCCCAGACCAGCGTCCTGCGCGAAGATGTCCTGCGCGCCGCGAAATCGGTGTTCGGCCACCGGTTCATGCGCGACCGGATCGTACCGGGCGGGGTCACGGTAGACCTCGACGCCGCCGGTGAGCGCCGCTTGCGCGATCTTCTGAGCCTTATTCGCGACCGGTTTCCCCGGCTTGTCGAGCTTTACGACGACACCGCGTCGCTTCTTGACCGCACCGTCGGCACCGGACGGCTCGATCCCGCACTTGCGGCGCGTTTTGGGGCCGGCGGTTACGTCGGTCGCGCCTCGGGGCGCGATTTCGACGCACGGCGGGACTTGCGCTATGCGCCTTACGACATGCTGCGCATCGAGGTTCCCGTTCTGCACGACGGCGACGTGAACGCCCGCGTCCTGGTGCGCGTCCGCGAAGTGGAACAGAGTTGCGCCCTCATCACCCAGATCCTCAACGAGATGCCGGAGGGCCCGCTCCAGGTCGCGCCCGAAACGCCGGGCGAACCGCGCGAGGGGCTGGGGCTGGTCGAGGGGTTTCGCGGCGATATACTCGTGTGGCTGTCGCTTGACGCAGCCGCGCGGATCACCCGCTGCCACATGCGCGACCCATCCTGGTTCCAATGGCCGCTGCTGGAGGCCGCGATCGAAGGCAATATCATCGCCGACTTCCCGCTCTGCAACAAATCCTTCAACTGCTCGTATTCCGGGCCCGACCTCTGAGGTCAATGATGCGCAGGTTCATATTCGAAGGTCTGATGCGGCGCCCGCTGACCGAACCGGCGCCGATGCCGGAGGATCCCGCGATCGAGGAGCTTGGGGCGGCCCTTGCGGCGCGCGCCCGTGCCCGCCTTGGCCGCAGCCTCTCGATCCGCATGGTCGATGCCGGCTCCTGCAACGGGTGCGAGCTTGAGATCCACGCACTCTCGACCCCCTATTACGACCTCGAGCGCTTCGGCCTGCATTTCGTCGCCTCGCCCCGCCATGCCGATGTGCTGATGGTCACGGGCCCGGTGACCCACAACATGGCCGAGGCGCTGCGCCGCACCTATGACGCCACCCCCGCGCCGAAATGGGTGGTCGCGGTCGGCGACTGCGCCCGCGATGGTGGCTGCTTTGCCGGGAGCTATGCCGTTTCGGGCGGTGTCGCGGCAATCGTCCCCGTCGATCTCCACATCCCGGGCTGCCCGCCGGAGCCGGTTGACCTGCTGAAAGGCCTCATGGCGCTTCTGGATCTGACCAGTCAGAGCGGCCGGCGCGGCTGATCCAAGCGCACTTCGAGCCGTCCGCCGGGCACGCGAACCGGCAAAGCCGCGCATTCGCGGATTTGTCACGGTCGGCAAATACTCGTCGAAACGGTATCGAATGGCGCCTGACAGCCTTGCAAGGCGAATGTCGAATCCGATGACCCGACTCAGGCAAATACGAATCGTTTCCTCTTAATTAATTATCGCAATGGTTGTATCGGCTAATTGAATAAATCGCCATGGTTTTTATTTTGTGCGCCGTCGCGATGAATCGGCGATGGTGAGAAGATTACGCACTGATCTGATATTCCATGAATTTCCCCGGCTGCGGACAATCCGGCGCAACATGACATTTGTCAAATCTGTTGCAAAAAGGATTTTCTGGTAGATCATTATCCCGTTGGCTGTTCGGGTTCCGCGGACAGCCGGCTGCCATTGTCCTTATTGGCAATGTTTGGGAGGGGTTGCTGACGGACTTGATCCGCTTTTCCGGTGCGCCATTGGGACATGGCGCACCGGTAATACCATGAATGAATTTCCTTTCGAGTTGCGCTCGCCATTTTAGCGGGCGTTGCTTAAGCGGGTTTTTCGTCGGCGTTTACGGGAGCCACGTAAATGACGAACTATTCTATCGATTTCTCTTCGGGTGATCCGGTTGCCTATAATGCCAACGGCATTCCCCTCCCCGGCGATTTCACAGGCCTTCCCGCAGCAGGTGTGGCAAACGCACCGATCGACGGAAGCGCGTTGATTGACGGCGCCAATCAGGGTTCACGGGTGGAATCGCTTGCGCCCGACGATCTGGCGCTTGGCCAGATCACGCCTTTCCTTTTCGAGATTTCAGCGACCTCGGGCACCCAGAATTCCGATGGAGGTCTGACCTTCACGGCAGGCTGGAGCACGACCACCACGAATGGCGCGGATTTCGGCTATGACGAGGCCTTTGGCGTCTACACGGCGTTCATCGACTATTCCGATCCGGCCAACGCCAATCTCAGCGGCAACGAGGAACTGGTCTTCTCCTGGACCTACGATGCCATGTCGGACCAGATCATCGGGACGTTCACGGTCACCGGGCTTGAGGCCGGTGAAACGCTCGTCGTTGAGTCCTGGCTGGTTCTCGATTCCGTCTTTCCGACCGGCTCGACTGGGAACGTTCAGTCCGCGCTTCTCACCGCGGCGGATCTCGACGGTGCGAATATCTCGAGCGGTAACCAGACCGTTCCCCTCAATCAGGTCAAGGATTTCGAAGACGCGGACGCCAATCTTCAGATCACCAAGACAGATCTCATCGACCCGGTTCATCCCGGTGATCTTCTGACTTACGAGATCACCGTGACCAACAATGGCCCTGCGGTCGCCAACATGGTGACCGTGACCGACGATCTCGATCCCTACACGACCTATGTGTCCGATACTGGCGGGGGGATCCTCGACGACAACGGCACGCCGGGCGACCCGAGCGACGACACCGTCTCCTGGGACCTCGGCGCGCTGAATGTCGGCCAATCGGTTACCTTCCAGGTCACCGTGCTGGTCAATGACGATGCCCCGACAGCGGGCACGACCGACCTCAACAACCTGGTCACAGTCTCGGCCCTCACGGACGATCCCGATCTGACGGACAACACCGCGAACGAACCTACGGATGTGCAATCCTTCAATCCCGCGTTCACCGTGACCAAGACGGCCGACGTTGCCAATGCGGATGTGGGTGACGTGATCACCTACACGATCGCGATCACCAATACCGGCGATCAGGCGCTGACCAATGCGGTGATCACTGACCCCCTCGTGACCAACCTGAGCTTCGCCGGTGGGACGTTGAATGGCGACCTCGTCCTCGATGTGGGCGAGACGCATTACTACACCGGCACCTATACCGTGGGCCAGTCCGACATCGACGCCAACGGTATCGACGCGAACGGCGCCGCGGACGGCGACGGCGACATCGACAATACGGTGACGGTCAGCTTCGACCAGGTCGGCCCGGTGAGTGCGAGTGAGGAAGTGGGTGTGATCACCAACCCCGGGATCCAGATCGTGAAGACCGGGAAGGTCTACGACGGGGATGGCAACGCTGACGCTGACAACCAGGTGGACAGTGCGACGGACGAGGTGC
>NCEA01000051.1:32057-32620 GCA_002280515.1 Rhodobacterales bacterium 32-67-9
CACCATCGACAATACCGCGACCGCCTCCGGCACGGCGGCGAACGGCACGAGCGTGACCGACACCGGCACCGCGAGCGTCGGGATCGCGCGGGCGCCGGGCCTGTCGCTCGTGAAGACGGTTTCGAGCGTGACCTCCGGGGACGGTGATGCCTTTGTGGATGCCGGCGACACGGTCACCTACGACATTGCGGTGACGAACACCGGCAACGTGACGCTGACTGGCGTTGTGGTGAGCGATCCGCGACTTGGCGGGACACTGGCGACGATCGACCTTGATCCGGGCCAGACGGTGAACGTGACCGGCTCGTATGTCATCCAGCAAAGTGACATGGACAGCTGGGGCGACGACAGCGCAGACGGTGCCGACGGCGACATCGACAACACCGCGACGGCGACCGCGGCGGGCGCGGGCGCGGGCGGCACCGATCTGGTGGCCACCGGCAGCGCCGAGCAGGACCTCGGGGCCAACCCCGGGATCCAGATCGTGAAGACCGGGAAGGTCTACGACGGGGATGGCAACGCTGACGCTGACAACCAGGTGGACAGTGCGACGGACGAGGTGC
>NCEA01000011.1 GCA_002280515.1 Rhodobacterales bacterium 32-67-9
GATGGCGCCGGCAAGCAGGAAGGAGAACTGCAGGCCGATGATGGTCATCACCGGGATGAGCGCGTTGCGCAAGGCGTGGCGCCAGACGATCACCCGGATCGGCACGCCCTTCGCGCGGGCAGTACGGATGTAATCCTCGCCGAGCGAGCCGAGCATCGAGGAGCGAGTCACCCGCGTGATGTAGGCGGCCATGATGAGGCCTAGGTTGATCGCCGGAAGGGCCAGGCTGAGCGCCCATTCGCTGAAGGTCTCGCGGCCGCCGCCGCTGATCACCGGGAACCATCGCAGCTGGATCGAAAACGCCATGAGAAGCAGGATCGCCGAGACGAAGGCGGGAAAGGAGAGCCCGAGCAGGGAGCCTACCCGTGTCACGTAGTCGATCCAGCGGTTGCGGTGGATCGCCGACCACGCACCGAGCGGAACCCCGATCAGCGCGCCGATTACCAGCGACGCAACCGTGAGTTCGAGCGTATAGGGCAGAACGCGCAGGATCTCGGACAGCACCGGTTTGCCGGTCACCATCGACTGACCCCAGTCGCCGGTCAGAGCGCCGCCCATGAATTCGAAATACTGCTCCCAGAGCGGCCGGTCGAGGCCGAGGCGTTCGCGCATGATCTGGAGCGCTTCGGCGCTCGCCTGATCTCCGAGGATCGTCTGCGCGGGGTCGCCCGGAACGATGCGGACGAGCACGAAGACCATAGTCATGACGGCAAACAACGTGGGGATCGCGAACAGCAGGCGGCGGACGGCAAATCTCAGCATCTGGATGCCCTTTTCGGCATGATGGGCGGGTCCGGCGCGCTGTCACGCCGGCCCCGCCCGGAGCAGGGTTGGCTGGACCGGGCCGGCAGGGCCGGCCCGGCGGAAATGCACTCCGCTTACTTCACGAAATGCGTGGTTTCCGTCACCGGCGGCCCCAGGGTCAGCGAGCCGATCAGGTCATAGCCGAGGTCCACGTTGTTGCGCGTCGCCCAGATCTGAAGGTTCTCGTAGATCGGCACGGAGCAGATCTCGTTCATGATCTTCTCCTGCGCGGTCTTCCACAACTCCTTTTGCTTGGCGGGGTCCTGTTCGACCCGGGCACCGTCGATCTCGGCATCCGCAACCGCGCAATGCGAGAAGTTGGTGATGCCGCCCGGAGTGCCGACGATGCTGTTCGAGTGGTAGAACTGCGTCAGGTAGGTATCCGCGACGGGGAACCGCGCAGCGGAGTAGTGGACGATCTGGCTCAGGTCTTCGCGGATCTGCGCGTGGAAGGTCGCATGTTCGACGACTTCGAGATCGAGATTGATCCCAGCCTGAGCCATCTGAGCCTGGAAGACCTCCATCGTGCCGAGCATGCCCGGCAGCGCCGTGTGGATCACCTTGAGGGTGATGCCGTCCGGATAACCCGCTTCGGCCAGCAACGCCTTCGCGCCCTCAACGTCATAAGCCGGCATCAGCGCGCTCATGTCGGCATGGCCGAGGTAGCCTTGCGGGACCGGCGAGTTCGCGACCCGCGTCACGTCCCGGCCCTTGAAGTCCATGAACTGGTCGCGGTTCGTCGCCATCGCAATGGCCTTGCGCACACGGATATCGTCGAGCGGCTTCGATGCCATGTTCAGATACATGACCGACATCTCCGCCGGCTCCATCACATGGACGGTGACCCCCTCAAGGCCCTTGGTCCGTTCCGCCCAGGTCTGGTCCTGCTTGCCGTAGACCATGTCGAGCTCGCCCGACTGGAAGGCCAGGTCACGGGCCGAATCCGACGGGATGTACTGATAATTGATCCCGGCGAGCTGCGGCGCGCCGCGGAAATAGTCGGGATTGGCGACCAGCGTCAGGCTCTGCTGGGGCGTGTATTCCCCGAACATGAAGGGCCCGGTTCCGATCGGCCGCTTCTGGAAGTCGGCGCCCATCTCCTCGGCAGCCTTTTTGCAGACCACGTTGCCGCCGTGATAGTTGGTGACCAGCCCTAGCAGGCTCGGCACCGGGTTCTTCAGCGTGATCTTGACAGTGTAGGGGTCCGGCGCCTCGACCTTGTCGAAGACCGCGAAATCGCTCGAGAAGCTCGAGCGTTCCTTGTCGGCGGCCCGTGCCAGCGAATAGACCACGTCGTCTGAGGTCAGTTCGCCGTAGCCGTGATGGCACTGCACGCCCTGGCGCAGCTTGAAGGTCCATTCGAGGCCATCGGCACTCGCTTCCCAGCTTTCGGCCAGATCGGGTTCGACGCTTTCCGGCGACGCGGTGCCGGGCTTGAAGCGCACGAGGCCGTTGAACATCCAGCCGAACACCGCCTTGTCGATGGTCGTGGCGGAAAGGTGCGGGTCAAGCCGGCCGGCATCCGGTGCGGCGATGCCGACGTTGAGGATGTTGGTGTCGGGTCCGGCAATAGCCTGCCCGGTGGTCAGCGCAGCCAGCGCCACCCCGCCAGCCAGCAATATGCCGGTAGCCAGTTTCGTCAGTCTCATTTTTTCACTCTCCCTGTTGCTTTGCCGCGTTCGGGTCGCGGCGCCTTTTCGCTTACGCTGACGCCGCCAGGACGCCCCCGAAGCGTTCGATTGAGAACGGCGCGAGAGGTGTCTCGCTCCGTCCCGTCAATACCAGTTCCGCCAGAACCTCGCCCACCGCCGGCCCAAGCTGAAATCCGTGACCGCTGAAGCCGAAGGCGTGCAGCAGTCCGGGGGTGGTCACACTTGACCCGAGCACCGGAAGATCGTCGGGCGTGAACCCTTCGATCCCCGACCAGGTCCTGATCACATGGGCACCGCCGGCCCATGGAAGAATGCCGGTCAGGCGCCTCATCGCCGCCATGACTTCGGTCTCGCCAGCGCGCGAGGTGATGGTCGCCATGTCGTTCCACCCCTGTCCGCCGCCGAAAATCACGTTACCACGGGGGGTCTGGCGGGCATAGACGTCGCCGCCGACGACGCCGACATTCACCTTCACGCGGTAAGGCAGCGGCTCTGTCACCTGCATGCTGGGCGAACGCGGTGCGATCGGCACGGCGTCACCGAACCAACCGGCCACGGTCGCGCCCCAGGCGCCCGCGACATTGATGAGTGTCGCGGCCGTCACCTGCCGCCCGGCCTCGGTCTCGATCCGGAAGCCGCCCGCGTCGCGCGTGGCGTGTCGCACGGCCTCGTGTTCGAAGACCTGCGCCCCCGCCCGGCGCGCCGCCTGTCCGAAGCCGGGTGCCACGATACGCGGGTTCGCCTGGCCATCGCTGCGGCAAAGCGTGGCGCCGATCACCTTCGGCCCGAGCCACGGGTAATCCGCCCTGAGCCGGTTGCCGGTGATCCGTTCGACGGCAAGGCCATAGTCGGCGGCGCCGGTCGCGAAGGCTTCGAGCACCGCCATCTGGTCTTCGTCCCGCGCGAGCTTCAGATGGCCGGTCGCCATGAATTCGCCGTCCGATCCGATCAGCGCGGGCAACTCGTCCCATATCCGGCGCGAGCGGCGGCTGAGGGGAAGCTCGGCAAAGTCGCGGCCCTGTTCGCGGACGCCGCCGAAATTCACCCCGCTGGCCTGGCTGCCGACGGTCCGCCGCTCGAACAGCGCAACGGAAAGGCCGCGCCGTGCCAGGTGCAGCGCCGCCGCGCAACCGGCGGTGCCGCCGCCGATGATCGCGACGTCGAGGCTGAGGCGCCCGGTCATGCCGCATCCCCCTTGCTCTCCTGGAAGGCCGCGATAGGGATGGGCTTTACCGGCGGTTGGCTGCGCAGGCGTCCGGCCTCGGATACCGGACGGCCAAGTTCGGTGGCCAGGATCTCGGCCGCGGCGGGGCCGCAGACGCGCCCCTGGCAGCGGCCCATGCCGACGCGCGAGAAAGCCTTGGCGCGGTTCACCTCGTCAGGACCGAGGGCGGCGATCGCGGCGCGGAATTCCCCGGCGCGCACCGCTTCGCAGCGGCAGAGGATGCAATCGTCCGGAATCTCGCGCGCGAGATGGGCGGGGAACGGGAAGGCGCGGTCGATGGCTTGTCTGAGGCCCGCATGGCGCGCCAGCCGGCGTGCGATGGTCGACAATGCCGCGCCCTGATCCGGGCCGCCGGTATCGGCAAGGATCGCTCGTGCCGCGCGTTCGCCGGTCTCGGCCGCGACATCTGCGCCGGCGATGCGGGCGCCATCGCCGGCAAGATAGATGCCCTCAACGGAACTGCGCCCCTCGGCGTCCGTTTCGACCCGCCATTGATGCGTGTCGGCGTCGAAGGCGAAGCGGCAGCCGGCAAGGTCGGCAAGCTGCCATTCGCTCTTGATCCCGTAGCCGAAGGCGACCGCGTCGCAGGCGGTCTCGTGCTGCCGTCCGCCCGCGTCGAGATAGGCGAAACCCGTCACCGTCCTGTCACCGATGGCTGCGACCGGGGTGATGCCATGGTGGTAACGAATGCCCTTAAGTGCGAGCCGCGCGAGGTAGGAGAGCCCTTTCAGTCCGGTCGTCCCGCCTGCGAGCACCCCCGGAAGTGCGGCAATCTTGGCGCGTCGCGGTGTCGTGTCGAAGACCCCGGCGACCGCGACGCCCGCGGCGGCGTACTGCAGCGCCACGAGCGGCAGCAGGGGGCTCGATCCGAAGAACACGACGCGGCGGCCGATCGCGCAGGCCTGATGCTTCAACGCGACCTGCGCGCCACCGAGCGTATAGACCCCCGGTGTCGTCCAGCCCGGAAACGGGATCACCCGATCCATCGCGCCGGTCGCGAACAGCAGGCGGTCGAACGCCAGCGTCTCGTTCACCCCGTCGCGCAGTACCTGCAAACGGCGACCCTCGACGTTCCAGACCAACGCGCCGGGGCGGTAGTCGATGCGCGGTCCGAGCGCGTCGAACGCGGTGTGGAGCGCCTCCGCCCGCCTTGCCTCGTAGCCGTAGAGCTTGGCGTAGCTCCGGGTGAAGCCTTGCGGTTGGCGCCGGAAGATCTGCCCGCCGCTCATCGGCGCCTCGTCGAGGACGACCGGCCGGATGCCGTGCTCGGCCAGAACCATGGCGGCCCGGATACCCGCCGGGCCGGCGCCGACGATGATGACGGTCTCAGGGCGCATCGATGCCCTCCTCGGCCCCGGTCAGCACCTCCATGCCCTCGGCGGCAAAGGTCGTGCAGGCGCGCAGCCGACGCCTGTCGCCAAGACGCACCCAGCAATCCTGGCAGGCACCCATCAGGCAAAAGCCGGCGCGCGCACCGTCGCCGAACTCGGACATGCGCAGTTGTCCGCGCCGGGTGAGGATCGCGGTCATCAGCGTGTCGCCGGCCAGTGCCTCGACGGGGTCCCCGTCGATGGCCAGCCGGATGACCGGGCGCGATGTCTCCCCGACACGCATGAAACGCGGCTCGGTCATGATGCCTCCCGCCATGACGCCCTCTGGAACCTCTCAATCGAGAATGGGGCGATCGGAAGTGCAGTCTTGCCGGTTTCGACCAGATCCGCAACGATCCGTCCGCCAATCGGGCCAAGCTGGAAGCCATGCGCGGAAAAGCCGAAGGCATGGACTACGCCCGGCGCGGTAGCGCTGGGGGAAATCACCGGAATGCCGTCCGGCATCATGCCTTCGATCCCCGCCCAGGACCGGGTGATCCGCGCCTCGCGCATCACCGGAAAGAGGTGGAGCACATTCCCGATCAGGCGGTGCAAGTCGCCGAATTCCACCAGGGCGCGGTTCGCCTCAGGCTCGGCCCGGCCTCGCCAGCCGCCGCCGATAACGACCGTGCCGTTCGGGGACTGCTTGAACGAGATCATGCGGTCGAAGCTGGCCACCACCGGCGCGATGAAGGGGGGCACCCGCGCGGTCACCAGCATCATCGGTGCGACCGGCTCGATCGGGACCGGCTCTCCGAGCCCGGCGGCGATGGCGCCGCCCCATGCCCCCGCGCAATTCACCACCGCTGCGCCGGACACCGGGCCCCTGTCGGTAGGCACCTGCCATCCGTCGCCAGTACGCACCGGGATTCCGGCGCGGCAAGGGCTGATGATCTCGGCGCCCAGTGCTGCGGCGCGGCGGGCGAAGGCGCGCGTGGTCCGGCTCGGATCGGCATAGCCATCGTCCGCTGTGTAAAGCGCGCCAAGGCAATGCCGTGCGATCGCCGGGACAAGGCCGAAGAGCGTCTCGCGGTCAATCCATTGTTCGTGGCTGTAGCCGAGCCCCTCGACCAGCGCGCGTCGGGCGGCGATCGCCTCAAGCCCTGCTTCGGTCTCGGCGACCCTGATCTGGCCGGTCTGCCGGTATCCACAATTGTCGCCCACAAGGTCTTTGATGGACTGCCAGAGCGCAGCGGAGGCCATGGCGAGGGGGATTTCGTCCGGGTGGCGGTTGAGCCGCCGCACCCCGCCGGCATTCACCCCCGAGGCATGGCGCGCGACATGATCCTTTTCGAGCAGGATGACCGAAAGCCCGCGCCTGCGGCATTCCAGCGCCGTCGAGCAGCCGTGGATGCCGCCGCCGATCACGATGACGTCGGCCGTCCTCATGGCGCGTCCTCCTCCATCGCGGCGGCGAAGGCGGCGAGGGGGATGGGCTTGACCGGTGGGCGCAGGCGGAAGGATCCGACCTCGGCTTCCGGCACGCCGCGCGCCTCGGCGATCAGCCGCGTCACGGTGGGCGCGCAGAACCGACCCTGGCAAGGTCCCATGCCGCAGCGCAGGAAGGCCTTGATCTGGTTTGGCCCGCTCGCCCCGGACGCGAGGGCGGCCCGGACCGCGCCGGCCGTGACCTCCTCGCAGCGGCAGACGACGACCGGATCGGCAAGCGGACTACGGGCGAGGCGCGGCGGATAGAGTCGGTCGATGAACGGGCGCCCCCGCAGGAGGCTGCTAAGCGCACGACCGAAGGGGGCTGCGCGGCGGTCCCGCTCGGCCTCCGTCAGGCGGCCAACGGCGCGCGCGGCCTCCAGCACCGCGATCCGACCGGCGAGGGGGGCCGCCTCGGCGCCCGCAATCCCGGCACTGTCGCCGACGATCTGGACCGCCGCGACCGAGCTTTGCCCCCAGGTGTCGATCTCTGGCCGGAAGGTTGCCTGACCCGCATCCCACACCAGATCGCATCCGATCGCGCGGGCAAGGCTCGAGGCCGGGATCACCCCCTCGTGGAGCGCTACGACTTCGGCGGGGACCGTGCCCGACTGGCCATCCGCGGTCCGGTAGCGAACGCCGCTGGCGCGGTCACCCCCCTCGATGGTCACCTCGCTGACGTCGCGAACGACGGGAAGCCCGAGCGCCCGGAACTCGCGCAGGAGCGCCAGCCCCGCGCGCCAGGTGCCGCTCGCCACGAAGCCCGGCAGGTGGCGCAATGCGGCCCGGAGGTCGGCCTTTGCGCCGGTTTCGAGCACGGCCGCCACCCGCGTGTCCGCCGCCGCAAGCTGAACGGCGGTCAGGTAAAGAAGCGGCCCGTTGCCGACAAGAACCACCGGACCTGCGGGCACCATGCCCGCGGACTTCAGCAGGATCTGGAGTGCGCCCACCGTCAGGACACCCGGCAAGGTCCAGCCCGGCACCGGCACCGGCCGCTCCGTCGCGCCGGTCGCCAAAAGCACGCGACGTGCCCGGACCTGCCCGACACGGGCATCGCGCAGGAGCCAGAGGCGGCAGGGTTCGCCCGGGTGGGTCTCGATATGCCAGACGCCGGTACCGGGGCGGTAATCGAGCGCGGTGGCGCGGAACGCGGCGGCGAGGGCCGCGCCCTTTTCGCGACTGGCGCCGGGAAGCGGCACGCCGCCCGCATGTTCGACATTGCGGTAGATCTGCCCGCCCGGTGACGGCTGTTCGTCGAGGACAACGGTCGAAAGCCCGATCTCACCTGCCAGCGCCGCAGCCGCCATTCCGGCCGGTCCCGCGCCGACGATGGCAAGGTCGAAGATCGGTTCGTCCTGCCCGGCGGTCATTCCTCGCCCTCCACGATGCGGTCGCGCCGAATGTCCATGCCGTCGCGCACGATGGTCATGCAGGCCTGCTGCCCCGGCATCCCGTCGATCTCGACCAGGCATTCGAAACAGGCGCCCATCAGGCAGAACGGTCCGCGCGGCGCGCCCGAGACCGGCGAGGCGCGGAACACCTCTTCTCCGGCCGCGAGAAGCGCGGCGGCAAGGGTCTCGCCGCCGGTGGCGGCGATGGTGCGCCCCTCGAACCGGATCGACACCGGGGGCAAGCCCGGGTCAGACTGCGCGCGCCGACGGAACATCGAACCTCCCGGTTGTGAACTGCGATATCTCGGCCGGTGCCGCCCCCCCGTCGATGGCGTCGGCGAGCGGCCCGGCATGTGCTGCGGCAAGGGTCACGCCGCTGTGGCAGGCGAGCGCCCAGAGCCCCGGCAGGTCGGGCCATGTCTGGTAGATCGGGAAGCCGTCCGGCGACATCACCCGCAACGCCCCCCAGCTTCTGACCACGGTCGCCGTCCTCAGGACCGGGAAGGACGCGATGGACCGGGCGGCGATGCGGGCGCCGATCTCCGGCGTGGTGCCGTAGTCGAACCCCACATCCTCCTTGCTGTCGCCAAGCAGGACCGAGCCTTCGTCGGTCTGACGGACCAGCGACGTCGGCAGGCCAAGGAAGCGCGGCATCCGCCGGGTCACGAGGATCTGGCCCCGCTCCGGCCTGACCGGGAAGGATTTGCCGAGCGAGGCCGCAAGCACCGCGTTGCCGAGCCCGGCGGCGAGGACAACCCGCGCTGCGCTGAGGCGGGTGCCGTCGTGGAGCTCAAGCTCATAGCCCGCGTCGCCGGGGCGGATCGCGGCCACGCGTTGCCGCGTGCGCCGCCGCATTCCCTGTGTCTGGCCCGCCTCGATCAGCGAGCGCATGAGAAAGAGCGGATTCGCGTCTCCGTCGAGCGGGGACCATGAGGCACCGACAACCGCGTTGCTGATCGCGGGGGCCAGATCGCGGGTCTGGGCGCGGTCGAGCATCTCGACCCGCACGCCGGCGGTGACCATCTGGCTCTGCATCTGCGCCACGAAGCGCGTGCGCGCCTCGACCTCGGCCTCGTTGAGGCAAAGATGAAGACCGCCCACCTGGCGATAGCGCACGTCTATGCCGGTTTCCGCAGCCAGGGTCGCGGCGAAATCGGTCCAGAGCCGCGCCGAACGTGCGGTCCAGGCCGAATAGGCGGGCAGTCCCAAGCCTTTGCTTTGCGTCCAGACGAGGCCGAAATTTCCGACCGAGGCGGGGCGCGCCTCGTCGCCCTCATCGAGGACCAGAACCGAGCGCCCGCGCCGGGCAAGCCCGTATGCGACGGCAAGCCCGACAAGGCCGCCGCCCACCACCACAACATCCTGACCGCTGGCAACAGGTTTCATTCCGGTTTGGGTAGCACGGCAGAACAAGTTGCAACTAATGAATTTCTTGCGTCTATATATGCGCAAATCTTATGCATTGGCCGGCGGGAGGGCCGAAGATGAATTTCCGAATGCTCACGGCGTTCCGGGCCGTCATGACAGCGGGCAGCGTGACTGATGCAAGCGTGGCGCTCGGCCGGTCGCAGCCGGCCCTCAGCCGCAGCATCGCCGATCTGGAAGCGTCACTCGGCTACCGCCTTTTCGACCGGGTGAACCGCCGGATGGTTCCGACCGAAGAGGCGGTTCTTCTTTTCAAGGAGGTCGAGCGCGCGTTCCAGAGTCTCGAATTCATTGACCAGGCGGCGCGCGCGATCGGCGAGCGGCGGCGGCGCTACGTCCATGTCGCGGCGATGCCGGCGATCGCCTTCAGCGTCCTGCCCATCGCGGCGGAAAAGATGGTCGGCGCCTATCCCGACGTGCGGATGACCCTTGAGGTGCGCAGCAGTGACTGGGTGCTGCAATCGGTGCTGCACCGGCAATGCGATGTCGGCATCGCCGGCCTGCCGCTCGACGATCCGGGGCTCCGGGTCGCGTTTGTCGCCTCGGCGGCGGCGGTCTGTGTGCTGCCGAAGGGTCACCGGCTCGCGGCGCGCGCGGTGATCCGGCCGGCCGATCTCGCGGACGAGCCTTTCATCTCGCTCGGCGCCGCCTACCGGACCCGCCAGGAAGTCGACCGCATCTTCCGCGAGGCGGAAGTCGAGCGCGAGATGCGGGTGGAGACGCAATTGTCGGAGATGGCGTGCCTGCTGGTCGAGCGTGGTCTCGGAGTCGCGGTCGTCGATCCGTTCACGCCGCTCCTGCGGCCGGACCTGAAGCTTGACGTCCGGCCGTTTCTGCCGGAGGTTCCGTTTCAGTGGGGGGCGGTCACGCAGTCCGGACGGCACTTGCCGCCGCCTGTCGCGCAATTCCTCGAGATTCTGAAGGACAGCGTGGCCGGCTGCGACTATCCGAAGGCAACCGTGACCTCGGCTGCCGCGGCGATTAAGGCGGGAGGACACTCTTGACGGTTCAACAACGTCGACGCGTCACCGTCGTGGGGGCCGGCATCGTCGGCCTCGCCACGGCGCTGACCTTGCAGGCCGAGGGGCATACGGTCACCCTGATCGACCCGCGCGAGCCGGGCACCGCCACCTCCTTCGGCAATGCCGGCGCCATCGTAACGGGCGGCGTGGTGCCGACCGCGACGCCGGGTCTCTGGCGGCGGGTTCCGAACATGCTGATGGACCGGACGGGACCGCTCAGGATCCGCTGGAGCTACCTGCCGCGACTTGCCCCCTGGCTGATCCGGTTCCTCGCGGCGGGGCGCGCGGAGCGGGCGCAGGCGATCAGCGCCGAGATTGCCACGCTGACGGGACAGTGCCTTGAGGCGCATCACCGTCTGGCGCGGATGGCGGACGCGATGGCGGTGCTCAAGCCGGTCGGCTGGCTCAAGGTCTATCGCGACCAGCCGGCCTTTGGCGGCACCGCCTATGACCGGGGCCTGATGGACCGGGCCGGCGTGCGCTACGAGGTGCTCGATGCCGACGCCCTCCGGCAGTTGGAGCCGGGCCTGTCGCGCGACTTCACCATCGGCCTCTTTCAGCCCGACGCCAGTTTCGTGAGCACGCCCTACGACCTCAGCCGGGCCTACCTGCGCGCCTTCCTTGCGCGCGGGGGGGCCGTCGTCGGTGAGGAGGTGACCGGCTTCACCTTCGAGGACGGGCGCCCGTCGGGGGTCGTCACCGACCACGGGACGCACCCCGTCGAGGTCCTGGTCATCGCTGCGGGCGCCTGGTCGCGCCGCCTAGCGCGCCAGCTTGGCCATCCCGCCCCGCTCGATACCGAGCGCGGCTACCATCTGAACCTGTCGTGGGGCGACAATGGCCCGGTCCTGAACCGCCCTACGGTGATCGGCGGGCCGCAATTCGTGCTTTGCCCCATGGCCGACGGAATCCGGCTGACCGCTGGAGTGGAGTTCGCCGGGCTCGACGCCGACCCCGACTTCCGCCGGATCAGGGGGCTGGTGCCGCTGGCGCAGCAGGCGCTTCCGGGGTTGTCCGGAGAGGTGACCCGCGAATGGATGGGCTTCCGCCCCTCGACGCCGGATTCAAAGCCGGTGATCGGGC
The DNA here is from genome assembly GCA_002280515.1 of Rhodobacterales bacterium 32-67-9. Classification (GTDB taxonomy): domain Bacteria; phylum Pseudomonadota; class Alphaproteobacteria; order Rhodobacterales; family Rhodobacteraceae; genus Albidovulum. The sequence continues at coordinate 11,401 of NCEA01000011.1, forward strand.
CGTCGCGCCGTCACCGCGATGTCTATTTCGCCTTCGGTCACGGGCATATGGGGCTCAGCCTGTCGGCGATCACCGGCCGGCTGATCGCCGACCTGATCGGCGGACGCGAGCCTGCCGTTCCGCTCGCGCCCTTCGCGGTCGACCGGTTCTAACCGGTCTCAGGGCGCGCCGCGGCCGCGGAGCCCGGCGACGACGCGATCCGCCATGGCGCGGCAACGCGTCCCACCGAAGGGAAAGATTTCGTCGAACCCGCCGTGCACCTCCCGTTCCAGCGCCTGCCGCAGGCGGCGGCGCGCCCGGAAAAGGCGCGTCTTGACCGTGATCGGGTTCAGCGACAGGTCGCGGGCGATGTCGAGCACGCTCATCCCCTCGGCCTGATGCAGCAGGAAGGGCAGCCTTAGGTCGGCGGGCAGGTTGGCGACGGCATGTTCCAGAAGGGTCCGGATCTGGGTCCGAGCCAGGGCAGCCTCTGGCAGTTCCGGGCGCTGGCCGGGAAAGGCGAGGATATGCGACGTGTCGGGTTCGGTCACGGTGTCATAGTCCTCCGCAGGGTGGGCGCGCCGGTTTCGCGTGAGGGCGGTGTTGATGGCGATCCGCGTGATCCAAGTGGAGAACGAGGACGCGCCCTTGAACTGTGCGAGGCGGGTGAACGCCGCAAGATAGGTGTCCTGCACGACCTCCTCGGCCTCGGCATCGCTCGGCACGATCCCCCGGGCGACCCGGAAGAGCCGCGGGTTGAGCCGCCGGATCAGTTCGCGCACCGCCGCTTCGCTGCCCGACATCGCGGCGGCGACAAGATCGGTTTCCGTCGCCGCCACTGGGCCCGCGGCGTGATCTGTCCGGGCGCCTTCGCCGCTACGCTGCGCCGTCACTTCTCCTCCTCCTTTTCAACGCGCCCATTGGCGAGAATCTCCTCGACCGTTGGCAGGGCGGCGAGAACCTCGGGCGTCACCTCCGTCGTGTCGTCGCTCGGCCCGCTCCAGCCGGAATCGCCAGGCTGTCCGACGACGATTCGGCCGACCATCCCCGCCATCTCGTGCGGCTGGCAGTAGTAATCGTACACCCCTGGAACAGAGAGCGTGATCTCGAACTCGTCGCCGGGCAGCAGGAAATCGCTGTCCCAGGGTTGGGCACCGGCAGGGATGCGGCGCTTCCGATCAAGGATGGCCGGGTGATAGGCGGTCGCAGTGTGGCTGTTCCCTGGATCCCGGTTCACGAAGCGGAGCGTCGTGCCCGGCGCCACCGCAAGACCGCGCGGGGCGAACCACACCCGCTCGCCCCGCGCCGTGCCACGCATCTCGACGGTCTCGACCGGCGCCGCCCCGGCGCGGACGGACATCGTGAGGATGGCGAGCGCGCCGCCCCCGAACGTCAGTATCATTCGGCGCGACGGTTTCATTTCGCCAGCCGGTCCTCGGCGCCCTCGTCATGGTAGAGCACGACGTGGGCGTGCGGCTTCTCGACGCCGGGGTGGCCGGCGTTGTAGTAGATGTCGACGCCGGACACGGTGTGCGACCCGACAGCGAGGCCATCATAGGCGGTTCCATTCTTGAGATCGTCCAGCGGCGTCATGTAGACGGTCGCGGAGAGCTTGCCGTCATGGTCATAGGCAAGGAACGGGCCGGCGGGCAGAGTCGCGGGGTCGACGAAGAGCGTCCCGAGGCCGGGAATGAACGCCGGAAGCGGCACGACGTCGCTGACCTGCACGTAAGGAGCCGGCGGTGGCGATTGCTCCAGCGCCTTGTCGTCATGCGCGAAAGAGGCGCCGGTTGTCGCGAAGAGCATCGCGGCGGCGATCAGCAGGGGTCTTTGCATCGTTCGTCCTTTCCTGAACATGGCGGCCCTGATCCGGGGATACCTGACCATTGGATGCGGCGGATCGGGAAAGGTTCCCGAGATCGCGGGGAATTGTTCGACGGCCGCACTCTGCCCCGGCGGCCAAGTCGCGTCAGGGTATGCTGAAGGGACTTTGTGGCACGTCGAAGATCGCGCGCTTCAGGACCTGGCCTTCTGCATCCACCGTCAGGCGAAAGGCGCGCCCGGCGTGAAAGAAGGTCAGCCTCCAGCGCCCGGCATCCTCGCCGCTTCCGGCTTCGCAGCGTGTGGTCATGCGGCCGTCCGCCATCGCCGCCCGGATCTCCGGTTCGGGACGGCCGAAGGCGGCCGAGAGGATTGCGGCGTCGACGACGAAGCCGTCACCCTCCCGTTCGACCCTGGTCATCCGCGATCCGTCCAGTAGCCGTTCGCCGCCGCCACGGTGGCAAAATGCGTGGCCACGACCTGGCTGACCGCGATCAGCGCTTCAGCGTCCTCGGCGTAGTCGGGGCGGAGCCGGTCGCGCACCGCCGGATCCGGCTGGGTTGCCTTGACCGCGACGCGGGCAAGCTTGATCGCAAGCTCATAGCCCTCTTCCGGAGTCGCTGTTTTGAGTGTCGGGAGCCAGCTTGTCATGGGGGTCTCCTCTCTTGTCCACTGGGGGTTGCGTCGGGATGACGCGCCAGGCGGCGCCGTCGGGGTCCTCGAACTGGCCGTCCCTGAGCGCCCAGAGGAACGCCGCGAGGCCGATCAGCCCGAGCGTGATCGACAGCGGTATGAGGACGACGAGGCTCATCCCTCCGCTCCGGCAATCGCGGCGCAGGCGTGCCAGGTGCCGTGGCCGAGGACCGGGAAGATCACGATCAACCCGACCAGGCCCGTTGCGACCGAAATCGCCAGCCCCGCCGCGACGATGGCACCCCAGGCGAGCATGGGGCGCAGATTCTGCACGGTCATGGCGAAGCTCTGGCCCATCGCGGTCAGCGCATCGGTCCGGCGCGACACCAGCATTGGAATGGAAAAGACGCTGATCGCGAAGGCGAAGGCTGCGAACAGCCCGCCCACCAGCGTGCCCGTCGCGATCAGCGTCCCTCCCCGGAACGTCGTCAGCACGTTCGTCAACGCGTCGGCGGCGCCGGGGAAGGGGGAGAGGCCGAAGAACAGCGCGTAGAGAAGGTCCGCCGCCCTGAGCCAGAAGAGGATGAGAAGGCCGAGCATGAGCCCGGCATAAGCCAGTTGCCCACCCGAGGCCGGACGGAACGCCACCATGTCCGAAAGCCCGGTCGTCATGCCCTTGGTGCGGCGGCGGCTCTTCTCGTAAAGGCCGATCGCCAGGAACGGCCCGACGATGAGGAATCCTGAGATCGCGGGAAGGGCGAGGTAGAGCAGGCCGCCGGCATGTAGTGCCCAGAGCGTCACATAGGATGCCAGCGCAAGGAACAAGCCGTAGGCGAGGCTGGGCATAGGGGCGGCGCGCAGGTCGTCCCAGCCCGATTTGAGCCAGTCGAGGGAGGCACTTGCCGGCAGGTCGCGCGCGAACCGCAGTGCCGGCCGGTCGGGTTTGCGCAAGGCGGGAAGCGGTTCGAGCATCGCCGTTCTCCTTTCAGCAGTCGCGCCGGGCCGGCTCGCCCCCGGCGACGACGGTGCAGGCGGGCTGCGAGCCCTGCGCCACGATGAGGAGATGCGCATTCGCCGCGACGAACAGGGTCACGCCAGCGAAGGCCGCCCCGATCGCCAGTCGTTTTTGCGCCTGCGCCGTCATTTCGCCACCTCGCCCTTGGTTTCCGCGAGGTCCGCCACGTAAAGCGCGAGGAGGTTTATCTCGGCCTCCGAGAGCCGCCCCGCCCACGCGGGCATGACCCCGTGACGGCCATGCGTGAGGGTTTGCAGGACCGTGGCGGCATCCTGCCCATAAAGAACCGATACATCGGTGAGCGACGGCGCGCCGACGCCGAGGCCGCCCGTGCCGCCGTCGCCGTGGCAGGCGGCACAGTTTTCCGAGAAAATCGCGGCGGCGGGGCTGTCGCTGTCGGCGTCCCCTTTTGGCAGGGTCGCGACATAGCCGGCCAGTTCCGCGCGCTCTGCGGCGCTCATCCAGTTGAAGGCGGGCATCTCAGCGATGCGGGACTCTTCGTTGGCGTTGATACCGTGCCGGATGGTGAGGGCGATTTCGGCCGGGTCGCCGCTCCAGAGCCAGTATCCGTCGGCGAGAACCGGGAAACCGGGGCCACCCTGTCCGGAGGTCCCGTGGCAGGCGGCGCAATTGTCGTCGAAGAGCCGCCGCGCGGCCGGCATCGCCTGTCGCATCAGCCCGGTATCAGCTTGTAGTGCCGCGATATCGGGCGCTTCGAACCGGTCGAGCCAGCCTTGCCGTTCTGCGGCGATCTCGCGAAAGCCGGTGACCGCCTCGGTGCCCTGATCGAGGCCGAGCAGCCCGCGCGTGTAATCCCGGCCGGTCGGCCAGGCAGGCAGCAGGATCCAGGCAACGACCGAATAAAGGAAGGCCAGCGCCAGAATCCAGATCACCAGCTTCGGGAATGGAGTGTTTAGTTCCTTGATGCCGTTCCAGTTGTGGCCGGTCGTGTCGTGGCCGGTGACCGGGTCCACTTCGCGGGTATCGGTGCCGCTCATCTTGTCTCCTCCGCGTCGGGAAGGATCGAGCGCGCGGCAGCTTCATATGCCCTGCGGCGCGAGGGGCTGTAGGTCCGGATCACCACGATGACGAAAAAGCCCATCAGCCAGACAAGCCCGACGGTCTTGGAGAGATAAACCAGAAGGTCATGTGTCATGGACGGTCCTCCGCAAGAACCCGGTATGGTGCCTCGGTCAGCGTGCCGAGCGATTGAAGGTAGGCCACCACCGCGTCCATCTCGGTGAGCGTTTCGGGGTCGCCGTCGAAGGCCCGGACGGCGACCTTGCCGCCGTAGCGCACAGTCACCGCCTCGGCGCCATCGCTGTCGGGGCGGCTTTGCGCAAGCGCGTCGGTCTTTGCCGCCGCGATCATCGCCTCGTCATAGGGCACCCCGAGCCGCGCGAGCGTCGCGAGTTTGTCGTGAAGCAGCCCGGTATCGAGCGGCCGCGCGAGCCAGGGATAGGCCGGCATGATCGAGGCCGGCACCACGCTGCGCGGATCGACCAGATGCTCGACATGCCAGAGGTCGGAATACTTGCCGCCGAGCCGCGCCAGATCCGGTCCGGTGCGTTTCGATCCCCAAAGCATCGGGTGGTCGTAGGCGGATTCGCCGGCCAGCGAATAGGGCCCGTAGCGGTCGATCTCATCCGCAAGGCTGCGCACCATCTGGCTGTGGCAGGCATAGCACCCCTCGCGGATGTAGATCTCGCGTCCGGCCAGTTCCAGGGGGGTGTGCGGGCGCAGGTCATCGGGCACGGCAACGGTCTCGTCGATGGTGAAGAGCGGCGCGATCTCCACCAGCCCGCCGATCGAGGCCGCGACGATGATCGCGCCGACCAACCCCATCGAGAGCTTTTCGAGATTGTAATGCAGCCTCAGCATCGCTTCACTCCGCCGGCTGCGCGACAAGCGGGTGGTCGGTTGCCGCCCCCGGCGCCACGCGCATTGTTGCCCGGCAGTTCCAGACGCAGATCACCATCCCGGTGAGGAAAAGCGCCCCGCCGATCGTCCGCAGCAGATAATAGGGCGCCATGGCGCGAACGGACTCGAGGAAGCTGTAGCTGAGCGCGCCGCTTTCCTGATAGGTCCGCCACATCAGTCCTTGCGTGATGCCGGCGTTCCACATCGAAACGACGTAGACCAGCGTCCCCGCGACGGCGAGCCAGAAGTGCCATTCGACCGCGCGCGGCGACGCCATGGTTTCGCGCCCCGAAAGCTGGGGGACCAGCGTGTAGAGCGCGCCGAAGATGATCATCGCCACCCAGCCGAGCGTGCCGGAATGGACGTGGCCCACCGTCCAGTCGGTGTAGTGGCTGAGCGAATTGACCGGGCGGATCGCGAGGAACGAGCCTTCGAAGGTCGACAGCCCGTAAAACACCGCCGCCACGAACATGAAGCGCAGCGTCGCGTCGTCGCGCACCTTGTGCCAGGCGCCGTTCAGCGTGGCGATGGCATTTCCGGCCGAGGCCCAGCTTGGCACCAGCAGCATCACCGAGAAGGTCATGCCCAATGTCTGTGCCCAGTAGGGCAGGGCGGTGTAGTGCAGGTGGTGCGAGCCGACCCAGATGTAGAAGAAGGTGATGCCCCAGAAGCTGAGAATGGAGAGGCGGTAGGACCAGATCGGCCGCCCCGAGCGCACCGGCAGGAAGTAGTAGAGCATCCCGAGGAAACCGGAGGTCAGGAAGAACGCAACCGCGTTGTGGCCATACCACCACTGCACCATCGCGTCCTGTACCCCCGCCCAGATCGGGAAGCTCTCGGCCGTCGTCAGCCGCACCGGCAAAGCGAGGTTGTTGACGATATGCAGCATCGCCACGACGAGAATGAAGGCGAGATAGTACCAGTTCGCGACGTAGATGTGCGGCTCTGCCCGGCGCGCGAGTGTGCGCAGGTATAGGATGAAATAGGTGACCCAGATCACCACCAGCCAGAGGTCGGCATACCATTCCGCCTCGGCATATTCCTTGGACTGGGTGGATCCCATCAGATAGCCGGTGACGGCCCAGGCGCAGAAGAGGTTGTAGCCCAGCAGCACGACCCAGGGGCTGACGGAATCGGCCAGCCGCGCGCGTGCGGTGCGTTGCAGCACATGGAATGAGGTCGCGATCAGGGCATTGCCGCCGAAACCGAAGATGATGCCGGTGGTATGGACAGGGCGCAGCCGGCCGAAGCTGGTCGCGGGCCAGAGCGGCGTCGCCTCGGGCCAGTAGAGCAGGGCCGCGACCCAGACGCCCGCACTCATGCCAATCAGCGCCCAGACGAGGGTCATCACGATGCCGAAGCGTGTCGGGGCGTCGTAGTAGCGGCGCATCCGGTCGGTCGGGGGCGCCGGATCGTACAGAGCGCCGCCGACGATGAAGATCAGGACGACACCAAGCCCGAGCGCCATGGCGCCATGCACGACCATGACGCCGTGCCGTGCCGCGGCGGCCATGACCAGGCCGAGCAGTGCCAGAAGGCCAGACAGCAAGAGGGCGATCTGGCGTTCAGGGATGCTCAGGGTTCCGGCCATCTCTCCTTGCCCCTTTGGCTCATGCCGCTTCCCGGACCGGCAGGGCGATATCCCTGAGGGTCGAGTGATTGAGGTCCTCGATGAACCGCGCCTCGGCGTGGCGCAGGCGCGCCTTCAGCCGGCAGCAGCCTTCGATCGTGCAGTCGCCGCCCGTGATGCCGAAGCACTCGACCAGCGATTGCCCCTGTTCGAGCAGCCGGACGACATCGCCAAGCCGCACCTCGGCCGGATCCCTTGCGAGAACGGCACCGCCTCCGCCGCCGCGCCGGGTCTCAACGATCCCGCCGCGGGCGAGTTGTTGCACGATCTTGGTCAGATGGTTGCGCGACAGCCCGAATTCCTCGGCCAGTTCGGCGGTCGAAAACGCCGTGCCCGGCGCACTTGCCATCCGCATCAGCATGCGCAGACCGTAATCGGTGAAGGATGTGAGGCGCACGGTCGGACTTCTCCCATGAATCGGTATTTACAATACCTATTAACAGGCCTAATAGGAATTGCAAGCCGAAGCGCAGGAGGTGCGAGATGCAGGATGCCGGGACGGAACGATCCGCGGTGGTGTCCGCCCGCCCGAAGCTGACAGCGGCGCTCATGGAGCAGACCGGGCTTGACGAGGGCATCCTGACTACGCTCGTTCACCGGTTCTATGCCAAGGTCCGCGCGGACGCGGTGCTCGGCCCCATCTTCGATGCGCGGATCAGCGACTGGGGACCGCATCTCGACCGCATGGTGGCGTTCTGGTCCTCGGTCGCCCTGATGACCGGGCGCTACCATGGCGCCCCGTTGCCGGCCCATGCCGGCCTGCCCATCGACTGGACGCATTTCGAACACTGGCTCGCGCTCTTTGAGGAAACGGCGCACGAAACCTGCACCGCCGACGGCGCTGCGCATGTGATCATCCGCGCCGAACGGATCGCATATTCGCTCCACGCGGCAATCGAGGTGGTCGCCGCGCAGGCCAAAGCATGAGGACACCGACCGGAGAAACCGAGATGGACGCGTCGCAGATCCCCGAAACCCTCGCCGACCTCACCCGGTTCATCGAGACCCGCTATCACGCGACACACCGGGCCCAGCTTCCCCTTCTGGCCGACCGGTCGGAGCTGGTGGAGACGATTCACGCCGGCCAGCCGGATGTTCCCGTCGGGCTCGCCGCGCTATTGCGCCGGATGCTGGGGGAGCTTGAGGTTCACATGAAGAAAGAGGAACTCATCCTCTTTCCGGCGATCCGCAACGCGGCGGTAGGGCTGGACCCCCCCATAGCGGCGATGCGCGCGGATCATGACGACCACAACGCCGATATCGAGAAGATCCACGGGCTGACCCGTGACCTGACCCTGCCGGATGGCGCCTGCCGGAGCTGGACGCAGCTTTACGCGGACCTCGGCGTGTTCCTTGACGATCTTCGGGAACATATCCGGCTTGAAAACGACATCCTCTTCCCACCGTTCGAAACCGGGGATCCCCACCATGTCTGATCTGCATTTCCCGAAGCCGACGAAAGAACTTGTCGACCGGCGCCACGCTCTGGCCCCGGACGCGGAAGACGCCTTCCGGGCCTTCTCCAAGGCGGTGTTCGCCCCGGGAGCCCTCGATGCCCGCACCAAGCAGCTTATCGCGGTGGCGGTCGCGCATGTCACCCAGTGCCCCTGGTGCATCGAGGGGCACGTCAAGGCCGCGCGGCGCGAAGGCGCCTCGGGTGAAGAGATCATGGAGGCGATCTGGGTTGCCGCCGAAATGCGTGCCGGCGCGGCCTGGGCGCATTCCCTGAAGACGGTCGAGTTGATCGCCGGCTCCGGGGAGGGCGGCGCCTGATGCCGGAGCGGCCCACGGTTCCCGCCGATCCGGCCGATCGTATCCGCGTCAAGCGGATCTACCGGGCCGCGCGCCTGTCGGACGGCAAGCGGATCCTCGTCGACCGGCTCTGGCCGCGCGGCATCGCCAAGGACCGCGCCCGGCTGTTCTCCTGGTGCAGAGACGTCGCGCCGAGCGACGAGCTGCGGCATTGGTTTCACGCAAATCCCGACCGCTGGGAGGAGTTCGCAGCCCGCTACCGCGACGAGCTTGCCACGAAGGACGATTTGACCCGCGATCTGGCCGGATATGCGTCGGAAAGCGTGGTCACGCTGCTATATGCGTCCAAGAACGACGACAGGAACAACGCCGTGGTGCTGCGCGACTGCCTGCGCCAGCGGATATTGCAAAGGACACCCAAGGATGCCTGACCTGACCGACCGAACGTCGCTGCGCACGCCGCTCTGCGACCTTCTGGGATGCGACCTTCCCATCGTTCTGGCGGGGATGGGCGGTGTGTCGCACTGGGAGCTTGCGGCGGCGGTGGCCAATGCCGGCGGCTACGGGATCCTGGGAATGGTGCGCGAAACGCCGGCGCTCATCACCGAGGAAGTGACGGCGCTGAAATACGCGACCCACCGGCCCTTCGCGGTCAACGTGATCCCGTCGGCGACGGAGGCGCGGCTCCTCGATGCCCAGATCGGCTGCTGCCTCGATCTCGGCGTGCCTGCCTTCTCGTTCTTCTGGGACGTGATGCCCGAGGTCATCGCGCGGGTAAAGCGTGCCGGCTGCCTCGTTCTGCATCAGGTCGGCACCGTCGAGGCCGCCCGCGCTGCCATGGATGCGGGCGCCGACGTGATCATCGCGCAGGGCGTCGAGGCGGGGGGGCATGTGCATGGCCGCACGCCGGTTTTCGACCTCACCCGGCGGATCCTCGACGCGGTCACTGTCCCGGTGGTCGCGTCCGGCGGCCTCGGCACGGGGGCGGACCTTGCCGCCGCGCTGTCGATGGGCGCGGCGGGCATCCACTGCGGCACGGCCTTTCTCGCCACCGAGGAATCCTTTGCCCATCCCTATCACAAGGCGCGGGTGGTCGAGGCCGGCGGGCAGGATACCGTGCTGACCGATGTCTTCGTCCTCAACTGGCCGAAGGGGGCGGCGGTGCGCGTGATCGACAACAGCGTCACCAAGGCGCTGAACGGTGCGCTTCTGGGTTATGATCCCGACACCCTGCCGCGCGAGGCGATCGCCTGGGACGGCGACCAGCCGCGCCTGCGGTTCAGCACCGATTCCCCGCTCAGGACGACAACCGGCGATCTGGAAGCGATGGCGCTTTATGCCGGGCGGGGCGCCGGCGCGATCAACCGCGTCGTGCCCGCCGCCGCGCGCATCGAATCCATGGTTGCCGAGGCCGACCGGATACTGTCCGATACGGCCACGAACCCGCGAGAGGTTGCGACATGAGCGACGATCCCGACAATTTCCGCTGCCAGAGCGGGTTTTCCTCGCCTCCCTGCTATGCGGCCGAGATCGCGCCGGACTATTTCGACCCCTTGGCGGTGGACCCGGAACAGGCCCGCGACGTCGCGCGCTGGCGCAAGGCCGAACGGGTGCGGCTGCGCGACGAACGGCAGCGGCTGACGGTCGATGCCCGGCAGGCCATCGGCGAGGCGCTGATCGCCCATCTTCGCGAGGTCCTGAGGACGAAATTCGACGGCGCCCGCGGCCGCGTCTTCTCCGCCTACTGGCCGATCAAGGGCGAACCCGACCTGCGCCCGCTGATGACCGAACTGCACGCCGCCGGCGTCTTCGTCGCGCTGCCGATCGTCGAGACAAAGGCGGCGCCGCTCACCTTCCGCCGCTGGACGCCCGAGACGAAGATGGTGCGCGGTGACTGGAACATCCCGGTCCCGCCGCCCGACGCGCCGGAGGTCACGCCCGAGATCGCCCTCGCCCCGCTCGTCGGCTGGACCGCGGAGGGCTACCGGCTCGGCTATGGCGGCGGCTATTTCGACCGCACGCTGGCGGCACTGCAACCGCGCCCCTTCGTGATCGGAATCGGCTTCGAAGCGGCCCGGCTCACGACGATCTTCCCGCAGCCCCACGACATCCGCCTCGACCTCATCCTGACGGAGGATGGTGCCCGGACCGGCACGGAGGCCGGCTGATAGCCGGGGAGAGTTGGCGCGCCGGCGCAGGGCGGGCGGCGCAACCGCCGTGCCGGGGTGGCCCGGGCGTGCGGTCGGGCCGCGACCTGGCACCGGTGAGACCTGGGATCGCGCGCCGGCCACGGCAGGTTCGGGGCGGACAAGTATCCTCTTGGCGGCTCGCATACACCCGTCCCGATTTGTGGACGTCGTGGCATTCACTGTCGAATCGCGCGACCCGGAGCCGGGCCGCCACAGAGGGACCTTGAATAGCCCCGTGTATCGTGGCCGACGTCCCCTATCCGTGGACTGCGGAGGGATGGCTCTATGTCGCCGCCGTCATCGACCTGTTCTCCGCCCGTGTCGCCGGCTGGGCGATGAAGGCCGGGATGGCGGCACAGCTTGTCACCGACGCGCTCATCATGGCGATCGTGCTTCATGCTGCGCTTCCGTCCCGATGCGTGTGGCTGCTTCACACAGGCCACGTTCTACCGTCAGTTCGAAGCGCAGCACCTCCACGAACGCCGTCGCCGGGAATGTGGTCAGCAGCAGGCTGTGCAACGGGTGCAATGCCCCTCCCGAGGGGTCACGTCGCAACCCTTGGCCGCTGGGTCAGGAGATGGCACAAGCAGCGGCACGCGGTCTGGCCGACCGCGCGTCCCATAGGAAACCGTCGGACGTAGAGCAAACGGAACCAGTCGACCACGGCTTCTCCTTGCCGTGCGAACCGGCAGGCGCCCACGCAACATGGGTTGCGGGGGGCTTTCGTGAACGCCGTTATCCTCGTTGAATCAACGCTCTCGCCGTGCCATTGATGATTTGCGGCGCAGCAAATTCTGCCCGTGGGCGTGGAATCCCCTCGGTGCGTAGCTCGGTCGATTTATCGGCCGGCTGATTGCGGCGTATGCCCAGGCGTACGCTAAAGGCGACGGTGCCCCGGGCTACGCACGGGGACTCCAACACCCGGCTTTGACCCGGGACAGCCTCTCAACGAGACGGAGGCTGCGCCTATGGACGAAACCGATACTCCTCGCCACCGGAGTCAGATCACCGGCAACGCTGGGCTGAATTATGCCGCGTGGCAGATCTCGCGGCGAGGCTGGCACGTCATGCCAACCATCCGCAACGCGCGAGGGTCCGACCTAATCGTCACCAATGACGATGAGACTGTATTCTTCGGTGTGCAGTCCAAAGGCTTCAGCAAACGGTATGCGGTGCCACTTGGAATGGACCCTGCCAGCCTTCGATCCGATTGGTGGGTCATCACCATTCACGCGAACTCGGACACCCCCACCTGCTATGTTTTGCGGCTGGACGAGGTGTGCGAGCTTGCCACGCAGGACAAGAACGGCGGGCGCTGGTGGCTTGAACCCAAGATGTATGACCGCGATGAGTTTCGCGAGGCATGGGACCGCATCAAGAACGCCCCATGCTAGGGAGCCGCCCGTGCGGCTACAAATGTGCTACAAGCTGCGCCCCGCGAACAAAAGGAGACCGGGAGATTCGCCACCTTGTAACACCTTTGCAGCAGGCTTGTGCGGGCGGACCTGAGCGACCATAACCAATTGAAACTATTGGCGGATGAGGTGGGATTCGAACCCACGGAACCTTTCGGTTCGCTGGTTTTCAAGACCAGTGCCTTCAACCACTCGGCCACTCATCCGTCGTTCGTATCCAGCACCGGGGCAGGCGGGTGGCCTGCCTTTTCGCTGGCGTGACTGGCCTTAACGCGGCGCGTGCGATTCTGAAAGGCCGGGGCGGGCCGATTTCCGCGCGGGGATGTGGCCGGTCTTTTCTTGGCGCCGTCGAACCGCTACACTGCGGCCAAGCGCGGCAAAGGCGCGTCATATCGGGCATCAGGGTCGGCTCGGTCCCCGCCAGGGTTCCTCCGGTCCTTTATTTCTGGGCAGGTAAAGCGCGGCGATGCGTCCGCGTGTATATCGGGGGCGAGGATGATGAGGCAGGGGACGGCGCGGCTTTGGGTGGCGTTTGCGGCGGCTTTGACGTTGGCGGGATGCGAGAATGGCACGTCGCCGTTCGGGGCCGCCGAAACGGGCGGCGCGGTTGCGTCTGCCGTCTCTCCGGTCTCGGTCGAGCGGGATATAGAATCGCCGGACGTCTTCAACCTGACCGGGGCGGGTCTTTGGGACGGTCGCCCCTCGCTCGGCGGGGTCTGGGTCGCGCATTCGAGCGTAAAAGACCCTGAGAGGGTGATGATCCGCAATTCGAAGAACGGGAAATCCGTTGTCGGCGCGCTGTTCCGGCGCGAGCGCGACAATCCGGGGCCGAGCCTCCAGGTGTCCTCCGACGCGGCCGAGGCGCTCGGCATGCTTGCGGGGCAGCCGGCGGATCTGAGCGTCGTGGCGCTTCGGCGCGAGGAAAAGCCGGTGCCGGCCGAGACCGAGATTGTCGGCGAAGAGGCGGTCGCAGAGGCGCCTGCGGATGCGGCGGCGACGACGGACGGAACCGCTGCGACGGAAACGGCGGGTGCCGCAACGGGCGCCGAAGCCGAGTCTGCGGCCGCGATGCCGGCCGATGCTGTGACCGAGGCCGCGCCGGCGAAGAAGTCGGGCGGGCTTTTCGGCTTCCTGCGCAAGAAGCCGAAGGCCGATCCGGCCCTGGCCGCGCCGGTCGCCAGTGGAGCCGCCTCCGGAACGATCGAAGAGAGCGTGCTCGACCCCGTCGCGGCCTCGGCCGCCGCGGCGCTCGACCGGGCCGACGGTATCGCTGCCGCTCCGGCGCCGGCGCAGGCGGCCACGCCTGCCCCGGCCCCCGCATCCGCGTTGAAGAGGGCCTATGTCCAGATCGGCATCTTCAGCGTCGAGGCGAATGCGGGGCGCGCCGCGGACCAGATGAAATCTGCCGGCATGACTGCGACGGTCAAGGCCGACCAGAGCCAGGGCAAGACCTACTGGCGGGTCATCGTCGGCCCCGCGGCGAGTGTCGCGGAACGCGACGCGCTCGCCTCCCGAGTGAAGGGCCTCGGCTATCCCGACGCCTATGCGGTGTCCAACTAACCAAGGAGCCTCGGTCCCCCAATGATCCGCCTTGCCGCACTTCTTCTGATCGGTCTTCTCGCCAGCCTCCCGGCCCGCGCCTTCGAGACGCGGGCCGGCGCGGCCTGGGTCTATGACGTAACCACGGGAACCGTGCTTCTGGCGAAGAATGCCGACACGATGCTTCCACCGGCGTCGATGTCGAAGCTGATGACGCTCAACATGCTGTTCGAGGCGCTGCGGGATGGCCGCGTCAGCCTTGATGACACCTTTACCGTGTCGAAACGTGCCCAAGCGATGGGGGGGTCGACAATGTTCCTCACGGAGGGCGAGCGGCCCACCGTGGAAGAGCTGATCAAGGGCATCATCGTCAATTCGGGCAACGATGCCTGTGTTGTCGTCGCCGAGGGCCTCGCCGGCACCGAGGAGGAGTTCGCGCGGAAGATGAACGATCGGGCGAAGGCGCTCGGCATGGAGCATTCGACCTTCGCGAATTCGAGCGGCTGGCCCCATCCGAACCAGCGGATGAGCACGCATGATCTCGGTATCCTCGCGGTCCGGCTGATCACGGAGTTTCCAGAATATTACGGATATTTCTCCCTGACCGAGTTCGAACACGACGGCCGCGCGCCGGACAACCGCTTCAACCGCAACCCGCTTCTGGGCATGGGCATCGGCGCGGACGGGCTGAAGACCGGACACACCGAGGAGGCCGGCTTCGGCATCGTCGGTTCGGCGGTGCAGAGCGGCCGGCGGATCGTGTTCGTGCTGACCGGAATGACTTCGGCACAGGAACGCGCGCAGGAATCGGAGCGGATCGCGAACTGGGCGTTCCGCGAATTCGTGCAGAAGACCGTGGCGCCGGCGGGTACCCGCGTGGCCGATGCCGATGTCTGGCTTGGGCAGAACGCGCTCGTCGGCCTCGTCGTGGCCGAGGACCTCACACTTCTGCTGCCGTCGGTCGTGCAGGAGAAGGTCACGGCGACCGTCCGTTATACCGGCCCGGTCCTCGCCCCGGTCGAGGTCGGCCAGAAACTGGGCGAGATGGTCGTCGAGGTGCCGGGCGTGGAGCCGATCACGGTGCCGCTCGTCGCCGAGAATGCGGTGCCGCGCGGCGGCTTCGTCACCCATCTGCGCACCGCCTTCGGGGTGCTGAGCAAGCGCGTCATGGCCGAGGTCGGAAGCTGAGGGTGCCTGATCAATCCGGAGCGATGTTCATCACCTTCGAGGGGATCGACGGGTCGGGAAAATCCACCCAGGCGCGGCGTCTGGCCGAGCATTTGCGCGCGGCCGGGCACGATGTCGTCCTGACGCGCGAGCCGGGCGGCAGTCCGGGCGCCGAGGAGATCCGGCGGCTGGTGCTTGAGGGCGACCCCGATCGCTGGTCGGCCGAGACCGAGATCCTGCTCTTCACCGCCGCCCGGTGCGACCATCTGGAGCGGGTGATCGAACCGGCGCTCGCCGCCGGCAAGGTGGTCATTTCCGATCGGTTCGCCGATTCCACCCGGATGTACCAGGGCCTGTCGCGCGGAGACCTGCGGGGCGTGGTGGACAAGCTGCACAGCCTGATGATCGGGCGAGAGCCCGACCTGACCTTCGTCATCGACATGGATCCCGATACCGGCCTTGCCCGTGCCAGGGGGCGGAACGGTACCGAAGAACGCTTCGAGGATTTCGGCGCCGGTCTTCAACACCGGATGCGGGACGGGTTCCTCGCGCTCGCCGCCGAGTTTCCCGGCCGTTGCCGGGTGATCGACGGCAACCGCCCTCCCGATGTCGTGGCAGCCGAGATCGCGGCCGTGGCCGACAAGGCGCTGGCATGAGCGAGGACACGCATCCGGAACCCGACCGGGTCGAGGGGGCGCCGCATCCGCGCGACACCGCACGGCTGATCGGGCAGGGGGCGGCGGAGCGCGCCTTTCTCGACGCGGTCGCGGCGGGACGGCTGCACCACGCGTGGCTCCTGACCGGCCCCCTCGGGGTCGGCAAGGCGACGCTCGCCTGGCGGATCGCGCGCTTCCTGCTCGCCACGCCCGAGGAGGACGGCGGCGGGCTGTTCGGCACCCCGGCGCCCACGCCCGATACGCTCGATATAGCGCCCGACCATCCGGTCGCCCGACGCATCCACGCCGGGTCCGAGGGGCGGCTTTTCGTTCTTCGCCGCGCCTGGGACGATGAGCGGAAGCGGCTGAAGACCGTCATCACCGTCGACGAGGTGCGGCGGATGAAGAACTTCCTTCACATGTCGTCGACCGACGGCGGCCGCCGTGCCGTGATCGTCGATCCGGTCGACGAGATGAACGTGGCGGCCGCCAATGCGCTTCTGAAGATGCTGGAGGAACCGCCGCACGGCGTGACCTTCCTTCTGGTGTCGCACCAGCCGTCGCGGCTGCTGCCGACGATCCGGTCACGCTGCCGCGAGCTGCGGCTCGCCACGCTTCGCCCGGATGACCTTGCCGATGCGATGGCGCAGGCCGGCGCCGACGTAGGCGACGGTCCGGCCCTCGCGGTCCTCGCCGCAGGTTCGGTGGGCGAGGCGATCCGGCTTGCCAATCTCGACGGGCTCGACACCTATGGGGCGATCGTGGCGCTCTTCTCGACGCTGCCGCAACTGGACCGGACGCGGGCGCTGAAACTTGCCGAAGCCGCCGCGCAGCGGGGGGCGGACGAGAAGCTCGATCTCCTGCTGTCGCTGATGGACCTTTTTCTTGCCCGGCTTGCGCGGACTGGCGCCCTCGGTTCGGCGGGTGCCGAGGCGGCACCGGGCGAAGCCGCGCTCCTTGCCCGCCTCGCGCCGGACGCGGATGCCGGGCGGCGCTGGGCGGCGCTGCACCAAAGCCTTGGCGCCCGGGCGCGGCATGGCCGTGCGGTCAACCTCGATCCGGCGGCGCTGATCCTCGACATGGTGCTGAAGATCGACGAGGCCGCACGCGGGGCCGGGGTTCGGGCCTGAAAATCCCCTGCCGCGACCGCATTCCCATTGCCGGGAAAACGCGCTAAAGGCTGGCACATGACCTCCTTGCCCCGCATCACCGACAGCCACTGCCACCTCGATTTCCCCGACTTCGCGGAGGAACGGGACGATGTCATCGCCCGCGCCCGTGCCGCCGGCGTGCACCGTATGGTGACGATCTGCACGCGGCTGCGGAACGAGCCTGCCGTGCGCGCCATCGCCGAGGCGCATGACGGTATCTTTTACGCCGCCGGAACCCATCCGATGAGTGCCGCGGAAGAGCCGATGGCGACGGTGGACGCGCTCGTGGCGCTGGCGCGGCACCCGAAATTCGTCGGCATCGGAGAGTCCGGGCTCGACTACCACTACACCGCCGAGAGCGCCGTCGTGCAGCAGGAAAGCCTGCGCATCCATATCGCCGCGGCGCGTGACACCGGGCTGCCGCTGATCATCCATTCTCGCGCGGCCGACGCGGACATGGCGCGGATCCTGACCGAGGAATACCGGAACGGCGCCTATACTTGCGTCATGCACTGCTATTCCTCCGGGCCCGACCTCGCTCGCGCGGCGCTCGATCTCGGCTTCTACCTCTCGATGTCCGGCATTGCGGCCTTTCCGAAAAGTGGCGAGTTGCGCGACATCTTCGCCGCAGCCCCAATCGACCGCATCCTGCTTGAGACCGACGCGCCCTACCTCGCCCCGCCACCGCACCGGGGGCGGCGGAACGAGCCGGCCTACACGGCCCTTACCGCGAAGGTCGGTGCCGAGGTCTTCGGCCTCGATTACGCCAAGTTCGCGGCCCGGACCGAGGCGAATTTCGACCGACTCTTCACCAAGGCGGCCCACGCCGCGAAGGCTGCGTGACATGGCGATCATGCGGTTCACCATCCTCGGCTGCGGCTCGTCAGGCGGTGTGCCCCGGATCGGCGGGCTCTGGGGCGACTGTGATCCCGCGAACCCGCGCAACCGCCGTACGCGCTGCTCCCTCCTCGTGGAACGGATCGAGGGGGCGGGCACCACCCGCGTTCTCATCGATACCTCGCCGGACATGCGCGAGCAGCTTCTGCGGAACGAGGTCTCGTCGCTTGACGCGGTGCTCTACACGCATTCGCATTCCGACCATGTCAACGGGCTCGATGACCTGCGTCAGATCGTCTTCCTGACCCGCAAGCGGGTGCCGGTCTGGGCCGACGGCGCGGCACAGCACGAGATCATGTCGCGCTTCGCCTACGCCTTCGTGCAGCCGGACGGGTCGTCGTATCCGCCGATCTGCGACCTGCACACGATCAAGGGGCCGGTGGTGATCGACGGCGCCGGCGGGCCGATCACCTTCGATCCGTTCGAGGTCGACCACGGCGATATCGACGCGCTCGGGTTCCGCATCGGCAAGCTCGCTTATCTGCCCGATGCCCTGAAGATCGCCGAGCCGGTCTGGGACAGCCACCTGCGGGATCTCGATTGCTGGATCGTCGACGCGCTGCGCCGCACGCCGCATCCGACCCATGCCCACCTTGCGCTGACGCTCGAATGGATCGCCCGCGCGAGGCCGAAGCGCGGTGTCCTAACCAATATGCATATCGACATCGACTACGCCACGGTCGAGGCCGAGACGCCCGATCATATCAGCGCCGCCTATGACGGGATGGTGCTGGACTTCGAGGTCTGAGCGCTTGGACCTGCCGATCGAGGCCCTGCTCGACGTCACGCTTCCGGTCTTCCTGGTCATCGGCTTCGGTTATGCGGCGGTTCGCCTGAGCCTCTTTTCCGATGCGGGAGTCGACGGGCTGATGAAGTTCACCCAGAACTTCGCCATCCCGTGTCTTCTCTTCCGGGCGATCTCCGATCTCGATCTTGGCCAGACCTTCCAATGGCCCTTGCTTCTCTCTTTCTACACCGGCGCGACCTGCGGGTTCCTCGCGGGTCTTCTCGGCGCGCGGTTCCTTTTCGGCCGGCCCTGGCCGGACGCGGTGGCGATCGGGTTTTGCTGCCTGTTCTCGAACTCGGTGCTCCTCGGCCTGCCGATCACCGAACGCGCCTATGGCGCCGGGGCGCTTGCCGCGAATTACGCGATCATCGCTCTGCATTCGCCCTTCTGCTACGCGCTCGGCATCACGGTGATGGAGGTGGTGCGGCATTCGGGACGCGGGCTTCTGACGACCATCCGGGCGGTGCTGACAGCGATGTTCCGCAATGCGCTGGTGATCGGCATCGCGCTGGGCTTCGCGGTCAACCTGAGCGGTGCGACACCGCCACAGGTCTTCACCGAGGCGGTGGATCTGATGGTCCGGGCCGCACTTCCGGCGGCGCTTTTTGGCCTAGGCGGGGTGCTTGTGCGCTATCGGCCCGAGGGCGATCTGGTCACGGTGCTCTTTGTCTGTGCCGTGTCGCTCATCCTTCATCCGGCGATCACCTGGGCAATGGGCACGACGCTCGGGCTCGGGCAGGCGCCGTTCCGCTCCGCGGTCCTGACCGCGGCGATGGCGCCGGGGGTGAACACCTACATCTTCGCGAACATGTACGGCGTCGCGAAACGGGTCGCCGCGACCGCAGTCCTCATGGCGACGGCGCTTTCGGTTCTCACGGTTTCGGTCTGGCTCGGCCTTCTGGGATGACGGCGCGAGGCGCCCGATCGCCAAACACCGGCTTCAGCTCGGGCTCATGCCGCGCAGCCGTTCGGAACGCCGGCGCAGGATCTCGACCGTGGTCAGGAGCACGATGGAGAAGGCGACGAGGATTGCCGCGACGGCGAGGATCGTTGGTGAGATCTGCTCGCGAAGGCCGGTGAACATCTGCCAGGGCAGGGTCTTCTGCCCGGCCGAGCCGACGAAGAGCACCACCACCACCTCGTCGAACGAGGTGATGAAGGCGAAGAGCCCGCCGGAGATGACGCCGGGCAGGATGAGCGGCATCTGCACCTTGAAGAAAGTCCGGACCGGGCCGGCCCCCATGTTGGCCGCCGCCCGCGTCAGCGACCGATCGAAACCGACGAGGGTCGCCGTCACCGTGATGATCACGAACGGAATGCCGAGCGCGGCATGGGCGAGGACGACGCCCCAATAGGTTCCCTGAAGGCCGATCCGGGAATAGAAGAAATACATGCCCGCGGCCGAGATGATCAGCGGCACGATCATCGGGGAGATCAGGATCGCCATGATCGCTCGGCGGAACGGCACATGCGACTGCGAAAGCCCGATCGCGGCAAGCGTGCCGAACCCGACCGAAAGGATCGTTGCGACCGGCGCGATACGGAACGAATTCCACAAGGAGCCCTGCCAGTCGGCGTTGGTGAAGAAATCGCGGTAGTGCTTCAGCGAGTAGCCGTCAGGGTCGAGCGCCAGCATCTTGGGCGTGAAGGTGAAGAAGTTCTCGGCGTTGAACGACAGGGGCAGCACCACCACGATCGGCGCGATGAGGAAGAAGAAGATCAGGCCGCAGATGAACTTGAACGTATTGTGCCAGAGGACGTCGCCCGCCGTGGCGTAGACCGGAACCGAGGCGCGGTAGTCGCTGGACGAGAGCCAGTAGGCAAACCAGCTCAGCACCAGCCCGATCAGGATACCGGCGATGAGGCCGGAGGTGCCGACCCAGGCCAGCCCGGCGATCCCGGCCAGGGCCGCGGTGCCGAGCCGGCCCGCCCGGCGGTTGGGAACGAACCGCGCCAGCACGTAGCCGAGTGCCACGGCGATCAGGATGCCGAGGATCACCCCGGGCACCGGGGTTCCATGCGCGGTGCCGACGACATAGCCGCTGAACGCACCGGCAATCGCCATGATCGGCAGGGTGAAGCCCACCAGGCTCGGGGTCGGAATATCCGGATGTGCGATGCTCATGTCCCTTACCCCAGCTTGACGTTATCGATGCCGACGATCTTGTCGTAGACGTAGTAAAGGAGCAGCACGACAGCGAGCAGGATCGCCCCGAGCGCCGCCGCCAGACCCCAGTTCAGCGAGGTCGAGATGTGGTAGGCGATCCGGTTCGAGATGAAGACGCCCTGGGTGCCACCGACGATCTCTGGGGTGATGTAGTAGCCGATGGACAGGATGAAGACGAGGATCGAGCCGGCGCCGATGCCGGGCACCGACTGCGGGAAATAGACCCGCCAGAACGCCGTCCAGTTGGTTGCGCCAAGCGACTTGGCCGCGCGCAGGTAGGAGGGCGGGATCGTCTTCATCACCGAATAAAGCGGCAGGATCATGAACGGCAGCAGGATATGGGTCATCGCCGTGATCGTGCCGAACTGGTTGTTGATCATGATCAGCCGGTTTCCGTCGTCGACGAGGCCGAGCCAGACGAGGATGTCGTTGATCACGCCCTGCTGCTGCAGCAATACCTTCCAGGCCGATGTCCGCACCAGAAGCGAGGTCCAGAACGGCAAGAGGACGAGGATCATCAGGAGGTTCGCCGTGGACGAGCGCAGGTTGGCCAGAAGCCAGGCCACCGGGTAGCCGAGCAGGAGGCAGGAGAAGGTGATCAGCATCGACATCCACATCGTGCGGATAAAGAGCTTGATGTAGATCTTCTGGTCGTCCGGCCGCGCGCTGATCCCGTCCGCGCCCTTTTCGAGATCTATCGCGTTGAGAAAATATCCGGGAGTGTAGCGCGGGCTGTAGGCCCGGATCGTCCGCCAGGCATCCACGTCGCCCCAGCCCTTGTCGATGGCGAGGAAAGCATCGCGATAGGCGAAGGGCTCCGTCCCCGCAACGGCCGTCGCCGCCTGCTGAAGCAGGGCGGTGTCGACGTCGGTCAGGGCAGCCAGCGCCTCGGGCGTGGCTGAGGTCAGGTCCTGGGAGAGCGCGGTAAAGAGGACCGGCCAGGGTTTGGTTTCAACCAAGCCCTTTCTGCCTTCGGCCTGAACGGCTCGCGCAAATGTCCGGTAGGTTTCGGCGGTCGCAGGCAATGCGTCACCGACACCGTCGCGCAATTTGAATGCGGGTTCCCTGGCGTCCTTGTCCTTGGCATCCGCCCATGCGGTCGCGTCTGCAAGCCACACGTCGTCACCGAAGAGCGCGGCCCATGTCTCGGGCTTCTTCCACGCGGCGTCGATGCCGACGAAGCGGTCCATGAATGATTTTCCGATATCATCGGCACTGCGCCCGGACTTGCGGAACAGCGACGAAATGCCGGGATCTTCGTAGTTCAGCCGCGAGCCGAGCTTGGTGTGGTTCTTCAGCTCCGTCGCAATCTGGAAATCCACGGCGAGGGCCGCGAATACCGGTTCGCCGGGCGCCTCGTCGGACGCCGCGTCCCAGTCCTTCAGCGCGACGACGGTGCGGGGAAGGGTGTCCGAGACGATCTGGTTTTCGACCGAGCGGAACAGCATGTCGGCGATGGGCGCGATGAACGTGACGAGAATGAAGATGAGCAGCGGCGCTATCAGCGCCAGCGCCCGGAGTTTTTGCCGCCGGAGCGCCCGGGCGAGGCTTTTCTTAAGCGGTGTGCCATCGGCTGCCCGCATCGGGCCGGCTTCGATTGTTTCGCTCATCGCTCCCCCGTCAGAGTTTTTGGTCGTCATTGTCGCACGGAAAAAGGTGCGGCGGCCTGGATAAAGTCACAAAAGAATGGGGTGGAAGGGGCCGTGAGGCCCCTTCCGGAAGTGGCGATTATTGCGCCAGCCAGGCCTGGAACTTCGCGTCCAGATCGTCGCGGTGATCCGCCCACCAGCTGTAATCGTAGAGCTGGACGTTCGTCGCGTTGGCCGGATCGGTCGGCATGTGCGGCGCCATGTCGATCCCGAGATCGGCGTGCTTGCCGACGAGCGGTGCCGACGAAGCGCGGGCCGGGCCGTACGAGATGTACTTTGCCTGATCGGCCAGACGCTGGGTGTCGGTCGCGAACTTGAGGAAGTCCATCACGACCGCTTCCTTCTCGGGTGCGAGGCCCGCGGGCACGATCCAGCCGTCGATGTCGAAGGACTGGCGGTCCCACAGCATCGCGATCGGCTGGTTCTGCTCGGCGATCGCCGAGAACAGGCGTCCGTTGAAGGTGGAGCCCATCACGACTTCGCCGTCGGCGAGAAGCTGCGGCGTTTCGGCGCCAGCCGACCACCAGACGACCTGGTCCTTGATCGTGTCGAGCTTCTTGAACGCCTGCTCGACGCCCTCGTCTGTGCCCAGCACGCTGTAGATGTCGTCCGAAGCAACGCCATCGCAGTAGAGAGCCCATTCGACGTTGTCGATCGGGCGCTTCTGCAGCGACCGCTTGCCCGGATACTTGGCCAGATCGAAGATGTCGCAGACCGAGGTCGGCGGTGTATCACCGACGAGGTCGGTGCGGTAGCCGAAAGTCGTCGAATAAACGATCTGCGGAACGAAGCAGTCGTTCTGCAGCGTGTTGCCGAAGTCCTCGGTCGCCGAGGTGCCATCCGGCGCCGGTGCAAGCTCGGTGTCGAAATCGATCTCGCGGGCGAGACCTTCGTCGCACAGACGGATGGAGTCGGAGACGGTTACGTCCACCAGATCCCAGCTGATGTTGCCGGCTTCATTCATCGCGCGGAGCTTGGCCACGGCTTCGGCCGAGCTTTCGTCCCAGATAATTTTGACGTCCGGATGCTCGGCCATGTACGGCTCGGCATAGGCCTTGAGCTGCGACTGCTGGTAGGCGCCGCCCCAGGACACGAAGGTCAGTTCGACGGCCGAGGCGGCCCCGGCCGACAACCCCAGCGCCGTGGTCGCGAGCAGTGTATTCATCAGTTTCATAGGTGACTCCCTAGTTTTCCCGTCTTGGTTTTGTTGACCCGCGCCCCGGGACAGGCGTCTTGGCCAATTTCAAGGATTGCCCTCAGGCGTCGAGCGCCCGGCAATCCTGCGGAAGCCAGCCGATTTCGATCTGCTGGCCGGGCGTAAGCCGGACCTGGTCCGGCGCATTGCGGGTCTTGACGACGAAATCGTCGTTGCCCGCGACGCGCAGCCGGGTGCGGAAAATGTCGCCCATGTAGATGAATTCGAGGACTTCGGCATTGAGCGTGTGGGCACCGGCTTGCAGCCGCGACTTGTTGAATTCGACCCGCTCGGGACGGATCGACACGCGCGTGCGTTCACCGGGCTTCGACACGTTGACCGGCTTGCAGTCGATCAACTCGCCATCGTCGAGCTGAACCACGGCAATCTCGCCCTTGATCTCCCTCACCGTGCCGAGAAGCGTGTTGTTCTCGCCGATGAACTGGGCGACGAAGCTGTTCTGCGGCTCTTCGTAGAGCTTGGCGGGCGGGGCGAGCTGCTGGATGCGGCCGTCGTCGAAGACCGCGATGTTGTCGGACATCGTCAGCGCCTCGGTCTGGTCGTGGGTGACATAGACCGTGGTGATGCCGAGGTTATGGGCGAGGCGCGTGATCTCGAACTGCATGTGTTCGCGCAATTGCTTGTCGAGCGCGCCGAGGGGTTCGTCCATCAGCACCAGTTCCGGTTCGAAGACCAGGGCGCGGGCCAGCGCGATCCGTTGCTGCTGGCCGCCCGAAAGCTGCGCCGGGCGGCGGCCGCCGAAGGCGCCCATCTGCACCATGTCGAGCGCACGCTTGACCTTGGCGTCGCGGTCCGACTTGCCGATCTTGCGCACCTCGAGCGGGAAGGCGAGGTTCTCGGCCACCGTCATGTGCGGAAAGAGCGCGTAGTTCTGGAACACCATGCCGATGCCGCGCTTGTGCGGCGGAATGTTGTTGATCGGACGCCCGCCAAGGCGGATGTCGCCGTGCGTCGCGGTTTCGAACCCTGCCAGCATCATGAGGCACGTCGTCTTGCCCGACCCCGACGGTCCAAGCATGGTCAGAAACTCGCCCCTGGAGATGGAGAGGTTCAGGTCCTTGACGACCAGATTTTCTCCGTCATAGCTCTTCTGCACATGGTCAAACTCGACGAATGCGGCGTCGCTGCCGGTTCTGGCATCTGTCAAATTTGGGCTCCCCGTCGTTTTTTTTAGAGTCTTCTTGATGCTATGCGAAACTAACACGGAACCGGCCCATTATTGCAAGTCGTTGTTTGGGACGGGTGTTGGAACGGGAATTTCCGTCGGGGAAGGCGGAAATTTTGGCTCTACAGCGACGCATTTCCGCACCCAGGCGACAAATTTCTGCGCGACTGGCCGTTTTCGACGGAAATAGCGATCAGCCGCCGGTCATGTAGGGCATCAGCACGACCTCGGCATCGGGCCGGATCTCGGTGAACCAGGCCTCGCGGTAGATCACACCGTCGAGCGACAACGACACGCCGCGCCGGATCTGCGGTTCCAGCCCCGGGTAGGTCGCGGCGAGGCGGTCGAGAAGCTCCTTGAAATTGCGCGCCTCGACCTCGACCTCGGTCTTGCCGTCGGCCGCCTGCCGGAGCGAACCCCAGAGCCGGACCTTGACCATCTCAGCCCGCTCCGGTCAGTGCCTTCAGCACGCGCGGCGGCGACATCGGCAGTTCACAAAGCCTAATCCCCGCCGACCGCGAGACGGCGTTGGAGAGGGCGGCGAGGGGCGGAACGATCCCGGTCTCGCCCACGCCGCGCACGCCGTATGGGTGGCCGGGGTTGGGGATTTCCAGGATCACCGTGTCGATCATCGGCAGGTCGGAGGCGACCGGAACGCGGTAATCGAGAAAGCCGGGGTTCTGGAGCCGCCCGTCGGCGCCGTAGATGTATTCCTCGTTCAGCGCCCAGCCGATGCCCTGCACGGCCCCGCCCTGCATCTGTCCTTCGACATAGGACGGATGCACCGCCTTGCCGGCATCCTGGAAGACGGTGTAGCGCAAGACCTTGGTCGCGCCGGTCTCCTTGTCGACCTCCACATCGACGATGTGGACGCCGAATGACACGCCGGCGCCATCGACGTTGACCTCGTGGTGCCCGGCGATCGGGCCGCCGGTCTCGAACGAGACGGCGGCGATCTCGGCCAGGCTCATCGGCGGGAACTTGCCCGCATTGGGGCCGGCAGGAACGGCGGCGCCGTCCTTCCACTCGACAGCCTCGGCGTCGATCCCCCAGATCTTCGCGGCGCGTTCGCACATAAGGCGGATCGCTGCGCGCGCCGCCTTGATCGTTGCGAGGCCCACGGCGAAGGTCACGCGACTGCCATCGGTCACGTCGTTGTAGCCGAGAGAGGAGGTGTCGGCGACGATGGTGCGTACCCGGTCATAGGGGATGCCCAGTTCCTCGGCCGCCATCAGGCTGATCGAGGCGCGGCTGCCGCCGATATCGGGGTTGCCCTCGGTCACGCCGATCGTGCCGTCGGTGTTGACGTTCAGCGATACGCAGGAATTGCCGCCGAAGTTGAACCAGAAGCCGCAGGAAATCCCGCGCCCCTGACCGTCCTTGAGGGGCGCGCTGTAATGCGGGTGCTTTTTCGCGGCTTCGAGCGTCGCCACGAGGCCGATGTCGGGGAAGGTTGGCCCATAGGACGATTTCGTGCCCTTCTTCGCGGCGTTCTTGAGCCGCACGTCGATGGGATCGAGGCCGAAATGTTGGCAAAGCTCGTCGATGACGCTCTCGACAGCATAGATCGCCTGCGGAGCGCCGGGGGCGCGGTAGGCGGCCTCCTTCGGGCGGTTGGTCAGGACGTTCCAGCCGAAGGTGCGCACATGCTCGAGGTCGTAGGCCGCGAAGGCTGCCTGACCGCCCATGTCCACGGTGCCGCAGGGAAAGGCGCCGCCGGAATAGCGCAGATGCGCCTCTCCTGCGGTGATGCGGCCGTCGCTGGTCATGCCGATCTTGATGTCCATCGAGGTGGAGACGGTCGGCCCGGTCGCCCGGAAGACCTCGTCCCGGGTCATCACGATCTTCACCGGCCGGCCGGCCTTGCGGCTGAGCGCGAGCGCCACCGGCTCGATGAAGACGGTGGTCTTGCCGCCGAAGCCGCCGCCGATCTCGGAGGCGGTGACGCGAAGCTGGCTCGCCTCCATCCCCATGATCGCCGAACAGAGGGTGCGGACGAAGAACTGCCCCTGCGTGCAGCACCAGAGGTCGGCCTTGCCGTCCGCGGCGTAGGAGGCGAGGCAGGCGTGCGGCTCGATATAGCCCTGATGGGTCGCGGCGGTCCTGAAGCTCCGCTCGATGATCTTGTCGGCCCTGGCGAAGCCCTCGGCGGGGGTGCCGTGGCCGAATTCGGAATGGCTCGTCACGTTGGCGGACATGCCGGCGGGCACGTTTTCGAGGGCGCGCCCCTCCTGCACCACCGGCGCGCCGGGCCTGATCGCCACGTCCACGTCGGTGACATGAGGCAGCGGTTCGTAGTCCACCTTGATCAGCTTCAGCGCGGCCCTTGCGGTTGCGGCATCGGTCGCGGCGACGGCGGCGACGGCGTGGCCGTCATAAAGCGCCTTGCCGCGCGCCATGCAGTTGTCTTGCACGTCGCGGATGAATTCATCCTCGGGTACCGACAGGTCGGCAGAGGTGATCACCGCCTTGACGCCGGGCAGCGCCTCGGCGGCGCTGGTGGCGATGCTCCGGATCCGGGCATGGGCATGCGGGCTGCGCAGGATGCGGCCGGTCAGCATGCCGGGTGCGGTCGCATCGGCGCCGTACATCGCGCGTCCGGTGACCTTGTCGACGCCGTCGGGGCGGCGGACCCTTGTGCCGACCTGCTTGAATTCGCGGCGGGTGTATTCGTCCAAGGACATGTCAGGCCCCCCTCATCTCGGCGGCAGCGGCCTGCACGGCCGCGATGATCTTGTCGTATCCGGTGCAGCGGCAGAGGTTGCCGGCCAGCCAGTAGCGCACTTCCTCGTCCGTCGGCGCCGGGTTCTTTTCCAGCAGCGATTTCGCCGCGACGAGGATGCCCGGCGTGCAGATGCCGCACTGAAGCGCGGCATGGTCGATGAAATGGCGCTGGAGCGGGTGCAACTCGTCGCCGTCGGCCATGCCCTCGATTGTGCTGATCTCGGCGCCTTGCGCTTCGGCCCCGAGAACGAGGCAGGAGCAGACGAGCCGGCCGTTCAGCGTGACCGAACAGGCGCCGCAATCGCCGGTCCCGCAGCCTTCCTTGGCGCCGGTGAGCGACAGCCGGTTCCTCAGCACGTCGAGCAGGGTTTCGTCCGGCGCGCAGAGGAATTCATAGGGATCGCCGTTGATCGTGGTGGAAACGGGGATGGATTTCATTTCGAACCTCCGGCGCGGGCATGGGCAATCAGGGCGGCGCGCTTTGCCAGTGTGCCGGCAGTGCGGGTGCGGAACGCGATGGTGCCGCGCTTGTCGTCGATGGGGTTGCAGACGGCCTCGCAGGCCTTGGCGAATGACGCGAGCGTGTCGCCGTCGAGCGTGGTGCCGACGAGGATCCTGGCGGCGGCGTCGGCCACGACCACCGTCGGTGCGACGGCGCCAAGGGCAACGCGGGCCGCCTTGACGGTGCCATCGGCGTTCAGTTCCAGCGACACGGCGGCGGAGGCCACGGCGATGTCCATCTCGGTGCGCGGGATGAAGCGCAGGTAGGCGTCCGAGGCGCGTTCGGGCCGGGCGGGCAGGTAGATCGAGGTGATGATCTCGCCCTTCTTCAGCGTGGTCTTGCCGGGGCCGGCAGGGATCTCCGCGACCGGGCAGTCGCGCGTCCCCTCAGGGCCGGCGATCCGGGCAACCGCGTTCGCGGCCACGAGACCCGGCACCGCGTCGCCGGCGGGTGAGCCGTTGCAGAGGTTGCCGGCCATCGTGCAGCGGCCCTGGACCTGGGTGGAACCGATCAGGTTCGCCCCCTCGACCACGCCGGGCCAGAGCGCCACGACCCCCGCATGTTCCCCGAGAACCGCATTCGCCACCGCCGCGCCGATGCGGAAGCCGCCGTCTTCGGCGGTGATCTCGCCGAGGCCGGGGATCGTCTTGATGTCGACGATCAGGTCGGGTTCGACCATGCCGGACTTCAACTGGACCAGTACATCGGTGCCGCCGGCCAATACCCGGGTCACGCCCGGCTCGGCCGCGAGCAGTCCCGCAGCCTCCTTCGCGGTTTTCGCAGCTACGTATCGCATGTCTTGCCTAATCCTCCGGGCCGCATTCGCGGTACTGCCCGTCGCCTTGCGTGGGCGCGGGGTCGTTCACGAGCCATCACAATACCCATCCCGCTGGAAAGGGGAAGGGCGCGAAGACGTCAAATCTTCTGCTTCGGCGGCAAGGCGACCTTGATCGCCGCACCGGGCTCAGCCGCGCACGGCCTCGATCATCCGCGACACGTTGTCCGGGCTGG
The DNA here is from genome assembly GCA_002280515.1 of Rhodobacterales bacterium 32-67-9. Classification (GTDB taxonomy): domain Bacteria; phylum Pseudomonadota; class Alphaproteobacteria; order Rhodobacterales; family Rhodobacteraceae; genus Albidovulum. The sequence continues at coordinate 40,386 of NCEA01000011.1, forward strand.
CGTCAGGCGTGATGCCGTGTCCGAGATTGAAGATGTGCGGCCCCTTCGAGAAGGCGCGCACCACCGCCTTCGTCCCGGCGACGAGCGCCGGCCCGCCCGTCACCAGGAGCGCGGGGTCGAGATTGCCCTGGACGCAGCCGTCGCGCTGGACATGTTCGGCCGCCCAGTCCGCCGGAACCGAATTGTCGAGCGCCACGCAATCCGCGCCGGTCGCCTTGGCGAAGCCGACGTAGCGGTCGCGCGCCTCACGGGGAAAGGCGATGACCGGCAGGCCAGGATGGCGGGACTTGAGTTCGGCGATGATCCGGGCGGCGGGCTTCAGTGCGAAATCGTCGAAATCCTGGCCCTTGAGCGATCCGGCCCAGCTGTCGAAGAGCTTGACCACCTCGGCGCCGGCCGCCACCTGGGCCGAGAGATAGTCGATCGTCGCCTCGGTCAGAAGGTCGATGAGACCGGCGAAGGTGGCGCGGTCCTTGGCCTTCAGCCGGTGCGCCGGCCCCTGGTCCGGGGTGCCGCGCCCGGCGATCATATAGGTCGCCACGGTCCAGGGCGCGCCGGCGAACCCGATCAGCGTGACCTCACGTGGCAGGGCCTGCGACAGGAGGCGCACGGTCTCGTAAACCGGGCCCAGCGTGTCGTGAATCGCATCCTTCGGCCTCAGGCCGGCTAGACCCTCCGCCGTCGTGATCGTGGACAATCGCGGCCCTTCGCCGGTTTCGAACCAGAGATCGCAACCAAGGGCCTGCGGCAGCAAAAGAATGTCGGCGAAGAGGATGGCCGCGTCGAAACCGTAGCGGCGGATCGGTTGCAGCGTGACCTCCGCCGCAAGCTCAGGATTATAGCAGAGCGACAGGAAATCCCCGGCTTTTGCCCGTGTTTCACGGTATTCCGGCAGGTAGCGGCCGGCCTGGCGCATCATCCAGATCGGCGGAACGGCTTGGGTCTCGCCGGCGAGGGCGCGCAGGATCGTCTTGGTCATCGGGGTCTCCTTCGCCCCTTTCATCCCGGCCTGCGACCCGATGTCAAGCGCGGGGCGGGTTTCGAACCATTGCGCGGGCATTCTGTCGCGGCTATGCCGGGGCCATGATCATGCCCAACGCGCAAAACCCGCTGAAGATCGGCACCCGAGGCTCGCCGCTCGCCCTTGCCCAGGCGTTCGAGACGCGCGGCCGGCTGATGGCGGCGCATCACCTGCCCGAGGATGCCTGCGAGATCGTCATCATCAAGACCACCGGGGACGACCGGGCGCTGATCGCGGCGGACCGGCCGTTGAAGGAGATCGGCAACAAGGGTCTCTTCACCAAGGAGATCGAGGAGGCGATGCTCGCGGGCGCGATCGACATCGCCGTGCATTCCACCAAGGACATGCCGGTCGCGCAGCCGGCGGGGCTGGTGCTCGACTGCTATCTGCCGCGCGAGGATGTGCGGGATGCCTTCATGTCGACCTCGGTCGCGCGGCTGGCCGATCTGCCCGAGGGGGCGGTCGTCGGATCGTCCTCGCTGCGCCGGCGGGCGCAACTGGCCAACCGGCGGCCCGACCTGAAGCTGGTGGAGTTTCGCGGCAACGTGCAGACCCGGCTGAAGAAGCTTCAGGACGGGGTGGCCGACGCGACCTTCCTCGCGCTGGCCGGGCTCAACCGGCTCGGCATGGCGGCGCTGGCGAAAAGCGCGGTCGAGGTTGACGAGATGTTGCCGGCGGTGGCGCAGGGCGCCATCGGGATCGAGCGGCGCGCCGGCGATGCGCGCGCCGAAGCCCTGCTTGCCGCGATCCACGACGTGCCGACTGGCGAGAGGCTGTTGGCCGAGAGGTTCTACCTCGCGACGCTCGACGGCTCGTGCGAGACGCCGATCGCCGGGCTTGCCGTCCATGACGGCGGCGGGCTTTGGCTCCGTGGTGAGATCCTGCGCCCCGACGGCTCCGAGGTGATCCGGGGCGAGCGCCGCTTCGCGGCCGCGGATGCGGCGGCGGCGGGGGCGGATCTGGCCCGCGAACTGCTGGCGCAGGCGCCGAAGGGGTTCTTCGACTGGCGCGGGTGAGGGGGGCGCTGCCCCCGACGCCGCTGTCGCGGCGTCTCCCCCGGGATATTTCAGGCAAGATGAAGGTGGGGCCGCGATGTCGGCGCCTGCCTGTGATGGGGGCGCCGTCACGCGGTCGCGTCGGGGAGGGTCTTGCCCGGGTTGAGGATGCCTTTCGGATCGAACGCCGCCTTCACCGCCCGCATCATCTCGAGCGCGACCGGGTCCTTGCGCCGCTGCATCGACGGGAGTTTTGAAAGCCCGATCCCGTGTTCGGCGGAGAACGATCCGCCGAGGTCGGCGACGATATCCTCGACCGCTTCGGTCAGCGCCTCGTCAAGTTCCGCGTCGCGGCGGGTGGGGAAGATCGTGTAATGGAGGTTGCCGTCGCCGAGATGGGCGACGGTATTGGTTTCCGCGCCGGGGTCGATCCGCTCTGTCGCCGCGATGGCGCGGGCGAGGAAGGCGTCGACCCGGTCGAGCGGCAGCGCCACGTCGGTATCGACGGTATGGCCGTGGCCCACGGTGATCTCGGCCGCCGCTTCGCGCCGCGCCCAGATCGCCTGGCGCTGCGCCTCGGTCTGCGCGAGGGTGGCGTCGAGGATGAGGCCATCCTCCATCACTGCGGCGAGCGTTTCTTCGAGAAGCGTGGTGAGCGGGATCGAACCGTCCGGCAGCGCCGCCGCATCGCGTGGCGCGGTGGCGGCGAGTTCGACGAGGATGGTCGTGTCGTGAATCTCGGCGAAGGGCACGCCGAGGTCGGGGCGCCGGGTGCGGAGCTGTTCGAGATAGGTGCGCGGCATGAACTCGAACGCCTCGACAAGGCCGCCGGTCGCCTCCTGCAGCCGGTTGAGCAGCGTCAGCGCGTCCGGCAGGGAGGGCGCCGCGAGCATCGCCGTCGCATGGGCCCGGGGGGCCGGCACCAGCTTCATCGCGGCGGCGGTGATGATGCCCAGCGTGCCCTCGGCGCCGATGAAGAGGTCCTTGAGGTCGTAGCCGGAATTGTCCTTGTGGAGTTCCGACATCAGGTTCATCACCCGCCCGTCGGCAAGCACCACCTCGATCCCGAGGCAGAGCGCGCGAGTCGAGCCGTAGCGCAGCACGTTCGAGCCGCCGGCATTGGTGGAGAGCACCCCGCCGATCTGCGCCGAGCCGCGCGCGCCGAACCAGAGCGGGAAGTAGAGGCCCTGTTCCCCGGCGGCATCGTGCAGCGACGAAAGGATCACCCCCGCCTCGACCACCGCGACGCGGGCCTCGGGCCGGATTGCCCGGATGCGGTTCATCCGTTCGAGCGACAGCATCAGCGCGCCTTCGGCCGTGATGGCGCCAGTGAGGCCGGTCCGGCCCCCGGTGGGGACGACGGGAACGCCCTCGGCATGGGCGAGCCGGAGGATGCCCGCGACCTCCCCGGTCGAAGCGGGGCGCAGGACGGCGCGCGGTGTCCAGTCGTATTTCCCGGTCCAGTCGCGGGAATAGGCCGCTGTGTCGGCCCCTGTAAGGACCTGGCCGGGGCCGAGCAGATCGGCAAGGCGGGCGATGAGGGTCATCGTGGCGAACTCCGTTTCTTCGCGGCACTTTCCGGTGGATCGGGGGGATTGGCCAGCGTAAATCCGTCGCGGCGCCGCGCCGGGGGTTACTCCGCCCGGTGCAGCAGCTCCTGCACCCTGGGGCCGAGCGCCTCGACCACAAGAGCCACGCCCGAGGCGGTCGGGTGAAGGCCGTCGGGCTGCATGTAGTCGGCGAGGGCCTTCTGCCGGTCGGGGAGCGCGAGGATCGGTGCGAAGAACGGCGCGGCAAGGAGCGCGCCGTGTTTCTCGGCCAGATCGGAATAGATCTTGTCGAAGGCCGCCTTGTAGTCGGGGCCGAAATTGCCGGGCGCCAGCATCGGCACCAGTAGCACCGGAAGGTGCTTAGCATCGGCGCGTGCGAGGATCGCGTCGAGATTGGCGCGCGCCTCCTCGGGCGGCAGGCCGCGCAGCAGGTCGTTGCCGCCGAGCGTGACGATCATCGCGTCGGCGGGTGCCGACAGGGTCCAGTCGATCCGGGCGAGGGCGCCCGCCGTCGTATCGCCCGAAACGCCGGCATTCAGCACCACCGCCTCGGTTCCGTGGTCGCCGAGCCAGCGCTGGAGCTGGGGGACAAGGCCATCGCCGGGCGGCAGGCCGTAACCCGCCGTCAGGCTGTCGCCGAAAGCCACGATCCGCGCGGGTTCGGCCGCCGCCACGGCACTTGCCGAGATCGCCACCGCAATTCCCGCCACCCCTGCGAGGTTGCGCAACCGGCGCCGCACCCCATATGCCTCTTTGAGGCAGAACGGGCGGACAGCGGCAATGAACGAGACGATACTGAGCCTTGAGGACGCGCGGCTGGTGCTTGAGGGCAATGCCGGGCCGCTGGACATCCTGCGCGGCATCACGCTTTCGGTCGCGAAAGGCGAAAGTCTCGGGCTGGTCGGGCCGTCGGGGTCGGGCAAGTCCTCGCTCCTCATGCTCATGGGCGGGCTCGAGCGTGCCACGTCGGGCCGGGTCATGGCGCTGGGCCGCGACCTGACGGCGATGGACGAGGACGCGCTCGCGCGGTTCCGCCGTGGCAATATGGGGATCGTTTTCCAGTCCTTCCACCTGATTCCGACGATGACCGCGCTTGAAAACGTCGCGATCCCGCTGGAACTGGCGGGTGTGGCGGATGCGTTCGGCCGCGCGGCGGCGGAACTGGAGGCGATGGGGCTCGGGGCGCGGATGGACCATTATCCGGCGCAGCTTTCGGGGGGCGAGCAGCAGCGGGTGGCGCTGGCGCGCGCCGCCGCGCCGCGGCCGGCGATCTTCCTCGCCGATGAGCCGACCGGCAATCTCGACGGCGCGACAGGCGCTGCGATCATGGAACTGCTCTTTGATCTGCGCGACCGGCACGGGGCGACGCTGATCCTCGTGACCCATGCGCCGGAACTGGCGGCGCGCTGCGACAGGGTGGTGCGGCTTGCCGACGGCGGGATCGCCGGCGAGGATCGCGTGGCGCGCGCCCGGGTGGCCGAATGAGCCTGCCCGTCGCGCTTCGCATTGCCCGGCGCGAGATGCGCGGCGGGATCGGTGGTTTCGCGGTCTTCCTGCTTTGCCTGATGCTCGGCGTGGCGGCGATTGCCGCCGTCGGCACGGTGCGGTCGGCGATCGACCGGGCGATACAGGATCAGGGGGCGGTGCTTCTTGGCGGCGATGCCGAGATGTCCTTCACCTACCGCTTCGCCAGTGCGGCGGAGCGCGCCTTCATGGCGGAACGGGCGGAGAAGGTGGCCGAGATCGTCGATTTCCGCTCCATGGCGGTGCGGGGCGAGGGGGCGGGGGCCGAACGCGCGCTGACGCAGGTCAAGGCGGTCGATGGGCTTTACCCGCTGACCGGCGTGCTCGTCCTCGACCCGGCGATGACGCCGGAGGCGGCCTTCGCGCCGGTGGACGGGGTGCCGGGGGCGGCGATGGACCCGGTCCTCGCCGACCGTCTCGGGCTTGCGGTCGGCGACCGGTTCCGGCTCGGCACGAAGGAGTTCCGGGTGGCGGCGCGGATCCTGCGCGAGCCGGACGCGACGACGGGCGGCTTCACCCTTGGCCCGCGCACCATCGTGCGGACGGTGGACCTCGCCGATTCGGGGCTTCTGGAACCGGGGAGCCTTTTTGACAGCCGCCACCGGCTCCTGCTGCCGGAAGGGGCAGAGGTCGGTCCGCTCGGCCGCGAGGCGGTGACGGCGTTCCGCGACACCGGGATGCAGTGGCAGGACGCCCGTTACGGCGCGCCGGGGATGCGGCGCTTTGTCGACCGGATGGGATCGTTTCTCGTCCTCGTGGGGCTTGCCGGGCTGGCGGTGGGCGGCGTTGGCATCGGCGCCGCTGTGCGGTCCTATCTCGATGGCAAGGTGGCGACGATGGCGGCGCTGAAGGCGCTCGGCGCGGAATCGGGCACGATCTTCGCGGTCTATCTGGCGCAGATCGCGGTCCTCGCGGCGCTCGGCGTGGCGATGGGGCTTCTTCTCGGCGCCGGCGCTCCGGTGTTTGCCGGGCCGCTGATCGCGCGGAGCCTGCCGATCCCGGTGGAGATCGGCGTGAGCTGGAGGCCGCTCGCCGAGGCCGCGACCTACGGCGTGCTGACGGCGGCGCTTTTCGCGCTCTGGCCGCTGGCGCGGACCCGCGAGGTGAAGGCGGCGGCGCTTTTCCGCGATCTCGGGCCGGGCCGGCGGAAATGGCCGGGCTGGGGCCTGTCGCTGGTTCTGGCCGGTATTGCCGGACTTCTGGTGGCGGTCGCGGTCGGGTTCTCAGGTGTGCCGAAGCTCGCCTTTGGAACCCTCGGCGGCATCGTCGCCGCACTTCTGGTGCTGACGCTCGCGGCCTTTGGCCTGCGCCGTTTCGCCCGCCGGATGGGGCACCGGGCGCGGGGCCGGCCGGCCTTGCGCCTCGCGCTCTCGGCCATCGCCTCGCCGCGCGAGGAGGCGACGGCGGTGATCCTGTCGCTCGGCCTCGGCCTGTCGGTGCTGGCGGCGGTGGGGCAGATCGACAGCAACCTGCGCGCCTCGATCGACCGCGACCTGCCGGAGGTGGCGCCGTCGTTCTTCTTCGTCGACATCCAGCCCGACCAGATCGACGGCTTCCTCGACCGGGTGAACGGCGATCCGGCGGTGAGCCGGGCCGACACGGCGCCGATGCTGCGGGGCGTGCTGACCGGGATCAACGGCAGAAGCGCGCGCGAGGTGGCGGGCGATCACTGGGTGGTGCGAGGTGACCGGGGCCTGACCTATTCCGCGACGCCGCCCGAGCGCACGGTGATCACCGAAGGCGCGTGGTGGCCCGAGGATTATGCCGGGCCGCCGCAGATGTCCTTCGCGCGCGAAGAGGCGGAGGAGATCGGGTTGAAGTTGCATGACAAGGTCACGGTCAACGTCCTTGGCCGCGACATCGAGGCCGAGATCACCTCGTTCCGCGAGGTCGATTTCGGCACTGCGGGCATCGGCTTCGTGATGTCGATGAACCCGGCGGCGCTGCAGGGCGCGCCGCACAGCTGGATCGCCACGGTCTATGCCGAGGCTGGGGCGGAGGCGGCGATCCTGCGCGACATCGCGACCGCCTATCCGAACGTCACCGCGATCCGGGTGAAGGACGCGATCGACCGGGTGAGCGAGGCGCTGGCCGCCATCGCGCGGGCCACGGCGATTGCCGCCGGCGTGACGCTCCTGACCGGGGTCGTGGTCCTGATCGGCGCGGCGGCGGCGGGGGAGCGGGCGCGGGTCTACGAGGCGGCGGTCCTGAAGACACTGGGGGCGACGCGCGGCCTTGTGCTGAGAAGCTTCGCGCTCCGCTCGGCGCTGATGGGGGCGGCGGCGGGGATCGTCGCGGTTGCCTTCGGCGCCGGCGCGGGCTGGGCGGTGATGACCTTCGTGATGGAGGGGGAGTTCCGGTTCGAGCCGGTCTCGGCCGGGGTGATCGTTGTCGGGGGCGCGCTGGCGTCGCTTTTGGCCGGGCTTCTCTTCGCGCTGCGCCCGCTCGCGGCGCGGCCAGCGCGGGTTCTCCGGGCGCGGGACTGACGGCGGCGCGGCCGGGGGTTTTCCACCCCCGGACCCCCGGAGAATACTTGTCCCAAGTGGAAGCCCGTCAGCGGGCCCAGGGGCCGGCGCGGCGCAGGCGCAGCGCATTGGTGACGACAAAGACCGAGGAGAGCGCCATCGCCGCAGCGGCGAGCACGGGCGAGAGCAGCATTCCGTTCAGGGGGTAGAGCGCGCCGGCGGCGACCGGGATCAGGACGACGTTGTAGCCGAAGGCCCAGAAGAGGTTCTGGCGGATGTTGCGCATCGTCGCGCGCGAAAGCCGCACGGCATCGGCGACCGCCGCCGGATCGCCGGTCATCAGCACCACCTCTGCCGCCTCGATGGCGACATCGGTGCCGGTGCCCATGGCGATGCCGATATCGGCGGCGGCGAGCGCCGGGGCGTCGTTGATCCCGTCGCCGGTGAAGGCGTGGTTCCCCCGGCCCTGAGCGCGTCGAGCGCCGCGACCTTGCCGTCGGGCAGCACCCCAGCGGCGACATGGTCGATGCCGAGCGACGCGGCGATCGCCTCGGCCGTGGCGCGCGTGTCGCCGGTGATCACCGCGGTCTTCACCCCCATCGCGTGAAGCGCCGCGATGGCGGGTTTCGCGGCGGGTTTCACCGGGTCGGCGACGGCGAGAAGGGCGGCGGCCCGTCCGTCGATGGCGATCAGGATCGGGGTCTTCGCCTCGGCGGCGAGGCGGTCGGCATCCGCCGCGAGCGGGCCGGGGTCGATGCCGGCCTCGCTGAATGCGCGGGCATTTCCGACGAGGATTGACCGGCCGGCGACCTCGGCCGCGAGGCCGCGACCGGGAAGGGCCCTGGCGGAGGTCGCCTCGGGCGGGGTCATGCCGCGCGCCTCGGCCTCCGCCAGGATCGCGCGGGCGAGCGGGTGTTCGGAGCGCGCCTCGGCGCTGGCGGCGAGGCTGAGGACCGTGGCCTCGTCAAAGCCGTTGGCGGTGATCAGGTCGGTGAGGCGCGGCTTGCCCTCGGTCAGCGTGCCGGTCTTGTCGAAGGCGACGATCCGCGCTTCGGAGAGCCGTAGCAATGCGTCGCCCCGGCGGAAGAGCAGGCCAAGCCCGGCCCCGCGTCCGGTGCCGACGAGGATCGAGACGGGCGTGGCGAGGCCCATCGCGCAGGGACAGGCGATGATCGGGCCGAAATGCCGGCGACGAGCGCATGGGTCAGTGCCCGGCGCCGGGCCAAGGGCGAGCCAGGCCGCGAAGGAGAGCGCGGCGAGCGCCATCACGGCGGGGACGAGCCAGAGGGTGATCCTGTCGACCAGCGCCTGGAAGGGAAGTTTCGCGCCCTGCGCGTCGGAGACCATCGCGATGATGCGCGCGAGAACCGTGTCGGCGCCGGTCGCCGTCACCCGGTAGCTGAGTGCCGACTGGCCGTTCACGGTGCCGCCGGTGACCGTCGCGCCCTCGGCCTTTTCGACCGGCGCGGGTTCGCCGGTCAGCATCGATTCGTCGATCCAGCCGTGTCCGGTGACGATCACGCCGTCGACCGCCACCCTCTCGCCGGGGGCGAGGCGGACGATGTCGCCGGGTTTCAGATCCTCGACCGCGACATCCATGACGCCGCCATCGCGCTCGACGCGGGCGGTCTCGGGGCGCGGGCCGATCAGCCTGCGGATCGCCTCGCCGGCCTGGCCCTTGGCGCGTGCCTCCAGCATCCGGCCAACGAGGATCAGGGTGACGATGGTGGCGGCCGCCTCGAAATAGACGCCGCGCGCGGCTTCGGGCAGAAGCGCCGGGGCGAAGGTGGCGACGGTCGAATAGACGAAGGCGGCGAGGCTGCCGAGCGCCACGAGCGAATTCATTTCGGGTGCGCCGCGCATCAGCGCCGGGAGGCCGTGGCGGAAGAAGATCGCGCCGGGGCCGACGAGGATACGGGCGGTCAGGACGACCTGGATGCGGGCCGAATTCGCCTTGCCAAGGGTGGCAGAGACCCAGTGGTGCAGGGCGGGGATCATGTGGGTGCCCATCGCCAGCACCACGACCGGCAGCGTCAGCGCGGCAGAGATCAGGAACGACCGGCGCAGCTTCGCCGCTTCGTCCGCCTGCCGGTCGGTGGCCGGCTCGATTTCGGCCGCGGGGGCGGAGGGGTAGCCGGCGGCGGTGACGGCGGCGGCGAGCGCCTCTGCCGTGGTGGTGCCGGAGGTGAAGTGGACGAGGGCCGACTGGGTGGCGAGGTTGACCTCGGCCCCGGTGACGCCCGGAACCGCCTTCAGCGCGCGTTCGACCCGGCCGACGCAGGAGGCGCAGGTCATGCCGTCGACGATGATGGTGGTGTGCTGGGTCTGGGGCGTCCTTTCCGCCTGACTTGGCGGTTAGCGGGCGAAATGTCAAATCGCGGGGGAGGGGATCACCCGGTGGTGCGTTCGACGATGGCGGTGCCGTCGGCGATGCCGTCCGAAGGATGCAGGATCACCCGGTCGCCGGGCGTAAGCCCTTCGGTCACTTCGGCGGCGGTGCCGTTGCGGTGGCCGAGCGTGACCGGCGTCAGGCGGGCCCTGCCGCCCTCGGCGCGGAAGACCGCCCAGCCGCCGTCATGGCGGAAGAGCGCCGAGAGCGGGACCTGCATCACGTCCTGCCCCTCCCATGTCACGATGCGAAGATAGACCGCGTAGCGGTCGCCGAGGCCGGCGCGGGCCTCGGGCGGGCTGAGGATGTCGAAGACCGCGTCGACGCGCTGCTCCTCGATGCCGAGGGCGGAAACCTTGGTATGGGCCGATGGCTCCAGCCGGCGCAGCGCGGCTTCCAGCGGGTCGGGCCCGCCCCAGCGTTCGACGATGGCGCGCGCGCCGGGTTTCAGCCCGACGGAATCGGCGGAGAGGAGATCGGCGACGATCTCCAGATCGCCGGTCTGGCCGAGTGTGACAAGGCGGGTGCCCGCCGCGACCGGGCCTTCGCTGACGATGTCGACCGAAAGGACGGTGCCGGTGATCGGCGCCTTCAGCGTCACGCAGCAACTGTCGCGGCTGCCTGCCGAGGCGCCCGGTTCGATCAGCGCGGCGCGGGCGCGGGCGAGCGCGCTCGTCGCCATCGCGACGTTCGAGCGCGCGGCCTCGCGCGCGGCGAGGCGGATCGAGAGGATCTGGCTCGCATCCTCGAGCGAGGTCTGCGACGACACGCCACGCTCGGTCAGGGTCCGGGCGCGGTCGTGCTGGGTCTGGGCATAGTGGAGTTCCTCCTCGGACTGGCGAAACTGCGCCTCGGCCAGGGTCAGGGCTGCGCGCGCCTCGTTCACCGCCGCCTCGGCCTGTTCGCGCGAACGGCTGTCGAGGAACCCCGGCGCCGCCGGTTCGACGACCGCGACCACGGTCTCTCCAGCGATGACCGGATCGCCGACTTCGACCGGTGCGCGGCGCGCGGTGCCGGAGATCGGGGCGGCAACCTCGAACACGTCCTTGATCCGGGTTTCGCCGTCGGCGTTCACGGTGACCAGCATCGGGCCGCGCGCGATGTCGGCCAGATCGACCGGCACCGGGTCGGTGCGGAAGCTGAGCCAGGCGAGACCGCCGAGGACGCCGGCCCCGACGAGGCCGATGATGTAGTGGCGGGGTTGCAGGGCCATGGCTTACTCCCTTGTTTTCATGACCGCGACGAGGTCGAGCCGGTCGATGCGGCGGCGCACCACGAGCGCGGAGGCAAGCGCGGTCAAAAGCACGATAAGGCTGGCGCGGGCGAAGGTGGAGGGGGCGATCACGAAGGGGATCTGGTAGAGGTCGCTGTCCACCCCTTGCGTGAAGGCCCAGGCGATGCCGAGCCCGGCGAGCCAGCCGGGAGGTTGGGCAAGAAGCGCCAGCACCATCGTCTCGCCCACCAGGATGAACGAGACCTCGGCGCGCGAAAAGCCGAGGATGCGCAGGCTGGCGAGTTCACGGGCGCGTTCGGACAACTGGATGCGGGCGCCGTTATAGGTCACGCCGACGGCGATCAGGACGGCGATGGTGATGTAGACCGTCGTGGTGATGGAGATGTTCTGCCGGATCGTATCCTGGAACGACCGCCGCATGTCGGTCAGCATCGCGGTGCCGGCGAGGGCCGGCATGTCGTTCAGGGCGCGGTGGAACGCGGCCTTCCGCGCGTCGTCCAGCGTCAGGTTGGCGAGCGAGATCTGCGGCGCCTGCCGGCGCATCCGGTTCAGCGTCTCGAAGTCCATATAGGCACCGAGGCCGATGTATTGCTCGGTCGTCGCCATCAGCGGCAGGTGGACCGTCTCGCGCCGGCCGGAGAGGAAGGCGACCTCCACCTCGTCGCCGATGGCAAGCCGGAGTTGTGCCGCCAGACGCGCGGTCAGGACGATGCCGCCGGGCGGGACGGTGACGACGCCACCGGCCGCGCCGATGATCCGCGAGAGGTCCGCATCCGGGCGGCGCGCCTCGATCCCGACGTGCTTTTCCAGATGCCCGTTCCTGAGGATTGCCGCTTCGGTCAACTGGCCCTCGACCTGCATGGCGCCGGGCAGGGCGCGCAGTTCGTCCAGCGCGCTCTCGGGCAGGTTCTGCGTGAAGATCAGCACCGCGTCCTGCCGGTTGGCCTGCCCGAAGGTCACGTCCATCATCTTGTCCATCGCGTCGTTGAAGAAGCTCGCGGCGGCGAGGACCGCGACGGCCATCGAGAGGCCGAGCGCGCTTGCGGCGGCGCGCAGCGGCCAGCGGGTGATCGAGCGCAGGATCATCATCGCGGGCTGCGAGAGGTGCAGCCCTGCCATCAGCCGGTCGCTGAAGCCGCGCCGGAAGCGCGGCGGCGCCGGCGGTTGCATCGCCACTGCCGGCGGCAGCCGGGCGGCGGCGAGGGCGACCCGCAGCGCCCCGAACGCGGCCGCTCCAAGCCCGACAAGGCCCGAGACCACGTAGACCGCCCAGGAACCCTGGAAGATCAGGTAGGGAAAGTCGAAGAAGCGCGCGTAGAGCCCGGCCATCCCGTGGGCAAGCCAGGCGCCGACGCCCCAGCCGATGAAGATGCCGACGATCGCGGTCAGCCCCGCCAGCATCAGGTAATGCCCCGCGATCGCCGCGTTGGAATAACCGAGCGCCTTCAAGAGCCCGATTTCCGACCGTTCGAGCGCGACGATCCGGCCGAGCACCATGTTCACCAGAAACGCCGCGACGCCGAAGAAGATCGGCGGCAGGACGATGGTCATGGTCCAGAGCTGGTTCATCTCGGACGAGACGAAGCTGTCGGACATCTGCCGGTCGCGGCCATGCGCGCCGGTGCCACCATAGCGGTCGAGCAAGGTGTCGATCCGGTCGATCACCTCGGCCGGGCTGGCGCCGGCATAGAGCGCCACGGTCAGGCTGTTGAAGGCGCCCTCCATGTCGAAGGCCGCCGCCGCCGCGCGTTCGGGCATCCAGATCACGGCGAAGCCTTCGTTGTCCGGCATCATCGCGCCGGGGCCGAGCGTGTAGATGAATTCCGGCGACAGGACCGTGCCACTGATCGTCAGTTCGCGCCGCGTTCCGTTCAGATTGGCGAAGAACCGGTCGCCCGGCCGGTAGCCGTTCGCCGCCGCGAAGGCGGCGTTGACCGCCACTTCGGTCACGGCCTCCGGCTCCGGCAGCCGGCCCGCGCGCAGGAGCGGCAGGTTCAGAAGCGGCTCACCCGACGCCGGCAGCGACAGGATCTGGCCGACTGCCGTTTCTTCCCGCCCCGGCAGGTCGAGCGTGACCATCCCCTCGATCCGCGCTTCGGCGGTGCGGATACCGGGAATGGCGGCAATCGTGGGCAGAAGCGACAGCGGCGCCCGGCGGGCCGGGGCCCAGAGGTCGGCAAAGCGGTTGCGCTCGTAGTATGCGTCGCGGCTGTCGCCGAGGGCCTGGTACATCCCGAACGACGTCAGCAGGGCGGCGACACCGCAGGCCAGCACCACCGCAATGGCAAGCGCCTGCGCCCAGAGCCGGGCAAAATCGCGCAGAAGTTTCCGGTCGAGCGCGTGCATCACCATTCGATCTCCGACGGGGCGATGCGCCGGTCGTTCACCTCGGTGCTGAGAAGCCGGCCGTCCTGGAACCGGATCACGCGGTGCGCCATCTTCCGGATCGCCACGTTATGGGTGATCACGACGGTGGCGGTGCCAAGCTCGTCGTTCACCAGCTTCAGCGCCTCGAGCACCTGCACCCCTGTCTGCGAATCAAGCGCCCCCGTCGGCTCGTCGCACAAAAGCACGTCGGGCCGCTTGGCGATGGCGCGGGCGATCGCCACACGCTGCTGCTCGCCGCCCGAAAGCTCGGCCGGGAAATGATCGAGCCGGGGCGCGAGGCCGACCATCTCCAGCGCCTCGGCCGGGCTCATCGGGTTCTTCGAGACGTCGGTGACAAGCTGCACGTTCTCGCGCGCGGTGAGCGAGGCGACGAGGTTGTAGAACTGGAAGACGAAGCCGACATGGTCGCGCCGATAGGCGGTCAGCGCGCGGTCGCCGAGCCCGGTCAGTTCCTGGTCGCGGAACCAGACATGGCCCGACGTCGCGGTGTCGAGCCCGCCAAGGATGTTGAGAAGCGTCGACTTGCCCGAGCCCGACGGGCCAAGCAGCACCGTCAGCTCGCCCTCGTAAAGGTTCAGGTCGACGCCGGCCAAGGCATGAACGGTCACCTTGCCGGTGTCATAGACCTTGGTCAGCCCGGAGGTTCTGAAGACAGGTGTGGTCATGCGCGCGTCCTTCGCCCGCCATTTCGCAGTGCCGGCACGCCGCTGTCCTTGATCCTGCTCAACCCGGCCCCGGCAAGGTGCCGCCGCCAACCATGTCGGGGCAAGACCGGGTCGGGTCGTTTCCGGCGGCGGAACACCCAGCTTTGCCCCGACGCTGCGCCCGGCCAATGGCGATGCGGCGCCGCAACAGTCGGGCGGAGGCGCCGAAGGATTGGCGCAATTACGTCAACAGGCTGCCTAAATTGTTGACGATATTGCCAGCAATGAGGATCAGTGCCCTGGTTACAATTACCATTCCAGCGGCAGTCCCGCCAAGTCGGGCAGGTCAGGAGGATGAGATGTACGATCGCCGTTCGTTTGTCGGCCACGGGCTAAGTGCGCTGGCACTTGGCGCCTTGGCAGCGCCGGCCGGGGCCGCGACCCCGCCCATTGAGATTCCGTCGGAACCGATCCCCGGTCTGACCATCGCGCCGGAATTCTATCCCACGGTGGTCAGGGTACGGAGCGACCTCGAACCGGGGTCGATCCACGTGATCTCGTCCGAGCATTTCCTCTATTACATCGCCCGGAAAAGAACCGCGATCCGTTACGGCGTGGCGGTCGGCAAGGCGGAACTGGTGTTCCGCGGCGCCTGCGAGGTCGGGCGGAAAGTTGAATGGCCAAGCTGGAAACCGACGCCCGAGATGATCGAGCGCAATCCGAAGGCCTATGCGAAATACGCCGACGGGATGCCGGGCGGGCCGAAGAACCCCTTGGGCGCGCGGGCGATCTATCTCTATCAGAACGGCCGCGACACCGCGATCCGCATCCACGGCACGACCGAACCCAACTCGATCGGGCGGTCCGTGTCGAACGGCTGCCTGCGCATGGTCAACGAACATGTCATGGATCTTTACGAGCGGGTGGCGCTTGGCGCGCCTGTGACGGTCTACTGACCCTTTCGGCCGGAGCGGTCCGGCGCTAGAAGGGCGCCATGGCGCTGACCATCACATCCCTGCAGCAGATCGCCGCGCTCGATTTCGACGCGGTGATCGACGTGCGCTCGCCCGCGGAATTCGCCGAGGATCACCTGCCGGGCGCGATCAACCTGCCGGTCCTCGACGACGCGGAGCGGGCGCGGGTCGGCACGATCTACAAGCAGCAATCGCCGTTTCTGGCACGCAAGCTCGGCGCGGCGCTGGTGGCGCGCAACGCGGCGCGGCACCTCGAAGGGCCGCTGGCCGACAAGCCCGGCGGCTGGCGACCGCTGGTCTATTGCTGGCGCGGCGGTCAGCGGTCGGGGTCATTCGCGACGATCCTCGCGCAGGTCGGCTGGCGGGTGGAACTGATCGAGGGCGGCTACAAGGCCTGGCGCAAGCTCGTCGCAATACCGGCTCGGCCAAGACCGAGATCCTCGGCCTGCTGGCGGCGCGGGGGATGCAGGTGATCGACCTCGAAGGGCTCGCCAATCATCGCGGCTCGCTCTTCGGCGAAAGACCCGGCGGACAGCCGTCGCAGAAGGCGTTCGAAGGGCGGCTCGCCACGGCGCTCGCAGCACTCGATCCGGCGCGGCCGGTGGTGGTGGAGGCGGAAAGCTCCAAGGTCGGCAATCTCGGCGTGCCGAAACGGCTCTGGGCGGCGATGTGCGCGGCTCCAAGGGTGCGGATCGCGGCGCCGGCTTCGACGCGGGCCAACTACCTCGCCCGGGCCTATGCCGACATGACCGAGGACGGTGCCTGGCTCGAGGATGTCGTCGAGCGCCTCAGGACCCAGCACGGCGCCGAGGTCATAGAAGGCTGGCTTGGCCTCGCCCGGACGGGGGCGTTCGCGGACCTCGCCCGCGAGCTGATGGAGCGGCACTACGATCCACGCTACGACAAGCACCGCGCCCGCGTCGGGGCGGAGAACGAGGTGGTTGTGGAGGCCGCCAGCCTGTCGCCCGAAGCTCTTGGCCCGCTCGCGGAGCGGGTCGCCGGGGCGGTGACGCATCTCGGGCAGGCCGGTCGCGGCTGAGGGCGGCGGATGCCTCCGGCGGGGATATTTGAGCCAAGTGGATGCAGGTGCGCGCCCTTCGCGTTTCCACTTGGATCAAATATCCCCCGCGGAGCGGTAACCCGAGGGCCCGGCGCGGAGGCGTCGGGCGCGAGAGGAAGGACTTGCGCCCGGAACGGGCGCACAATCGGATCAGGGGCCGTTCAGTCCTCGACCGTCAGGAACGGTGCGCCTGCCAGCACCTCGCCAATGATCGCCGGGCTCTCGCCGATCGCGCGGAGGCGGTGGGCGAGGTCGAGGGCAACTGCCGCCGGAACCGCCGCGAGAAGACCGCCGGCCGTCTGCGGATCGAAGAGAAGATCGGCGCGCGGGCTTTCGGTCAGGAACATCCGTGTCATCGCGCCGCGGTTCGCCGGCAAGAGCGTGGAACCGTGACCCGCCGCCGCCAACGCTTCGGCGCCGGGCAGAAGCGGCACGTGCGAGAGCGAGATCCGCGCCGCCACACCCGAGGCATCAAGCATCGCAAGAAGGTGCCCGGCCAGGCCGAAACCGGTGATGTCGGTCATCGCATGGGCATGAGGCGCGATCAGCCGCGCCGCATGACCTTGTGGCCGGCACATCGACGCCAAAGCGCCGGCGACCGATGCGCCCGGCGCGGCGCCGGCCATTTCGGCGGCGAGGAGCACGCCAGTGCCGAGCGGTTTGGTCAGGATCAGCCAGTCCCCCGGCTTCGCGCCCGTTTGCGCGACCGGGGCATGGGCGGCAAGTCCGGTGACGGTGAAGCCCACGGTCAGTTCCGCGCCAAGGCTGGTATGGCCGCCGACGACGTCCGCCCCCTCGGCCCCGAAGGCCTCGGCCGCCGCCGCCATGATCTCGCGCAGCGTCTCGGTCTGGAGCCGGGGCGACATGCGCGGCAGGATCACCTGCGCCAGGGCCGCCTGCGGCCGGGCGCCCATCGACCAGACATCGCCCATTGCGTGAATGGCCGTGATCTTCGCCAGGAGGTACGGGTCCTCGGTGAAGGCGCGGACATGGTCGGTGGTGATCACCTGGTGCCCCTTGCCGTGTGTCAAGACCGCCGCGTCGTCGCCGGGCCCCGACAGCACGTCGGGCCGGGCCGGGCGCGGCAGGGCCGCGAGTGCCGCTTTCAGATCCGCCTGTCCGACCTTGGCGCCGCAGCCACCGCAGAGCGGTTTGCCCTTGCCGATCTCGTCAGCCACGCCGGCGGCGAGGATCGCCGGCAAGGGGTCGGCGGTCATCCGGGGCAGTTCGTGGAACCGCGCCATGAACTTGCGGTCGATCCGGTCCTTCCAGCGCCAGAGCCATGCGCCGTCAAGCGGCAGGCGCCACTTGTCGGCGACGGCCCCCTTGCCGCCGGTCGAGATGAGCTTCAGGTAGTCCTTCTGCGGCCGGTAGTGCCGCAAACTGCCGGTCCCGGTCAGCGCCACACCGAGGTTGTGGAGAAGGACCGGCGCCTGCCGCACCGCATAGACCCCGGCCTTGGGGCGCGGCGCATATCCCATATGAGCGATGTCGCCGGCCGCGAAGATCATGGGGTCGGCCTCGCTCTGAAGCGTCCTGGTGACGTTCACGAAGCCGTCGGTCAGCCTCAGCCCGGTCTCGCCGAGCCAGGCCTGCGGCCGGGTCGCGGCGGCGCCGAGCGTGAAGGCCGAAGGCACCCGGCGCCCGTCGGCAAGGCGGACGCCGTCCGCCTCCACCGTGACCACGGGGGCGTGTTCGAGAAGGGCGATGCCGGCGCGGCCGAGATGGCCGAGAAGGGCGCGCCTTGCGCCGCCGCCGATCAAGGCCAGCGCCGCGCCGCGTTCGATCACCGTGACCTCCGCGCCGGGGCCGAGCCGGTGGCGCGCGGCGAGGGCAAGCTCGACCCCGGCGACGCCGCCGCCGATCACCGCGACAGCGGGGACGGCGCGCCCGCGCGCAACGCGGCCCGCGAACACCGCCCAGGCGTCGGCGAAGGCGTCGAGCGGTTTGGCCGGCACCGCATGGTCGCGAAAGCCCGGCAGCGACGGCATGTCGGAGGTGATGCCGATGTCGATCGAGGCGATGTCATAGGCGACGTCGGGCCGCCCCGGCACAAGGATGCGCCGCGCCTCGCGGTCGATCCCGGTTGCCCGGCCGAGGATCAGCCGCGCCCCGGCATGGCGGGCAAGCTGCACGAGGTCAATCTCCAGCGTCTCGCGCGGGTAGAGCCCCGCGACATGGCCGGGCAGCATGCCGGAATAGGCCGCCGTCGGGTCGGGGCTGATCAGGGTCAGCCGCACACCGGGAATCGGCCGCATCCCCCACATGCGCAGGACCAGCGCATGAGTATGGCCGCCACCGATCATAACCAGATCGCGTGTGAGCGGGATCTGAACCTGCATCGCCTGCCCCCTTTCCCTTTCCCTAGCGCGCCGCGCCCGCTTTCGCCACGGCAAACCGCCGCCCGGGCTTGGACACATCGCCGCGAGCGGCTATGGATCGGCAAGAGGTCGCGGAGAGAGTGGATGCAGCGGATCTATGTCACCGGGGCGGCGGGCTTCATCGGCTATCACCTGTGCGAGCTGCTGCTGGCCGAGGGGTTCCGCGTCCACGGCTTCGACGGGATGACGGATTATTACGACGTGACCCTCAAGCGCCGCCGGCTCGCCGGGTTGCAGCAGCGCGAGGGTTTCGGCTTCACCGAAGCGATGCTGGAGGACCACGCGCGACTTGCCGCCGACATGGCCGCGTTCAAGCCCGATGCCGTCGTCCACCTCGCGGCGCAGGCCGGCGTGCGCTATTCGCTGGAGGCGCCGCGCAGCTACCTTTCGTCGAACATCGACGGCACGTTCAACGTGATGGAGGCGTCGCGCGATCTCGGGGTCAAGCATCTTCTGCTGGCCTCCACCTCCTCCGTCTACGGCGCGAATACCGAGATGCCGTACCGGGAGACAGACAAGGTGGACACCCAGGTCTCGCTCTATGCCGCAACGAAGAAGGCGACCGAGGCGCTCAGCCATTCCTGGGCGCATCTTTGGCACTTGCCGACGACTTGCTTTCGGTTCTTCACCGTCTACGGGCCCTGGGGCCGGCCCGACATGGCGCCGTTCAAGTTCACCAAAGCGATCCTCGCCGGCGATCCGATCGACGTCTATGGCCACGGCAACATGTTCCGCGATTTCACCTATGTGACCGACCTCGTCCGCGCCATCCGGCTTCTGGTCGACGCGGTGCCGGAGCGGCCGGAAAGCCCCGAGGCGGTGGCGGAGGGCGACAGCCTGTCGCCGGTGGCACCCTGGCGGGTGGTCAATATCGGCAATGGCGAGAAGGTGGCGCTCGGCGACTTCATCGCGGCCATCGAGGCGGCGACGGGGCGCGAGGCGATCCGCAACCTGATGGAGATGCAGAAAGGCGACGTGCGCGCGACCTGGGCCGACAACGGTCTCCTCCGCCGCCTGACCGGATATCGGCCCGAAACCGATATCCGCACCGGCATGGCGGCCTTCGTCGCCTGGTACCGCGACTACTACCGGCTCTGACGCGAGGGGGCGATTCGTTCTTGACGGGCGCCGGGGGCTGGCATACCTAGCGGCCCGAGTGGCTAGGTAGCTCAGCTGGTTAGAGCACGTGACTCATAATCACGGGGTCGGGGGTTCAAGTCCCCCCCTCGCCACCAACTCTCCTTCCCGCCGGCAGCGATATCTGAGGCGATACCCCCCGGGGGGCGTATTGCCTGTTGCGCGATGCGGGGGCCGGCCGGATCAATGGCTCGCGAACCTTCGGAAAGCGGCGCGGCTGAGGAAATCGGCGCCCTGGGTGTGCATCAGCGCGTAGGCCGGGCCGTCGTGGCGATTGCCCTCGGCCGCGAAGTACGGCGCCATGTCCGAGACCGAGCGATAGGACCAGATCGGCGCCCCTGTCGCGGTGTCGAATTCGAAGACCCGCCCGCCGAGCGTTTCGGCGACCAGCGCCCGACGGCCATCGGCGGTGAAGTTGACTTCGCCCTGCGCCTCGGAGAAGAGATCGCCCCCCGGCGCGTCCGGGTCGCGCGGGAAGAGTGTTGTCGGCTTGCCGGTCACGATGTCGAGTTTCAGAACCCGCGTCCCTTTCGCCGTGTCGATGCCGCCGAGATTGTCGAAGACCGCGACATCGCCGTCAGGCAGCACGCGCGGGCTATGCTGGGCGACCATCGCGCCGGTGACGATGTGCTTGATCCGGCCCGTGTCCTGATCGAGCACGACGAGCGAGGAGGACGAACGCAGCGACACCAGCAGGTCGCCTTCGCGCGCATCCGGCAGGCGCCCGGCCGCGGCGGCATTGAGAAGCGCGATGCCGTTGACGTGGTAGGGATCGCAATCGTCGCGCACCGCGTAGGCAAGCCCCTGCGCGTCGCTTTCGCGGACGACGTCGTCCATCCAGAATTCGCGCAGGACCGCGCCGTCGGGCGACAGCACCCGCACGCCTTCCTGAAATACCGCCCCGTATTTGCACTGGCGCTTCTGCTGCGTCCCCGCGACCTTGCCCTCGCCGGTCTCGATCCGGGCCATCGGCACATAGACCCGGCCATCGGCGCCGACTGTCGGCCAGTGGTGGCTGCCATCGATGCGTATCCAGTCGAGGCGTCCGTTCCAGTCGAAACGGGCGACGGCGACCTGGTACGGGAACATGTTGTGGGCCTGGAAGGTCACGACGAGGTTCCCGCCCTGGTCGAGCGCGGTGCCTTGGACGTAGATGTTGCGCGCCGCGCGCTTGCCGGTGAAGCCCGAGAGCTTTTCGCGGTCGAAGAGTGCGGAGGGGTCGTATTGCCACGTGTGCAGCACCCTGCCATTGCGGTCCATCACCCAGGCGATGCAGCCGAAATCCGGGCAGATGTCCTGCCGGTAGCTGAAGCCGCCGGTCATCAGGATCACGTCATCCACAGGCTCCGCCCCCAGGAGGGCGACTGGGTCGGTCGCGGTCTCGCGAGGGACGAGCGCGACGGCCGTATTGGGAAGCTCGGAGCTTTCCATCTTGCGCATCGCCACGACGCCAGATTCGAGGTAGACGAGTTGGCGATGCGGAAAGACCTTCCATTTGACCGTCGCAACGCCCCAGGCGAAGGCAAGCGCCAGAAGCCCGAGGATGAACCCGATCTTTGGAAGTCGTTCCGCCAGGCCGTCGAGATCACTAGCGGATCTGCGCCAGAGGTCAGCAATCATGGGTCTCGTCCCGTCGATGCCACCCCCCCGCGCAGAGGTTAGCGCAAAGAGGCCGATTTTGCGCGGAATTTCCCTGAAAACGGGATAGGATCGGCGAAGTTCTGCCGTCAGGGACGCGGTTTTTTCGGCCAGCCGCGCGGTTTTTGTTGTCTGGTGCGTAAATTGGTTATAAAAAATTACCAATTCGGAGAGATTTAATGGATATGCCTCGCCCTGACGAAACGATCCTTGCGCGTCGTTCGGCCATTGTTGCGCGGCTGCGCGCGGTCCTGCCCGCCGACGCGGTGATCGACGATCCGGCCGAGACCCTGGCCTATGAATGCGATGCGCTGTCGGCCTATCGCTGCCCGCCCTTGGCGGCGATCTTGCCCCGCACGACCGCGGAAGTCGCTGCGGCGCTTGCGGTCTGCCATTCCGAGGGCGTGCCGGTGGTGCCGCGCGGCTCCGGCACATCGCTTGCCGGGGGGGCGCTGCCGACTGCGGACAGCGTGATCCTCGGCATCGCGCGGATGAACCGGGTGCTGGAGGTCGATTACGACAACCGCTTCATCCGGGTCGAGGCGGGGCGCACCAACCTTTCCGTCACCGGCGCGGTCGAGGCGGACGGGTTCTTCTACGCGCCGGACCCGTCAAGCCAGCTCGCCTGCGCCATCGCCGGAAACATCGCGATGAATTCCGGTGGCGCGCATTGCCTGAAATACGGGGTGACGACCAACAACCTGCTTGGCGTGACGCTGGTCACGATGGCGGGCGAGGTCCTGGAGATCGGCGGCGCGCATATGGATGCCGGCGGGCTCGACCTGCTCGGCGTGGTGTGCGGGTCGGAGGGCCAGCTTGGCGTCGTCACCGAGGCGACCTTGCGCATCCTTCCGAAGCCCGAGGGCGCGCGCCCGGTTCTGATCGGCTTCGATTCGAACGAGGTGGCGGGGGCCTGCGTCGCCGACATCATCAAGGCCGGTGTCCTGCCGGTGGCGATCGAGTTCATGGACCGGCCCTGCATCCGCGCCTGCGAGGATTTCGCCCATGCCGGCTACCCGGATTGCGAGGCGCTGCTCATCGTCGAGGTCGAGGGGTCGGAGGCCGAGATCGACGAGCAGCTGGGCCTCATTCGCCAGATCGCCATGCGCCACGATCCCGTTGAGTTTCGCGAAAGCGGGTCCGAGGAGGAGGCGAAGAAGATTTGGCTTGGCCGCAAGTCGGCCTTCGGCGCGATGGGCCAGATCAACGATTACATGTGCCTCGACGGCACGATCCCGGTCTCGGCCCTGCCGCTGGTCCTGCGCCGGATCGGCGAGATGAGCGCGGAGTTCGGGTTGGGCGTCGCCAATGTCTTCCATGCCGGCGACGGCAACATGCATCCCTTGATCCTCTACGATGCCAACACGCCGGGCGATCTGGAGCGCTGCGAGGCCCTCGGGGCCGAGATCCTGAAGCTTTGCGTCGAGGTCGGCGGCTGCCTGACCGGCGAACACGGGGTCGGCATCGAGAAGCGCGACCTGATGGCGGTGCAATACACATCGGCGGACATGGAGGCGCAGATGCGGGTCAAGGATGTCTTCGACCCGGCCTGGCTCCTGAACCCCGCGAAGGTGTTTCCGCTGGCGCTGAGCGCCGGGCGGCGCGCCGGCTGAGACCGGGTGCCGGGGGGCAGTCTGCCCCCCGGGCCCCCCGAGGATATTTGAGCCAAGTGGAAGCAGGACCGGTGCGGATCTTTTCGGAAGGCGATCTGGCGGAGGCGGTGCGCGGCGCGGCGGGGCCGCTCCGGATCCGGGGCGGCGGCACGCGGGACGTGGGGCGCCCGGTCACGGGCGCGGTGCTCGACGTCTCGGGCCTGTCGGGGATCGGGCTTTACGAGCCGGGCGCCTTGACGATCGTCGCCGGGGCGGGGACGCCGCTCGTCGAGGTCGAGGCGGCGCTGGCGGCGGAAGGCCAGCGGCTGGCCTTCGAACCGGCGGACTGGCGCGGGCTCCTGGGCCGCGGCGGCGAGCCGACGTTGGGCGGCATGGTCGCCGCCAATGTCTCCGGCCCGCGCCGGGTGCAGGCGGGGGCCTGCCGCGACGCACTGCTCGGGGTACGGTTCGTCGACGGTACCGGGGCCGTGGTCAAAAGCGGCGGCCGGGTTATGAAGAATGTCACCGGCTATGACCTCGTGAAGCTGATGGCGGGATCGTGGGGGACGCTCGGAGTGTTGACCGAGGTGGCGCTTAAGGTGCTGCCGGCGCCGGAAAGCGTCGCGGTGCTGGTTCTGGAGGGGTTGGACGACGGGGCGGCGCTGGCCGCTATTACGGCGGCGCTCGGGTCACCCTATGACGTGACCGGGGCGGCGCATGGCGCGTCGGGAACGCTGATCCGCATCGAGGGTTTCGCGCAGTCGGTGACCTATCGCGGCGAGCGCCTCGCGGCCTTGCTGTCGCGCTTCGGCGCGGTCCGGATCGAGGCCGATGCGCCGGTCTGCCGCGATCTCTGGCGCGGGGTGCGGGAGGTGGCGGCGTTCCAGGCGGTGCCGGGCGATGTCTGGCGGCTGTCGGTGCGACCGTCGGAGGCGCCGGGTCTCGTGGCGCGGGCCGGGGCGCGGGCGGTGCTTTACGACTGGGGCGGCGGTCTCGTCTGGCTCTTGATGCCGGAGGGCGAGGACCTGCGCGCCCGACTTGGCCTGTTCTCAGGCCATGCGACGCTTGTCCGCGCGTCGGCGGAGACCCGCGCCCGGATCGCGCCGTTTCACCCGGAGCCGGCGCCGCTGGCGGCGATCTCGGCCGGGCTGCGCGCGCGGTTCGATCCGAGGGGCATTCTCAATCCGGGGCTGATGGGCTGATGCAGACGAATTTCACCGAAGACCAGCTGCGCGATCCCGGCATTGCCAGCGCCAACGAGATCCTGCGCTCCTGCGTCCATTGCGGGTTCTGCACCGCGACCTGCCCGACCTATCAGGTGCTGGGCGACGAACTGGATTCCCCGCGCGGCCGGATCTACCTGATCAAGGACATGCTGGAGAACGACCGGCCGGCCGACGCCAAGACCGTCAAGCATATCGACCGTTGCCTTTCGTGCCTTGCCTGCATGACGACCTGCCCGTCGGGCGTCCACTACATGCACCTTGTCGACCACGCCCGCGCCCATATCGAGAAGACCTATCGCCGGCCGTTCGCCGACCGCGCGCTCAGATGGGTGCTGGCGCAGGTGATCCCGTTTCCCACCCGGTTCCGGCTGGCGCTGCTCGGAGCGAAGATGGCGCGGCCGGTGGCGCGGTTCCTGCCCGATGCGCGGCTGAGGGCGATGCTGGCAATGGCGCCGAAAGCGGTGCCACCGGTCAGCCGCAATGACGATCCGCAGGTCTTTCCCGCGACGGGCACGCGAAGGATGCGCGTGGCGCTGATGACGGGCTGCGCGCAGAAGGCGCTGAACACCGATATCAACGATGCGACGATACGGCTTCTCAGGCGGCTCGGCTGCGAGGTCGTGGTGGCGAAGGGGGCGGGCTGCTGCGGCGCGCTGACCCACCACATGGGGCGCGAGGCGGAGGCGCATCGCTCGGCCGAGGCGAATATCCGGGCCTGGATGGCGGAGAAGCGCGGCGGGGGCCTCGACGCGGTGGTGATCAACACCAGCGGATGCGGCACGACCGTGAAGGACTACGGCCACATGTTCCGCACTACGGGGCTTGCACCGGAGGCGTCCGAGATTGCGGCGCTGGCCTGTGACGTCACGGAACTGCTGATCCGGCTCAAGCCAGAGGCGAAAGCGCCTGAGCCCCTGCGCGTCGCCTATCACGCGGCCTGCTCGCTGCAACACGGGCAGAAGGTGACGGCGGCGCCGAAGGCCCTTCTGAAGGCAGCCGGGTTCGAGGTGGTGGAGCCGGCCGATCCGCATCTCTGCTGCGGCTCGGCGGGGACCTACAACCTTCTTCAGCCGGAGATTTCGGCCGAGCTGAAGCGCCGCAAGGTGGCGACGCTCGAGGCGAAGACGCCCGATGTCATCACGGCGGGGAACATCGGCTGCATGATGCAGATCGGCTCCGGCACCGGGATTCCCGTCGTCCATACCGTCGAGCTTCTCGACTGGGCGACCGGCGGACCGCGTCCGCGGGCGCTTTCGGGCGGGGCGTGACAGCCCCGGCTCGCGGCCATAATCTTGCCCAAACCGGCGGCTAGAACCGGCGAAACTCCGGAGGACGAGATGCGGGCATTCCTTTTGGCGATGATTCTGGCATCCGTGCCGTTAGGCACGGCGGCGCAGGATGCCGCCCTGACCGCGCTGACGACCGCCGACGAGACCCGCGGCTGGGAAGCGGTGGGGCGCATCGACATCGGCCGCTCGGCCTTCTGCACCGGCGCGCTGATCTCGCCGTCGCTGGTTCTCACGGCGGCGCATTGCCTTTATGACCAGTCGAGTGGTGTCCGCCACGATCCGGCCGATTTCAAGTTCCTCGCTGGCTGGCGCAACGGCCGCGCCGTGGCCTATCGCGGCGTCACCCGGGCGGTCAGCCATCCCGATTACATCTACGAGGGTCGCGACCGGATGGACCGGGTGGCCTACGATCTGGCGCTGCTCGAACTCGACCAGCCGATCCGGCTGCCCTCGGTCCAGCCGTTCGAGATCGGCACCGATCCGATGCAGGGCGACACGGTCGGCATCGTCTCCTACGCGCTCGACCGGTCGGACGCGCCCTCGCTGCAGAAGGCCTGCGAGGTCCTCGGGCGCCAGCCGGGCATCCTCGTCATGACCTGCTCGGTCGATTTCGGATCCTCCGGCGCGCCGATCTTCTCGATCCGCGACGGCGTCCCAACGATCGTCTCGGTGGTGTCGGCGAAGGCCGAGATGGACAGCAAGCCCGTCGCCCTCGGAACCGAGATGACCCAACCGCTGGCGGAGTTGCGCGCGGCTTTCGCGGCCGAGGAGCGGACCTTCAAAAAGGTGACGCCGGGTTTCGGCATACAGCTTTCGACGGCCAGCAAGGCGGGCGGGGCCAAGTTTCTGAGGCCGTGAGATGCTGATCCGGCGATATCTGGGCGCACTTGCGTTTGCTCTTCTTGCAGGACCGCTCCTTGCCGACGCGCCGTTGAAACGACTAACCCTTCGGCAAGACCTGCTCGGCTGGGAAGCTGTCGGGCGAGTGGAGATCGGGCGGGGCGGCTATTGCACCGGCGTGTTGATCGCGCCCGACCTCGTCCTGACGGCGGCGCATTGCCTCTTCGGCGGCGGCACCTATGCCAATGTCGCGGACCTGCGGTTCCGGGCCGGTCTGCGCGACGGCGTGGCGCTGGCCGAGTCGGACGTTCTGAAGGCGCTGGCCCATCCGGCTTATGATCCGCGCGGCCGCGACCGGGCGAAACAGATCCGCTGGGATGTCGGCCTTCTGCAACTGGCCAACCCGGTCCCGGTCACGACGGCGGCGCCATTCCCGACCGCGACACTGTCGGACGGCGCGCGCGGCCTGTCGGTGGTTTCCTACGGCCAGGGTCGAGACGATGCGCTGTCATGGGACGAACGCTGCGGGGTTCTGGGGCGAAGCGGCGGGCTCATCGCCTTCGACTGCGACGTGACCTTCGGATCGTCCGGCGCGCCGGTCTTTCATCGGACCGGCGGGCGTGCCGCGCTGGTGTCGCTCGTGTCGGCGGGCGTCGCGGAGGGGGGCGACCGCGTGGCCTTCGGGATGGAACTGCCACAGGCGGTTGCCGAGCTGAAGGCGGCGCTGCGCCGAGGGGATGGCGACCGTCTGCCGCCACCGGCGCCCGAGGGGCAGGCTGGGGCGCGGACTATCCGCCCGTCAGTGGGCTTTGGCACGAAGGCCAGCGGCGGGGCGAAGTTCCTCACCCCCTGATCGGGCCGCCGGCGTCCTCTTGACAGAGTGCCTTTCGGTTCACATCTCAACCCTGCCGGGGTGCCGCTTCAGGGCCCCGGAAGGAACCGCTGTCCAGTCCTGCGCGGGCCGGACGGTCCCATCGCTCAATGGAGGATGACCCATGCGCACTTATGATTTTTCGCCGCTTTACCGCGCGACCGTCGGCTTTGACCGGATCGCCGACATGATGGACCGGGTGCTGTCCGCCGATGTGGCACAGCCGACCTATCCGCCCTACAACATTGAAAAGACCGATGAGAACGCCTACCGGATCTCGATCGCCGTCGCCGGGTTTTCCGGGGACGAGTTGTCCGTCGATGTGAAGGACGGGGCTTTGATCGTTTCGGCCCGCAAGAACGCCGACGAGGCCGAGAAGACCTATCTGCATCGCGGCATCGCCACCCGCGCGTTCGAGCGTCGGTTCGCGCTCGCCGACCACGTGAAGGTCACCGGCGCCACCCATGCCGACGGCATGTTGCATATCGACCTTGTCCGCGAAGTGCCCGAGGCGCTGAAGCCGCGCCGGATCGAGATCGCCAAGGGCGACACGG
This sequence comes from Rhodobacterales bacterium 32-67-9, assembly GCA_002280515.1. GTDB lineage: Bacteria > Pseudomonadota > Alphaproteobacteria > Rhodobacterales > Rhodobacteraceae > Albidovulum. The sequence continues at coordinate 68,158 of NCEA01000011.1, forward strand.
TCGAGGCGAAGGCGGTCGAGGCGGTCGGGGCCTGATCGCGTCGATCAACCAGAACGGGGGGCGCCTGGTGACAGGCGCCCTTTTTGCTTTTGGAGTAGGGTGGGTTTGAACCCGCCCCATCTCGCCGGAATGCGCCTCCCGTCGGGGTCGAAGAGCATCGCGTGGTGGTCGGGACGGCCACGGCCCACGACCCGTACCTTCCGCTGGTGCTCGAAATCCTCGACACGTTCGAAAAGAGCCTGGAACCGTTCCGGTTCCGCCGGCGCCTCAGACCCGCTTGCGGGCGCGCAACGCGGCCTGGATCGTGCCGTCGTCGAGATAGTCAAGCTCGCCCCCGATCGGCACACCCTGGGCCAGAGAGGTCACGGCGACGCCGGTCCCCTCCAGCGCCTCGGCGATGTAATGCGCCGTCGTCTGGCCATCGACGGTGGCGTTGAGGGCAAGGATGACCTCGCTGATCCCCTCCTCGCGGATGCGGTCGAGAAGCCGGGGGATGCGCAACTCGTCCGGCCCGACGGCGTCGAGGGCGGAGAGCGTGCCGCCAAGAACGTGATAGCGGCCCTTGAACGATTGCCCGCGTTCCATCGCCCAGAGGTCGGCCACGTCCTCGACCACGCAGATCTCGCCCGTGGCACGGCGGTCGTCGCGGCACAGATCGCAGATGTCGGCGGTGCCGATATTGCCGCAGGTGGCGCATTCCCGCGCGGTGGTCGCGACCTGGGCCATCGCCTGCGCCAGCGGACCCATTACCTGGCCGCGCTTCTTGATCAGATGCAGGACCGCGCGGCGTGCCGACCGGGGGCCGAGCCCCGGCAGCCGGGCCATCAGCTCGATCAACGTCTCGATGTCGCGGGTACTGTCGGACACGGGCGGGGCGTCAGAAGGGCAGTTTCATGTCGGCGGGCAGACCCATCTCCTGCATCATCTTCTGCTGCTCCTGACGGGTGCGGTCCTGCGCGCGCTTCTGTGCGTCCTTGATCGCGGCGAGGATCAGGTCCTCCACAACTTCCTTCTCGGAGGGTTGGAAGATCGACGGGTCGATGTCGAGCGATTTCAACTCGCCCTTGGCGGTGCAGACCGCTTTCACGAGGCCGGCGCCGCTTTCCCCGGTGACGGTGATACGGTCCATCTCCTCGGTCAGCGCGGCCATCCGCGTCTGCATCTCCTGCGCGGCCTTCATCATCTTGGACATGTCGCCAAGCCCACCGAGCCCGCCCAAACCTTTCAACATCGTCTTCTCCTCAGTTGTCCTCGAACGGGTCCCACTCGTCCTCGACCTCGGGCAGGGCGTCCGCCTGCGCCTCGGCCTGGACCTCGTCGGGCGTCCTGATAGCCGTGATATGGGCATTGGGGAAGGCCGCGAAAACCGCCTGGACCAGCGGATTGTCCTTGGCCTTCATCTTCGCGGCATTCTCCCGGGCGCTGCGTTCCTCGGCGATGGTCGCGGCGCCACCTTCCGAGACGACGGAGACCCCCCAACGCACGCCGGTCCAGCTTTGCAGACGCTGTGCCAGCGTCGCGGCAAGGTCGCGCGGCGCGTCGGCCGCCGGTTCGAACTCGATCCGGCCGGGGGCGTAGTGGACGAGGCGGACGTGATTTTCCACTTCAAGGAGCAGCTTCACATCGCGGTTGTGGCGAATGAGCTCGATGACGGCGGGAAAGCTCGCATAGCGGGCAAGCGCGGTTTCCGGGGCAAGCGCCCGCGCGGTAGCCGTGCCATTGGCAGTGGGCGAGGCGGCGATCTGCGCGCGCGGCGCGGCGTGGGTCATGCCGCCAGAAGGGGCCGGGCCGCGCCCCTGCGGGACCGGCGCGGCGGGGCCGGGGCCTTCGGAGAGGCGGCGCAGCAGTTGCTCGGGATCGGGCAGGTCGGCGACATGGGTGAGGCGGATCACCGCCATTTCGGCCGCCATCATCGCGTTCGGGGCGGCGGCCACTTCCTCCAGCGCCTTCAGAAGCATCTGCCACATCCGGGTCAGAACCCGCATCGGCAGCGCCGCGGCCATCGCCTGACCGCGGGCGCGTTCATCCGGGCCGATCGTCGGATCCTCGGCCGCCTCGGGGGTGATCTTGATGACGGAGACCCAATGGGTGATCTCGGCCAGATCGCGCAGGACCGCCATCGGATCGGCGCCGTCGGCATATTGCGCGCTGAGTTCATTCAACGCGCCCGCCGCGTCGCCTTTGAGGATCAAGTCGAAGAGGTCGAGCACCCGACCCCGGTCGGCGAGGCCGAGCATCGCCCGGACCTGCTCTGCCGTCGTCTCTCCGGCACCATGAGAAATCGCCTGATCGAGTAGCGAGGTCGCGTCTCGCGCCGAGCCTTCGGCGGCCCGCGTGATCAGCGCGAGCGCGTCGTCGGTGATCTCGGCCTTCTCGGCCGTGGCGATCTTGCGCAGGAGCGCGATCATCACTTCCGGCTCGATCCGGCGCAGGTCGAAGCGCTGGCAGCGGCTGAGAACCGTGACCGGCACTTTCCGGATCTCGGTCGTGGCGAAGATGAATTTCACATGGGCGGGGGGTTCCTCCAGCGTCTTCAGAAGCGCGTTGAAGGCGTTCGTGGAGAGCATGTGAACTTCGTCGATGATGTAGATCTTGTAGCGCGCCGAGGCGGCCCGGTAGTGAACGCTTTCGATGATCTCGCGGATGTCGCCGACGCCGGTGCGACTGGCCGCGTCCATCTCCATCACGTCGACATGGCGGCCTTCCATGATCGCCACGCAATGCTCGCACTTGCCGCAGGGATCGGTCGTCGGGCCGCCGTTGCCGTCCGGCCCGACGCAGTTCATCCCCTTGGCGATGATCCGCGCGGTTGTGGTCTTTCCGGTGCCCCGGATGCCGGTCATGATGAAGGCCTGCGCGATCCGGTCTGCGGCGAAGGCGTTCTTCAGGGTGCGCACCATCGCATCCTGGCCGACGAGGTCGGCGAAGGTCTCGGGCCGGTACTTTCGGGCGAGGACCTGATATTTGGTCCCTTGTGTCTCGGTCATGCGGCTTTCCCGGATTCGGATCGGCGATCACGTTAGGCCGCGGCGCGGGCGGCGTCCACCCGCCCGCGCCTTGGGGTGGCAGAGCGGGCTGCGTTACGTCTCCCGCTTGCTCTTCTTCGCCTGCTTCACGAGCTTCGACAACGACTTGCCCCTGCGCCTGCGGTCGAGGGCGGAGGCACTGTGTTCGGCATCCTCGGCGCGGAGCTTCTTCCAGCGTTCGACGCGGGCGGCGTCGACCTCGCCCGCCTTGACCGCCGCCTGCACCGCGCAGCCCGGCTCCGGCCCGTGCGAGCAGTCGCGGAACCGGCACTGCTCGGCGAGGTCGGAGATTTCGCCGAAGGCGGCGTCGATCCCCTCGGCCATGTCGGTCAACCTGAGTTCGCGCATTCCCGGCGTGTCGATCAGCCAGCCACCGCCCGGGATGGCGTGCATCTCGCGCGCCGTGGTCGTGTGGCGACCCTTCATGTCGTCCTCGCGCACGTCGCCTGTGTCGAGGTCGAGGCCGGTGAGCGCCGAGGCGAGGGTGGACTTGCCAACCCCGGACATGCCGAGGAAGGCGACGGTCCGGCCCGGCCCGCACCAGGGTTTCAGCGCCTCGACCGCATCGGGGGCCTTGGCGTTCAGCGCAATGGCGGGAACCTTCGGACCGATGGCGCGGAGCCGGTCGAGATAGCTTTCGGGGTCGTCGGTGCGATCCACCTTGGTCAGGACGAAGACCGGCGGGACGCCGCCCGCGTGACAGAGGGCGAGGTAGCGTTCAAGCCGCGCCTCGTTGAATTCCTCGGTGCAGGTGGTGGTGATGAAGACCGCGTCGACATTGGCCACGATGAGCTGTTCGCGCGACGCGTCGCCGGCGGCGCGGCGGAAGATGCGGGAATGCCGGTCGAGAAGGCGCGCTGCGCGGCCCATTTCGTGATCGGCCAGCACCCAGTCGCCGACGGCGATGTCGCCCGCCGGAAGGTCGGGCGTGAGGCGCAGTTCCTGCGGCCCCTCGATCGTCAGGACCGAGAGCCGGTCGCGGTGGACGCCGGTCACGCGGGCTGGGGTGAGGCTCGCCAACTCGTCTTCGGCGAGCTGGCACTGGAAATCCGCCGACCAGCCGAGGTCAGCGAGTGTGGGGGAATTCGGGGTCAATGATCTGCCCTCTGGATAATCCGATACCGAAGCCCGGCGGCACGGGCCGCGGGCGGGGAATGTCGGGAGGGGCGGGGCAGCGTGAGGTCTCAGCGAACCCCGGCCCGGAGGGAAACAAGCTTGGTCATGTTCAACTCCTTCGCGGGCGGGGTTGCGGGTGAGAGGCTGGACAACGACCCAAGCGGGGCTCGTTACGGCTGCTTCCTTCCGGACCTGACCGGGTTGGCGAGGCGCTCGCCCGCGCCAACCTCTCAGGGTCCGATATAGGGCCTGGGGTCGGCGATGGCAAGGCGGCAGCGGAGGTGGCCCTGCCGACGACAAGCGGCTTGATCGCCGCCGGGCGGCGTGCCATCGGAAGGGCATGACAGGGTTCATCATCGCGGAACTTGCGGCGGGCGGCGGGCGGCTCGGGCTTTGCCCGATGCCGGGACGGGACGGGCGCTATGCGGACGATCTTGCCGCTATCCTCGACTGGCGCCCTTCGCTGGTGTTGACCATGGCTACGGGACCGGAGCTGGCGGCGCATGGTGCGCTCGGCCTGTCGGGCGACCTTGCGGCGCGGGGGATCGGTTGGCGGCACCTGCCGGTTGCCGATTTCGCTGCCGACAGTGCCGCGCTGCGCGAGGGCTGGGCCGGGGCCGCGACCGAGGCTTTGCGGCACCTTTCGGCAGGGCGCGGGGTTCTGGCGCATTGCATGGGGGGCTGCGGGCGGTCGGGCATGGCCGTCCTCAGGCTGATGGTCGAGGCGGGCGAGGCGCCCGACGCGGCGCTGGCGCGGCTCAAGTCCGTCCGCCCCTGCGCGGTCGAAACCGAGGCGCAGCGGCGCTGGGCGGCGGACCGCTAGTCGGCGAGCAGCGGCCGCGCGCACCAGATCCGTGTGAAGGCCCCGGTGCAGGTGGTTTCGCGGTCAAGCCCCTTCACATGGAAGCGGGTGTAGAGGGTCAGGTTCTCCTCGGCCACGTCAAGGCTCTGGCGGATCAGGTCGAAACAGGCCGAGGGCTTCAGCTTGCAGCCGACAAGAGCCACGGTCTCCAGCGCGCCGCCGCCGGCGTCGACATCGGTGGTGGCGATCCGGGTCTGGATCGCCCCGCGCAAAAGCGCGTCGAATTCGGCGAGGCCGGGGCGCGTGGCCCATGCGGCGGCTGCCAGCAATGCCGCCAGAACGATGGCCCACATGATCAGCCGCATCTTTGCCCCCGGGACTGGTTACGCCGGCCTTATGCCGTCTTCGGGCAAGGCCTGTCGAGCCCCGCCCGAAGCGAAATCGCAGCGTGAGGTCACAACGTGATGCGGAACCGCGCGAAACCGTCCGGCCCGTCGCCGGCGGGCTCGACCGTCACCGCCTTCACGTCGCCAAGATGCTCGGCCGCCTTAGGGCCGGTATCGAAGAGGACGCTGGTGCCCGGCAGCGCCTTGAAATGCCAGTTGGCATCGGCGGTCGGGTTGATCGTGCCTTCCTCGACGATGTAGCGCACGATGATGTCGCGGTTGGTGTCGGGGCCTTCGAAGATGATCGTGTCGCCCTTGGCGCCGGGGAAGTCGCCGCCGCCGCTGGCGCGGTAGTTGTTCGTCGCGATCACGAATTCGGCGGCCGGATCGACGGGCTGGCCTTCGTAGGAGAGGTTGACGATGCGGTTGGCCCCGGGGTTCAGATCCTCGCCCTTCGGCCCGTATTTCGACGGCTGCGACAGGTCGATCTCGTAGCTCACGCCATCGATCACGTCGAAATTGTAGCTCGGGAAATCGGGGTTCAGCAGCACCTGATCCGCCCCGCCCGGTGTCACCTGGTTGAACATGCCGGCCGAACGCTCCAACCAGTCCTTCAACTGGGCGCCGGTTACCTTCACCGCCCGGATCGTGTTCGGGTAGAGGTAGAGATCGGCGACATTCTTGATCGCCACGTCGCCCGCCGGCACGTCGGTGTAATACTCCGGCCCGCCTCGTCCGCCGGCCTTGAAGGGTGCCGCCGCCGAGAGGATCGGCAGGCCTTCGTATTCGGTGCCCTTCATCATCTCGGCGATGTACCATTTCTGGGCGATCGACACGATCTGCACCGAAGGATCGTCGGCCACCAGCGCGAAGTAGCTGTGCAAGGGCGCCGAGGTCTTGCCGACGGCCTGCCGGACATAGGCCAGCGTCGCGTCGTGTTCCTTCTGCACCGAGTCCAGCACCGAAGGCACGCTTTCGACGAGCGCGGTGACCGAGCGATCCTCGTTCCGCTTCGAGATCGGCCGCGCCTCGGAGGTCGAGGAGACCACCTTCCAGCGATTGCCGTCGCGTTCGAGGAGAAGGTCGATCAGGCCCATGTGCGAGCCCCAGAACCCGCCCATGACGGCCGGTTTGCCCGAAATCGTGCCGGAGGCCACGTCAACCTCGGCGAAGCCGTCGAAGGTCGGCGAGGGGAAGACGAGGTGGCTGTGGCCGGTCATGATCGCGTCGATCCCCTCGACGCGGGCGAGCGGCGTGGAGGCGTTCTCCATCCCCTCGGCATGTTCGGCAGCGCCGATCCCGGAATGGCTGAGCGCCACGATGATGTCGCAGCCTTCTTCGAGCATCTGCGGCACCCAGGCCTCGGCGGTCCGGACGATGTCGCGGGTCTGGACCTTGCCTTCCAGATGCTTGCGGTCCCAGTTCATGATCTGCGGCGGCACGAAGCCGATGAGGCCGACCCGGATCGGATGCGTACCGCCCGAGCCGTCCGTCACCTCGCGGTCGAGGATCACGTAGGGCTTCAGCAGGGTCGCGTCCTCGCGCGGGGTGGCGCCCATCGACGTCACTACATTGGCCGAGACGATGGGGAAGTTCGCACCGGCCACGGACTTCATCAGGAAGTCGAGTCCGTAGTTGAACTCGTGGTTGCCCAGCGTCGAGGCGTCGAAGTTCAGCGTGTTCATCGCGGTGATGACCGGGTGCATGTCGCCCTCCTTCATGCCCCGCTCGTAGGCGATGTAGTCACCCATCGGGTTGCCCTGAAGGAAGTCGCCGTTGTCGACCAGCATCGCGTTGGTCGCCTCGGCGCGGATCGCTTCGATGATTGCCGCGGTCCGGGCAAGGCCGACGGTGTCGATCGCCTTGTCCGAATAGTAGTCGTAGGGGAATACATGGACGTGAAGGTCCGTGGTTTCCATGATCCTGAGATGGGCCTGGTTGGCGGCGGCGTAGGCGGAATAGGGGTGCAGCGCGATCAAGGAAGCTCCGGCAGCGGTCCCGGCGAGGAACCCCCGGCGGGTGAGTGTGTGTTGCAGTCGTATGGTCATGATTGCCCCCATCTTGAGTCGTCGTGACTGTCGGAGCCTATCATGACACGGGCGTGAAGCTATCCGGTGATTCCTGCCGACGCCACATCAGTGGTGAGTTGGCGTCTAAAAGATCGCCCTATAGTTGTGTAATCGGCACGGAAACTCATCGTTGTTGACATAATTGCAACCCC
>NCEA01000012.1 GCA_002280515.1 Rhodobacterales bacterium 32-67-9
CCTTGGCCGTGGGGTTCCGCCTCCGAACAACAATACGCTCCGTTGGTGCACTCGTCAGATAAAGGTCGATCCGATGACGGCCGCGATCAGTGAAACGCTGGGCGATGGTACCGCGCTGGTGATTACCGGAGTCCGTCAGGGCGAGAGCGCTATCCGTGATCGTCGTATTGAGATGTCGTGCAGCAAGGATGGCGCCGAGTGCGGGCAGGGTTGGTATCAGCAACTTCTGCCTGAATCGAAAGGCGTGCGCGGCCGGATTGCTACGCTGGCCCCGTTGCTTCACTGGCGCGTTTGCCATGTCTGGGAGTGGCTTCGTAACTGGGCGCCAAAGGAAGAGTTCGGCGGCTGGCCAACGGAAATCGTCGCCGATGCATACGGTGGCGATGAGGCCGAAGAAATCAACGCTCGCACCGGTTGTGTAGGGTGCCCGCTGGCTCAGGAAGAAAAAGCCCTCGAAGCTATCCTGACGATGGCTCGCTGGCAGTGGCTGACTCCGCTCCGTGGATTGAAACCGATCTATCGGGAGTTGCGTGAACGTTCTCGCCGGCTGCGCAAGTCTGGTGCGGAAAAGCTGAAAGATGGATCACTGGCAGCCAATCCACAGCGCATGGGGCCCCTGACCATTGAAGCGCGCACTTGGGCTCTTGGCGAGATCCTGCGAATCCAGACTGAGTGCAATGCAGAAAGACCACAACACATTCCGGCGCTTTCGCTGATAGATGCTGAGGAAGAGTCCAGGATACGCGAACTGATCGCTGCCAACACCTGGCCAGATGGCTGGGATGGTACCGAGCCGACGGCAGATCGGTTCCTGCCAATAACGGTGTACCAGAACGGCGCCGAACAGCACGATCTGTTTGGACTCGAGGAGTCGGCATGATCCGCATGTCGGTTGAAGAATACCAAGAGACACAGGATCGCCTGAAGGGTCTCCCGGCCAGCCAGCCGACCATCATCGGAAACCGTGTCGAAAAGAAGAAGGCGTCGAAACATCGGAACGTCCGAGTGCGTATCGACAACATCAATTTCGCCAGCAAGGTCGAAGGCCGCCGGTACCAGCAACTGAAGTTCCTCGAAGATCAGGGGGCCTGGTACACGCCCTTCACCCGCCCGGGGATGACCGGCCCTTACAAGATCCGCCAATGAAACGGTGGTGACTGAACCCGTCCCTTGCGGGTCGGGATGGAAAGGGTGTCCGGGTTCTCGGGTGCCCCCAACAAGCTAGAGGAGAAAGAGTGATGTCAAAATCGATTAAGTTGGGTCTGGCGGCCGTTCTTTGCGCCAGCGCCATCGCTTCGGTCGCATCCGCACAGTCGATGTCCGGGATGGACGGCATGTCGGGTATGGACGGTATGTCTGGCATGGGCGGCATGGCCGGTATGTCGGGCATGGGCGGCATGTCGGGCATGTCCGGGATGGCCGGGAACGCCTCGGGCTGGACCTGCACCCAGTACACCTTCGGCGGTCAAGCCGGAATGGGCGGCATGTCCGGAATGAGCGGCATGTCCGGAATGAGCGGCATGTCCGGAATGAGCGGCATGGGCGGTATGGCTGGCATGGGCGGCATGTCGGGCATGGGCGGTATGGCTGGCATGGACGGCATGTCGGGCATGGGCGGCATGGCTGGCATGGGCGGTATGGCTGGCATGGACGGCATGTCGGGCATGGGTGGCATGGCTGGCATGGGCGGCATGTCGGGCATGGGCGGTATGGCCGGCATGTCGGGCAACGCCTCGGGCTGGATCTGCACCCAGTACACCTTCACCGGCCAGTCCGGGATGGGCGGTATGGCTGGCATGGGCGGCATGTCGGGCATGGGTGGTATGTCCGGAATGGGCGGCATGTCAGGCATGAGCGGCACCTGGACGCCTCCGTCGAACTGAGCCGTTGATCTTGCCGGGGGCGATGTTCAATCGCCCCCGGCACTCTCGATTTGAGGAAAGAGCAAAATGACCACGACGCGCGCCATCGTTTTTGCCGCAATTGCCGCCGCGCTTGGCGCTGGCATCTATTACGTCCGGCGCGGTCCGGATCCGGTCGTCCCAATCGCCGCGCCCGCTGACCAGCAGGGCATGTCCGGAATGAGCGGGATGACCGGCGATCCCGATCCCGCCTGCACGCGCTACGACCTGATCGAAGGCGCCTGGGTCTGCACGGCCACCACGACCGGGTCGGGAAGCTGATCACCAGGCCGGGGCGGCGCGCATCCGCCCCGGCATCGCCAGCCAGGAGCATGTCATGAGAATATTGGAAACATGGATCGCCGCCCTCGCGGGTCTGGGCTTTGCCTTGCTGGCATTCTACGCTGTCTTCGTGGCCGGGACGATGATCTACAAAGGCCCGGCCGCAAAGCCCGCGGCCCTCATCGCCATGGCGGCGACACCCGCCGCGCCCGTGACTGAACCGACGACTGAAGCTGCGGCCACAGCACCGGAAGCGACCATTGCCGCCGCCGCTACCGAAACAGTCGTAGCCGGAATTGATCTTGGCGCCGGGGAGAAGACGTTCAAGGCCTGCAAGGCTTGCCACAGCATCGAACAGGGCGGCAAGAACGGAACCGGACCGAATCTCTGGGGTGTCTTCGGGCGCCCGGCAGCCTCGGTTGCGGGCTTCAAGTATTCCGACGCGCTGACTGCCCGGGCTGGCCAAAGCTGGGATCAGGCGGCGCTTGACGCCTTCCTGGAAAACCCGAAGGCCGCCGCCAAGGGCACAAAGATGACCTTTGCAGGCGTGAAGAAGGCCGGCGATCGCGCCAATTTGATTGCCTGGCTCGCCACCCAATCCGACACTCTGGTCGTTCTGGCGCAGGAAGGAGCGGCCCCGGCTGCCACTGGCGATGCAACCCCCGTTGCGTCGGCCGATGCCGTCGCGGACGACGCCGGCCCCTATGCCGACCTTCCCGACGATGCGGTGATCACGCTGGACCCGGTGCCCTATCCCGAAGGCGTGACCTATTCGGATGTGCCCGTGCTGAGTGCCGAGGAACTGGCCGCGATTGAAGCGAAGGTGACCGCGCTTGAGGTCGCCATCCCGTCGATGGATTACCAGACCGCGCGCTACCATCCGCTGCATTTCCAGCCGGCGATCGAAACCGCCTCGTCGCAGGAATGTCTGACCTGCCACCAGGAAATCCTCACCGCGAAGCCGCGTGACACCTCGCCCGCCGGGGTGGCTGCGCAGGACAGCCTTGCCTGGTATGAGACGCTGGACACCTATGCCGGTTCGCAGGCCGACTTCCACTGGCGCCATCTGGAAAGCGATTTCGCCAAGTCGGTGATGAAGCTTGAGTGCAACTTCTGCCACAAGGGCAGCGATCCGCGCGAAGAAAGCCCCGACATGATGCCCGGCCGCGAGCACTTTACTGCGGCAGCGAGCCCCGAATTCACCCTGCGCAAGATGGTGAACCCGTCCGAAACCTGCCTGCTGTGCCACGGCGCGATGCCTGACCCGGTGAACATCATGGGCCTCTCCGGCCCCTGGCACGAGGCCCGGCAGGATCTGGAATACGCCGAGGCCCCGAACGGCTGCCTGAGCTGCCATGCCGAGACCTTCCGCACCAACCGCCATCAGGTGAACTACCTGAACGCGGCCACGATCGAGGACCTCGCGCGGAACGGCACGTCGGACACCTGCTACGGCTGCCACGGCGGCCGGGCCTGGTATCGCATCAGCTATCCGTATCCCCGCACGCCCTGGCCGGGGATGGACGCCGAGACCGTTCCCGAATGGGCGGCGGACCGACCGACCGCGCCGAAAAAAGAACATCAGATCGCGCCGTAACGAAGGACCGGAGACATGACCAAACCATTCGATCTGCTCAGCCTCGCGGCCCTGCTGACGCCGACGCGCCGCGCCTTCCTTCAGGGGGCGGCGGCCACCGCCGCCGCGACCCTGGTGGGCGGCAAGGCGACGCCTGTCCGGGCCTTTGCCTACGAGCCCTATCCCAAGGACGACGAGTTGACGACCGTGGTCACGTCCTGCGCGCACAATTGCGGCAGCCGGCACATGCTGGTCGCGCTCAAGAAGGGCGACGTGATCGTGCGCCTCTCGACCGACAATGGCAGTTACCAGGGCGATGCCTATGGCACCGACACCGAGGAAAAGCCGCAACTGCGCGCCTGCCTGCGCGGGCGGTCGTACAGGTCGCGGCTCTATTCGCCGGAACGGCTGCTTTACCCAATGAAGCGGGTCGGCAAGCGGGGCGAGGCGAAGTTCAAGCGGGTGTCCTGGGATCAGGCCCTGACCGAGATCGCCGAGCGCATGGTCCATCTGAAAACCACCTACGGACCCACGGCCGTGCTCGACCAGAGCTATGCCGGCGCATCCTACGGTGTTCTGCACAAGTCCGACCAGATCGAGGGGCTGCTGGGCCGGTTCCTCGGGATGTTCGGATGTCGCACGAACAGTTGGTCGGTGCCGTCCTATCAGGGGACGACCTCATCCTCGCGCTGGACCTACGGCACGATCGAGGATGGCAACGAGGACGACGCCTTCGCCCATTCGAAGCTGATCATCATGTGGGGCTGGAACCCCGCCTACACGTTCCACGGCGGCAACACGTTCTATTACATGCGCATGGCCAAACAGCGCGGCTGCAAGTTCGTGCTGGTCGACCCGCAATATACCGACAGCGCCAGCGCCTATGATGCCTGGTGGATCCCGATCCGCCCCAACACCGATGCGGCAATGATGGCCGGCATGGCCTACCACATCTTTGCGACCGACCGGCATAATCAGGACTTCATAAACCGCTTCGTGCAAGGGATGGACCCGGGCACGATGCCCGGCTGGGCGAAGGATCAGGAATCCTTCCGCGAGTACATCGAAGGCACCCGCGACGGCATTCCGAAGACGCCGGAGTGGGCGGCCGAGATCTGCGGGGTTTCGGCGTCGGACATCATCAAGCTGGCCGAGCTTTATGCCGATACCAAGCCTGCCGCGCTGAAGGCATCCTGGGCGCCCGGCCGGGCAGCCTACGGCGAGCAGTACAACCGGATGGCGGCGGCGCTGCAGGCGATGACCGGCAACATCGGCATTCTAGGCGGCTGCGCCGAGGGTGTCGGCAAGGGCTGGCACCCCGAAGCGGTGGCCTATCCCTACGACCAGAATGCGAACATCTGGTATGCCTCGATCAAGTCCGACCGCTGGGCGCATATCGTTCTGAACTACCCGAACGTGAAGCGCGAAGAGGTCGGCCTCTGGCCAAGAATGGACAACCTCGACGGGGTCGTGCCGAATATCCGGGGCATATTCTGGCAGGGATCGGACTGGTTCAACCAGCTGACCAACATCAACAAGGAAATCGAAGCGGTTCGCAAGCTGGACAGCTACGGCGAAGGCGAAAGTCTTCTTGTCTGCATGGATTCAACGATCACTCCGACCGGGATCTGGGCCGACTATCTTCTGCCCATCGCCACGCATTTCGAGCGTCACGACGTGGCCCTGCCCTGGTACAAGGGCCACTATTACATCCACCGCCCGAAGGTGATCGAACCTCTGGGCGAGTCGAAGACCGACTTCCAGGTCTTTACCGAGTTGTCGTGGCGGCTCGGGTTCGGCCCGGCGTACAACCTGAAGGCCGATCGCAGCTATTTCGACAATCCCGATGCCGTGGACGAGGCCTACTTGGTCGACTGGTGGCACAAGGTCCAGTCGCATCAGGGGGTGACGTGGAGCTGGGAGGAGTTCAAGAAACGCGGTGTTTACAAGTTCATACTGTCCCGGCCCCACGTCGCATTTCAGGATCAGGTCGAGTTGGGCATCCCGTTCGAAACCCCGTCCGGCAAGATCGAGATATTCTCGACCACGCTGGCCCAGGTGACGGACTGGACCCGCACGCAATGGGGCGAATACATCCCCGCGATCCCGAAGTGGATCGAACCCTGGGAAGGCCGGAGCGATCCGAAGGCGCGGGAATATCCGTTCCAGATGATCACCCCGCACCCGCGCTGGCGGACCCATTCGATCTTCAACAACATCCCGTGGCTGCGCGAAACCTTCAGCCAGGAAACCACGATCAACGCGTCGGATGCCAGGCGACTCGGCATCGAAAACGGTGACACGGTCGAAGTCTGGAACGACCGGGGACGGGTCGTCACACCGGTCTATGTGACGGAACGTTGCATGCCGGGCGTGGTGGTGCTGCACGAAGGTGCCTGGATGGATATCGACAAGAACGGTGTCGATTGTTCCGGCAACCCGGACTTCCTGACCGACGACAACCCCAGCCCCGCCGGGGCCTTTGCCTACAACACGATCCTCGTGAACCTGAAGAAGACCGACCTGCATCACCGGCCCGGCTGGGATCAGCTGGCCACGGCGCGCAGCCACGTCTTCCGGCGCGACAACTGAGAGGGGGGCGAGACATGGCAAACACCAACCTCGACAAGGGCAAGATCAAGGCCAGCGTTCTGAAGAAGAAGCGCGAGGTCTATGTTCCCGTCGTGCCCGACCAGCAGTTCGCCTTCATCCACAACAACGTCGACTGCATCGGCTGCCGGGCCTGCGAAATCGCCTGCAAGGACAAGAACGGCCTTCCGGAAGGCCCGCGTTTCCGGCGCGTGCAATACATTGAAGGCGGGACCTATCCCGAGGTATTCGCCTTCAAGGTCAACATGTCCTGCAACCATTGCGCGGAACCGGCCTGCCTGCCGGCCTGCCCGACGGGCGCGATCTACAAGCGCAAGGACAACGGCGTGGTCGACATCGACAGCACGCTCTGCATCGGGTGCCGCAAATGCGAGGCGGCCTGCCCCTTCGGCGCGCCGCAGTTCAACGTGGAGCTGAACATCGTCCAGAAGTGCAACATGTGCATCGATGAGCTGGACGCTGGCCGCAAGCCCTACTGCGTCTCGGCCTGCATGATGCGGGTGCTCGATATCGGCCCGATCGACCAGATCGACGCCGGAACCTACGAGACAAGGGCCATCGGCCCGAACGACGAGACGGTCCGCCAGGTAAAGTCGATGGCCGATCCGGCACTGACCAACCCCTCGATCCGGTTCGTCCCGCATTCCAAGGGCAGGGTGGACAATGGCTGAGGTCATGGTGGCTGATCGTCGGGTCCGCCCGTCTGGGGACACCCGTCCGGAAGAGACACGCCAGCGCTTCGCGCTTTGGGCCGAAGCGCTGGGCGTGGTCATCCGCCTGCATGACCGAGAGGCGGACGCCGATCTGATCGAGGGTCTTCGGGGCGCGGATTATCCGACGCTTGTCGCCGCGTTGCTGGACGGCCGCCCCGATCAGGCGGTGGCGGAGGGTTTTGCCGAGGTGCTGGCCGGAATGCCGCGCCAGGTGCCGCCGGCCGTTCTCGACGAACTCGCGGCGGACTTTGCCGACAGCTATCTGACCCATGGCTTCCGCGCGGCGCCGACAGGATCGGTGTGGTTGACGGAAGACCATCTCGAACGGCAGAAGCCGATGTTCGACGTGCGGGAATGGTATGCCCATTACGGGCTTTCGGTGCCCGACTGGCGTCTCAGGTCGGACGATCACATCGTGCACGAGATGCAATTCGTGGTGCATTTGCTGACGCTTGGTTCGCCGGACGCACTGACCGACGCGGCGGCGTTCATGGACGCGCATCTATTGCCATGGGTGCCGGATTTCTGCCTGCGGATCGCCGACCATGCCCGCCAGCCATTCCACGCGGGCGCGGCCCTGGTCACGCGGGCGCTGCTTTCGGCGCTGCGCGCCGAGCTGACCGCCGCAACCGGCCGGCCGGAAAACGTGCTGCCACATGCCTGGGCGGTGCAGTCCGAGCGGACCGAGCGGCAGGCCGAGGCCGATCGGGAAAGCCCCTTCGTGCCGGGCCTTGCGGAAAGCTGGTAGGCGGTGGCGCGGGCACAGCCGACGTGCGTGCCTTCGATTGACGAGGATGCCTGTTCACGCGGCATATTGGTGCGATCCGCCTGCGCCGCCTGCGCCGCGTCCTGCCCGCATGACGCGCTGAGCGCGGACGAAGACGGGCTTTACCTCGAACCGGCGGACTGCACCGGCTGCGGTGCCTGCTTGGCCGCATGTCCCCGGCAGGCGATCAGCCTCGACAGTCTCGATGCGATCGTGATCGAGCCGTCGGGCGGCAGTCCGGTGGCCGCGCTTATCTGTCCGCGTCGCGCGGTGGGCTATGGTCCCTGCTTGCAGTCGCTCGGTCTCGAATCCCTGTCAAGGTTGTGGCTGGGCGGTGTCCGACGGATCGTGACCCTGACGGCCGGCTGTGCTGATTGTCCTGATGGCAGGAGCCTCGCGGTCGCGGACAGGGTCGCGGATCTGAACGACCTTCTCGCGGATCGCGGCCTGCCGCTCTTGCGGGTCGAGCCGGCGCAATCGGTGGCGAAGTCGGTGCCGAAGCTCATGGCGCGGGCGGCGGATCATGCCGGGCGGCGGGCGTTCCTTGGCCTCGGCGCGGCCTCTGCAGAGGCGGACGGCCCCTCAGAATCGGCCCTGTCCCGATTGCAGTCGCTTCCCGCCGGTCCGGATGCACGCGCGGCCTTCGCGCCCCGGATCGACCCGCGGATATGCACGGGCTGCGATGCCTGCGTCCGGATTTGTCCAGAGGGGGCATTGACCCTGATCAAGGACGAATCCGGCATCATGGTGTATAGAACGTCGCCTACGAAATGTACGAGTTGCGGGTTGTGCATGGACGTTTGTGGCGCCGATGCCATCAGGATTGACCGGCAGGCGCCACGAGTGCCAGATCTGCGGCTGACCGGCTACAGATGCCGGGGCTGCGGGGTAGAAGTTCACTCCCCGGCCGGCGGGCCCTGGGATGGGGGTGAGGCCGGCGGCGGGCTTTGCCCGATCTGCGCGGCGACCAGCCATCACAAGCGCCTCTTCCAGGTGTTGCCGTGACGGTTCCCCCGTGGTCGGCCATCGGCGGCTGGGTCTCGGCCCGCCTTCAGCGGCGCATGGTCATGGCGCATGCGGTGGTCCTGATTGCCCTGTCAACGGTCTTTCTCGGCGTGGTGTCGGGGCTTTACCGCGCAAGGCTCGCCAACGAGATGGAGCGCGCTTCGTTGCAGGTCAGCGGTCTGCTGCAAGCCGCGCTGGAAAACGCCATGCTGAAGCGCGATCTGCCCGGCCTGCGCGCGATCATTGCCGATCTGGGCGAAGACCGCGACATCCTCGCCGTGCGCGTCCTTAGCCCCGACCTGGAGGTGCGCTTTGCCTCGGATCCCGCGCTGGAGGACGAGGTGCTGGACACCGTTGCGATCCGCCTGGCGCTTGCCTCGCGCAATCCCATCACCGACCTTGGGGCGGGCGGCGCCGAAATGGTGCGTGCGATCCGTCCGGTCCCGAACCAGCCGCGATGCCAGACCTGCCACGGCACCGTGGCGGAGCATCCGGTCAACGGGCTTCTGATCGTGGACTATGCCGCCGAAGGCCTTGGCGCTGAAATCCACCGCAGCATGTTGACGCTGATGCTTGCCGGACTTGCCGTGATCGGCAGCAGCCTTCTGGCGAGTTGGTGGGTCCTGCGGCGCACGGTCCTCGCCCCGCTGGCCCGGCTTACGACGGGGACCGAGGCGTTGGCCGCAGGCCGGCTGGATCACCGTATCGCCGTGGTCGGGCAGGATGAGGCTGCGGACCTTGCCAGCCGCTTCAACGACATGGCCGTGCAGCTTCAGGGTGCGATGTCGCAGGCCGATAGCGACCGGGCCGTCCTGCAATCGGTGATCGACGCCATTCCCGACGCGATCCGCGTGATCTCCCCGGATTACCGGATCTACATTGCAAATGCCGCCTATGCGGCCCATGTCGGCCAGTCCCTTGACCAGATCATCGGCCAGCCCTGCTACCGCTCCAGTCATGGGCGGTCCGAACCCTGCATCGAAACCCTCGTCGTCTGCCCGATTGTCGAGGCGCGTGCCGGGCGTCTGCCCCTGACCTGCCGTCAGGCTCATCGCAAGGGTGCGGCAAGCGACGTCCATGTCGAAGTGGCGGCGGCCGCGGTGACGCTGCGGATCGACGGCGAGGACGTGCCCTGCGTCGTCGAGGCGATCCGCGATCTGGATCACCAGGCCCGGCTGAGCCAGGAGCAGCGACTGTCCGAACTGGGACTGCTCGCCGCCGGGCTTGCGCATGAGATCTATAATCCGATGTCCTCGATCAACCTCCTGCTCGACGCCGCGCGCAGGGATCTGGCCGACGCCCGGATCGACGCGGCCGCCGGGCACATGAAGGTGATCGGCGAGGAAGTCGAGCGCACGCTGAAGGTCACCAACAGCCTTCTGGCACTTTGCCTTCCTCCGTCGGAGGATCCGGTCCTCGTCGATCTGGACCGCGTGGTGTCGGAGGCCGTGGCCCTGCTTGGCTATCAGGCCCGGCAATCGGGTTCGTTCATCGACTGCGACATCGTCCCCAACCTCAGGCTCCTTGGATCGGAAAGCGACCTGCGCATGGTGGTCACGAACCTTGTCCTGAATGCGATACATGCGATGCCGCAGGGTGGCCGCGTCCGAGTCTGCGGGCGCCGGGAGGGTGCCGAGATCGTCTTGCAGTTCTCAGATGAAGGCATCGGCATTGCGCCCGAGGACCTCGGGCATATCTTCCTACCGTTCTGGACCCGCCGCGCCGACGGCAGCGCGGGACGCGGACTAGGCCTATCGATCGTGCAGGCGATCGTCACGCGCTGGCATGGCCGCATCACGGTCAAGAGCCGCCTCGGGGCCGGCTGCACGTTCGAGGTCCACCTGCCCGACCCGGACGCGCACCTCGCCGGATCGTCCGTCGAATCTGAGGAATTGCCCGCATGAAACCGCCCGTCTCGCGCCGCATTCTGGTCATCGAGGATGACACGACCCTGAACCGCCTGCTGGTCGATCAGATCGGCCGCCTTGGCCACCAGACGCAGGGCGTCGGGAACCGTGCCCAGGCGCTGGAGACCCTGGCCCGGCAGCGCTTCGACCTTGCGATCCTGGACCTGCGGCTGCCCGATGCCGACGGGCAGACGTTCCTGCCGGAACTCCGGGAATACTGCCCCGCCATCGTGTTGACGGCGCTTGGTTCGATTGACCAGGCGGTCCAGGCGGTCCGCGCGGGGGCCGCGGATTTCCTTGTGAAACCGGCAAATGGACAGGCGCTGGAACTTGCGATTTCGCGGGCGCTGGGCGTCATCGACCTGAACCGCGATCTGGCCTTCTGGCAAGGTCGCGCCCGGATCGGTCAGGATCGGCCGCTGCTCGGCTCTTCGCCGAAGATGGACGCCGTCCGCCGCCTGATCGCGCTTTTCGCCGGGGCCGATAGCCCTGTGCTGATTCTTGGCGAGGACGGGGCCGGCAAGGAAACCTGCGCGATGGCGCTCCATTCCATGTCGCCCCGATCCAACGGGCGCTTTGTCTCCATCGACTGCGATGCCGGGACATCGGCTGAGGAGATCTTTGGCGAGATGCGGGTGGCGGCGGATGGCCGGTTCCAGCAATCCGAAGGGCTGCTGGCCGCCGCCGATACGGGCACGGTCTACGTCGGCAATGTCGATCGCATGCCTCAGGATCTGCAGAACCGGCTTCTGAGGGTGATGGAAACCGGGATCTACCGCCCGGTCGGATCAAACGTGCAGATGCCGTGTTCGGCGCGGATGTTGCTCGGCTCGTCGCGTTCGGCCGCGGATATCGTCGCCGATTCCGACCCGCGCAGCCCGCACTTTGTCCGCATGCTGTCCTTCGCCATCCAGATTCCCGCGCTGCGCGACCGGCCCGGCGACATTTGCGAGATGGCCGAAATCCTGCTGGCCAACCGAACCTTCCAGCGGAACACGCCGAAGTCATTCAGCCCCGCCGCCTTGCGCGCCATGCAGGCACACCGCTGGCCCGGCAATTTGCGAGAGCTGGTGAACGCGGTCGAGCGTGCCATCATCATGTCGGCAGGCGCCGCGACGATAGAGCCCGAGCATCTTGGCATTGGCCCCGGCGCGGGCTCCGGCCCGACATCCGGCAGGGGCGTTGCCGGACGGACCCGTACTGGCGAGGTGGTCATCCGTTTCGATACGCCGCCCAGCCTCGACGAACTGCGTGCCGCCTATCTGCGGCTTCTTATCGATATGGCCGACGGCAACCGACGCGAGATTGCCGCGATCCTCGGGATCAGCGAGCGAAACCTCTACAGGATCCTGCCGCAGCTCTCGACCGAGAACGACAGCGGCAGCCAAGGGTCCGATGCCCCACCGGCGTCCTGAACCGGAGTGCGGCCGGGCTGCGGGGAGGACAGGCTGTCAGTAACCCCGGCCCGCTTCGGCGAGATCGGCGCAGGTGCCGGTTTCGTCGAAGGTCTTCAGGTTCCCGGCGATCAGACCAGCGCCGGTGAGCGGGTCGATCTGCGAGGCGACGTGCGGTGTCACGGTGATGGCGGGATGCCCCCAGAACGGATGGTCCGCGGGCAGCGGTTCCTGGTGGAAGACGTCGAGCGTGGCCTGCTTTATCTGACCGCTTTCCAGCGCGGCGAGAAGGTCGTCATCGACCAGATGCGGGCCGCGGGCGCAGTTGATGACGCAGGCCCCGGTGGGAAGCCTGGCGAAAAGACCCGCGTTCAGAATGCCTTCGGTCTCGGAGGTGAGCGGCAGCAGGTTCACGAGGATGTCGCACCCCGAGAGAAAGGCGTCGAACTCGCTGGTGCCGGTGAAGGTGTCGACGCCAGAGAGCGTCTTTGGCGATTTCGACCATCCGCGCGTGCTGAAGCCCAGAGCGGACAGGGTCTGTGCCGCCGCAGCACCGAGATTGCCGAGGCCCATCACGCCCACGGTTCGGTTCGGGGCGACCGGAACCACGATGGCATGCCAGTCCCGTTCGGCCTGGGCGCGAAGTTGCCGCGGCATGTCGCGGTGATGACGCAGCACATGCAGCGCTACATATTCGCGCATGCGCTGGGTCAGGTCGGCGCCCACGGTGCGGATGATCGGTATACCGCGCGGCAATTGCTCGTCCGCCAGAACGTGGTCGATTCCGGCGCCGATCGAGACGATCGCCTTGAGGTTTGGAAACCGGGCCATATCCCCCGTCCGCGGTCGCCAGACCACGGCGTAGTGCACGTCCTCGGGGTTTGCGACGGTCGCCATGGGCTCAATAGTCCAGCCTGGAAGACGCTCCTGTAGCATTTTCACCCACCAGTCGACCTTTTCAGCAAGCGGGAGATGGACGGCGACGGTCATGAATGTTCCTTTGGGGTTGGGCCGATCAGGGGCGGAAGATGAATTTCAAGCAACTTGAGGCGTTCTACTGGCTCAGCCAGTTCCAGAACTACCGTCAGACGGCGGAGTTTCTTGGGCTGACGCAACCGGCCGTGTCGGCGCGGGTGCAGTCGCTGGAAAAGGATCTGGGCAAGACGCTGATCGACCGTGACGCTCCGGTGTTCCGGCTCACGGATCAGGGCATGGAAATCGCCGAATTTGCGCTGCAGTTCCTGAACCTGCGCGAGGCGATGAATGCCCGGCTTCTTGACAAGCAGAAGCAGCGGCTTTCGGTGGGGCTCGCCTCGATGCTCTCGTTCACCTGGGGGCCGGTGATGCTCGCAAAGATGCGTGAACGGCACCCTGAACTGGTCGTCGATGTCTATTCCGGTTCGGATATCCAGCTTCGGCGCTTCGTTTCGGCCGGTACGCTCGACGTGACGTTCACTGCCAGCGGCGAGCGGGTGTCGGAGGCGGATTTCGCCACGCTCTTCGAGGTCGGATGGGTCGCGCGCCCCGATATAATCGCCGGATGCGAGATGCCGATGAGCCCCGAGACACTGCGGGAACTTCCGCTGGTCCTCTATCCGAAGACCTCGCCGCTCTTCAATCCGGTGGCCGAATATATCGACGAGTTGCACGCGCCGATGGCGCCGCGCCACTACGGCAATTCTCTGGCCACGATGTGTGAACTTCTGCGCGAGGGCTACGGCGCCTCGGCGCTTGCGCTGACGGTGCTGGAGCGTGACATCGCCTCGGGGCGGCTGGTGCGCATTCCGGTGACGGAGGGCATCGCGCCGCTGAGGGTGGCCTGCACCCATGCCAACCGGGCTCGCCGCCGCCAGGTGGGCGACCTGCTCGCCGTTGCGCGGGAGGCTGCACAGGCATGGTGTGCCGAACATCCGACCTTTACCTCGTTCAGTGAATCGCCCTGACGGTCAGCCGTCCAGCTTGGCTTGTACCATTTTGCTGGCGCCCGACATCTCGCCCAAGTGAGTGCCCGCCGTGATCTTTGCCTCGTTGACGCGGCCGCGCTCGGTCTTCAATTCACCCTCGGCGATGACGGCATCCAGATCCTCGGGCGCGATGAAGAGCACGCCGCAGTCGTCCGCCAGCACCGCGTAGCCCGGCAGCACCGCCGCGCCGCCGATGCTGACCGGCACGTTGAACCCGCCGCCCGTGTTGTAAAGCCGCGTGGTCACCGGCGAGGGGCCGCGCGACCACATCGGAAAGTCCTGTTCCTCGATCTCCAGCGTGTCGGTGTGGGGCCCGTCGACGCAGCCGCCCGCAAGGCCGATCATCGCGGCCATGCGGGTCACGCCGCCGCCCCAGCAGGCATATTTCGTGTCGCCAAGTCGGTCGACGGCAAGGAAGTAACCGGGGCCGCACTGGCTGAGGCAATGGTGCAGAAGGGTGGAATCTAGGCCGGGAATTGCCAGCGTCGCCACCGTCGCCGCAACCACCTTTCCGCGCAGCACGGGCTGGATCGCGGGGGTTGCGAATCCGAAGTGATAGAAATGGCCGATGGTGGCGGTTTCCAGTTTCGTGAGGCGATCGAGCTTGTCCTGCGGGATCGCGGGCGGCATGGGATTGAGTTTGTAGACGAGATTGGACATGGGCCCCTCTTATTTCGTTGGTCCGAGAATGAGATCTGGAAGGAAGGTGACGACCTGCGGCACATAGGTGAGCAGCACCAGCACGACGAAAAGCGGAATGAGCATCGGCAGCACTGCTATCGTCACCTTTTCGAACCGGACGCGGCCGACCTCGGCGACGATGTAAAGGCCGATGCCCATCGGTGGCGTGGCGATGCCGATCAAGAGGCCAAGCTGGATGATGATGCCGAAGTGAACCCGGTCGATGCCGTAAGCGTCGATGAGCGGCAGCAATGTCGGCACGAGGATCAGCTTGGCGGGAACGCCCTCGACCACGCAGCCGACAAGCAGGATGAAGACCAGCAGGAGCGCGAGGAACACGTGCTTGTCCTCGGTCAGCGAGAAGGTCCACGCGGCGAGCTTTTGCGGCGTCTGGTCAATGGCCAGAAGCCAGCCCATGGCGATGGAGAAAGAGATGATGATCATTATGACCGCCGTCATCATCGCCGTGTCCGAAAGCGCCTGATAAAAGCCCCGCAGTGTCAACTCGCGGTACCATATGCCGATGCCGATGCAGTAGAGGCAGGCGAGGACCCCCGCCTCGGTCGCGGTGACGAAGCCGAAGAGGATCGAGCCGAGGATGATCGCCGGTGCCACAAGCGCCAGGAACCCGTGGCGCGCGGTGGCGACCACCTCGCGCGGGGTGGCGCGGCGCTGGGTCGGGAAATCCTCGAACTGCGCGCGGATGCGGATGTAGATCATCAGCGCGAGGCCGACTAGGATGCCGGGGATGAGGCCGGCGAGGAACATCCGTTCGATCGACTGTTGCGCGAGGAACGCATAGACCACCAATCCGATGGAGGGCGGGATGAGCGGGCCGATCACCGATGACGCGACGGTGATGGCGGCGGCGAAATCGGGCTTGTAGCCGCTTTCCCGCATCGCCTTGATCTCGATGGCGCCGAGGCCGGCGCAATCGGCTACGGCGGCGCCCGAAATGCCGGCGAAGATCATCGAGGACAGCACGTTTACTTGCGCCAACCCGGCTTTCAGATGACCGACAAGCGCATTGGCGAAAGCGAAGATGCGCTGGGTCACGCCGGTCGCGTTCATTAGGTTTCCGGCCATGATGAAGAACGGCACGGCGGTGAGAGAGGCATTGTTCACACCTTCCAGCATCTGCTGCGGGATGATCTGCAACGCCGACGAAAAATCCGAGGTCAGGAAGGTCAGCACGGTGGCCGTGCCGATTGCGATCGAGATGGGCACGCGCAGCAGGATCAACGCGATGAAGGTGCCGAAAAGGATCCATGCCATCGCTCAGATCTCCGGATGATGATCGGTGACATTCTCGGGCATCCCCGCCGCCAGCTTGGCGAGGTCGAGCACGGCGAAAAGCGTTATGAGCACGGTCGACACGAAGAGCGGGACTGACAGCGTCAGCCGCGGCAGCTCGATCCCGAGGGGCAGGATGGCGCCGTCATAGACGCCGCGAGAGGTGGCGATCACCTTGGGAAGTTGTGACAGCAGCACCCCGGTGACCACCAGCGTCGCGGCGTCGGATAGAAGCCGAGTTGCCGTCATGCCCCAGGGGCCGAGTCGGATGGCGAGAAAATCGACGCGCACATCCTTGAGCCGCGCGTAAAGGGCGAAGAAGCCGAAGAACGAAAGCCAGATGAAGAACACCATGGTCCAGGGCCACATCCAGTAGGGCGCAAGGCTCATCGGTCGCAGGATGATCGTGGCCGTGGTCAGCGCCAGCATCACGAGCAGGCAGAAGTTGGAAAGCCAGAGGAAGATCCCGCCCAGCGTCCAGCCGAGCCTGTCAAACCGGTTGAGGGCCCGCTGCAGCGGACCCTCGGGTGCATAGTCATAGGGCGTCATTGCGACGCGGTCCGGGAAGCCTCGATCGCCTCCATGAAGCCGTCGGGCAATTCGCCCTTTGCGTCCATGTCCGCGTAGTAAGCCTTCATCTTCGCCACCAGTGGCGCGGTATCGAGAACGGTATAGGTGACGCCGTTGCCCTCCATGTCCTCGATGGTCTTGTCCGCCACGTCGAACATCAGCGTCTGCGACATGTCGCCCGCCTCGTCATAGGCCTTGAGGAGCCCCGCGCGGGTTTCCTCGTCAAGCGCGTTCAGCGCGCTCTCGTTCACCATGAAGCCGACGGACTGCCAGTATTCGTCCATCCGCGCGACATAGGGCGCCACCTCGGTGAAGCGCATGGATTCGACCAGCGCGATGGGGGAGTTCACGGCCTGCACGATGCCTTTGGAGATGCCCTGATAGACCTCGGTCCAGGGCATGGTGATCACTTCGGCGCCGAGCGTGTCCCAGGTCTCGATGGCGACCTTGTTCTCGTGCATTCTCAGCTTCAGGCCCACGTAGTCGTCGGCGGTCTTGACCGGAACGTTCGACACCGTCACGCGGAACGGCCCCCGCAGGATTCGGGTCGGATCGCCCAGCGGGCGCACGCCTGACTCGGCGGCGGCCTTGTCGAACCAGCCCTTTACGGTGTCCGAGTTCATGAACCGCTGCCAGTGGTCGTAGTCGTCGAACGCGAAGGGGCCGGACAGCCAGCCGAGCGCGGGTTCCCATTTCTTCATGTAGCCGAAGCCTTCGGCGTAGATCTGGATGATATTGGCCTGAAGCTGCTCCAGCACCGCATCTTCCTTGCCCAGCTGTTCGTTCGGGTAGACGGTGATCTTCAGCTCGCCGTTCGTGTATTGATCGGTCAGGTCGGCGAATTTCTGGAACACCTGCCCTTCGGGGCTGTCCACAGGCATCTTGGTGGCCATCTTCCAGACGGTTTCTGCGCTGGCTGCCGAGCCAAGAACAAGCGCGATGCCGGTTGCGAGGCTGAGAAGTGTCTTCGTCTTCATGGGTTGGTCCTCCGTGGTGCGATTTGGTTGAGGCCGGGTCTCTCCGGTTGTGGTCGTGACAGTTTCAATCGTGCAGGCCCCGCGCGACATGGTCGCGGACAAGGCCGGCACCGATGGCGGCAAGGCGCCTGACGAGCGCCTCGCCTGTTTCGGCAGAACAGAGCGCGGGGTCGCAGCCGTAGGCGCCGGTCTCGGTCGCCTCAAGCGCCTCGATCGGCACCTGGATCTTCGCGCCGTCGTAGATGATCGAGGAAAAGCCGGCGACCTCCATGCCCTTGACCTTGGCGCCGGTCGGCGCTGGCCGGATCAGGTCGGCGCGGATCAGGTCGGGGTAGAAATGCAGGCCGACCGAGGTCAGGGGATCGCCGCCGTGGCCGGACGTCGCCTTGGCCTTTTCAGCGCCGATCAGGTCGGGAAGCTCGCCGTAGGCGACCTGCCAGAGATACATGGACGGCACGAAAAGCCCCGCCTTCTGGCGCCAGCGAAGGGCAACCTCGGTGATCGCCGGGACGTTGCCGCCGTGGCCGTTGACGATCATCAGCTTGCGGATGCCATGCCGGTTGAGGCAGCCGAACATGTCGTCGAGGATGCCGCAGAGGGTGGCGTGGCTGACCGAGATGCCGCCGTGGCTCGATTCGAAGTAATCCTTGCCGCCGAACGGGACGACCGGGGCCACGAAGGTGGCCACACCGTCGGCGCGGGCGGCCTTGGCGATCTCCATCGCCATCAGGTCGGCCGCGAGGTAGTCGCCCATCGGCGCATGAATGCCCTGATCCTCCAGCGACCCCATCGGCAGCAGCACCACGGCGTCGGCGGTGAGGTTCTCGCGCGCCTCCTCGGAGGTAAGCTCGGCCATGCGGATCTTGTCGATCATCGGGGTCTGTCCTTCGTATCTCGCTTCAATGTCCCGGCCAGTGAACCGGGCGCGGGTTCTAGCGTCCAATCGAAAGGGCTTTGCTGCCCATCAAGGAAATTTGTCGGCGCGGGCAGGGATGGACCGGCAGTGCCAGTCGACAACCGCCAAGAGGCAGCCATCTGGGGAGCGAGGGCTTCGGTCATGGCGTCGCCTCCGCTCCGGGCCGGGACTTGATGCATGCCGCGCGCCAGCCCGCGCCGGCCGGGTTCAATGGCGGAATCGTTGCGGCGCAGGCCTCCGACGCGATCGGACAGCGGGTGCGGAAGGCGCAACCCGAAGGCGGATTGGCGGGGCTCGGCAACTCGCCCGGCAGTACGCGACCGGCATCGTCTGCCCGCCTCGGATGTAGCGAGGGCGTCGCGGCGAGGAGGGCGCGCGTGTAGGGATGGGCCGGAGAGCCGAAGACCTGCGTCGCCGGCCCCTCCTCGACGATGCGGCCGAGATACATGACCACGATGCGCGTGCAGAGATGGCGAACCACATGCAGGTCGTGGCTGATGAACAGCATGGCAAGGTCGAGATCGCGGCGCAGGTCCATCAGCAGGTTCACCACCTGGGCCTGGATCGACACGTCCAGAGCACTGACCGGTTCGTCCGCCACGATGAAGTCGGGCCGCGTCGAGAGCGCGCGCGCCACGGCGATGCGCTGGCGCTGACCGCCCGAGAATTCGTGTGGCCGGCGGGTGGCGGCCGAAGCCGGCAGGCCGACCTGTTCGAGAAGGCGCGCGACCTCGGCGCGGACCTCGGCGGCCGGCACGATGGCATGGGTTTTCAGCCCGTCCGCGACCTGCGCCCCGACGGAACGGCGCGGGTCGAGAGAGCCGAAGGGATCCTGAAAGACCATCTGCATCCGCCGCGACAGCCCGCGCCGCTCGGCACTTCCGAGCGCCGACAGATCGCGGTCGTCGAATGTGACGGTGCCGGTCGTGGGCTTTTCCAACCCCAGCATCATGCGCCCGAGTGTCGATTTTCCGCAGCCGGACTCTCCGACGATCCCCACCGTTTCGCCACGGGCGACGGCAAGATCAACGTCACGGACCGCCCAGACATCCTGGGTGCGTCCAATGAGGCCGTGACGCGCGGGGAAGTTGCGCCCGAGGCCGGCGGCAATGACGAGCGGCCGGGTGGGAATGTCGTGTTTCATGTGACTTCTTCCCAGCGAAAGCAGCGGGTGATCCTGTCGATGGAGGGCCGCGTCGCCGGCGGCACATTTTCGCGGCACGTCGCCTGCACGAAGGCGCAACGCGGGGCGAAACGGCAACCTTCCGGCATGTTGCGCGGCGAGGGGACGGTGCCGGGAATGGCGACGAGGCGTTCCGCCCCGCCTTCCGGCACCGAGGCGATGAGGGCGGCAGTGTAGGGGTGGCGCGGGCAAGAAAAGACCTCGGCCACAGGGCCTTCCTCGATCACCTCGCCTGCGTACATGACGGTCACGCGGTCGGCAATTTCTGCGACCACGGCAAGGTCATGGGTGACAAAGATCATCCCCATCTCGGGCGTGTCGCGCTTGAGCTGCGCAAAGAGCTGGAGGATCTGCGCCTGGATCGTGGGGTCGAGCGCGGTGGTCGGTTCGTCGGCGATCAAGAGGCGCGGATTGTTGGCAATCGCCACAGCGATCATCGCGCGTTGCCTCTGACCGCCCGACAACTCGTGTGGATTGGCGCGGGCGCGCCGCTCGGGGTCGGGAATGCCGACGTGGCGGAGCAACTCCAGCACCCGATTCTGAAGCGCGGCACCGTCCAGCGTTTGATGAGCACTGATCGCCTCGGCGACCTGATCGCCAATGCGCAGCACCGGGTTCAGCGCGGCGGCGGCATCTTGGAACACCATGGAAATCTCGTTGCCGCGCAGGCGCCGGATAGCGTCTTCGTCCAGCGCGGCAAGGTCGATCCGGTCGCCACCGCGCCCGGTGTAGAGCGCGCTGCCGCCGGTCACATGCAGGGTGTCAGGCAGCAGACCGGTCATCGCAAGACCGGTCAGCGTCTTGCCGGATCCGCTTTCGCCCACTAGTGCCAATGTCTCGCCCGGCCGCACCGTCAGAGAAACGCGGCGCACAAGCTCCAGATCCTGGGCGGCAACCGAAAGTTCCTTGATCTCGAGAAGGGGGGGCTGGTCGGTGGCCGGCACGGGCGCCGGGGCAGCCCGACGCGTGCGGCGGCGCAGCCAAAGGGCACCGCCAGCGGTGATGCTGCGCGGGTCCAGAGCCGATTGCAGCCGGTCGCACAGGAGGTTGAAGGTCAGGATCGTCCCGGCAAGGGCCAGTGAGGGCCAGACCAGCAGCAAAGGCGAAACCTCCATCGCGCTGCGGGCGGCACGGATCATCAGACCCCAGGACGGCGTGGGCGGCACCACGCCGAGGCCGAGAAACGACAACCCGCTTTCGATCACCATGGCCGAGGCGACGATCAGCGACATCTGGACCAAAAGGGGCGGCATGACATTCGGCAGGATGGTGCGCATGAGAATGGTCAGCGGATGGGTCCCCATTGCCCGTTGCGCGGTCACGAAATCGAGCCCGCGCACCTGCTGCGTGGCGGCGTATACGACGCGGGCATAGTTGGGCGTGTAGAGGATGGTGAGCGCCAGGATCAGCGGCCAGGTGCCGGCGCCAAGGATGGTTACCACCAGCAGCGCCAGCAACAGCGGCGGCAGGCAGAGGATGATCTCGGCCGCGCGCACCGTAAGAAGCTCGACCGCGCCCCGGAAGTAGCCGCCGAGAAGCCCGAGCGTGGTGCCGATGGTGGCGGCAGCCAGTGCCGATCCGACGGCGATGAAAAGCGAGGCCTGCCCGCCCCAGATCAGCCGTGCAAGAACGTCGCGGCCGAATTCGTCCTGCCCGAGCCAATGGGCGGCACTGGGACCGGCAAAGCGGTTGGGGATGTCCATTTCGCGAACGTCGGCCAGCGGCAGGATCGGTGCGGCCAGCACGATCACGACAATCAAAGTGGCGATGGTGCCGGGAAGGATCAGCTTCCGCGCCGCCGCGTTCATGTCGTCACCAGCGAGATGCGGGGATCGAGCAGCGCGTTCACCACGTCCACGACGAGGTTCAGGAAGACGAAGAGGATCGAGATCGTCATGACGATGCCCACGACCTCGGGATAGTCGCGCGCATCGACGGCCGAGACCAGGTAGCCCGAAAGGCCCGGCCAGTTGAAGACGAACTCCACCAGCACCGTGCCACCGATCAATGTGCCCATTTCCAGCCCCAGCACCGTCACCACCGGGATCAGCGCGTTGCGCACGACGTGGCGGCGCAGGATTTCGCCCCGGGGCAGCCCCTTGGCGCGCGCGGTCCGCACGTAGTCCCGCTGCAGCACCTCCAGCACTGAGGCGCGCGACATCCGGGTGATGACGGCCAGAAGGTTGAGGCCGACGGTCCCGGCGGGCAGGAGCAGGAGCTTGAGATGTTCGACCGGGTCTTCCGAGAAGGCCACGAAGCCCCCGGCGGGAAGCCAGCGGAGTTCTTGCGCGAAGATGAGGATGACCACGGAGCCCACAACGAAAACCGGAGTGGAGAGCGCGGCGGAGGCGAAAAACGATATCACGGCATCCGCCTTGCCGTCGGCCCGGATCGCCGCCCATGTGCCGAGCGGCACGCCCAGCCCCGTGGCGATCAGCGCCGCGCCGATGATGACTTCGAACGTGCGGGGCAGGCGCAGGGCGATCTGGTCGATAACCGGCGCGCCGTCACGGAACGACGCGCCGAGATCGCCGGAAAGAACGCCGGCCATATGGCTGAGATACTGCTGCCAGAGCGGATCGTTGAGCCCCATCTTCTCGCGCAGCGCCGCCACCGCTTGCGGGTCGGCGGCGATCGATCCCTGGCTCAGCAGCAGTTCCGCCGGATCGCCGGGGATAAGGTGCAGAAGCAGGAACACGATCGTGACCACGACCCAGACGAGGAACAGGGCCACGAAACTGCGCAGGGCAATGTATCTCAGCATCAGGCGCTCAGCCGAGCATCGTATCTTCCAGCGTGATGCCGGAATAGAAGGTCAGTTGACCGGGCATGTTGGTGAAGCCTTCGACGCCCGCCTTCATCGCATAGCCCTGGCTGCGCCAGGCGAGGCCGACCATGGGCGCGGTCTCGATCGCGACCCTCTCAAGCTCCTTGTAGATCGCCTTGCGCTCCTCGGTGTCGAAGATCGCGCGCCCTTTCGCAAAGAGGTCCGTGATCTCGGGCGTCGGAAGCTGGAAGCTGCGCACGAAGCTGTTGGGCAGCGAGCCGTCTACCTGGTTGGACAGGCCGTCGGGGTCGTTGTTGGCAGCCGTTGTACCCATGATGGCCAGGTCGTACTGGCCCTCGTTGCCCTTCTTCACGCGGGTCGACCATTCGGGCAGGTCCAGCGTCACGTTAATGCCGATCATCGACAGATAGGCCTGGCAGACCTCGGCGGTGGACTGGTGCATCCCGTATTGTGCGGTCGACAGCATGGTGCAGTCGAACCCATCGGGATAGCCCGCCTCGGCCAGGAGCGCCTTGGCCTTGTCGGGGTCGTAGTTCCAGCCGTTGGCGTATTCGGGATTGAAGAACTCGGACTTCTCGGCGATCGGGAGATGTTCCAGTGCGCCGCCGCGATCATAGAAGGCCGCCGCGACGATGTCTTCGCGCTTGATCGCGTGGGCGACGGCGCGGCGCACCAGCGGATTGTCGAAGGGCGGCTTCGATCCGTTGAATGTCAGGTACATGAAGGGTCCGTCGACCGTGTCGAGCTTGAGTTCGCCGTTGCCTTCGATCTGGCTCATCGCCTGCCAGGGCACGTATTCGATGAGATCCACATCGCCGGCTTCCAGCGCGGCCACGCGCAGGTTTTCGTCGGCGTAGACGATGGCCTCGACCCGCGCGAGCTTTGGCAAGCCTTCCTTGTAGTAGCCATCATAGGCGGTCAGTGTCAGCGACACGCCCCGGTCGTTTTTTTCCATCTTGAAAGGGCCGGAACCGATCATCGTGTCGCGCGGCTCGCCCTTCTTGATCATCGGCATGTTGTAGTGGGCGAACCAGCCGGGCAGGGTGGCCTGCGGCTCGGTCGTCTTCATGATCACGGTTTTGGCGTCCGGCGTTTCGATGCTGGTGATAGAGGCGAGCTGCCCCTGAAGATAGGCCGCCGAGTCGGGTTTTTGCGCCTCGGTCACGTTCCAGGCGATGTCTTCGGCAGTGACAGGCGATCCGTCGTGCCAGGTCGCGTCGCGCAGCTTGAAGGTCCATGTGCCGTCTTCAGCCACTTCCCAGCTTTCCGCCAGTTCGCCACGCATGAGGCCGTCGGGGCCGTAGCCGACAAGGCCACGGTGCATCATCAGCTTGATGGTTCCCGCTGCAGTTCCGGACGAAGCCCATGCGTCGAAGCTGGGCGGATAGGTCGAAAGCGCGAAGCGCAGTACGCCGCCCTCTTGCGCGCGCAGGCCCTTGGGGCCGAGGAAGGCGAGGCTGGTTGCAGCGACGCTGGTGGTGGCGAGAAAGCCGCGCCGGTTCAGTCGCGTGGTCATGGGTCTTGTCTCCTTGTCGGTTGAGGCGGGCTCTTGCTGGCCCTTCTGGAATAGGGTTCCGGTCATTCTGCCGCGATGGGCCGCCTGTCGGTCGAATCGTTGGCTTCCCCGGGCCGGCCGTAGCCGCCGCCGCCCGGAGTCAGGACTTCAAGCCACTCGCCGGCCCGAAGAACACCGACGCCGCGTTCGAACGGTCTTGCGCCGGGGCTGAGCACATAGCCGCCATGGCCGCCGGGGCCACCGCCCTGAAGACCCCAGGAGCGCGACTGGATGCGCGAAATGTCGACGCTGACCATGCATTCCTCGGTCGCACGATAGACCCGGCGCAGGCCCATTCCGCCGCGGTATCTTCCCGTTCCGGCGGACCCATCGATCAGCTCGTAGCGTTCGAGGATCAGCGGGTATTCCACTTCGAGGGCCTCGACCGGCAGGTTCGACGTATTGGTGGCATGGACATGGATCCCGTCGAGACCGTCGGCATGGGGCCGCGCGCCGCCACCACCACCGATGGTCTCCAGATAGACCCAGTAGGTGCCTTTATCCGGGCCGCTTTCACGGTTGCCCGAGAAGAGCGCCACGGTGCAGGTCGAGTTGGTGCAGGCCGAGACCCGTTCGGGTGCCGCCTTTGCCAGCGCGCCGAGTATCAGGTCGGCGACACGCTGACAGGTCTGGACGCGGCCGTTGACCGCCGCGGGGTGCTTGCAGTTCAGGATCGAGCCATCGGGTGCCCGCACGGTGATGGGCCTGGCAAGGCCGGCGTTGGGCAGAACGGTGGGATCGACCACCGATTTCACGATGTAATAGACCGTTGCCAGAAGGGCGGTTCGGGTCATGTTGATCCCCGCCCGGATCTGTGGCGGTGCCTCGAAGTCCAGCGTGATTTCGTCGCCGGCGACGGTGACGGTGGCGGCCAGCGGGATGGGCTCGTCGAAGTCGAGACTGTCGAAATCGTCCTCAAACCGCCAGCTTCCGTCGGGCAGAGCCGCGATGCCGGCGCGCATCTTGCGTTCTGCATAATCGAGAAGCGCTTCGCCCGAGGCGAGCACCGTCTCCACGCCGTGACGCGCGCAAAGTTCCTGAAACCGCTGGACGCCGACACGGTTCGCCGCCATCTGGGCGCGCAGGTCCGACAACCGTTCGCGCGGAACCTGGCAATTGAGCAGGATCAGTTCTTGCACGTCCTTTTGCAGTTCACCCGCCCGGTAGAGCCGGATCGGCGGGATGCGCAGCCCTTCCTGATAAATATGGGCATGGGCGCGGTCCACGAAGTCCGCGTGATGCGCAAGGTTCACCGTCCAGGCCGCGAGAGCGCCATCGACGAAGATCGGTTCAGCCAGCACGATGTCGGGCAAGTGGGTGCCGCCGCCACGATAGGCATCGTTGCCGACGAAGACGTCGCCCGGGCGCAGTCCGGCCGGGTCGTGGTCCTTCAGGAGCATCGGGATGAAATCGAGGAAGCTGCCGAGGTGCACGGGGATGTGCTCGGCTTGGCAAAGCGTCCGCCCGGCGCGGTCGAACAGCGCGGTTGAACAGTCACGCCGTTCCTTGATGTTGGTGGAGTAGGAGGCGCGAACCAGCGCCTCGCCGGTCTCTTCGACGATGGAGGAGAGGGCGGCGCCGATGACCTCGACGGTGATCGGGTCAAGCGTGAGGGACAGGGGCTGGCTTGTCATGCGCGAAGCTCCAGGATCAGGTTGTCCAGCACGTCGACGCGCGCGGTTACGCCCGGCGGGATCAGCGTGGTGGTGTCCATCTGCTCGACGATGGCGGGGCCGGCGAATGTCATGCCGGGGGCCAGCAGGTCGCGGGCATAAAGCGTGGTTTCGGTGAAGCCGCCGGTTTCGGGATACCAGACTTCCCGTGCGCCGGTGATCGCGCCCGTGGCGTCCGGTCCGCCCAGCGGGCGTTCCGGCAGTTCGGCCTTGCGGACTAGGCCGGTGGCCTCGGCGCGGAAGGTGACGCACAGGATGCGCTCGTCAGGCACCGCGAAGCCGTACATGCGGGTGTGCGCCTCGGTGAAGCCCTGCCGCAGCGCGCCGAGCGTGGCGTCCGTCACAGGCTCTTCGGGAACCGGGATGGACAGCTCGTAATTCTGCCCTTCGTAGCGCATGTCGACGCGGGCGGTGCTCTGGCGACGGGGTTCGTCGATCTCTTCGTTGTCGAACCAGTCCGACGCCTCGGCCTGGACGCGGGCAATGGTCGCGGCGATCGTGTCGAGATTGCCAGTCTCCAGCGGAACCAGCCTAGTGGTGGAGAAATCCGCCCTGAGATCGGTCAGCAGCAATCCCATCGCGCAAAGGATGCCGGGGTTGCGCGGGATGACGACGGTGGACATCCCAAGTTCCTGCGCCAGCCGCACCGCGTGCAGCGGACCCGCCCCGCCAAACGCCATCAGCGCGTAGCCGCGCGGATCGTGGCCGCGCTGGACCGAGATCACACGGATCGCCTTGGCCATGTTGGCGGTGACGACCGAGATGATGCCCTGGGCCACGTCCATGACGCTCATGCCAAGGCTGTCTGCCATCTTGCCGATCGCGTCGAGGGCGAGGTCGCGGTGCACCTCCATCCGTCCGTCCAGAAGATGCGTGGGGTTGAGAACCTGCAGCACGATGTTGGCGTCCGTGACGGTGGGTTCCGCGGCGCCGCGGCCATAGCAGACTGGGCCGGGATCGGCGCCGGCGCTTTCCGGGCCGACCTTCAGAAGCCCGCCCGTGTCAATCCGCGCGATGGAGCCACCGCCGGCGCCGACCGTGTGGATGTCGAGCATCGGCGCCTTGATCGGATAGCCGTGCACGACGCTTTCATTGGTCTGGGTGGTCTGCCCGTTCGCCATAAGCGCCACGTCGGACGAGGTGCCGCCCATATCGAATGTAATGAGGTCGCCGAAACCAGCGCGCGCGCCGATAGCCTGCGCGGCAACGACGCCGGTGGAGGGGCCGGACAGCACCGCCCGCACCGGCGTTTCCGCCGCTACCTCGAATCGCACCACGCCGCCGTTTGACTGGGTCAGGTGCGGGGCGACCGGCAGCCCGAGGTCGGCCAGGCGCGGGGTCAGGCGCGAGATGTAACGGTGCATGATCGGGCCGAGGTAAGCGTTGACCGTGGCGGTCGAAAGACGCTCGAACTCGCGGAACTCCGGCGCGATCTCGTGGCTGGCACAGAGGAAGACGCCGGGCATCTCTTCTACGACGATGCGCTTGGCGGCCTTTTCGTGCGTCGGGTTCACGAAGGCATAGAGAAAGCAGATGGCAACCGCCTCGACGCCGGCATCCTTCAGCGCGCGGGCCGCAACGCGCACCGCCTCTTCATCCAGCGGGGTCTCGATCTCGCCGGTGTGCAGGACGCGCTCAGGCAGTTCGATGCGCAATTCGCGCGGGACCAGCGTGCGGGGCTTTTCGGCGAAAAGGTCATAGAGATCGGGGCGCTTCTGCCGACCGATCTCCAGGAGGTCGCGAAACCCGCCGGTGGTCAGCAGCCCCACCCGCGCGCCGCGATGGGTGATCAGCGCGTTGGTCGCGACCGTGGTGCCGTGGCCAAGATATGCGATGGCGGCGGCCGGGTCGTCGGGACTGCCCGTGCATTCGGTCATGCCTTCGCCAACGCCCTGAGCGATGCCGCGCGATGGGTCGTCCGGGGTGGAGGATACTTTCCAGACCGCGATCCGGCCGGTCGCCTCATCGAACATGCAGACATCGGTGAATGTCCCGCCCGAATCCACGCCAACGCGCCAAGTGCTTCTGGGTTCAGGTCCGCGCGTACCGTCCATCATTCTGCTGGTGTCCTTGTCGCGTGTACGTCATGTATACAATGATGAGTCGCGTTGCATGTCCAGTGTGCATTTGTACCGCGGCATGTATTGTGCGCGGCAACACGGGGAGTCGTCGAATGAACAGGCAGGTGCACGGTGCGCCGACCGGCACTGGCACCGGTGCGACGGTGGGCAAGGTTCTGTCGGCGCGGGAACGTGCCTATGACGGTATCCGTGGCCGTATCCTGAGCGGCGATTTCCGTCCCGGCGCCTTCATCGAGGAATCGGTGGCCTGCGAGGCAACGGGCGTGTCGCGCACGCCGGTCCGCGAGGCGCTGAACCGGCTGGCGGCCGAGGGCTATCTCGATCTGCACCCGCGCCGGGGGGCGATGGTCAAACCGCTGTCCGCCGCCGAACTGCGCGACCTCTACGAGGTGCGCGACCTGGTCGAAAGCCACGCCGTCCGTGCGATCTGCCGGGGCAGGCGACCGGTGCCGGCGGAAATGGCCGCCCTCTGCGACGCGCACGAGGCGACCCCGGCAGGGGATCTGCTGGGACATGTCGAAATCAACCGCCTGTTCCATCGCGCACTGGTGGCGGGATCGGGCAATACCGTGTTGTTGCAGGTCTTCGACGGGCTTCAGGCGAATTTGACCCGCGTCGCGATGTTGTCGCTGCAGCGGGGCGTCGGCCGCAATGACGTGATCGAACATGAGCATCGCGCCCTGATCGCCGCGCTGGAGACGCATGACGAAAGTCACGCGCTCGAGGTGCTGGACCGCCACCTCAAGCTGATGCCCCGCCTTATGGCGTCGCTGCCCGGATGACCGGGTTCGCTGGGGCAGGAGGCACGGGGCGTTCGTCATGGCGGCGTGGGCGTGCTCTTTTCGGTCGTCGGCGTGATGACGCGTCGAAGGGATGGGACACCCCCGGGGCGCGTGTCGTCCAATTCAAAAGTTTTTTGAGCCGGACAAATTTTCTTATTTGGCTCTGCGCCCGGAAATCCGGCAGCCTGCGCGGGCCGCGATGCTGAATCAGGACCGTATCCGTATGACCGACCTTCCCTTCACCTGCGAAAAGCACCCGGCCACCGGCAAGGGCGGCATGGTCGTCACAAACCACCCGCTCGGCTCCGCGGCAGGGTACGAGATTCTTGCGGGCGGAGGAAATGCCGTCGATGCGGCCGTGGGTGCGCTGCTTGCCCTCTGTGTGGTCGAGCCGATGATGATCGGCATCGCCGGTGGCGGGCTGGCGCATCTGCGTCTTGCCGACGGGTCGCACCGGGTGTTCGACGGCCTCGCCTCGGCACCGGCGTCGACGGCGCCCGACATCTACGAACCGGTCTCGGACGAGCCGCCCAACCACATGGAAACGAAAGATCGCCGCTCCGCGCTGGGGCCGTCGGCGGTGGCCACGCCGGGCAACCTTGCCGCCTGGTGCGAGATGCAGGCGCAGTTCGGGGCGTTGCCGTATTCAGACGTGATCGACCCGGCGATCCGCCTTGCGTCGCGCGGGTTCGCGGTGACGCCCTACCTTGAAGGGGCGATTGCGGAATCCGCGCCGGACCTTTCGCTCGACCCGGTCATCGCGGCGCTGCTGATGCCGGGGGGCGCGCCGCTCAAGGCGGGCGACCGGCTGGTGCAGGGCGACTTTGCCGAAAGTCTGAAGTTGATCGCCACCGAGGGGGCGGCGGCGCTGCACGGTGGTGCTCTGGGTGCGGCGCTGGCCGAACGCATCGCCACCGGCCGCGCCGATGCCGGCTGGCTGACGCTGGAGGACCTGCGGAGCTACACCCCGCGCGAGCGTGAGGTGATCCGGGGCACTTACCGTGGCTGGGAGGTTGTCGGGCCGCCGCCGCCGGCCTCCTCCGGGGTTCACATCGCGCAGATGCTGAACCTGCTCGAACCCCACGACGTGGCGGCGATGGGCTTTGGCACCGCGGCGGGACTGCACCTTCTGGCCGAAGTCATCCGGGTGGCGTTCGAGGACAGGCGCGCCGCGTCGGGGGACCCGGATTTCATCGACGTGCCGGTCGAACGGCTCATTTCCAAGGGCTATGCCGCGCAATCGCAATCCCGCCTGCGCGGCACGGGCGGCGGCGATCCGGTCGCTTCCGGCTACGAAAGCGCGGATACCACGCATGTCACCGTTGCCGATGCCGCCGGCAACGTGGTGGCCGCGACCCATACGATCAACGGCATCTTCGGTGCACGTTTCGCGGTGCCGGGGACCGGAATCATCCCCAACAACTACATGATGAACTTCGATCCACATCCGGGCCGGGCATTGTCGGTCGCGCCGGGGAAACGGGTGCCGACCTCAATGGCGCCGATGATGGTGCTGCACGACGGGCGGGTTCGCTGGGCGCTCGGCCTGCCGGGGGGACTGCGCATCTTTCCTTCGGCCATGCAGGCCATCGTGAACCTGATAGACCACGGGATGAGCCTGCAACAGGCCATCGAGGCGCCGCGCCTCTGGACCGAAGGGCACGACGTCGAGATCGAGGAAGGGTTCGGGCCGATGGCCGGGGCCTTGGAAGCTCGCGGTCATCAGGTGCGAGTGATGCCCCATGTGGGTGGCGGAATGAACGCCATCGGCTTCGGGGTGGACGGGACGCTCGAAGGGGGCGCCTGCTGGCGCGCGGACGGAACCGTGGCGGCGCTGGGTGGTGGAAGGGCAAGACCCGGCATCCGCTT
The DNA here is from genome assembly GCA_002280515.1 of Rhodobacterales bacterium 32-67-9. Classification (GTDB taxonomy): domain Bacteria; phylum Pseudomonadota; class Alphaproteobacteria; order Rhodobacterales; family Rhodobacteraceae; genus Albidovulum. Next base: position 30,487 of record NCEA01000012.1, read on the forward strand.
CTGGCCGGGGCGGGCACCCGAAAAGGCCGACCCGCAGTAGCTCGCCACGCGGACAATCGCGTTTGAATTGCCTTTGGCGTGTCCAGATGTGGAAGACCTCGCGGACTCGCTCGGCAACGAACGTCGAAGGCGGGGCGAAAGTACTGGCCGGAAAACACAAAAGCCGCTCAACCCGACGAGGTTAAGCGGCTATTCGGAAAGTTTGGTGCCCAGAAGAGGACTCGAACCTCCACGCCTTGCGGCACACGGACCTGAACCGTGCGCGTCTACCAATTCCGCCACCTGGGCAGGTGTCATGACGGGCGATGTATAGCCGGCACCCGGTGCTGTCAACGGGGTCCGCGCGATTCCTGCCCCGTGCGCATTCGCGCCTTGTTCGGCGGGCCTCGGGGCGCTAATCAGGGCCAAGAAAGCGATTGACCGGAGGCCGCCATGTCCAAGCTCGTCACCATCTACGGCGGATCGGGATTCCTCGGGCGATACATCGCGCGGCGGATGGCGAAGGAAGGCTGGCGCATCCGGGTTGCCGTCCGGCGGCCGAACGAGGCGCTCTTCGTCAAGCCCTATGGAACGGTCGGCCAGGTCGAGCCGGTTCTTTGCAATATCCGCGACGACGCCTCGGTCAGGTCGGCTATGGCGGGAGCGGATGTGGTGGTGAACTGCGTAGGCACATTCGACAAGCGCGGCCGCAACAATTTCGACGCGGTGCAGGCCGAGGGGGCTGGCCGCATCGCCCGCATCGCCGCGGAAACCGGCGTGGCCCGGATGGTCCATGTCTCGGCCATTGGCGCGGATGCGGCAAGCAACAGTGATTATGCCCGCACCAAGGCCGAGGGCGAGGCGGCGGTGACAGCGGTCTTCCCCGGTGCGGTGATCCTGCGTCCTTCCGTGATGTTCGGGCCCGAGGACGGGTTCTTCAACCGCTTCGCCGGAATGTCGCGGTTGGGTCCGATCCTTCCGGTCGTCGGCGCCGAAACGAAGTTCCAGCCGGTCTATGTCGACGACGTGGCGCAGGCGGCGGTCAAGGGCGTGCTGGGCGAGGCTTCCGGCACCTATGAGCTTGGCGGACCCGACGCGGCGACGTTCCGGGCGTTGATGGGCGAGATGCTGAAGGTCATCAACCGCCGCCGGCTGGTCCTGAACATGCCGTTCTGGATAGCGCGGATCATGGCCGGGCTGCTCGATTTCGGGTCTATGCTGACCGGCGGGCTGGTCACGAACGCGCTCCTGACCGGCGATCAGGTGAAGTCGCTCCGGCATGACAATGTCGTCAGTGCCGGCGCGCCGGGGTTCGCCGACCTCGGCATCGCGCCGACGCCGATGCATGCGGTGCTGCCGGACTATCTCTGGCGGTTCCGCCCCTCGGGGCAATATGAGGCGATCAAGGCCTCGGCAAAGAACCTGCGCCGGCACAGCTGATCGTTCCTGGAAAGAGACCAAACCGGCATCTCGACCGGAAACGTTTCGATCTTAGGCGATTCTAGGGAATCGTTTGACGCCCGCGGCGGCAAGCAGGACAATGTGTTTCGGGTAACGACCGGCGTCGCGCCGGATGTTTTTGGGAAGGGTATTTCATGGTGAAGCAGCTTTTGCTGCATATCGGCTATCATCAGATCGGCCGCCATCCGGAAGTGTAGAAACACATCGTCGCGCCGCACGGGCTTCTCTTCGACCCCGAAGCGGTGCGCGCAGTGATCCGAAACGGGAAGGAGTCGCTGCCCGATGGTTTGGTGCCGGTAATCTCATCCGAGATTCTGTCCGGCCATCCGTTCTTTGGCGGCATGGGTAGCGGCGACTACGCGCGGCGGCTGAAGGCGATCGCGCCGGACGCGAAGATCCTGGTCTCGATCCGGGCGCAACGCCGCATCCTCACCTCGGTCTACATGCAGTACCTTCTGCGTGGCGGTACGATGAGTCCGAAGCTGTTCTTCGCCGGCGACCCGGAACTCGGGTTCCACGGGTTTCGCACCGAGCATTTTGAATATCACCGACTGATCGGCCTTTATCGGGACCTGTTTGGCGCGGCAAACGTCCATGTCATCACTCAGGAGAGCCTGAAGACCGATATGGACGGTACCACGCGGGCGTTGGCAGAATTCGCGGGAAACAGCAGTTTCGACGGTGTTTTGCCGACCCACCGCGCGGCTTATGCGCCCAGCTATCCGGAATATGCCGTTCCGCTCTTGCGGCGGATCAACAAGTTTCAGAAAAGTGTGCTGACCCCTGCGCCGGCAATCCGCATCGGCACCACGCCAAATGGCTTTTACCGTGCAGCCGGTTTCCTGCTCCGACGTCCGCCATTCTCCTGGATCATGGCAATTACCATCCGGTCTCTGCCTATGTCGAAAGAACTTTTCGCGGCCGGTTTGATGAGAGCAATCACAAACTGGCCGAGATGGTGGGACACACTCTCGACCTCAGCGAATACGGGATCGGGATGCGTGCGGCGCCATACGCAATTGTGTCGCCGCAGAAGATCGCTGCAGCAGGCTAGATACACATCCCGGTCCGCTTTCCTTGTTCCGTCACGACCCGACCGGCAGGATTCAGCCAGCCTTGCCGCGCCGCAGCGGGTCACATAATGCTGTGCACAGTCCCCTATTCGCCACGGAAGGCCCGCCGACATGAGCGACACAACACTGAGCGCCCTGATCCTCGGGCTTCTGGAAGGGGCGACGGAGTTCATTCCAGTCTCCTCGACCGGGCATATCCTTCTGGCCGGCCATTTCCTTGGCTTCGAGAGTGCTGGCAAGACATTTGAGGTGGTGATCCAGCTCGGCGCGGTTCTGGCGATCCTCGGAGTCTATGCGGCGAAGATCGGGCAAACCATTGCCGGACTACCGAATGATCCGCAGGCGCGGCGGTTCGCGGGATCGGTGCTGGTGGCGTTCTTGCCAGCGGTAGTGGTCGGCGTTCTGGCGCACGATTTCATCAAGAACGTGCTCTTCGAAAGTCCGCGCCTCATTGCCTCGATGCTGATCCTCGGGGGTATCGTTTTGTTGGTCGTCGACCGGTTGCCGCTGACGCCCCGACACCACGCGGCGGACCGGTTTCCACTGCCAATGGCCTTTGGTATCGGCGTGATTCAGTGCTTTGCGATGATCCCCGGTGTGTCGCGGTCGGGCGCGACCATCGTCGGCGCGCTGGCCTTCGGCGCCGACAAGCGCGCGGCGGCGGAGTTTTCGTTCTTCCTCTCGATGCCGACGATGGCGGGGGCCTTTGCCTACGACCTCTACAAGAACCGCGACATTCTCGACTGGAGCGCGCTGGGCGAGATCGCGGTCGGCTTTGCGGCGGCCTTCGTCGCGGCGATTCTCGTCGTGCGGTGGTTGCTGGGCTATGTCAGCCAGCACGGTTACGCGCTGTTCGGCTGGTGGCGAATCATTGTCGGATCGGTGGTTTTGGCAGCGCTCACGGCGGGCTATTGAAAAGTAGGTATTCACTACTGACCTAAATTTAGTCAAGAACGCCTCCATAATGGCGCGAGTTGGAAAAAATCATCAAAATAGGTAAGTAATTCTGACTTTTATTTCCGCCAAGGCAGGAGTAGCAATGCGCACCCTGATCTTCTGACGGAAAGACCGCCGATGGCCCAGCAACGCATGCTCCAGTTCGTGACCGTCTCGAAAGAGATGCCGGAGAAACGTGCGGCCACGGTGCGCGCGCAGGATTTCAACGAGATCTACCGGGAGTTTGCCGAGATCAAGGCCGCCGAGCAGGCCGGCCGGTGCAGCCAGTGTGGCGTCCCCTACTGCCAGTCGCATTGCCCCCTGCACAACAACATTCCCGACTGGCTCAGGATGACCGCCGAGGGCCGGGTGCAGGAAGCCTATGAACTGGCCCAGGCCACCAACACCTTCCCCGAAATCTGTGGCCGCATCTGCCCGCAGGACCGGCTCTGCGAAGGAAATTGCGTGATCGAGCAGGCCGGCCATGGCACCGTCACAATCGGTGCGATCGAGAAATACATCACCGACACCGCCTGGGACAACGGCTGGGTCAAGCCGGTGAAACCCGTCGAGGAACGCCCCGAAAGCGTCGGCATCATCGGTGCCGGCCCCGGCGGGCTGGCGGCGGCGGACATGCTGCGCCGTGCCGGGCTTCAGGTCACGGTCTATGACCGTTACGATCGGGGCGGCGGGCTCATGACCTACGGCATCCCCGGCTTCAAGCTGGAAAAGGACGTTGTGTTGCAGCGCATCGCCCAGCTCGAGCAGGGCGGCGTGCAATTCGTGATGAACTGCAATGTCGGCGAAGACATCACCTTCGATGCGATCCGCGGCAAGCACGACGCGGTGATCATCGCCACCGGCGTCTACAAGAGCCGCGACCTTGGTGGGCCGAACGCCAATGCGACCGGGATCGTCCGCGCCATCGACTACCTGACCGCCTCGAACCGCAAGTCGTTCGGCGACGATGTGCCGGAATTCGACAGCGGGGAACTGAATGCCGAGGGCAAGCGCGTGGTCGTCATCGGCGGCGGCGACACCGCGATGGACTGCGTCCGCACGGCGATCCGTCAGGGCGCGCAGTCGGTCAAGTGCCTCTACCGCCGCGACCGGGCCAACATGCCGGGGTCGCAGCGCGAAGTCGCGAATGCCGAGGAAGAGGGCGTCGATTTCGTCTGGCTGACCGCGCCGAAGGGTTTCACCGCCGGTGATGCGGTCGAGGGCGTGCTGGTCCAGCAGATGCGGCTTGGCGCGCCCGACGCGACCGGCCGGCAAAGCCCCGAGGTCATCGAGGGCGCAGACTATGTCGAAGCGGCCGACCTTGTCATCAAGGCGCTCGGCTTCGAGCCGGAAGATCTGCCGAGACTCTGGGGCGCCGACGGACTTGAAGTGACCCGCTGGGGCACGGTGAAGGCGGATTTCCGAAGCCATGCGACAAGCCTGCCCGGCGTCTTCGCGGTGGGCGACATCGTGCGCGGCGCCAGCCTTGTCGTCTGGGCGATCCGCGACGGGCGCGAGGCGGCAGAAAGCGTGCTTGGCTACCTGGCCGAGGCGCAGGCGGTGGCGGCGGAATAGCAACCGGACGCTTCTGCGGACAGGAACAAGGGTCAGGAGGGCTGACCCGGACAACGAAGGAAGTCTGAACGTGACATCGCAGCTTCACCTTCTCGGCCTCGCGACCACGGCGCTCCTGGCATCACCAGCCCAAGCCGGCGGCAAGTTTGCCGCCCCGGCGGGGTGCGAAGTCTACGCGACCGTCCAGATGCGCAATTGCCAGGTTTCGCAGCATTACCGCTGCGAGCAAGACGCGCCGGGCGACCAGTGGGCAGCCTATCTTGACGGCGAGGGCCCGTTCTACCTGAGCCGGATCGACACCGAGACGCGCTGGCTGGAAAGCTACGACCTTACAACCGGCGAACGGGACGCGCTCCTGTCGGAGGCCGATCCGGCCTCGTTCACCACGCTGATCACCACCGGCCGCGATGATTACGATTTCACCACCGAAAGCAGCACAGGCGAGGTCCGCCACTACACCGGCTACGACCAACTGACCGGCGAGAAGGTGACGATCGGCGGCGTGGTTTTGGAGCGTACGACATTCGACCTGACGGCGCGGAGCGCGGAAGGTGACCTGATCTGGCACCGGGTCGGCAAACAGTTCATCCACCGCGACTGGCGGGTCTTCTGGGCCGATACCGAGGAATTCGAGAACGGCTTCGGCGACCGGGAAACCGTGATCGACACGCCCGTTGCCGTCGCGCAGCCCGGCGACAAGGGGTTCCTCTCGACCGAGCCGATCTATGATTGCGACATGCAGATGACGGAAGCGGAGCTTCCCCTCAACATCGGAGGAAAACGGCCATGACGAACATCGACGCGAACTGGGTTCAGGCCGAGGAAGACAAGCGCCAGTGGATGGCGGAAAACAGTCTCTATCGTGCCGAGGACGAGCATGCGTCCTGTGGCGTCGGGCTTGTTGTCTCGATCAACGGCAAGGCCAGTCGCAAGGTCGTGGAGCACGGGATCGACGCCTTAAAGGCAGTCTGGCACCGGGGGGCTGTCGATGCCGACGGCAAGACCGGCGACGGCGCCGGTATCCACGTCCAGATCCCGGTTCCCTTCTTCTACGACCAGATCCGCCGCACCGGGCACGAGCCCGACATGAAGGCGCTGATCGCCGTCGGTCAGGTCTTCCTGCCGCGCACTGATTTCGGCGCGCAGGAAACCTGTCGGACCATCGTTGAAACCGAGGTTCTGCGCGCCGGTTATTACATCTACGGCTGGCGCCACGTACCGGTGAATACGGAAGTGCTGGGCGAGAAGGCCAATGCGACACGCCCCGAGATCGAACAGATCCTGATCAAGAACTCGAAAGGCGTAGACGAGGAAACCTTCGAGCGCGAGCTTTACGTCATCCGCCGCCGAATCGAGAAGGCGGCGACGGCGGCCGGGATCGCCGGCATGTATCTTTGCACGCTCTCGTGCCGGTCGATCATCTACAAGGGGATGATGCTGGCCGAGCAGGTGGCGGAGTTCTACCCCGACCTTAAGGACGAGCGCTTCGAATCCGCTTTCGCGATCTATCACCAGCGCTATTCGACCAACACCTTCCCGCAATGGTGGCTGGCGCAACCCTTCCGCACCCTTGCCCACAACGGCGAGATCAACACGCTGAAGGGCAACCTCAACTGGATGAAGAGCCACGAGATCCGCATGGCATCGGCGACGTTCGGCGAACAGGCGGGCGACATCAAGCCGATCGTGGCGCAGGGATCGTCGGATTCGGCGGCGTTAGACGCTGTTTTCGAGGTGCTGGTGCGGGCGGGGCGTTCCGCACCGATGGCCAAGACGATGCTGGTGCCCGAGGCTTGGTCAAAGTCGGCGGTGGAGATGCCGCAGGCCTGGCAGGACATGTATGCCTATTGCAACGCGGTGATGGAGCCCTGGGACGGGCCGGCGGCGCTCGCCATGACCGATGGCCGCTGGGTCTGTGGCGGGCTTGACCGCAACGGGTTGCGGCCGCTTCGCTACGTCGTGACCGGCGACGGGCTGCTGATCGCCGGGTCGGAGGCCGGGATGGTGCCGGTCGACGAAGCGGTCGTCCGCGAAAAGGGCGCGCTGGGGCCGGGGCAGATGATCGCGGTCGATATGAAAGACGGCAAACTCTACCACGACGCCGAGATGAAGAACCGGCTTGCCGGCGCACAGCCCTATGCCGACTGGCTGGCCAAGGTCACCGACCTCAACGCGATCATGCGCGACGTGCCGGAACAGGCGCTGTTCGACGGTGCGGAGTTGCGCAAGCGCCAGATCGCCGCCGGCTATACGCTGGAGGAACTGGAGCAGGTGCTCGCGCCGATGGCCGAGGATGGCAAGGAGATGATCGCCTCGATGGGCGACGATACGCCGGCGGCGGTGCTGTCGAAGCAGTACCGGCCGCTCAGCCACTTCTTCCGGCAGAATTTCAGCCAGGTCACCAACCCGCCCATCGACAGCCTGCGTGAAAGCCGGGTGATGAGCCTCAAGACCCGGTTCGGCAATCTCAAGAACGTGCTCGACGAAAACAGTTCCCAGACCGAGATCCTGGTGCTGGAAAGCCCGTTCATCGCCAATGCCGAGTTCGACGAGATGGTGCGCCAGTTCGACGGCTCGGTCGCGATGATCGACTGCACCTTCCCGGTCGGCGAAACCGAGGCGCTGCGGCTGGGGCTGGAGCGGATCCGGGCCGAGGCCGAAGATGCCGTGCGCTCCGGCGCCGGACATATCGTCCTGACCGATCAGCATCAGGGGCCGGCGAAGGCGCCGATGCCGATGATCCTTGCGACGTCGGCGGTGCACAGCTGGCTGACGCGCAAGGGGCTTCGCACCTTCTGTTCGCTGAACATCCGCGCCGCCGAATGCATCGACCCGCACTATTTCGCGGTGCTGATCGGCTGTGGTGCCACAACAGTGAACGCCTATCTCGCGCAGGACTCCATTGCTGACCGGATCCGTCGCGGGCTGATCGAGGGGACGCTGATTGATGCGATGCGCCGCTACCGCGACGCCATCGACGCGGGTCTGCTGAAGATCATGTCGAAGATGGGAATTTCGGTGATTTCCTCCTATCGCGGCGGGCTGAACTTCGAGGCGGTAGGGCTGTCGCGCGCGATGGTCGCGGAATACTTCCCCGGCATGCATTCGCGCATCTCCGGCATCGGCGTTTCGGGCATCCAGCACAAGCTGGAGGAGATCCACGCGAAGGGCTGGAAGGGCGGCACCGACGTGCTGCCGATCGGTGGCTTCTACAAGGCGCGGCGGTCGGGCGAAAAACACGCCTGGGAAGCGCAGACGATGCACCTGCTGCAATCGGCCTGCGACCGTGCCTCCTATGACCTCTGGAAGCGATACTCGGCCGCGATGCGGGCGAATCCGCCGATCCATATCCGCGACCTGCTCGACATCAAGCCGCTAGGCAAGGCAGTGCCGATCGAAGAGGTGGAAAGCATCACCTCGATCCGCAAGCGCTTCGTAACGCCGGGCATGTCGCTCGGCGCGCTCAGCCCCGAGGCGCACAAGACGCTGAACATCGCGATGAACCGGATCGGCGCCAAGTCGGATTCAGGTGAGGGCGGCGAGGATCCGGCGCATTTCCTTCCCGAACCGAACGGCGACAACCCGTCGGCCAAGATCAAGCAGGTCGCGTCGGGCCGCTTCGGCGTGACGGCGGAATACCTCAATGCCTGCGAGGAGCTGGAGATCAAGGTCGCGCAGGGCGCCAAGCCCGGCGAGGGCGGCCAGCTTCCCGGCATGAAAGTGACGAAGCTGATCGCACGGCTACGGCATTCGACGCCGGGGGTGACGCTGATCAGCCCGCCGCCGCACCACGATATTTACAGTATCGAGGACCTCGCGCAGCTGATCTACGACCTGAAGCAGATCAACCCGCGCGCCAAGGTGACGGTGAAGCTGGTGGCGTCGTCCGGTGTCGGCACCATCGCGGCGGGGGTTGCGAAGGCCAAGGCCGACGTGATCCTGATTTCCGGCCACAACGGCGGCACCGGGGCGTCGCCCGCGACCAGCATCAAATATGCCGGCCTGCCGTGGGAAATGGGCCTGACCGAGGCGCATCAGGTCTTGGCGATGAACAAGCTCCGCGACCGGATCACGCTCAGGACCGACGGCGGCCTGCGCACCGGGCGCGACATCGTCATCGCGGCGATGATGGGGGCCGAGGAATACGGCATCGGCACCGCCGCGCTGATCGCCATGGGCTGCATCATGGTGCGTCAGTGCCAATCGAACACCTGCCCGGTCGGCGTCTGCACGCAGAACGAGGAGCTTCGCAAGAAGTTCACCGGCTCGGCCGACAAGGTGGTCAACCTGATCACCTTCTACGCGCAGGAAGTGCGGGAGATCCTGAGCCAGATCGGCGCCCGCTCGCTGGACGAGATCATCGGCCGCGCCGATCTTCTCAGCCAGGTGAGCCGGGGTTCGGCGCATCTCGACGATCTCGACCTCAATCCGCTCCTGATCACCGTCGATGGCGCGAACCGGATTGTCTACGACCGCTCGAAACCGCGCAACGTGGTGCCGGATACGCTTGATGCGGAGATCATTCGCGACGGCGCGCGGTTCTTCGAGGACGGCGAGAAGATGCAACTGTCCTACGCGGTGCGGAACACCCACCGGACCATCGGGACGCGGGCTTCGTCGCTGATCGTGAAGAACTTCGGGATGCGCAATGCGCTGCAACCCGATCACCTGACGGTCAAGCTGACCGGTTCCTGCGGCCAGTCGCTCGGCGCCTTCGCGGCGCCGGGGCTGAAGCTCGAAGTGTCGGGGGATGCCAATGATTATGTCGGCAAGGGCCTCTCTGGTGGAACGATCGTCGTCCGCCCGCCGATGGTGTCGCCGCTGAATGCCTCGGAGAACACGATCATCGGCAACACAGTGCTATACGGTGCGACCGACGGGTATCTCTTCGCCGCCGGGCGCGCCGGCGAGCGGTTCGCGGTCAGGAATTCAGGCGCCAAGGTGGTGATCGAGGGCTGCGGTTCGAACGGTTGCGAATACATGACCGGCGGCGTCGCGGTGATCCTCGGCCGGATCGGTGCCAATTTTGGCGCCGGCATGACCGGCGGCATGGCCTATGTCTACGATCCTGACGGGACCGCAGAAGAACTGATGAACGTCGAGACGCTCGTCACCTGCGCGGTCACCCATCCGCATTGGGAAGCCGAGTTGAAAGCGCTGGTCCAGCGCCACGCGGACGAGACCGGTAGCCTGAAGGCAAAGGGTATCCTCCAGCACTGGGCGGCGGAGCGGGCGAATTTCCTGCAAGTCTGCCCGAAAGAAATGTTGGTCCATCTCGCCCATCCGCTCAGCGCGGATTCCGAGGCGGTGCCGGCCGAGTAACGGCGCCGACCAGCCGCGAGGAAGGAACCTGAGGTGCGACGGGGCCGGGCGTCAGTCCGGCCCTGCGGCGTTCAGGCGAGTCGAATTTCCCACATCCGCCGGATTTATCGGATTGGGGCACGATATCACCTTAACTTTGTATTAACTATTATCGGAAAGAGGCATCGAATCACCGCTCGAGTGATCAAATCGAACACAGGAGGCAGGCAACAATGTCGAATTACACTTTGACCGTGCAGGACGTGCTTGGTGATCCGTTCGTGAGCGGCGGGAACATCAATATCATCAACAACTCTTTCACGACGTTGATATTTCACGACAAAGATAACCAGATCGCCGATCCTATCGCAGAAGAATTCGTATCCCTCGACGGCGGTGTGACCTGGCTGAGCTATGATTTCCTCGGCAGCGGCGCGGTTCGCGGTAATTCGCTGAAAATGGGTGCGTTCATCCGTATCGACAACGGCGATGGCACGTTCCAGACGGTCGCGATCGATCTGAACGCAGATGGCGACAGCGTGCCGAACCTGCAGAACGGCAATACCGGCCTGACCGTCACTACTCTCGACCCCACCACCCCAGTGACTTGGCCGGTTCCGGCCTGCTTCGTGGCCGGAACCCTGATCACCGTTCCGGGCGGCCAGCGATCCGTCGAAGACATCGCGGTCGGCGATCTGGTCGAGACTCTGGACCGTGGCGCGCAGGCGGTGCGCTGGGTCGGGAGGCGGAAAGTCCCCGGTGCCGGCCGGTTTGCGCCGATCCGGTTCGAAGCCGGCGTGCTGGGAAATGCGCGGCCGCTCCTGGTGTCGCCGGAACACCGGATGCTGTGGAGCGGATGGCAGACGGAATTGCACTTCGGCGAGGGCGAGGTCCTGGTCGCGGCGAAGCATTTTCTCGGGATGGCGGGCGTAACGCGCTGCCCGACGGTCTGGGTCGACTATGTCCACCTGCTCTTCGACCGACACGAGGTGATCCTGTCGGAAGGTGTGCCAAGCGAGAGTTTCCACCCGGCGAGCCAACTTCTCGACCGCGACCAGGCGATGCGGGAGGAGATCGAGGCGATCTTTCCGGAGGTCGAAGATCTGCGGCAGGAACCGCGCAGCGCCGCCCGGCCTGTGCTTTCGGCCCGCGAGGCGCGGCTGATCGCGGCCTGAACCGGCGGCGAAGAGCTTGACCCCGGGGCGCCGGGCGTGGTTCATCTCGCGCGATGGCGAAGAGCAGAAAACCCGCAGCGAGGACGCGACGCAAGACCGCGAAAAAGCGCGAAGGATTCACCCTTCGCGACATTCTTCGCTGGTCCGGGCGGGGCCTTGGCGTCGTTGTCGGCCTGTGGCTGTTCTTCCTTCTCATCTTCACCGTCGTGAACCCGTTCCTGACACCCTACATGATCGCCGAAAGTTGGCGGCAGGGCGGGATAAAGCGCGACTGGGTGGCGCTTGAGGACATGGCGCCCGAAATGGCCCGCTCGGTGGTCGCGGCGGAGGATGCGAATTTCTGCCTGCACTGGGGCTTCGACATGCACGCGATCCGCGCCGCCCTCGACGAGGGCGCCGGGCGGGGCGCCTCGACGCTGAGCCAACAGGTGGTGAAGAACGTTTTCCTCTGGCAGGGGCGAAGCTGGCCGAGGAAAGCGCTGGAGGCGCTGATGACGCCTGTGTTGGAACTTTTCTGGTCGAAGCGGCGGATTGTCGAGGTTTATCTGAACGTGGCGGAGACGGGAAAGGGCATCTTCGGCGTCGGGGCGGCGGCCGAGAGCTATTTCGGCACCTCGGCAGCCGATCTAAGTCCAGCCCAGGCGGCACTGATCGCCTCCGCACTGCCCGATCCGAAAGGCCGCAACCCGGCGCGGCCGTCGGGATTCCTGCGCAAACGCGCGGCCGAGATCGCCGAAGGCGCGGCGACGATCCGCGCTGATGGCCGTTCGGCCTGTTTCGAGGATTGAACCGCAGGGCCGGCGCGGCTATCAGGGTGGGCAATCCCTCCTGAAGCGATTGCCCATGACCCGTCTGTACCACGTTCCGCTCTCGCCCTTCTGCCGCAAGGTCCGACTGACTCTGGCGGAAAAGAAGATCGAGGTGGAACTGGTCGAGGAACGCTACTGGGAACAAGGCCCGGAATTCCTGCGCCGGAACCCCGCAGGCAAGATCCCGGTCCTGCGGCTGAACGGCAAGGTGATGACCGAAAGCCAGGCGATCTGCGAATACCTCGACGAGACGGTGCCGGAACCGAGACTGATGCCGCGGGACGCCGAGGGCCGGTTCGAGGTGCGCCGGCTCTGCGCCTGGTTCGACGACAAGTTTCACGACGAGGTGACCTCGAAGCTGCTTTACGAGCGCGTGAACAAGAAGATCACTGGCCAGGGCTATCCGGATTCAAAGAACGTTAAGTTCGGGGCGAACCGGATCAAGTATCACCTCGACTATCTCAGCTGGCTTCTGGATCAGCGCCGCTGGCTGGCGGGCGCAGAGATGACGCTCGCCGATTTCGCCGCCGCCGCGCATCTGTCATGTCTCGATTATATCTCGGACGTGGACTGGAACCGCAGCCAGAACGTCAAGGACTGGTACGCGAAGATCAAGTCCCGTCCGTCGTTCCGGTCGCTGCTGGCCGATCAGGTGTCGGGCTTTCCGCCGCCGGCGCATTACGCGGACCTGGATTTCTGAGGCCGAGGCCTGGGGCGCTGCCCCCGGAACCCCGGGATATTTTCCCCAAGTGGAAGGCAGCAGGATTGGATCGTCTGGCATTCGGCAATCGTCTGAAAGAGCAGGCGCTGGCGGAGGGATTTTCGGCGGTGGGGTCCTGCGCGCCCTCGGCGATCCCCGAGGCGGCCGGCAGGCTCGCGGCCTTCGTTGCGGCGGGGCGGCACGGGCAGATGGGGTGGATGGCGGAAAGGATGGGCTGGCGCGGCGATCCGGCGGCCCTTTGGCCCGAGGCGCGGACGGTGATCATGCTGGCCGAGGTCTATACGCCGGAGGCCGACCCGCTTGCCGTCCTTGGGCGGCGCGACCGGGCGGCGGTGTCGGTCTATGCGCAAGGCAAGGACTATCACGACCTTGCCAAGAAGCGGCTGAAGCGGGTCGGGCGGTGGCTGATTGACGAGGCAAGAAAGGGCTCTGTTTCAGCGGAAATAAAGGTTTTCGTCGATACCGCGCCGGTGATGGAGAAGCCGCTCGGTCAGGCGGCGGGGATTGGCTGGCAGGGCAAGCATACCAACCTTGTCAGCCGCGATCTGGGAAGCTGGTTCTTCCTGGGCGCGATCTTCACCACGCTCGACCTGCCGAAGGACGCGGGCGAGGCCGATCATTGCGGGTCGTGCCGGGCCTGTCTCGACATCTGCCCGACCGGGGCTTTTCCGGCGCCCTATCAGCTCGATGCGCGGCGCTGCATTTCCTATCTGACGATCGAGCACCGGGGGCCGGTCGCGGAGGAACTGCGGGCGCTGATGGGCAACCGCGTCTATGGCTGCGACGATTGCCTGGCGGTCTGCCCGTGGAACAAGTTCGCGGTCGAGGCGCGCGAGCTTGGCTATGCCGCGCGGGTGGGGGCGCCGGCACTGGCGGATCTGGCGGTGCTCGACGACGCGGCGTTCCGGGCGCGGTTCTCGGGCAGCCCGATCAAGCGGATCGGGCGCGACCGGATGGTGCGGAACGTCCTCTACGCGATCGGGAATTCCGGCGATCCCGCGCTTTTGCCGGTGGCCGCCGGCCTTGTCGCGGATCCCGATCCGGCGGTGGCCGATGCCGCGCGCTGGGCGGTCGGCCGGCTGGCGGAAAAATGCGCCAATTCACCCTGCGACGCCAAGGGGGCTGGCCATGAGGCCGATTCGGCCGCATCCTGTGGTTGTTCCAAACCGGAGCAGACGAGACCAGGGAGGCAAGAATGAGCCGGCATGTCGCTGACCGTCAAACAACGTCCGATGGGGGCCGTCTTAAGCATTTCGTCGAAGTCGAGAAGACCCACGGCGAAGCGGGCAGCCATCCCGCCACGAAGGCGGTGCATGAACGTCCGGTGAAGCGCGACGATGGCGCGCGGCTGCGCCAGTTCGCAAGGATCGAGCGGGGACACACCGCCTGAGGCGGCGCCCGGCCGCTCAGGCCCGTTTTTCGCCGATCCGCGCGACGCCGAGCGTGTCGAGAACCTTTGCCTCGATCTCGGTCGCGTTCATGCCGGCTGTGGCATACATGTCCTCGGGGCTCGACTGGTCGATGAAGGTGTCGGGCAGGACCATCGAGCGGAACTTGAATCCGCGGTCGAAGATACCCTCTTCGGCCAGAAGCTGAGCGACATGGGAGCCGAAGCCGCCGATGGCACCTTCCTCGATGGTGATGAGCGCCTCGTGATCCGACACGAGTTGCAGGATCAGGTCGCGGTCCAGGGGCTTGGCAAAGCGCGCGTCGGCGACCGTTGGCGCGAGGCCGCGCTGGCTGAGGTTCTCTCGGGCCTTCAGGACTTCGGAGAGCCGCGTGCCGAACGAGAGGATAGCGACGCGGCCGCCGGTCGCGATGATGCGGCCCTTGCCGATCTCGAGCGGCGCCCCGCGTTCCGGCATCTCGACGCCCACGCCCTCGCCGCGCGGGTAGCGGAAGGCCGAGGGCCGGTCGTCGATGGCGGCCGCCGTGGCGACCATGTGCATCAGTTCCGCCTCGTCCGCCGCCGCCATCACCACCATGTCGGGCAGGTTCGCAAGGAAGGCGATGTCGAAGGCGCCGGCATGGGTTGCGCCATCGGCACCGACGAGACCGGCGCGGTCGATGGCGAAGCGTACCGGAAGCCGCTGGATCGCGACATCGTGGACGACCTGGTCGTAGCCGCGCTGGAGGAAGGTCGAATAGAGCGCGCAGAAGGGCTTGAGACCCGCCGCCGCCAGCCCGGCCGAGAAGGTTACCGCGTGCTGTTCGGCGATGCCGACGTCGAAACAGCGGCGCGGGAAGCGTTCGGCGAAGAGGTTGAGCCCGGTGCCGTCGGGCATCGCGGCGGTGATGGCGACGATCCTGTCGTCGGCCTCTGCTTCGCGGATCAGGCTTTGCGCAAAGACCTTGGTGTAGGACGGCGCGTTCGACGGTGTCTTTTTCTGCTCACCGGTCACGACGTCGAACTTGCCCGTCGCGTGGCCCTTGTCGGCAGCGCGCTCGGCCGGCGCGTAGCCCTTGCCCTTCCTGGTGAGGACGTGGATCAGCATCGGCCCGGTGGCGCGGTCATGCGCGGTGCGCAGTACCGGCAGAAGCTGGTCGAGGTCGTGGCCGTCGATCGGGCCGACATAAGTGAAACCCAGTTCCTCGAAGAGCGTGCCGCCGATGGTCATGCCCTTCAGGAGTTCCTTGGCCCGCCGCGCGCCTTCCTGGAAAGGCTCGGGCAGCAGGCTGACCGCGCCCTTGGCGGCGGCCTTGAACTCCTGGAACGGTGCGCCGGCGTAAAGCCGCGAGAGATAGGCCGACATCGCGCCGACCGGGGGGGCAATCGACATCTCGTTGTCGTTGAGGACGACGAAGAGCCGCTTTTTCAGGTGGCCCGCATTGTTCATCGCCTCATAGGCCATGCCGGCGGACATTGCGCCGTCGCCGATCACCGCCACGGCGTCGCCCGCATCGCCGCCAAGGTCGCGGGCGGTGGCGAAGCCAAGCGCGGCAGAGATCGAGGTGGAGCTATGGGCCGCGCCGAAGGGATCGTAGGGGCTTTCCGAGCGTTTGGTGAAGCCGGAAAGGCCACCCTTCATCCGCAAGGTGCGGATCCGGTCGCGCCGCCCGGTCAGGATTTTGTGCGGATAGCACTGGTGGCCGACATCCCAGATGATCTTGTCGCGCGGCGCATCGAAGACGGCGTGAAGCGCGACGGTAAGTTCGACCACGCCGAGACCGGCGCCGAGATGGCCACCTGTGACCGACACGGCACTGATGGTCTCGGCCCGGACCTCGTCCGCCAGAAGACGCAATTCGCGGTCCGTCATGCCCTTGAGGTCGGCGGGCAGGGTCACGCGGTCCAGCGTCGGGGTCTTCGGTCTGTCGCTCATCACCGGCTTTCGGAACGGGGTCTGAGATTGCCCCTGGCGTTCTGCGGTTGTCGTGATCGCAAGTCGCGCGGGATCGCGGACGAATTGCGATGTGGCTGTCGTCGCGCAAGACGCAAAACGCCTTACATCTCACGCGCAATAACGAAACGTGCGACGTCTCTCAAGTGTTCCGCCGCCGCACCATAGGGCAAAAGCGCCGCTTCGGCTTCGGCGACGAGGTCGCGGGCGCGGGCTTTGGCGGCGGAAAGGCCGAGGAGCGAGACGAAGGTGGCCTTGCCCGCCGCGTGATCCTTGCCAAGTTTCTTGCCGGCCTTCTCGGGATCGCCCTCAACGTCGAGGATGTCGTCGGCGATCTGGAAGGCAAGGCCGAGGGCACGTGCATAACGGGCAAGCGGGCCTGGGTCCGCATCCGCCAGTATCGCGCCGGAGGTCGCGGCGAAGGCGAAGAGCGCGCCGGTCTTGCCTGCCTGAAGCGCAGTGATCTCTTCGAGGGTCAGCGGCGTCGGAGCGGTTTCGGCGGCGATGTCGAGCGCCTGGCCCAGAACCATGCCCTCTGCACCCGAGGCGAGGCTGAGGGCGCGGACAAGGGCGATGCGTCTTTCGGCGGCGCCGAGCGCCGGGTCGGTCAAGAGTTCGAAGGCCAGCGTCTGAAGCGCGTCGCCGGCAAGGATCGCGGTCGCCTCGTCCCATTTGACATGGAGCGTCGGTTGGCCGCGCCGGAGGTCGTCATCATCCATCGCCGGCAGGTCGTCATGGACGAGCGAATAGGCGTGCAGCGCCTCGACCGCCGCCGCCGCCGGCATCGCGGTTTCGGCGGCGATCCCGTGCAAGGCGGCACTTTCGAGGACGAGGAAGGCGCGCAATCGCTTTCCGCCCTTCAACGCGTAGCGCATGGCATGGACGACGGGCACTTCGGCCCGCACGGCAAGGGCCGCGTCGAGCGCCGCCTGCACGCCGTCCTGCGCCGCTTTCAGGCGCCCGTGAAACACTCCTAGAGACCTTCGACCGGAACCGTGCCGGTGGGCGCCCCGTCGGGGCCGAGGGTGATCTTGGCGACCTTCTCCTCGGCTTCCGTCAGCTTCTTTTCGCAATGCGCCTTCAGTGCCGCGCCGCGTTCGTAAAGCGCGATGGACTTGTCCAGCGCGACATTCCCGGATTCGAGATCGCGCACGACCTCTTCCAGCGCCTTCATGGCGTCCTCGAATGTCATCTTGGCAATTTCGCTCATTCGCCCCGCTCCATCAGCACCCTCACATGCGTGGCGACCGAAGCCGACAGCGCGTCGAGATCATAACCACCTTCGAGGGCAGAGACCACCCGGCCGCCGCAACAGTCGTCCGCGAGGTCGCAGATCGCGTGGGTGATCCAGCCATAGTCGGCTTCGGTCCAGTTGAGGTTGGCGAGGGGATCGTCGCGGTGGGCGTCGAAGCCGGCGGAAACGAGGATCAGGTCTGGCCGGAACACGGCGACACGGGCCAGCGCCGCTTCCCAGGCCGCGCGCATCTCGGTCCCGCCCGATCCCGGGGGCAAAGGCAGGTTGATCACCTGGCCATGCGCGCCGACCTCGTCCGCGGCGCCGGTGCCGGGCCAGAGCGGCATCTGCTGCGAGGAGACGAACGTTGCACGCGCCTCGTCCCAGAGAAGATCCTGCGTGCCGTTGCCGTGATGAACGTCGAAATCGAGGACCGCGACACGCGAAAGCCCGTGATGATCGAGCGCGTATTTCGCCGCGATGGCGACGGTGCCGAACAGGCAGAACCCCATCGACCGGGCGCGTTCGGCATGGTGGCCGGGTGGGCGCATTGTGACGAAGGCATTCTTCGCCTCGCCGGAGAGAATCGCATCGACGGCAGCCTCGACCCCGCCGATGGCGCGCAGCGCCGCCTCCCACGAGCCGGGCGACATGAAGGTGTCGGGATCAAGCTGCTCCCACCCGGCTTCAGGCCGTGCCCGGCTGATCGCGGCGAGATAGGCGGCACTGTGGCCGCGCAGTACCTCGGCCTCGTCGGCCAGAGGCGCGGTCCGCCGGTCGAGATCGGCGTGGCGAAGGGCAGCATAGATCGCCTCCAGCCGGTCCACCCGTTCGGGATGGCCGGAAGGGGTGACATGTTGCAGCGCGGCGGGATGTGTGAGGAAAAGCGTTGTCATTGCATGAACCTGAGCCGGATTGCCGGCAATGACAAGGCCACGGATATCGCAGCCGTCCGCGCCGGATGTTCCGGCCGGCACAGGATGCCGCAGAACCGCTTTGCCGGCTCAGTCTGGCGCGAGCATGTAGCCCGCCCCCCGCACCGTCTGCAAATAGCGCGGCTGCTTCGGGTCGGATTCGAACTTGCGGCGCAGGCGGGTGATCTGCACGTCGACGGCGCGTTCCTGCGCCTCGCCGCGCCCCGATCCGCGACCGAGATCCTCGACCAGCTGGCCACGGCTGACCGGCTCGCCCGGCTTGGCCGCGAAGATCCGCATCAGCGCCGCCTCGGTCGCGGTCAGGCGCACGAGTTCGTTGCCGCGCCACATCTCGCCCCGGTCGGCATCGTAGCGTACCGGCCCCATGTTCAGGACCTTCGGCAGTTTCTGTTCCACCGTTGCCGGTGTCCGGCGCAGGATGGCGTTGATGCGCAGCAGCAGTTCCTTCGGCTCGAACGGTTTTGCAAGGTAATCATCTGCCCCGGCCTCGAGCCCGGCAATACGGTCAGAAGTCTCTCCTTTCGCGGTCAGCAAGAGGATCGGCGTGGGCATTCTGGCGCGCAGGTCGCGGGTCAGGCTGATCCCGTCCTCGCCCGGCATCATCACATCCATCACGATCAGGTCGAACTCCAGCCCGTCGAGCAGGCGCCGCGCATGCGCCCCGTCACGGGCGGCACTGACCCAGAAGCCGTTCCGCACGAGAAACTTCTGCAGGAGCGTGCGGATGCGTTCGTCGTCGTCGACGATGAGCAGATGGATTTCCGGTTGTGACGTCATGCTGCTCCGTCCTTGATCGACTGGTAGTGGCGGCGAATTTCCGGGTCCATCATTGCTTCCAGCACCTGGCGGAATCCCGCGACCGCCGCCGGGCCCGCCGCGCGATAGGCGGCGCGCATCCGGGCGCGCTGGGCGTCGGACAACTCGCGCTCCAGCGCCGCGCCGCTGTCGGTGAGGAAGAGGTTGCGCTCGCGCTTGTCGGTGCGGCCGACCCGCGCCTCGACCAGCCCGTCCTCGACCAGGGTGCGTAGCACCCGGTTCAGCGACTGCTTGGTGACGCCGAGCATGATCAGGAGCGTGTTCACCGTCAGCCCGGGCTGGCGGTTGATGAAGTGGATGGCACGGTGGTGGGCGCGGCCATACTCGTAATTCTCCAGAATCCGGTCGGGATCGGCGGTGAACGCACGATAGGCGAAAAACATCGCCTCGATCCCCTTTCGCAACTGTTCATCCGTCAGGAACAGCAGGCTTTCGCCGCCTTGCGTTCCCGGGCTGCCTGCGGCCATGCCTCCGGTCCCTCTTTACGCTTCCGCTTCCCGCTGATTTTATGTCAGCCATGTTGACTTTCCAAGACTCAACTGTTAGCGATTCCCCGATTTCGCGCAACTTTATGTCCGAAGCGGACCTAAAATGCGCAACATTTGCAAATCGGGTGCGCCCGGGGAGGATATGATGGCCGGTGCCTATGACGATCGTGACGGCAAGATCTGGATGGATGGCAAGTTGGTGGACTGGCGCGACGCCAAGGTTCACATCCTCACCCACGCACTCCACTACGCCTCTTCGGTCTTCGAGGGCGAGCGGTGTTACAACGGCAAGATCTTCAAGGGGCACGAGCATTCGAAGCGCCTCTTGCGCTCGGGCGAGCTTCTCGACATGCCGATCCCCTACACCGCCGAGGAAATCGACGCCGCCAAGGACGCGATGCTGAAGGCGAACGGCTGGACCAACGCCTATGTCCGCGCGGTGGCCTGGCGTGGTGCGGGCGAGGACATGGGAGTCTCGGCCAAGCGCAATCCGATCCGGCTGGCGGTCGCCGGTTGGGAATGGGGCAACTACTACGGCGACGCAAAGATGAAGGGCGCCAAGCTCGACATCTCAAAATGGAAGCGGCCGTCGCCCGAGACGATCCCGTCCGAGGCCAAGGCCGCCGGGCTTTACATGATCTGCACCATGTCGAAACACGCGGCCGAGGCGAAGGGCTGTTCGGACGCAATGATGTTCGACTATCGCGGCTATGTCGCCGAGGCGACCGGCGCCAACATCTTCTTCGTGAAGAACGGCGAAGTGCATACGCCGCTCGCCGACTGCTTCCTGAACGGCCTGACCCGGCAGACGGTGATCGGGATGCTGAAGGACATGCAGATCAAGGTGCATGAACGCCACATCCTGCCGGAAGAGCTGGAGAGCTTCGAACAGTGCTGGCTGACCGGCACAGCGGCCGAGGTCACGCCGGTCGGGCAGATCGGCAACTACATGTTCGAGGTCGGCGACCTCGCGAAGCGGGTCGTGGCGGAATACGAGAAGCTCGTGCGCGCCTGACAGTCAGGCAGATGACGGATCAACCGGCCTCCCGCAGCAATGCGGCGAGGCCGGTCCTGTAATCCGGATAGATCAGCCGCACCCCGAGATCGCGCTTGATCCTGTCGTTCCGGACCCGTTTCGATTCCGCGTAGAAGCTGCGGGCGAGGGGGGTCATCTCGGCCTCGTCGAAAGGAACCTCGGGCGGCAGCGGCAGGCCGAGGAGGCGCGCGGCCTCGGCCAGAACGTCCTCGGGCGGCGAGGGATCGTCGTCGGCGACGTTGTAGACCGCGCCGGGATCGGGACGGGCGATGGACGCGGCGAGGACATTCGCGATGTCTGCGACATGGATGCGGCTGAAATACTGGTTCTCGCGGATGATCCGGCGGGCGGTGCCGGCGCGGACCTTTTCGAACGGGCCGCGGCCGGGGCCGTAGATGCCGGCAAGGCGGAAGATGTGGAGCGGCAGGCCGGAGGTCGCGGCGAGCGCCTGCCATTGTTCCTCGGCCAGGACCCGCTGGCGACCGCGCCGGGTGGTGGGCGCGAGCGGTGTCGCCTCGTCCACCCAGCCGCCCTGATGGTCGCCGTAGACTCCGGTGGTGGAGAGATAGCCGACCCACTTCAGATGCGGTGCGGCGGCGATGGCATCGGCGTGGGCGGCAAGCAGCGGGTCGCCGGCCTCGTCCGGCGCGATCGAGGCAAGGACATGCGTAGCCTTGGAAAGGGCGGGGACAAGGTCCTCTCCGGGCCAGATCAGCGCCTCCAGCCCTTCCCGGCAGAGGCGCTCGGCCTTTTCCGCGCGCCGCGTGGTGCCGATGACGCGCCAGTCCGGGCCGAGGCGGCGGGCGAGGGCGGCGGCGGAATAGCCGTGGCCGAGGGAGAGGAGCGTTCCGGTCATGGTGCGACTATTCCGGCTTGCTCCGCCGGGCGCAAGGGCCGGCGCGTATCGCGGACCTTGACGGCGCGCGCCCGGCATGGCGGGATACCCGGATGAGCGGAAAGAGCCACGATGTGGAAGGCGCCTATGCGCTGCGGACCCCGGAAGATTCGGTCCGCTACTACGGCGACTGGGCGAAAAGCTACGACAGCGATTTCGCGGCAGACATGGACTACCGCAGCCCGGACAAGGTTGCCGAAGCCTTCGCGGCGCTGGGCGGCACGGGGCCGGTGCTGGATGTCGGCGCGGGGACCGGACTTGTCGCCGAGGCGCTGGCGCGGCGCGGCGTCACGCCGGTCGACGGCATCGACATCTCGGCAGAGATGCTGGCGGTGGCGGCGGCGAAAGGGGTTTACCGGGCGACGATCCTGGCCGATCTGACCGGGGTGCTGCCCATCGAAAACAGTGTCTATTCCGGCGTGATCAGCGCCGGCACCTTCACGCACGGTCATGTCGGACCAGCGGCGTTCCACGAACTGCTGCGGGTGGCAACCGCTGGTGCTGTCTTCGCGGCGACGGTGCACAGCGCCGTCTATGAGGCTGGCGGCTTCGCGGCGGAGTTCGCCGGTCTTGGCGACAGGATCGAGGGGTTCCGCACCGATCCTTTCCGCATCTACGGCCGCGCGGCGGGCGCCGACCACGCCGACGATACCGGCTGGATCGTCAGTTTCCGGAAGCGCTGAGGCCGGCGTCGGTCAGGTCTTGCGGGATTTTCCGGGGCGTTCGCGCGGAATCGGAAGAAACTCGACGCCACCCGACTGCCGCACCGGCTGGGGATAGAGCGTCATCAGCGTCATCACCTCATCCGGCATGTCGGTGGAGATCGGCAGGCCCAGCGCCTTCGCCTCGGCCGCCGGGATCGGATAGTCGTGCGTCCAGGTGCCGGAGGCGAGTTTCTCCGCCAGCGCCTTCGCCGCGTCGCGCGGCATCCGGACCGAGAGCAATTCCGTTGCGGCCGCGATCACCTGGGCCAGCGCCTTGCGCCCGACATCGGCAAGGATCAGCGTCTCGTCGTCGAGATCGGCGACCGGCTTCGCCTCAACCGCCTTGACGATCGAGGCGGCAGGGAACTGGCCGATTTGCGGGTCGATCGGGCCGAGGACGGAATGATCGCACATCACGATCTCGTCGGCGGCAAGCGCCACGAGGGTTCCGCCGGACATGGCGTGATGCGGGACAAAGACCGTCACCTTGCCCTTGTGCGCCTCGACCGCGCGGGCGATCTGCAAGGCCGCGAGCACCAGCCCGCCCGGCGTATGCAGGACGATGTCGAGCGGCATGTCGGCATCGGTCATGCGGATCGCCCTGAGTACGTCCTCGCTGTCCTGGATGTCGATGTAGCGCATCAAGGGAAAGCCGAGGAGCTTCATCGTTTCCTGCCGGTGCACCATCAGGATCACCCGGCTGCCGCGCTGCCGTTCCAGATGCGAGATCATCGAGAGCCGCCGCATGTCGGTCAGCTTGCGCGCCAGAACCGGTTGCAGCACCGACAGGATGAGGAAGAGCCAGAGTGCGTCGGAGATCGAGAAGGTCATGCGCTCAGCCCTTCCCTGCGGTGCCGCGATCCGTATGGCCAAGATCGCGGTCCGGCGCGATGCGGTCGCGGACGAGCTGCTTGAGGTGCCGGATATCGGGAAAGCCGCCGTCGCGCTTGCGTTCCCAGATCAGTTCGCCATCGAGGCGGATTTCGAAGATGCCGCCGGTGCCCGGCCTGAGTGTCACCGCGCCGAGATCGGTCGCGAAGGTCGAAAGCAGTTCCTGCGCCATCCAGGCCGATCGCAGGAGCCAATTGCACTGGGTGCAGTAGGCGATGGAGATGGTCGGGTCTGGCATGACGGTAGGCTCCCCCGAGGTAGCGGACGCACTAGATCACGGCACGCAACGGCTGCCAAGTTTCGCAGGGGGTGCCAAAGACGCAACAATCGCACCATCCCGGTTCATTTGATCAGCGTTTCGCCGCCGGATTGGGTGAAAACCCGCTGGGACGAGGCGCAAATCCTTGGCGCGAAGAGTTAAAATCTGGCATTGTGCGCTGGACTGGGGCCGGTCGGCCCGAGCGATTCACACTTGACCCGCGCGATCAGGAAAGCAGATTTCAATGCATAAGACCCTTTTCCCCGCCGTTGTCCTGACCTTGGCTCTGGCGTTGCAGCCTGTGGCGGCGCTCGCCTATATCGGTCCGGGGGTCGGCGCCGGTGCCATCGCCGCCGTTCTCGGCGTGCTCGGTTCCATCTTCCTCGCCATCGTGGCGGTGCTCTACTATCCGATCAAGCGGCTGATGAAGGGCAAGAAGTCGAAATCGGCGAAGACGTCCGGCGGCAGCAAGCCGGCGGAATAGGAGCGGGATGATCTGGATCTTCGTTCTCGTCGCGGCCGCGCTGGCCAGCGAGGCTTTCCTGCGCCTGCCGCTGTTGCCGGTAATCCGCAGGGTTACGAAAACCGCGCAGAAATCGCAACGGGTGCTGAGAAGCAAGCGGATTTCCGATCACTGGAAGGAAAAGATCCTGCCGTCCTATTCCTGGGCGATCGGCAAGGGATCGGTGCAGTTCTTCGTCATGCTGATGCTGGCGCTGGCGCCGGTTGCGGCTTTGGGCTTCGTCTTTCCTGGCGGTATGGCCGCCTGGGCGGCGGCGCTGATGCGGCCAGTGGTGATACTTGTTCTCTGCCTCGCTTCCATTGTCTATATCTGGCTGAGGCTGAAGGTGGCGCGTGTCTGATTATTCCGCGCTTGACCGGCTCTTGCACCGGCTGGCGCTGGCCTCTCCGGCGCGTGCCGAGATGATGCATGACATCGAGCGCGGGGCATTCCTTAAATCCGCCCCCGAGGATACCGGCCGGCATGTCTTCGTCACCGGCCTTGCACGAGCGGGCACAACGATCCTGATGCGAGAGATCCATCGCACCGGGGCGTTCGGGTCTCTGACATATGCCGACATGCCCTTCGTCCTCGCGCCGAACCTCTGGGCGAAGCTCAGCCGCAAGGGTCATCAGCCGGGGGTGAAGGCCGAGCGTGCGCATGGCGACGGGATCGAGGTCGACACCCATAGTCCCGAGGCGCTGGACGAGGTCTATTGGCGGGTCTTCGACGGCAAGGCCTATATCGGCGCGGAGGGACTTCGCCCTCATGAGCCGGACGAGGACCTGATCGACGGCTACCGCGACCTGATCCGGCTGGTGCTGCGTAAGACCGGCAAGACGCGCTACGTCTCGAAGAACAACAACACCATCCTGCGGCTTGGCACGCTGGCGCGGGCAATGCCGGAGGCGGAATTCCTCGCACCGCCGTTTTCTCGAAGCCGACGCCTTCACGCAGGACTACATGACCTGGCTTGGCCACCACGAATTCGGCGCCACGCACCGGCCGTTCCTGTTCGGCGCGCGGCCGGCGGGCGACCCGATGGCGATGGATTACTGGCTGCGGCTCTGGCTGTCGGTCTACGGCGCCCTCGAAGCGGTCGAGGAAGCCTGCCCGAACGTGTCCTTCGTCCCCTATGAGGCGCTGAGCGCCGATCCGACGGTCTGGACTGCGGTGGCGGCGCGGATCGGCGTGCCTGTGGCGGCGGCGGGGGAGTTGCGTCCTGCGCCTGACAAGACGCCGGGCGCACATGACGATGAGTTGGGGCAGGCGGCGGCGGCGCTTCACGCGCGGCTGTCGACCAAGGGTTTCGCGGCGCTGGGGTTGGTCAAGGGAAAATCCTGACAGGCCGGGCGGTTTTCGCGTGGATCGCCCCCGTTCCGGCCTCTTGCGGGGGGCTGGCCGATCTGTCAGGTTTTGGCATGAACACGCGAACCCGATCCTTCCGTTCCCTTCACCCCGTCGCGACCCCCGTCCGGGAACCCGGACGGTTCGCCCGCCGTCCGGTCTCCGGCGAGGAGCGGGCCCGATGAACGCCCAGGACCAGATGCCGTTTCTGATGCCGAATGCCGCTGCGCCCGAAGCCTTCACCGACGCCGAAGCAGCGGTGTCGCGGCTTGAGGCGCTGTACTCGCAGGCCACCCGGTTCCTTTTCGACAGGTTCATCGAGACGATTTCCGGCAACCGCCCTGCGGCGCGCATCCGCGCCTTCTATCCAGAGGTGCGGATCACCACGACAAGCCATGCCAAAGCCGACAGCCGGCTGAGCTATGGCCATGTCGCCATCCCCGGCACCTATGCCGCGACGATCACGCGGCCGGACCTTTTCCGCAACTACCTCGTCCAGCAGATCGACCTTTTGATCCGCAACCACGGCGTACCCGTCATCGTCGGGCCGAGTGCCACGCCGATCCCGGTGCATTTCGCGGTGGCCTCCAACCCTTCGGTGTCGGTCCCGCAGGAAGGCGTGCTCGACTTTTCGCTGCGCGACATCTTCGACGTGCCCGACCTTGCCACCACCAACGACGACATCGTCAACGGCACCGCAAAGCCCAACCCAGACGGGTCGGGCCACCTTGCCCCGTTCACCGCGCAGCGGGTGGACTATTCGCTCGCCCGGCTCGCACACTACACCGCGACCGATCCGGCACATTTCCAGAACCACGTGCTCTTCACCAACTACCAGTTCTACGTCGACGAGTTCGAGACCTTCGCGCGGCAGGCGCTTGCGGACCCGTCGTCGGGCTACACCTCTTTCGTCGCGCCCGGAAACCACGAGATCCGCAGCGCCGACGGCGAGATTCCGCATCCCGCCAAGCTGCCGCAGATGCCGTCCTACCACCTGAAGCGCCGGGGCGGGCAGGGCATATCGCTTGTCAACATCGGCGTCGGCCCGTCGAACGCCAAGACCGCGACCGACCATATCGCGGTGCTTCGTCCCCATGCCTGGCTGATGGTCGGGCATTGCGCCGGCCTCAGGAACAGCCAGTCGCTGGGCGATTTCGTCCTCGCCCATGCCTATCTGCGCGAGGACAAGGTGCTCGACGATGATCTGCCGGTCTGGGTGCCGATCCCGGCGCTGGCGGAAATCCAGATCGCGCTTCAGGAGGCGGTGGCCGAGGTCACGCGGCTCGAGGGTTTCGACCTGAAGCGGATCATGCGGACGGGGACCGTGGCGACGGTGGACAACCGCAACTGGGAGCTCAGGGACCAGACCGGCCCGGTGCAGCGGCTGAGCCAGAGCCGGGCCATCGCGCTCGACATGGAAAGCGCCACGATCGCGGCGAACGGATTCCGCTTCCGGGTGCCCTACGGCACGCTTCTGTGCGTCTCCGACAAGCCTTTGCACGGCGAGTTGAAACTGCCCGGAATGGCGACGGACTTCTACAGGACGCAGGTCAGCCGCCACCTTCTGATCGGCGTGAAGGCGATGGAGCGGTTGCGCGAGATGCCGCTGGAACGCATCCACAGCCGCAAGTTGCGCAGCTTCGAAGAGACGGCCTTCCTCTGAAACGCGGCGGAACGTGCGAAAAAACGCCACAAATGGGCGGAAATTGCTTGCTTTGGGCCACAAAAGATTGTGTAGCAACACCAGATGACGCTAAATGGCGCAGATAACCCCCTAGCAAACGGGGACCAGTGAGGAGACAGACATGTCCAAACCGATGACCAAAACCCAGCTCGTCGCCACCCTGGCCGAAGAGATGGGGTCCGACAAGAAGACTGCCTCTTCGGCTCTCGATGCGATTGCCGCTGTGGTGACCCGTGAAGTGGCCAACGGCGGTGCCGTCACACTGCCGGGCATCGGCAAGGTCCAGTGCCGCGCCCGTCCCGAGCGTCAGGTGCGCAACCCCGCCACCGGCGAGACGATGACGAAAGCGGCAGACAAGGTCGTCAAGGTCGCGATCGCGAAGGCGCTGAAGGACAGCGTCAACGGCTGATCGCCGCGCAGCTTGCCACGCCGTGGACAAAGCTGTGTCTGACAGGGTCGCCGAGAGGCGGCCCTTCTTCGTTTCCGCGGCGCCGGCCCCGGTCAAGGGCCGGGGGATCGACCGCGCCCCCTTGTGTCCCGCCCGGTCACCCTGCAAAAGGGCCGCGTGCCGCCGGGACGGAGAAGACGATTGGACATTCGCGCGATCTTCATGGGGCTGGCCTTCGCGCTGATGTGGTCCTCCGCTTTTACCTCGGCGCGGATGATCGTCGCCGACGCGCCGCCCCTGACGGCACTGTCGTTGCGCTTCCTTGTCTCGGGCCTGCTGGGTGTCGCCATCGCCTGGGCGCTCGGACAAAGCTGGCACCTGTCGCGGGCGCAGTGGCGGTCGGTCGTGATCTTCGGGCTTTGCCAGAACGCGCTTTACCTCGGCCTGAACTTCGTCGCCATGCAGTGGGTCGAGGCGTCGCTGGCCGCGATCATCGCCTCGACCATGCCGCTCCTGGTGGCATTGCTCGGCTGGCTCTTTCTCGGCCAGAAGGTGCGCCCGCTCGGCATCGCCGGGCTGGTCGCGGGTGTCATCGGCGTGGCGATCATCATGGGTTCGCGGTTCTCAGGCGGCGTCAGCCTTGCCGGGCTTGTGCTCTGCGGCCTCGGTGCGCTGGCGCTGGCGGTGGCGACGCTGACGGTGCGGGGCGCCTCGACCGGGGGAAATGTGCTGATGATCGTCGGGTTGCAGATGTTCGTCGGTGCCGCCCTGCTTGCCGTCGCCGCCCTCGCGACCGAACGGGGGCTGCCGATCAACTGGACGCCGCGGCTGATCCTCGCCTTCGCCTATACGACGTTGGTGCCGGGACTTATTGCCACCTGGATCTGGTTCAGGCTGGTGGCACGGATCGGCGCGGTCCGGGCGGCGACCTACCATTTCCTCAACCCGTTCTTCGGCGTCGTCGTCGCTGCCGCGTTGTTGGGTGAGCAGCTTGGCCTCGCCGACGGGATCGGCGTGGCCATCGTCGCCGCCGGGATCCTTGCGGTGCAGATCTCGAAACAGGCGACCGTCAGAAGCGGCTGAAGAACGCCCAGATTTCGTCGGGGGCGGAGATGTCGGTGTTCACCGGCCCCGCGCGCCCGCCTGGAAGAACCTTGCGCCCTCCGGGCCAGCCATGTCCGCCGCCGCCCACGCTGTAGAACCCGGTCGGTTCGGCGCAACCTTTTCGGTCGGTATGAATCACGTGGCCGATGCGGCGATCCGTCCCGCCCTCGCAACGGTTCCTGCCGGCGAAGATGGCAAGCGTCGCATCCGCCGACAGCACCCGGTCCCGGTCCTGCCGTCCAAGGTTGATAGGCCCTCCCGCGTAGGGAACGAACGGGTCCGCCGTGCCATGGACCAGCAGGAACCCCATCGGCGCGCCCCGGGCGCAGGCCTTTTCGGACGCTTCCGGCATGGGCATCGCCACCGGGGCGATGGCGCGGATGAGGCCGGGGGTGCCGCAGGCGAGTGCATAGCTTTCCATCCCGCCACGCGACACGCCGGTGGCAAAGACACGGTCGCGGTCGACAGGATAGTCCCTCGTGACCGCCGCGATGGCCGCGCGCAGGAACCCGGCATCGCTGCGCCGGGGCGTGAGACCTGCGGAAATCTCGCCGCCGCCGGTGTCCCAGATCCGTCCGACCGCGTCCGGATAGAGGATAAGGAAGCCATGCGCCTCGGCCAGTTCGTCAAACCGCCCCCGCGTCGAATACCGCACCTCGCGGGCCGATCCGCCACCGCCGTGCAGAACCAGCACAAGCGGCCTTGGGCCCGGAAAGCGGTCGAGCGTGTCGGGGACGTAGAGCCGGAAACTTCTCGGGATACCGTCATGCACCATCTTCTGGCGCAGTATCTCCGCCCGCGCCGCGAGAGGCGTCAGGAGGAGGGCGACGGCAAGGGCGGCACTGCGGAACATACGAACCTCCGTTTTCACCCTTCTGATACGCGGTGCGGCCGGTTTTCCGTCGCCGCCCCTCACCAGGCGGGCGGCGGCGCCCCAAGTTCGCGGGCGAGGTCGGCCAGAAAGCGTCGCATAACCGCCGCCCGCTCTTCCGCCAGGCGGCGTCCGGTCGGGGTCAGGAAGGTCTCGGGCAGTTTCAGGAGCTTGACCGCGAAATGGTCGAGCGCGGAGACCGTGTCGTCCGGCACCCGACCCACCGCAAAGGGATCGTCGGCGTCGAACAGCGGCCGGCCCAGCGCGCCCGAGACGGCGAAGCAGCGCGCCACCCCGATGGCGCCCAAAGCCTCCAGCCGGTCGGCATCGCGGAGAATGCGCGCCTCGGGCGATTGCGGCTCTGTTCCGCCGGAAAAGCTGTGCGCCTCGATCGCGTGGCGGGCCTGGGCGATTTCGGTCGGCGTGAGGCCGAGCGCCTGCATCACCGGCCCGGCGGCCGAGGCCGACATCGTCGCGGCCCGAGCGCGCTTGGGGTGGTCCTTTGGCAACGTCACAAGGTCGTGCAGATAGGCGGCGCAGAGCAGCACACGCGACGGCGCCATCCCCTCGCCATGTGCGATGGTGCGGGCATGCATCCAGACCCGGTCGGCATGGGCAAGGTCATGCGTGGTGTCGCCGGCCCCGGATTCAGCCGCCAGAGCCTGCCGAAGCGCGGCACGCAGCGGCGCAAGGCTCATCCGATCCGCCCGCCCGCATCGCCGACCTGCCCGCGATGCAGCAGCAGGTGATCGAGAAGGACGCAAGCCATCATCGCCTCGCCGACCGGCACGGCGCGGATACCGACGCAGGGATCGTGGCGGCCCTTGGTGACGATCTCGGTCTCCTCGCCCGTCACCGTGATGGTCCTGCGCGGGGTGAGGATCGACGACGTCGGCTTGACCGCGAAGCGCACCACAACGTCCTGGCCGGAGGAAATGCCGCCAAGGATGCCGCCTGCGTGGTTCGAGGAAAAGCGAGGACGGCCGTCATTGCCCATGAATATCTCGTCGGCATTCTCGGTGCCGGTCAGCTCGGCCGCCGCCATGCCCTCGCCGAACTCGACGCCCTTGACCGCATTGATCGACATCATCGCGGCGGCCAGATCGGTGTCGAGCTTGCCGTAGACCGGCGCGCCAAGGCCCGCCGGCACGCCCGAGGCCACGACCTCGATCACCGCGCCAACCGAATTACCGGACTTGCGCAACTCGTCGAGATGCCCGGCCCAGATTTCCGCCGCCGCCGCATCGGGCGACCAGAACGGATTGCGCTCTACCTCCGAGAGGTCGAAACGGTCGCGATCTGCCCTCAGCCGGCCCATCTGCACCATGTAGCCGGTGATCCTCACCTCGGGCGCGAGATGGTTCAGCGCCGCGCGCGCCACCGATCCCGCCGCCACACGTGCTGCTGTCTCGCGCGCCGACGACCGCCCGCCGCCGCGCGGATCGCGGATCCCGTATTTCTGCCAATAGGTGATATCGGCATGACCGGGCCGGAACTTCTCTGCGATCTCGCCGTAATCCTTCGACCGCTGGTCGGTGTTCTCGATCATCAACTGGATCGGCGTGCCGGTCGTCCGCCCCTCGTAGACGCCCGAGAGGATGCGCACCGCATCCGCTTCCCGCCGCTGGGTCGTGTATTTCGACTGCCCCGGCTTGCGCCGGTCAAGCCAGTGCTGGATCATCGGCTCGTCAAGCGCGATCCCCGGCGGACAGCCATCGACCGTGGCGCCCAGCGCCGGCCCGTGGCTCTCGCCCCAGGTTGTGACGCGGAAGAGATGACCGAAGGTATTGAGGCTCATGGCATGGGCTCCTTTGCCCAAGCGGCATAGCGAAGCCCGCGCCCCCGCTCAAGCCTTCCCTCCCGCCGCCGCTTCATCTTGCCCAAATATCCCGGGGTGAGACCCGGCCCCGCCGGGTCGAGGGGCAGCGCCCCTCGCGCATAATCCGCTTGCACGCGCCCCGCCCTCCACTATGGTGCGCCTCACCTCGGGGTGCTCTGGGATCAGGGCTGAGATGCGAAAGCGAACCCGTTGAACCTGAACCGGTTAAGACCGGCGGAGGGAAGGTCAGGCGACGCGCCACCCCCATCTCCGCCCGCCTGACCATTGGAGGATGAGAGATGAGAAAGACCCAGATCTCGACCCTGATGATCGCGGGACTCCTGGCAGCCACCCCGGTGGCCGCGCAGGAGAAGCCCGTGCTCACGGTCTACACCTATGACAGCTTCGTCTCCGACTGGGGCCCCGGTCCCCAGATCGAGACGGCGTTCGAGGCCGAATGCGGCTGCGACCTGAAATTCGTGGCGACCGGCGACGGCGCGGCGCTCCTGTCGCGCGTGCTTCTCGAAGGCGCGGGCACCGAGGCCGACATCGTCCTCGGTCTCGATACCAGCCTGGCCGCCGCCGCCGCCGCATCGGGGCTTTTCGCGCCGCATGGGCAGGATGGCACCGTCTACGACCTGCCGGTTGCATGGACCGATCCGCTTTTTGTTCCCTATGACTGGGGCTGGTTCGCCTTCGTCTACGACAAGACCAAATCCGACACCGTTCCGGCCGATTTCGAGGCGCTCGCCGCGTCCGACCTGAAGATCGTGATCGAGGATCCGCGCTCCTCGACCCCCGGCCTCGGACTCCTGCTCTGGGTCAAGGCCGCCTACGGCGAGCGTGCTGGCGCGATCTGGGAAGGGCTTTCCGACAATATCGTCACCGTGACGCCGGGCTGGACGGAAGCCTACGGCCTCTTCCTCGAAGGCGAGGCGGACATGGTCCTCTCCTACACCACCTCGCCCGCCTATCACCTGATTGCCGAAAGCGATGACAGCAAGGCCGCCGCCGCCTTCCGCGAAGGCCACTACCTTCAGGTCGAGGTCGCGGCAAAGCTCGCCGGCACCGATCAGGGCGCGCTTGCGGACCGGTTTCTCGCCTTCATCGCCACTGACGCGTTCCAGGGCGCGATCCCGGAAACCAACTGGATGTATCCCGCGATCACCCCCACCTCCGGGCTGCCGAAGGGGTTCGAGACGCTGATCCGGCCGGACAAGAGCCTGCTTTTCCCGCCCGAGGAGGCCGCGGCGCTCCGCGATGCGGCATTGGCCGAATGGCAGACCGCGCTCAGCCGCTGAGCGCGGGGCTCCGGCTCGGCGCGGGGGCGGCGGTTCTCCTGACCCTCGCGCTGACGCTCGGCCCGCTCGGCGCGGTTCTCGCCCGCGCCGGCACTTTTGCGGCGCTCGGCCCGGCCGACTGGGCGGCGCTGCGGTTCACCGTCGCCCAGGCCACGGTCTCGGCGGCGCTCAGCCTCGGTCTTGCGGTTCCGGTGGCGCGGGCGCTGGCGCGGCGGCGCTTTCCGGGACGAGGGCTTCTGATTACGCTCCTCGGCGCCCCCTTCATCCTGCCAGTCATCGTCGCGGTGATGGGCCTGCTCGCCATCTTCGGCCGCTCCGGCCTTGTCAACGACGGGCTCGCGGCGCTCGGGATCGGGCGCATCTCGATCTACGGTTTCGGCGGCGTCGTCCTCGCCCATGTCTTCTTCAACCTGCCGCTCGCCGTGCGGCTCCTGCTGCAAGGCTGGCTCGCGATTCCGGCAGAGCGGTTCCGGCTGGCGGCCTCGCTCGGCTTCGGTCCCGGCGACATCGCCCGCCACCTCGAACGGCCGATGCTGAAGGCGCTCGGCCCCGGCATCTTCGTCACGATATTCCTCATCTGCCTCACCAGCTTCGCCGTCGCCCTGACGCTCGGCGGCGGGCCGCGCGCGACGACGGTGGAACTGGCGATCTATCAGGCGTTCCGCTTCGATTTCGACCTCGGCCGCGCCGCCCATCTCGCAAGCCTGCAACTCGCGCTCTGTGCGGCCACCGCCCTTGTCGCCGCGCGGTTCACCGTGCCCTCGGCTTTTGGTGCCGGGCTCGACCGTCCGGTGGCGCGCTGGGATGCGGGCGGCGCCGGGCTGCGGGTCCTCGACACGCTCCTCCTGGGCGCGGCCGCGCTCTTCCTGCTCGCCCCGCTCGCGGCGGTCTTCCTCACCGGGTTGCCGCGCCTCGCGACCCTGCCGGAGCCGGTCTGGCGGGCCGCGCTGCGTTCTGTCCTCGTCGCCTGCGGGTCGACCGCCGTCGCGATGGGCGTTTCGCTGCCGCTCGCCCTCGCCATTGCCCGGCGGGGACGGGCGGGGATGCTGGAGGTGGTGGGGATGCTGCCGCTCGCCACTTCGTCGCTGGTCACCGGGACCGGCCTGTTCCTCCTGCTCCGGCCGCTGGCCAGCCCCGGCGACCTCGCGCTGCCGGTAACGGTCGCGGTCAATGCGGCGATGGCCCTGCCTTTCGTCCTCCGCGCGCTGATCCCCGCCGCCCGCGACCTCGAGGCGGATTACGGACGCCTTGCCCAAAGCCTCGGGATGCGGGGGCTTTCGCGGCTCTGGCTTCTCACCCTGCCGCGGCTGCGGCGGCCGCTCGGCTTCTCGGCGGGGCTGACGGCGGCGCTGTCGATGGGCGACCTTGGCGTCATTGCGCTGTTCGCCGATGAAGACCACACCACGCTGCCGCTTCAACTCTACCGGCTGATGGGGGCTTACCGGATGGCGGACGCGGCCGGGGCGGCGGTTCTGCTGCTCGGGCTCAGCTTCGGCCTCTTCTGGATGTTCGACCGCGGGGGGCGCGCCGATGCTGGTGCTTGAGAACATCGTCATCTCGGGCTTCTTCCCGGCCGCGTCGGGGCGCATCCTCTGGGAGGGGCGGGACATCTCCGGCCTTGCGCCGGGCGAGCGGCCGCTGTCGATCCTCTTCCAGGACCAGAACCTCTTTCCGCACCTCACCGTCGCGCAGAATGTCGGGCTTGGCCTGTGCCCCAGCCTCCGGCTCACGGCGGCCGAGACCGCAAGGGTGGACGAAGCACTCGCCCGCACCGGGCTCGCCGGTATGGGGGATCGGCGGCCCCGCACACTCTCCGGGGGTCAGCAGAGCCGCGTCGCGCTGGCCCGGGTCCTCTTGCGCAGCCAGCCGCTGATGCTGCTGGACGAACCCTTCTCGGCGCTCGGCCCGGCCCTCAAGGACGAGATGCTCGACCTCGTCTCGGACATCGCCGTCGAGACCGGCGCCACGGTGCTGATGGTCAGCCACGATCCCGACGATGCCCGCCGGTTCTCCGGCGAAACCATCGTCGTCGCCGAAGGACGCGCTGCCGCGCCAGAGCCGACGCAAGCTCTTCTCGACAACCCGCCCCCGGCGCTCGCCGCCTATCTCGGCACATGAAAAAGGCGCGCCCTGACCGGCGCGCCTTATCTTCTGTTCGAAAATACCTCGGGGGTCCGGGGGTGGAACCCCCGGCCTTGGCCCGAAGATCAGGCGGCCTTCTTGCCCTTGTGGGGCGCCCAGAGCCGCTTGTTGGTGAGGTAGAGCAGCACCGTCAGCAGGCCGAGGAACAGAACCGCGACGAAGCCCGCCTTCTTGCGGTCCATCATCTTCGGTTCCGCCGCCCACATCAGGAAGGCGCTCACATCCTTTGCCATCTGGTCGACGGTGGCAGGCGTCCCGTCGGCGTAGGTCACCAGATCGTCAGAAAGCGGCGGCGGCATGGCGATCCAGCCGGTCGAGAAGGCGCGGTTTTCGTAGAAGGTCGAACCGGCCTCGTCCTTGGTCTCCTCGGTATAGCCGGCCAGGATCGCATGGATGTATTCCGGTCCGCCGATGCCACGGAAGAACTGGTTGATCCCCAGACCATAGGGGCCGTGGAAGCCGGCCCTCGCCTTGGCCATGAGCGAAAGATCGGGCGCCCCCGCATCGACATTGGCCGGGAAGTTGTCGGTTTCCTTGCCTTCGCGGTCCTCGCCGGTCTCCTTGTCCACGATCGAGAACTGCGCGGCGTAGGCCCGCACCTGATCCTCCGGCAGATTCGGCCCGCCCTCGTCAGCCAGGGTGCGGATCGGGACATAGCGCAACCCGTGGCAGGCCGAGCAGACCTCGGTATAGACCTGAAGGCCGCGCTGCAGCTGAAGCTCGTCATAGGTTCCGAACGGGCCTTCGAACGAGAAGGCCACGTCCTCGATGACCTTCTCTTCGTCGCCGGCGGCGAAGGCCGCGCCGGACAGCGTACCTGACAGCGCCAGGACGGAAGCGGCCGTGATTGCGATTTTTCTCAGCATCTCGATCGATCCTTTCCGTCACTCGGCCGCATGGGCTTTGGCGCCGTAATGCGCGTTGAAGTCGTCCTCGATGGTCGCCGGCGGGGTCGTCGGCTTCTCGATCACGCCGAGAACCGGCAGGATCACGAGGAAATAGGCGAACCAGTATGCCGCGCCGATCAGCGAGATGATCGAATAGGGCGGCTCGGCCGGCCTCGCGCCGCACCACATCAGGACGACGAAGTCGATGATCAGAAGGTAGAACCACCAGCGGAACATCGGCCGGTTCTGCCCCGAACGCACGTTCGAGGTGTCGAGCCAGGGCACGAGCGCCAACACAATGATCGCACCGAACATCGCGATGACGCCGAATAACTTGGCGTCGACGATGCCGAAGGTCACCCAGTTGGTCAGCATGACGATCCAGACATCCGAGGTGAAGGCGCGCAGGATCGCGTAGAAGGGCAGGAAGTACCATTCCGGCACGATTTCCGGCGGGGTCATCAAGGGGTTTGCCTCGATGTAGTTGTCCGGGTGGCCGAGGTAGTTCGGCATGAAGCCGACGACCGCGAAGAAAACGACGAGGATCAGCGACAGCGCGAAGAGATCCTTGATCACGAAGTAGGGCCAGAACGGCAGCGTGTCCTTCTCGGCCTCGGCCTTCGAGCCGCGCCGCACCTCGACGCCGGTCGGGTTGTTGTTGCCGGTGGTGTGGAACGCCCAGATGTGGACGGCCACCAGTGCGGCAATGACGAAGGGCAGCAGGTAATGCAGCGAGAAGAAGCGGTTCAATGTCGGGTTGTCGACCGCCGGCCCGCCCAGAAGCCAGGTCTGGATCGGCTCACCGATGCCGGGGATTGCACCGAAGAGGCCGGTGATCACCGTGGCGCCCCAGAACGACATCTGGCCCCAGGGAAGCACGTAGCCCATGAAGGCGGTGCCCATCATCGCGACGAAGATCACGATGCCGATGATCCAGGTAACCTCGCGCGGGGCCTTGTAGGAGCCGTAGAAGAGACCGCGGAAGATGTGGATGTAGACCGCGAGGAAGAAGAGCGAGGCGCCGTTGGCGTGAATGTAGCGCAGCAGGTAGCCGCCGTTCACGTTGCGCATGATGTGCTCGACGGAGGCGAAGGCCATGTCGACATGCGGCGTATAGTGCATCGCCAGAACGATGCCGGTGGCGATCTGAAGAACCAGGCAGAAGGCCAGGACAATGCCCCAGATCCACCACCAGTTCAGGTTCTTCGGTGTCGGGATCATCAGCGTGTCATACGCGAGGCTCACCACCGGCAGGCGCCGGTGAAGCCACTGCTCGAACGCCGACTTGGGCTCATAATGGTCGTGCGGAATACCAGCCATGTGTCAGCCCCCTCAGCCGAGTTTGATCGTGGTGTCGTCAGTGAAGACCGCGACCGGAATGTCGAGGTTCCGCGGCGCCGGGCCTTTGCGGATGCGCCCCGCCGTGTCGTAGTGCGACCCGTGGCAGGGGCAGAACCAGCCACCGAAATCGCCGGAAGCGTTGCCGAGCGGCACGCAGCCGAGGTGGGTGCAGACCCCCATCATGACGAGCCATTCGCCGGCTTCGTCGAGCGTGCGGTTCTCGTCCGAGGCGTCGGCCTCGGGCATCAGGTTCGCGTTTTCCGCCTTCGGATCAACCAGGTCGGTGAGCGGCACTGCTCGGGCGGCGTCGATCTCGTCCTGGACCCGGCGGCGAATGAAGACCGGCTTGCCGCGCCATTTAACCGTCAGCTGGGTGCCGACCTCGACACCCGACACATCGACGAAGATCGACGACAGGGCCTGCACGTCGGCCGAAGGGTTCATCTGGTCTGCAAGGGTCCAGACAGCGGCGCCGGTGGCGACAGTGCCTGCCCCGGCCGTGGCGTAGTAGAGGAAATCCCTCCGGGTGCCTGCGTGGTCTTCTGCGTGGGACACGAAACATTCTCCCTTCTCTGACCGGCAGTCCGGCCGTGCGACTTAGGGGCGACGGTTTCCCGCAGCCTACAGGGGCGGTTATTAGCGGTCAAAATCAGGCCCGTCCAGCGGACAATCGGGCGCATCGAGGCAGGTGTGTCGCGGGCGCGTCAGGCTCATGCTTCATCAGGGCAGCAACCCGAGGGCGAGCTTCACTGCGAACCCGGCGAAGAAGAGCCCGACGCCGCCGTTGATCGCCGGGGCGAGTCGCAGCCAGACCCGAGCGGCCGGCGGGGTCGAGAAGGCGAGCGCGTAGCCCGCATGGATCGTGAAGGCGATGGCGGCGGCGCCGACCCCCAGCAGGGCAATGTCGCCAGCACGGGCCCGCGCGACCGGGAAGAGCGACAGAATCACAACCCAGGTGGTCAACGCCTTCGGGTTCATCGCGTTGACCGAGAGCGAGCGCAGGAACGAGGCGCGGGAACCCAGGCCGGCGCGCCCGGCGATGTTCCGGGCGCCGTGGCGCCAGCCGGCCCAGGCGGACCCGAGGTAGCGGCTCGCGAACCACAGCAGAAGGCCGATGGCGATGACGGTCAGGAGCGTCCGCATCACCGGAACGATCTGAAAGAGCGCGGCCATGCCAAGCGTCATGGCAAGGCACCAGAGCCCGACCCCCAATGCGACACCCAGCGCCGAGGCAAGCCCCGGCCCGCGACCGGAGCCCATCGCCGTGGTGATCGTGTTCAGGACATTCGGCCCCGGCGAGGCGATGTTCATCGCCAGCACCGCCCAGACCGTCAGGAAAGGTGCCAGACTGAGACTCACCCTCGCGGCTCGGTTACTTTCATGCTGTCGCGTTCAGAGAATGCAGCGTGCCAGGCGGCAAGTTTCGGGTGGCCGGCGCGCCAGTCACGGACCTGATGGCGGAAGTCCAGATAGGAGAGCGCGCAGGCCACCGCAATCTGGCCCATGTCGAGAGGTCCGTTCAGATGGTCGATCCATCGCCCTTCGAGCGCGTCGAGCGCGCGGGCGACCTTCGCCCACTGGCCCTCCACCCAAGGCCCGAATCGGATGTCCTCGGGCCGCAGGCGGGTTTCGTAGACCATGAGGAGAGCCGCTTCGAGAATGCCGTCCGCCGTCGCCTCAAGCGTCAGGGTCCGCCACAGGTCCGGTGCCGGCGGATAGAGCGCTCCGCCAGCCCGCGCATCAAGGTAGCGGCAGATGACGCGGCTGTCGTAAAGCGCGGTACCGTCACCGAGGTCGAGCGCCGGGATCTTGCCAAGCGGGTTCTTGTCAAGCGGCTGGGAGCCGGGATCGAGCGGCGTGCCGCCGGACAAGACGACCTCCACATCGCCGGCCTGGCCGGTTTCCAGAAGCAGCACCATGACCTTGCGCCCGTAAGGCGTTGTCGGCGAGTGGTAGAGACGCATGGGAAACCTTTCAGACCTTGCGGATGCGGATGCGGGCAAGGGCGGCGGCGTCGATCTCGACCCCGCTCTTGCCCCAGCGGATCACCCGGCGAAAGCGGGCGGCAGCGTTGGTCTGGCCCCGGTCGGCGGGGCGGTGAACGGCCAGCCCTTCGTCCACGCGGTCCATCGCATCCTCGGCGCGCTGATCGGTGCGGCCCTTGCGGAGCGCGCGTTTCACGCCGTAGGCGGCGATGGCAATTGCGCCGTAACGGATGCCGTAGCGCAGGGCGACGCCGGCAATCGGGGCAAGGGGAACCGGCATTGGACCCTCCTTCGTTGCTTCGGGGATCGGTTCTGCCCGATGCTAGGTGCCGGTCCGGATGCTGTCCATTCAAGATTGGTTATTATCCGGCGCCGCCGGTCACCGGGGCACGTTCGCGTACTGCGGAATCCGGAGTGCGCGGGCCGCGCCCCAGTCCTCGCCTCGCGTCCGACGCCTGCGCGCTCAGGCGGGCGTGTCCTCGGCCGAGCGGCGCATCAGGTCGGCAAGTGCAGCGATTTCGCTGCCGATCCCGGCCGCCGCCATCCCGTCCGCCGCGCCGAGGCGGGCGGCGCCGGGCTTGTTCTGGCCAAGCTTCCAGGTGCCGTCCACCGTGGCGATGTCGAACCGGCAGGGCAGGATCATCCGCATCAGCCGGTCGAGCGCCTCTGCCGGCATCTTCTCCACCCGCCAGGGGGCCTTGGGCAGAAGCCGGCTTTCGAATTCCGCCGAGAGCCGGTCGAGCTGGCCGCGCATCTCGTCCGGCGACAGCGCGGTGAGCGTGCCACGCAGATGGGCGGCGACGTAGTTCCAGGTCGGAACCTGATCCTCCATCCCGTACCAGTCGGGCGAGATGTAGCCGTCCGGCCCGGTCACGGCGAGAAGTGCCGCCTGCGGGGTCGCGAGCGCACGGGCGATCGGGTTGGACCGGACGAGGTGAAGTTCCAGCGACGTGTGGTCGGGGCGGACAACAAAGGGGATATGCGAGGCGAGCGGCCCGTCGGGTCCGTTGACAGTCAGTGTGCCGAAGCCACGGTCGCGGGCAAAGGCAAGGATCGTGTCCGTCGGTATCTGCCGGTACGCGGGGTTCGGGTGCATCAGTGGTCTCCTTGTGCTGTGCTTACTGCCGGACCTGCATCGTCCTGTCACGCGGTCGATTGTGCGGGGCACATTAAATCGAACCGGGGGGGCCTTTGACATCCGGGTGCGCCGGTTCGATCGCCCCCTTGCTCTCCGCGACGGTCGCTGGCACTCTGTCCGGGTTCTCAGGGCGGGGCGGAATTCCCCACCGGCGGTATGGGGGGTGACCTCCGAGCCCGCGAGCGCCCCCACACGATGTCCGGGGGGTCAGCAGACCCGGTGCGAGGCCGGGGCCGACGGTTACAGTCCGGATGGAAGAGAACGTGCATGGCGGACCCCGGCGAGGGTTCCGTCCTGCCCGTGATCGCCTTGGGTGACGTGTCACTTAGGACAAGGAGATCACGATGACACACACCCGCTATGCCTTCATCAAGGCCAACTGGCATGCCGATATCGTCGACCGGGCGCTCGACGGGTTCCGTGCCGAAATCGGCGATGCCGGCGTCGACGTCTTCGACGTGCCCGGCGCGTTCGAGATTCCGCTTCTTGCGCGCGATCTTGCCCGATCCGGTCGCTACGACGCCGTGATCGGCGCGGCCTTCGTGGTCGATGGCGGCATATACCGCCACGATTTCGTCGCCGCGACGGTGGTCGACGGTCTGATGCGGGCGCAGATGGATACTGAAGTCCCGGTGCTGTCGGTGGTCCTGACGCCGCACAACTATCAGGAAACGGAGGCGCATCGCGCCTTCTTCCGGGAACATTTCGTACTTAAGGGCCGCGAGGCCGCAATGGCCGCCCATGCCATCGGCGGCACGCGCCACCGCGTCGCCGCCTGACCCTCTCTGGACCGGTACGGGATGTCCGCAGCAGCGCCGCGCCGCTGCGGACATCAGTTCACTGCTGGATCGACTCGAGATACATGGCCAGCGAAAGCACCCGACCGCGCACTTCGAGAACCGAGCCATAGGGGTTGTCCGCCCCCGGTTCGGACGATGCGAAGGCGCGGCCGAACACTGGCATCGGATCGCCGTGGCCCCGCAGTCCGGTGCGGCCATCGATCATGTGGATCACCTTCAACATCGGAAACTCACCGTCGTTGTTCGACGCCAGCAGGGTGAGGTTCGGCGCCGGGATGGTCAGCAGGTTGGCCATGTCGCCGTCGCCCTTGCCGGTCGTGCCGTGGCAGGCGGCGCAGTAATCGGAAAAAAGTTGCGCACCGATATCGGCGTCTTGCGCGATTGCGGATCCGGCAAGCAGAAAGCCGAACGCCGTGCAAGCAAACAGAGTCGTGATAGCTTTCATATTTTCCTCCACCCGGAACATCACGTTCCTGTGTGAAGTATAGCTCCGGGCCAATCCTGCGACCTGATCTGGATCATATTGTGCGGGCCATCACGCAAGAAGCGCACGGTCGCCGGCGCCGGTGATTCGGGCCGCGACTACGGCGCCCACGGGCTGGTCCGCCGCGAAGGCCACTTCGGTGAACTGCTCGGTCCGGCCCATGCGCGGGCCTTCGGTGAGGATGCGGTGGGTAACGCCCCGCTGCGCCGCAAGGTGCCGCGCGAGTGCCGCGTCGCCTTGGGCGCGCAACCGTGCTGCGCGGTCGCGGATCGCCGGGCCTTTCACCTGCGGCATTCGCGCGGCGGGGGTGCCGTCGCGGCGCGAGTAGGGGAAGACGTGGAGGAAGGTCAGCCCGCAATCCTCGACAAGCTTCAGCGAGTTGTCGAACATCGCCTCGGTCTCGGTCGGGAAGCCGGCGATGATGTCGGCGCCGAAAACGATGTCGGGGCGAAGCCGCCGCGCCTCTTCGCAGAAGCGGATGGCGTCGTCGCGCAGGTGCCGGCGCTTCATCCGCTTGAGGATCAGGTCGTCGCCATGCTGGAGCGAAAGGTGCAGATGCGGCATCAGGCGCGGCTCGGTCGCGATGGCCTGCATGAGGCGTTCATCCGCCTCGATCGAGTCGATGGAGGAAATCCGCAGGCGCGCAAGGTCGGGCACGAGGCGCAGGATGCGCATCACCAGATCGCCAAGGCGCGGCCCACCCGGCAGATCGGCACCCCAGGAGGTCAGGTCGACACCGGTCAGCACGACTTCGAGGAAGCCCTTGTCGACCAGCCGCTTGATCTGGTCGACGACGACACCCGCCGGAACCGACCGCGAATTGCCGCGCCCGTAGGGGATGATGCAGAAGGTGCAGCGGTGGTCGCAGCCGTTCTGAACCTGCACATAGGCTCTGTGCCGGCCGAAACCGTCGATCAGGTGCCCGGCCGTCTCGGTCACCGACATGATGTCGTCGACCATGATCTTCTCGGTCTTGCCGATCAGGTCGGGGGCCGTGAGCGCGGTCCAGGTGGCGGCCTGCATCTTCTCGGTATTGCCGATGACGCGGGTGACTTCGGGCATGGCGGCGAAGGTTTCGGGTTCGGTCTGCGCGGCGCAGCCGGTGACGATCAGCATCGCCTCGGGATTCTCGCGCCGCAGCTTGCGGATTTCCTGCTTGGCCTTGCGCACGGCTTCGGCGGTGACGGCGCAGGTGTTGACGATCACCGCGTCCCCGATCCCGGCCGTCGCGGCCAGTTCCTTCATCGCCTCCGTCTCATAGGCGTTGAGACGGCAGCCGAGGGTGGAGAAGACCGGCGCGCTCATGCGTACTGGGCGAGGAAGGCCGGCGTCAGGGTGCCGTCGAAGACATGCGCGGTGGGGCCGGTCATCCAGACCCCGTCGTCGCGCCAGTCGATCTCGAGCGTGCCGCCGTCGAGGTCGAGCGTGACGTGGCGCCCCGTCAGCCCGCGTCGATGGGCGGCGACGGCGGCAGCGCAGGCCCCGGATCCGCAGGCGAGCGTGATGCCGGCGCCGCGTTCCCAGACCCGCATCCGCAGACGGTCGGGGCCGGACAGGCTCGCGTATTCGACGTTGGTCGCCTTGGGGAAGAGCGGGTGATGCTCCATCGCCGAACCGGCGGCGGCAAGGTCCACCGCCTCGGCATCGGCGACGAAGAAGACGCAATGCGGATTGCCCATGCCGACGGCGGCCGGGTCGCCGTCGATCGGCAGGTGCAGAAGGTCGGCCGGCGCGGCCAGCGGCACTTCTGCCCAGTCGAGGAGCGGCGCCCCCATGTTGACGCTGACAAGGCCATCGGGACGGCGGATCGCGGCAAGGGTGCCGCGCTCCGTGGTGAAGGTCACGGCGTTTCGTCCGAGACCGGCCATCACGTGATCGGCGACACAGCGCGAGGCATTGCCGCAGGCGCCGGCGCGGCTGCCATCGGAGTTCCAGAAGTCGAGCGCGAAATCGGCGCCTTGCGCATCGCGAATCTCGGCGAGCTGGTCGAAACCGACGCCCCGGTGCCGGTCGCCGAGTGCCGCGGCCAGCGCGGCGGTGGTCACGGGGCTCCGCCCCCGTGAATCGATGATCACGAAGTCATTGCCCGCGCCGTGCATCTTCATGAACGGCAGGCCGGCGGAGGGTCGCGCGTCCTTCATGGCCCGCGATATACGCCCGGTCCGGGGATTTTGCCAGTGGCGCCTGCTTTTACACTTGACCGCCCCGGACGGGGTTCATAAAGAGACGCCCTGTGATGGGCCGGTAGCTCAGTTGGTAGAGCAACTGACTTTTAATCAGTAGGTCTCGGGTTCGAGCCCCGACCGGCTCACCACTCACTCTCTCCGGATCGCGAATTCAGCCTCAGTGCGGGGACCCTGCGGGCGGTGTTCCGTTTTGCCCCGGGATCGCCTATATGACTGGACTTCGATCCTACCGAGATACCGCAGATGACCGATGAAAGCCCCAGCGCGCCGATCACCCAGGATGTGGTGACGATCCCCCGCAAACTGCCGGAAGGCGGGCGGGTGAACCTTGTCGGCCTGACGCGAGATGCCTTGCACGACGCGCTGGTCGGCGCCGGCACCCCGGACCGGCAGGCGAAGATGCGGGTGGGGCAGATCTGGCAATGGATCTACCACTGGGGTGTGCGCGATTTCGCGGCGATGACCAATCTTTCCAAGGATTACCGCGCGCTTTTGGCCGAGAAGTTCGAGATCGCGCTGCCAGAGGTCGTGACACGACAGGTGTCGGCCGACGGGACGCGCAAGTACCTTCTGCGGATCGCCGGCGGCCACGAGGTGGAGACGGTCTACATCCCCGAGGAAAACCGCGGCACGCTCTGCATCTCGTCGCAGGTCGGATGCACTCTGACTTGTTCCTTCTGCCATACCGGCACGCAAAAGCTGGTGCGCAACCTAACCGCGGCGGAGATCGTCGGCCAGGTCATGCTGGCCCGCGACGACCTTGGCGAAT
This sequence comes from Rhodobacterales bacterium 32-67-9, assembly GCA_002280515.1. GTDB lineage: Bacteria > Pseudomonadota > Alphaproteobacteria > Rhodobacterales > Rhodobacteraceae > Albidovulum. Next base: position 74,864 of record NCEA01000012.1, read on the forward strand.
GGCCGGAACCCGGCGCCCCGAAGGACGAAAGCCGGCTGGTGTCGAACGTCGTCCTGATGGGCATGGGCGAGCCGCTCTACAATTTCGAGAACGTCCGCGACGCGATGAAGATCGTGATGGACGGCGAGGGGCTGACCCTCTCGCGCCGGCGGATCACGCTCTCGACAAGCGGCGTGGTGCCGGAAATCGCGCGCGCCGCCGAGGAAATCGGCTGCCTTCTGGCCGTAAGCTTCCACGCCACCACGGACGAGGTGCGCGACCGGCTGGTGCCGATCAACAAGCGCTGGAATATTGAGACGCTTCTGAACACGCTCCGAGACTATCCCCGGCTCTCGAACTCCGAGCGTATCACCTTCGAATACGTGATGCTGAAGGGCGTGAACGACAGCGACGAGGACGCGAAGCGGCTGGTGAAGCTGATCCGTGGCATTCCGGCCAAGATCAACCTCATCCCCTTCAACGAATGGCCCGGCGCGCCCTATGAGCGTTCCGACTGGGAACGGATCGAGGCCTTCGCCGACATCGTCTACAAGGCAGGCTATGCCTCGCCGATCCGCACGCCGCGCGGCGAGGATATCATGGCCGCCTGCGGGCAGCTCAAGTCCGCGACCGAACGTGCCCGCAAGAGCCGCGCCGCGATCGCCGCCGAAGCGGGACTTGCCGAGGGCTGATTCCTTGGGTGCGAAGGGCCGCGCCCGACACTCGGGTGGGCGCTTCGATCCGGCTGTGCTGCGCGCTTTATGGAGCCATCTGCCTCGGACGGCTTTCCTAAGCCCGACGTTGCAATGCGCCCTCCCGGGGGGAGGGTCGGGCGCGGCCCGGGCTGGTCGCCCGGGCCAAGCTGGGTGGGGAGTGGAATGCGAAACGACCTATCCGGTCGCGATTCTCGGGCGCCCCTGCGCCGTCACCCGCAGCCGCGCCTCGATGAACATTGACTGCCCCTCGACCGCAATCTCGGACATCTCGCGGGTGCAGGTGACGCGAAGCTCCTCGACTCCGGCCCGGCGGGCGCGGTCGGTTGCCTCGGCGGTCAGTGCCGCCTCGAGCGCGGCGAGCGCCTTGTCGCGGTCGTTGAAGCGGTGCGGTCCGTCCGCGAGATGCGCAGCGAAGAGGCCGGGGCCGGGGCTTGTCACGATGCCTTCGGCATGCATCGCGATCTGGCCGACCACGGCGCCGATGGCGTTGGCAACGCCGGCGTGTTCCGGCAGGATCATCCGCGCGCCGAGGCGGTCGCCCACCGCGCCGTAGTAACTGGGCGCCGAGGCGCCAAGGCCGATCACCGGCACGCCTAGACTGGCAGAGATACGGATCACTCCGGAATGCCGGTCCAGTCCCGCCACCGTCAGCGGGTGGCGGGCGAGCGCTTCGGGCGCCTCTGCCCAGTCGCGACCGTCCTCGGCGAAGGCGGACTCCAGCAGGCAATCGACGGTCTGCGCGGTCAACTGGTCGATGATCCGCTCTGCCAGCGCCTCCGGCCCGTCAGCGATCCGGTCGCCGCGCCCGTTCCGGCGTCGGGCGAAGAGCGTCACGGCCTTGCGCGCCGCCTCGGCGTCCCAGCTGTCGAGGCGACCGAGCACATGGGACGCATCCGAGGGCGTGACGCCCGCGACCATCACCTGCCCGCGCGCGACGAGCCGCGTCAGTGCCGGCATTTCCAGCCGGGTTCGAACCGCATCGGCAAGCCGCACCGGTCCGTCCAGCAACCGCTCCACCACCACGCCTTCGCGGCCCTGGAGCCCTTCGGGCGGGGTGCCGCGCCACATCGGCAGGACGAAGCGGCCGTCGTGGTCGCCGGTAGTGTCCTGCGACAGCCAGCTGTCGAGCGCGTCATGCACCAGTCCCGGCCAGTCGCGCGCGGCGAGTGCAACAGGCACCAGCCGGCGGGGGCCGAGCCTGAGGTCGGCATCAAGTCCCTCGATCAGATGCACCTCGCTGTCGCCGCCGAGCCCGGTTGTGCGCATTGCCACCGCCTCGACCATCGTGCGGAAGCCGTCGTAGGACCATCAGGGGTGCCGCGATTCCGAGATGGGCCATGTGCGCCTCACAGGCCGAGATCAGATGGTCGATCATGCCAATGAGGCGGGCGTTGAGAACCGCCGTCAGCGCCCGGCGCGGGCCGTTCAGACCGGCCGACAATTCGTGCGAACAGGTGACCGGCCGGTTCGCGGTGCGGCGGATCAGATCGCGGGCGGCGATTTCATGCGCCGGGTTGCGCGTGGCGAAACTTGCCGCGACGGCAAAGCCGCTGATGCCGGGGCCAAGGTTCGCGATTTCAGTCTCTAACCTTGCCAGATCCAGCGCAGCAACTTCGTTGCCGGCATGGGTGTGGCCGCCCGGAAGCAGGATCACCGGATCGCCTTTCAGCGCCTCATCAAGGCCGGCGCGGCGCAGCTCGGCCTCTTCGAAGCCGATGAATATGAGCGCGACGCGGCCGCCCTGACCCTCCACCAGCGCGTTGGTCGCGAGCGTCGTGGAGAGCGACACCATCGCGATGTCCGCCGCCGCCACGCCCGAAGCGGCGATGGCCGCGTCGATGGCGCCGCCGACGCCGCGCGACAGGTCCGGCCGCGTCGTCAGCGCCTTCGCCGAAGCGACGACGCGGTCCGCGGCCTCGTCGAGGATCACAGCGTCGGTGTAGGTGCCGCCGGTATCGACGCCCAGAAGATAAGCCATGCGCGTTTCCTTTAGTGCGCGTCCGCGAGGATGCGTTCCGCCCCCAGCCAGCCGACCAGAATGCTCGGCGCATTGGTATTGCCGCCGATCAGAGTTGGAAAGACCGAAGCGTCGCAGACCCTGAGGCCGTCCACGCCATGCACCTTGAGATCCGGGCCGACCACAGATGTCGCCGCGTCGCGTCCCATCCTTGCCGTGCAGGACGGGTGATAGACCGTGCCGGACCGCGCCCGGATGTCGGCGATGAGATCGGCGTCGCTCTGCACCTCTGGCCCCGGCCGCAACTCCTCGGCGATGAGCGGGCGGATCGGGTCCATAGACGCGATTCGGCGCAGGAACTTCACCGCCGCCAGCATCTCCTGCACGTCGTGGTCGGTCGAATAGGCGTTGGCGACGATCCTCGGATGGGCGAAGGGATCGACGCTTTTGAGTGTGATCGCGCCCCGGCTGGTCGGACGGCAATTGGAAAGACCGATGGAAAGGCCCGAGAAGGGATCGGGCGTCAGCAGCGGCCGCTCGCCGACGCGCGGGACGAGGGTCGAGAACGCCTGGAAGTAAAGCTGCATGTTCGGGCGCGGCAGATCGGGCGAAGTGCGGAAGAATCCGCCGCCGTGATTGATCGACTTCGCCAGCGGCCCTTTGCCGGTCAGGAAGTATTTCATCCCGACCGCGACCTTGCCCCACCACGGGCGCAGGATGTCGTTGTAGGTCGGCACCTTCATCCGCCAGGTGTAATTCAGCCCCTGATGGTCGTTGAGGTTCTGCCCGACATGGGCGTTGTCGGCTACGACCCCGATCCCGAGATCCTTCAGATGCGCTGCCGGACCGATCCCGGACAACATCAGAAGCTGCGGCGAGTTGATCGCGCCACCCGACAGGATCACCTCGGATGATGCTCTGATCTGGCCCAGAACGCCATTCTTCCGGTATTCCACCCCGGCGGCGCGGCGCCCGTCGAAGATCACCCGAGTCACCTGCGCGTGGGTCATCACCGTGACATTCGCCCGCTTCATCGCCGGGCGCAGGAAGGCGCGCGCGGCGGAGTTGCGTCGGGCCTTGCGGATCGTCATCTGGTAAATGCCGACACCCTCCTGCACTGCACCGTTGAAGTCGTCATTGCGCTTCAACCCCGCAGCCTCCGTCGAGCGGATGAAGGTTTCGCAGAGCGGATGCAGATCGCTGCGGTTGGCCGAGATGAAAAGCGGCCCGCCCTTGCCCCGGTACCCGTCTTCGCCCGCCTCGTTGTCCTCGATGGCACGGTAGGCGGCGCGGACCTTCTCCCAACTCCAATCTGGTCCGGCGACCTCTTCCCAGTCGTCGTAATCGCTCTGATGGCCGCGGATCCAGACCATCGCGTTGATCGAGCTTGACCCGCCGAGGATCTTTCCCCTTGGCCAGTGGTCGCGGTTGCCGGCAAGCCCGGGATCAGGCTCGGTCTGATAAAGCCAATTGACAGCGGGATCGTAGAAAAGCTTGCCATAGCCAAGCGGCAGGCGGACATAGAAGCGCCGGTCGCTGCCGCCGGCCTCGATCACCAGCACGCGATGCCGGCCGTTTGCCGACAACCGTTCGGCCAGCACAGAGCCGGCCGATCCGGCCCCCACGATGATATAGTCGAATTCCGCCCCGTTCACGGCCGCCACCTGTTTCCTACCCCTCAATTCCACGGGAAGGGGCCGGATTCCGCCTGATCCGCGACCGATCAGGTCGCAAAGGGACTATTCCAGCCGGGCAGGGAAGCCCGGCGCCCTCAGATCGGTGCCGAGCAGGTCCTCCAGGAGCTTCGCGATCATCGGCGACTGCGCCTCGCCACCATAGGCGGCCTTCGCGGCGATATAGGTCTGGTTAGTCATCGAGGCGAGGTCCAACGGCACGCCGAACTCCTTGCCGAAGCCGAGCGCGAAACCGAGGTCCTTGAGCGCGAGGTCGATCGAAAACGCGATGTCGTAGGAGCCGTTGAGGATCAGCGCGCCTTCCGTCTCGTGCACGAAGGAATTGCCGGAGGAGGCGGCGATGGCATGCCAGGCCTGCCCGAGGTCGAGTCCGCCGCGCCTGGCCAGCATCAGCGCCTCGGACGTGGCCTTGAGGTGGATGAAGGCCAGCATGTTGGTGATGACCTTGATGATCGAGGACGACCCGAGCGGCCCCATGTGGAAGATCCGGTCGCCCATCGCCTCGAACGCCTTCCAATGGAGGTCGACAAGGTCCCTGTCGCCGCCGGGCAGCATGGTGATCTTGCCCTGCGCGGCCAGATGCACCCCGCCGGTGACCGGCAGTTCCAGCATCCGCACGCCGGCCTCGCCCGCGACCGCCGCCAGCGCCAGCACGTCGTCGCGGCCAAGCGTCGACATCTCGATCCACGTCGCGCCGGGCGTCATCACCGGAAGGATCGTGCGCAACACCTTCTCCGACACGGCCGGCGACGGCAGGCAGGTGATTACGTGGTCGACCGATGCCGCGAGTTCGGCGGCGCTTCTGGCCCAGGTGGCGCCCATCTCGACCAGACGCTCGGCCAGCTTCGGGTCGAGGTCATGGACGGTGACCCTGAACCCTGCCTTCAGCAGGCACGCAGCGCAATTGGCGCCAAGGTTGCCAAGCCCGATATAGCCGTAATGCATCACGTGCCTCTCCGAAATAGTGTCTGTTTCACCGGAAATAGATGTTGTAGTCGGCCCGGATCGCCGCGTCGAGTTGCGGGTCCAGCTGAAACCCCGCCTTGGCCAGGATGTCGTTCTTGCGCGCGATGGCCTTGTCGAGAAGCATCGGCCGGCCGGCCTCCACCCACTCCTTCGGGCTCATCCGGTTGCCGATGGCAGGGTAGATGTATTCCGTCTGCATCAACGCCAGCGTCTGGTCGGAGCCAAGGTAGTGCCCCGGCCCGCCAAGACAGACCGCCTTCATCGCCTCGATGGAGGTTGAATCCTCGGTCACGTCGATGCCGCGCACCGTGCGCAACACCTGGCCAAGGATATCGTCGCCAAGCACCAGCGATTCGAGGCAGAAGCCGAGAAGCGAGGCATGCATCCCGACCGCCTCGTAGGCCATGTTGAGGCCCGAAAGCCCGGCAAGCGTATTGGTGATCGCCTGTTCCCAGCCGGCCTGCATGTCGGGAAGTTTGCTGTCGGAAATCCCGGCGGCGGCGCCGCCCGGCAGGTTGTAGAAGCGGTGCATCTGCGCGCAGCCCGCCGTCAGCAGCGCCTGCTCCGCCGAACCTCCAGACATGGCGCCGGTCCTGAGGTCCGACACGAAAGGCCAGGTCCCGAAGATCGCCGGATGACCCGGCGCCATCGCGTTCACATAGACGACGCCGGCAAGGCATTCCGCCATCGCCTGCACGATGGCGAGTGCGATCGGCGCCGGCGCCGTCGCACCCGCCTGGCCGGCACTGAGCAGCAGCACCGGCATCCCGCCCCGGATGCACTTCTCCATCGTCACGCAGCTTTCCTCGGCGAACTTCATCGGCGGCACGACGAAACAGTTGGAGTTTGAGATGAAGGGCCGCGCCCGCCACGCCTCTTCGCCCCCCGCGATGCGGTGGATCATCTCGAAACAGGGCTCCACATGCGACGGGTCGCTGAACGAAGTGCCGACGTGTTTCGACGTCCCCGCGCAGCAGGCGTAGATCGTGTTGAGGTCCATCTCCAGATTGTCGAGCACGTCGCGGGCCACCATGGCCCGTTGGAAAAAGTGCACGTTGTCGAGGTGATGGGTGATCCGCGCCGCGTCGAAAAGGTCCTGCGCGGTCGAATCGCGATACGTATTCGTTTCCAGATCGACGATATGCACGGCCGCACCGGCCGTGCCGAAATGCACATTTGTGCCGGACAGGTGCAGGTCGTATTTCGGATCGCGCGCGCGAAGCGTGATATCCCGCGCCGCGACGGCCAGCATGTCCTCGACCAGCGCGCGGGGAAACCGGAGCCGTCCGTCATCGCCGAGGATCGCCCCTGCGCCGGTCATGATCTCCACCCCCGAAGCCGGCGCCTGGCTGAGCCCGATCACCTCCAGCGCATCGAGTGCCGCGGCATGGATCTTCGCCACCCCGGCCTCGGTCAGGGGCTTGTACTGCCCGCCCGGCAATCCGGCCCGGACCGGACGAAGGTTCTCGGCCAGCGGCGCCGCGCGCATCGCCACGCGCGCCGCCCGCCCGCCACCACGCGCCGCCCGCCGCGGCTCACAGTTCAGTGCATCCTCTGACATCGCCGCCTCTCCCTGAAAGCCTTTGCTTTCCACTTGGTTCAAATATCCTCGGGGGTCCGGGGGCAGACGGCCCCCGGTTCCCTCACATCCGCACGCGGTCCGATTTCGGGTCGTAGAGCGGCTGCAATGACGCCTCCGCCCGCACCCGGCGCCCCGCGATTTCTACCTCGTAGTCCGAGGCCAGCACATCGCCCGCGCTCTCGCCCTTGCAGGGCACATAGCCCATCCCGATCGCCGCGCCGAGGTGGTGGCCATAAGCGCCCGAAGTCAGGTGGCTGACGATCTTGCCGTCGCGGATCAGTGGTTCGTTGTGATAGACCATCACATCCGGGTCGCTCAGCCGGAACTGCACCAGCCGCTTTTCCAACCCGGCCTCCTTCTTGCGCAGCACCGAATCGCGTCCGATGAAACCGGGCTTGGCCGTCTTCACCGCAAAACCCAGCCCGGCCTCCAGCACATGATCCTCGCAGGTGATGTCATGGCCGAAATGGCGGAACGCCTTCTCGATCCGGCATGAGTCCATCATGTGCATGCCGCAGAGCTTCAGGTTCATCGCGCGCCCGGCCTCGCGCAAGGTCTCGAAGACATGGCCGCACATGTCGGAGGAGACATAGATCTCCCACCCAAGCTCGCCGACATAGGAGACGCGATGCACCCGGGCGAGGCCCATGCCGATCTCGATCTCCTGCGCGGTGCCGAACGGGTTCGCCACGTTCGAGAAGTCGTCGGGGCTGACGGCCTGCATCAGTTTCCGCGCGTTTGGACCCATCACCGCCAGCACGCCCTCGGCCGCGGTCATGTCGGTCAGGACGACGCTGAACTCGCCGATATGCCGGCGCATCCAGGCCTGATCCTTTGGCCGGGTCACGGCCGGGGTCACCACCAGATAGGCGGTCTCCGACAGCCGGGTGACGGTCACGTCCGCCTCGATCCCGCCCCGCGCGTTCAGGAACTGGGTGTAGACGATCTTGCCCACCGGCACCGACATGTCGGCTCCGGAAATGTGGTTGAGAAAGGCCTCCGCATCGCGCCCTTCGACCCTGATCTTGCCGAAGGACGACATGTCGTACATGCCGACATTGCCGCGCACAGCTTTGTGCTCCTCGGCCGCGTTGCCAAACCAGTTCTGCCGGCCCCAGCTATAATCGTAATCCCGCGCCTGCCCGGACATGGCGAACCAGTTGGCCCGCTCCCAGCCGCCGATCTCGCCGAAGACGGCACCTTCGGCCTCCAGATGCGCATGGAAGGGCGTCCGCCGCACCCCGCGCGCCGTCGCTTTCTGGCGGTAGGGGAAATGATCGGCGTAAAGCAGGCCCAATGTCTCCTTCGAGCGCTCGAACAGATAGTGCCGGTTGCCCTGGAACGGCTGGTTGCGCCCGACATCGACATCGCCGAGGTCGAAGGGCTTCTCGCCCGTCTCCATCCATTCCGCGAGCGCCATCCCGGCGCCGCCCGCCGACTGGATGCCGATCGAGTTGAACCCGGCGGCGACCCAGAAATTGTCAACTTCGAGCGAGAGGCCGAGGTTGTAGGCGTCGTCGGGCGTAAAGCTCTCCGGCCCGTTGAAGAAGGTGTGGATACCCGCCTCCGCCAGCATCGGCAGGCGGTTGACGGCGCGCTCCAGGATCGGCTCGAAATGATCGAAATCCTCGGGCAGCTGGTCGAAGCAGAAGGTCTCGGGGATACCCGCCATGCCCCAGGGCTTGGCGTTAGGCTCGAACGCACCGAGCAGATACTTGCCGGCATCCTCCTTGTAATAGGCGCATTCGTCCGGCACCCGCAGCACCGGCATCTGGGTCAAGCCCGGAATTGGCTCGGTGACGATGTAGAAATGCTCGCAGGCATGAAGCGGCACGTTGACGCCGACCATCCGGCCCACCTCGCGGCCCCACATGCCGCCGCAGTTGACGACGTGATCGGCGACGATCTCGCCGGTTTCCTCGCCTTTTGCCCAGGTGACCTTGGTCGCCCGCCGGCCCTCGACGGTGATCCCGGTGACCTTGACGCCCTCGGCTACCAGCGCGCCGCGCTGTCGGGCCCCCTTGGCGAGCGCCAGCGCGATGTTCGCAGGGTCGCCCTGCCCATCCGTGGGCAGCCAGACCCCGGCCTTCACACCCTCGATGTTCAGGTGCGGATAGCGGTCCTTGACCTCGGCCGGCGACATCTCCTCCACCGGCACCCCGAATCCCCGTGCCATCGAAGCAGAGCGGAACAACTCCTCCTTGCGCGCCTCGGTCAACGCGACCGAGACCGACCCCACGGTCCTCATCCCGGTGGCAAGCCCGGTCTCGGCCTCCAGCCCGCGATAAAGATCGGCGGAATACTTGGCGAGCCGCGTCATGTTGGCCGAGGCACGAAGCTGCCCGATCAACCCCGCCGCATGCCAGGTGGTGCCTGAGGTCAGCTGCTTGCGCTCCAGAAGCACGACATCGGTCCAGCCGATCTTGGTAAGGTGATAGGCCACCGAACACCCGACGACCCCGCCGCCGATGATCACGCATTTCGCTTTTTCGGGCAGGTCAGACACTCAATTCTCCTTCATCTTGCCGCAAATATCCTGGGGGTCCGGGGGTGAAACCCCCGGCGTCGCCTCAAGCCCGGATGCGCGCGTTCTCCGGATCCCAGAGCGGCCGGTCCTCCTCGACCACAGCGCGGACCCGTTCGCCATAGATTTCCACCTCGATCGAGGTCCCCGGCACCGCCAGATCGGTGCGCAGCATGCCGAGTGCGATTGACTTGCCGACCCGGTAACCCCAGCCGCCCGATGTCGTCTCGCCCACCACCTTGCCGTCGTGCCAAAGCGTCGACATGTAGGGCGCATCTGCCTCTCCCGCCTCGACGGTGAGGGTCACGAAACGCTTCTTCGATCCCCTTTGCTTTTCGGCGAGAAGCGCGGCCTTGCCAGGGAAGTCCTGCGGCTTGTCGAAGTTGATGAAGCGGTCGAGCCCGCCTTCGAGCAGGCTGTAATCCGTCGAGAGATCGCCTTTCCAGGCGCGGTAGCCTTTTTCCAGCCGCAGGGAATTCAGTGCCCACATGCCAAAGGGCACGGCCCCTGCGGCCAGAACCGCGTCGTAGATCGCCGGCATATGGGCATTCGCGGCGTGCACCTCCCAGCCGAGTTCGCCGGCAAAGCTGACCCGCGCCAATGTGCAGGGCTTGCCCGCCACAGTTGCGCTCTGGATCGAAAGCCAGGGCAGGCCCAGATCGGCCTCGGAGATACCCGCGAAGAGCTCCCGCGCCTTCGGCCCGGTCACGATCAGCGTGTCGAATTCCGTCGTATGGTCGGTCAGCGCGAGGCCGGGGGCGAGATTGCGTCGCAGTTGCTCTCCGTCATGCCACTGTGCCGCGGCGGCGGTGATCAGGGTGAATGCGTCCTCACCGTGCCGCAAGATCGACATTTCTGTCAGGATGCGGCCGCGCTTGTCGGGGAAATAGCCGAGGTTCATCCGCCCGACCTTGGGCAACCCGCCAGCGATCATGCCGCGCAGCAACTCGGCCGCGCCGTCGCCCGAAAGTGCGAACCGCGAAAAGCCCGGCAGGTTCAGAACGCCGACCCCGTCGCGCACCGCGAGTGCCTCCTCGCGGATGCGCGCCTCCCACGGGCCGGAGCGGCCCCAGGTATGCGTCGCGTCTTCCGATATATCGTCGCCCGGTTTGGCGAACCAGTTGGCGCGTTCCCAGCCGTTATAGGCGCCCATGACGCCGCCCAGTGCCTTCACCTTTTCATGCACCGGCGACAGCTTGCGGTCGGGTGCTGCCGGCCAGCGGTGCCAGGGGAAGTGCATGGCGTATTCGTGGCCATAGACCTCCTTGCCCTTCTCGATGCAATACGCGCGGTCGGTGTAGTCGGTGTAGCGGCGCGGGTCGCAGGACCACATGTCCCATTCCGTGCAGCCCTCGGTGATCCATTCGGCCATCACCTTGCCCGCCCCTCCGCCTTGCGCGATGCCGAAGGTAAAGACGCAGGCCTCGAACGCGTTCGGAACGCCTGGCATCGGTCCGATCAGCGGATTGCCGTCGGGTGCGTATGGGATCGGGCCGTTGATGACCCGGCTGATCCCGGCGGAACCCAGAAGCGGCACCCGGGCCATCGCGTCCTCGATATACCATTCCAGCCGGTCGAGATCGTCGGGGTAGAGCTGGAAGCTGAAATCGTCCGGCATCGGGTCATCGGGCGTGACCCAATGGGCCTTGCAGTTCCGCTCGTAGGGGCCAAGGTTAAAGCCCGTCTTCTCCTGCCGCAGGTAGTAGGACGAATCCACGTCGCGCAGAAGTGGCAGCTTGCGGTGCGTCTCCCTGGTCCATGCCTCGATCTCGGCAATCGGTTCGGAAAGAAGGTACTGGTGGCTCATCACCATCATCGGCACGGTGCGGCCGCCGAAGGGCTTGAACCATTCGCCGACCTTCTGGGCATAGTAGCCGGCCGCGTTAACCACATATTCCGCCCTGATAGAGCCTTTTTCGGTGTGAACGACCCACTCGCCATTTTCTCGGTCGACGCCAGTCGCGGGGGTAAAGCGCAGGATCGTCGCGCCCATGTCGCGGGCGCCCTTGGCAAGGGCCTGGGTCAGCTGCGCCGGGTCGATGTCGCCGTCGGCCGGGTCGTAGAGTGCACCGGCAAGGTCATGGGTTTCGAGGAAGGGATACTTGCCCTTGATCTCGTCCGCCCCGAGCACTTCGAGCGCCATGCC
>NCEA01000013.1:0-14781 GCA_002280515.1 Rhodobacterales bacterium 32-67-9
GGCGGCGGTCAGCACAACCCAGTCAACGGTCACAGCGCCGTCTTCTTCGTTGTTGAATTTCTTCGCAAGCTTGAACAGTTTCATGGTCTCTCTCCGTAAGGTTATATGGTTCGCTTTTGCTCCATCCGCGAACCGTATGGCCGGGTCTTCGTCCGGCCCCGTCTCCGTCGCGGCATGGGACTGTTTTGCCCCCGAATCGTGACGCAACTTGGGCGCGCATCGTGCATTTCCATGTAAATCACAGGTAAGTTGGAAACGATTGAACCGGAGTGTTTCGGTGTGCGGATCAATGCTCGTAGGGCCGGAGGGGCGGGTTGGGCTGCGGTCCGGCCGGTCAAGCCACCCCGGAATCAAAAGGCCGCGCCCAGGGGCGCGGCCTTTGATGGTCTTGTCCGATCCAGGATCAGAAGGTCGAGTTGATCGACTGGCTGGACAGGTAGTTGTTGATCTTCGTGGTCAGCGAGCCGGTGCCCTTCTTGACGGCGGCCAGAGCGGCAACGCCGAGGCCGACGACGGCGGCGGTCAGCACAACCCAGTCAACGGTCACAGCGCCGTCTTCTTCGTTGTTGAATTTCTTCGCAAGCTTGAACAGTTTCATGGCGGCGGTCAGCACAACCCAGTCAACGGTCACAGCGCCGTCTTCTTCGTTGTTGAATTTCTTCGCAAGCTTGAACAGTTTCATGTCTCTCTCCGTAGGTTCGCCCGTTACACCATCCGCTCCGTGTCATCCGGGGGGTTGCACCAAACCCGTCTCCGTCGCGGCATGGGCTCATCTGGCCGTCGAATCGTGGCAGGAGTTGGGCGGTGATCGTACATTTTGAAGTTGCGGTCACTTTTACGAAAGAGTTTATCAACCAATTGTTTTATAATGATAAAAAATAAAATTTCAGGCCGAGTTCGGTGCCTGCGCCTGTTGCCAAAAGGCCGAATCTCCGGCGAATCCGGCAAGGAGCGGCGCGGAAACTCTGGTCCGAGGCGCGGTTTTCTGAGACAAGAGGCGCAAGAAAAAACAAGAGCAGTCAGGACAGGCGGCATGCTGCGAGGCATCGGACCGGGACTATACATTGGTGTTGCCCTCCTGCTCGCGGCGGATGCCGCGCTGGCCGAGGCGCCGGCGGGGACGGCCCAGAACGGCTACCCGGAATTCACCTTCAAGCGGATCAGCGCGCCGAAGGCGTCTGGTCCGGTCACCACGGCAAGCGGCGCCAAGCGCATCACCGTGCAGATCGACCCCGAGGAACAGGCCCGCAGGCTGGCGACGCGGCTGCCGCCACCGGAACACCCGATCCCGCGCGGCGGCGTCGCCCTCGGGCTGGAGCCGGCATTGCCGCAACCGAGCGCGTTCGACTGGTACTGGGAGACCGTGTCACCAGCCCTCGGGGACGGGGCGGGGCGGTTCTCGACCGCGCTTTCGGCGCTGACCCAGGGGCCGGGCGGCAAATCGGTCTCAGCGCCGCGGCTTCAGCACTTGCAGGACATCGCCGCCGCGCATGGCACCGAGATTCTCAAGGCGACAATCGGGACCGAGGTGTCGCCGGCGCTGGTCTTGGCCGTCATCGGCATCGAGAGCGCGGGGCGCACCGATGCGGTCTCGACGGCCGGGGCGATCGGGCTGATGCAACTCATCCCGGCGACGGCGGACCGCTTCGGCGTCGACGACAGCGCCGATCCGATCCAGAACATCAAGGGCGGGGTTGCCTATCTCGACTGGCTGATGAAGGAATTCAACCGCGACCCCTTGATGGTCATCGCGGCCTACAATTCCGGCGAGAACGCGGTGAAGAAGAACGGCGGCGTGCCGCCCTTCGCCGAGACCCGGGCCTACGTGCCCAAGGTTCTCGCCGCCTGGGCGGTTGCGCGAGGGCTTTGCGTTACCCCGCCGGAACTGGTGACGGACGGCTGTGTGTTCGCCGTGAAAGGATGAGTTTTCGAAGATGACTGAAGTGAAGCCGCTCGTCCTCGACGTCGATGGAACGTTTCTGAAGACCGACATGCTGTTCGAGACGTTCTGGGCCGGCCTCGGGAGCGATCCGGTGGCGACCTTGCGCACGGTGGCGATGAATTTCCGCCATCTGGAGCGGCTGAAGGCCGGTCTGGCGGAGATCGCGCCGATCCGCACCGACCTTCTCCCCGTCAATCCCGAGGTCGCCGACCTCGCGCTCAGAAGCCGGATGGCGGGGCGTGAGGTGGTGCTGGCATCCGCCTCCGACCGCCGACTGGTCGGACGGCTGGCAAGCGAATACGGGCTCTCCGATCAGGTATTTGCCTCGGACGCGACGCGGAACCTCAAGGGGGCGGCCAAGGCCGAGGCGCTGGTTGCGGCATACGGCGAGCGCGGCTTCGACTATGCCGGAGACAATGCCGTGGACATGGCGGTCTGGGAACGGGCCGAGAACGCGCTGGTCGTGGGGCGGGTGCCGCGGGCGCGGGAACTGGCCGCGCGGGGGCAGAATGTCGTCGAACTCGCCGGAGGCTGGACCGTGCGGGCGTTGCTGAAGGCGCTCAGGCCGCATCAATGGGTCAAGAACGTCCTTCTGCTTCTCGCCATGATCGCGGCGCACCGCTTCGACCTCGCGACGCTGGTTCCGATCCTCTGGGGTATCGTCGCCTTCTCGGCGGCGGCCTCCTCGATCTACATCGTCAACGATCTGCTCGATCTCGAGGCTGACCGGCTGCATCCGACGAAATGCCGGCGCCCTTTCGCGAGCGGCGACGTGCCGATCGCAGTCGGGATGGCGGTGTTCGTCGGGCTTGCCGTGCTGGCGCTCGGGGTCGCTGCCGCGCTGAACTGGGCATTCTTCGGGGTCGTGGTGCTCTACATGATCACCTCGCTGGCCTATTCGCTGAAGCTGAAGCGGCTGCGCTGGGTAGATATCTCGACGCTTGCCGCGCTCTATACGATCCGGGTGATTGCCGGGGCGGCGGCGGGGCAGGTCGAGGTGTCGATCTACATGCTGATCTTCATCTTCCCGATCTTCGTCACGCTCGGCTGCGTGAAGCGGCTGACGGAGCTTACGCTCGCCACCTCGGACGAACGCCTGCCAGGGCGGGGCTATGGGCGGCCGGACCGGGGCGACCTTCTCAACGTCGCCTGGCTCGGCACGATCGGCGCGGTCCTCATCTTCTTTCTCTATTCGATCAGCGATCAGGGGCGGGAGCTTTATCCGACCACCTGGATCCTGTGGCTGGCGATGATCCCGATGGCGCTCTGGCTGGTGCGGATGGTGATGCTCGGCTGGTTCGGCAAGCAAGATTACGACCCGATCGTCTTCGCGATGCGCGACAAGTTCGGCATCGGCATCCTGATGATCACGCTCAGCCTGATGTTCTGGGCGGCCGGGCTCTGGTCGGAGTGGTTCGGCGGTTGAGCGTTATCGCTTCTGCGAAAGACGGTAGACGCCTTCGGGCAGGTTGAGGGCGGCGGCAAGTTCGCGCACCTGCGCCATCGACATGACGATCTTCACCACCTCGTCGCGGCGCGGGTCGAACTGTTCGATGGTGACGCATTCCTCGAACGACTGGATCGTCACATCCTCTTCCAGATGCGGGCTGCCCTCGTCGACGAGGGTGATGACAGTCGCGTCGAAATCGTGCTCGATGGTAAACATGGGGCCAAGCTTAGCGCGACGTGGCGCGGCCCTCAATGGAGCGCGTCGCACGACGCGGGATTAATCGCCGATGCCCGCCTGGCGCACGTGATCTTGGGGGCTTTCGCCGCGCGCGCCGGAGCGGTAGAATCCACACGGCAGACAAGAGCAGCCGAAAGCCCGGGAGAGGCTTATGAAGAAGATCCTAAGTCTCGTCGTTCTGGCGCTCGCCGGATGCGTGGAAGCGGTTCCGCCCGCATCCGCGCCGGCGCCTCTGGCCTACAACTCCGCGCCGGCGGTGGCGCCCGACGTGGCCGCGTCGAACTTCGTCTCCGTCGTCGCGCGGATGGAACCGGTGATCGAACGCGAATGCCGCGCCCGCAACGCCGCGACCAACTGCGATTTCCGCATCGTCGTCGATGACCGCCCACGCCAGCCGCCGAACGCCTACCAGACACTCGACCCGAACGGACGGCCAATCATCGCCTTCACGCTGCCCCTGATCGCCGAGGCGCGCAACGTCGACGAACTGGCCTTCGTCATGGGCCATGAGGCCGCGCATCATATCGCCGCGCATATCCCACGTCAGCAGCAGACGGCGCTGACCGGGGCGCTGGTCCTTGGCGTGCTGACGGCCGCGAGCGGCGGCGATGCCGAGGCGGTGCGCAGCGCCCAGGATATCGGCGGTACGCTCGGCGCCCGGCGCTACGCCAAGGATTACGAGCTCGAGGCCGACGCGCTCGGGACCGTGCTGGCCTGGGATGCCGGATACGATCCCGAACGTGGCGCTGTCTTCTTCACCCGCATCCCCGATCCCGGCAACCAGTTCCTCGGGACGCATCCGCCGAATGCGCGCCGGATCGAAACGGTGCGCCGGACCCTCGCGGGGCTTCGGTAACGCTGTCGTCAACTTGATCCAGATCAAGGCGGTTGAAGCCGGACGGTGCCGATGCTCATAAAGATGCCAGGACGGAAAGGAGTGGCGGCGATGTACAAGGTCGTATCGATCGCAGGGCGGGCTGAGGCGCCGGACCTACCCTATTTTCTGACCGAGGAGGAGACCCGTCGCCACGGTGTCGACGTCGGCTGCGCCGTGCAGGCCGGGATCCTGACGCCGGAAGATCTTCGGGCGATGCTGGCGACCTGCCGGGCCTGCGACGAGGGATATGCCCTGCGCGGCCAGCCGGGACATGACCGCACAGCAGTCGAATCGCCCGAGTGGTGCGCCAACCGCGCCGTTCTCGAAGGCCTGCGCGGCATCGTCTGACGACCGCTTCCTGTGACAATCCCGCCATCGCCGGCCCTCCGGCGCGCACCCTGCGACTGGCAGGGCGACGGCGCACTCGCTAGGGTGCCCGAAACGGTGTGCGGGAGGGGCGGATGCTGGATTTCATCGGGGGCGAGCTCCGGCGCTTCGGGAACACCTGCCGCTGGTCGCTTCAGGGCTGGCGGGCGGCTTGGGCGACCGAGAAGTCGCTGCGCCAGTGGAGCCTCGTCAACCTCGTCTCTGCGACGCTTGCATTCACGCTCGACCTCACCACCGGCGAACGCGCGCTGATCCTGGCGCTGGGGCTTCTGGTCCTTGCGGCCGAGCTGTTCAACACCGCGATCGAGGAGGTGGTCGACCTTGCCACGTCCGAGCAGCATCCGCGTGCCGGAAAGGCCAAGGATTGCGGGTCGGCCGCCGTCGCCTTGACCGCGCTCGCCGGCGGGCTTGCCTGGCTCGTCATCCTCCTGGGGTAGGGGATACCGGTATCGGCGCTCTGGCCGCCCAGTGCTAGGATGGTGCCGGAAGAAGGAGTGTTGGTGATGCGCCCGGTTCCTGCCGCCGACCTGCCGACTGCCTTGGCCCGGCACCGGCGCGCTCGAGGTCGTGCCTCGTGAGGGCCGGATCCTTTACAGCGTGACGCGCGAGTAGGGCGTGCGCATGCGCAACGCCCGTCGCCGCGGCTCCCGGCGGCGGCGGGCAACGATACCGGCCGGTGAAAGTGACCGGCCGGTATCGAGATTTCAGGCGTTTCGCCACAGATTGACGGCAAAGGCCCCGACGCCAAGCAACACAGCAAGCTCCGCGATCGGCGCCACTGGCGCCATAGCGGCTTCGACGATCTGCCCGGAGAACAGCAGCATCAGCATCGCGAGAAGCACAAGCGCCCCGATCTGATGCAACCAGAAATGCACACGCGCCAACGATGAATCCGCCATCGTCGGCAAGGCACGGTAGACGAGTCCGAACAAAGTCATGAGTGTGAAGCCAAGAAGGTTGATATGGGCGTGGACAGGGGCGAACGTAAGATCGCCCGATCCGCCCATATACATGCCCATGAGGATACCAAACAGGAGATAGACTGAACCGATCACAAGGAAGTTTCGTGAAATCTGCATGGTCGTTTCCCGATTGAACGCGGGTGTCCTGTGCCCGCGGGGCCGAGCCTAGGCCGGTGAACTGAAACGGGAAGAAAATTCGACCGCCAAACTGCGTTTTTCAGCCTCGGGTAGTGCGCGCCATGACGGCCACGCCCTTCGCGGTCAGACCCGCCGCCCCCAGAGGTCGTATTCGCCGGACTCGTCCACGAGGGCGGTCACGATGTCGCCGGGGGCGAGGCCTGCGAAGTCCTCGTCCATGAAGAGGTTGCCGTCGATCTCGGGCGCGTCGGCCTTGGTCCGGCAGGTCGCCCCATCCTCGTCGACCGCATCGACGATGACCTCGATCCGCTGCCCCACCTTGGCGGCCAGCTTCGCCTCGGAAATCGCCTGCGCCTTGGCCATGAACCGCTCCCAGCGGTCCCGCTTCAGTTCGGGGGCGACATGATCAGGCAGTGCGTTCGACCGCGCGCCGGCGACGTTTTCGTACTGGAAGCAGCCGACCCGGTCGAGCTGGGCCTCGTCCATCCAGTCGAGAAGGGTCTGGAACTCCGCCTCCGTCTCGCCGGGATAGCCGACGATGAAGGTCGAGCGCAGCGTGATCTCAGGGCAGATCGCGCGCCATGCCGCGATCTCGTCGAGCGTCTTCGCCGCAGCGGCGGGGCGCGCCATCCGCTTCAGCGTGCCGGGGTGGGCGTGCTGGAAGGGGATGTCGAGATAAGGCAGGATCAGCCCCTCCGCCATCAGCGGGATCAGGTCGCGCACATGTGGGTACGGGTAAACGTAGTGGAGCCGCACCCAGGCGCCGAGCGATCCGAGGTCGCGGGCGAGGTCGGTGATATGCGCCCGGTGCCCCTTTGCCTCGGCATGTTTCAGGTCCACACCGTAGGCCGAGGTGTCCTGGCTGATGACCAGAAGTTCCTTCACCCCCGCCTCGACCAGCTTTTCAGCCTCGCGCAACACCGCGTGAGCCGGGCGCGACACGAGCCGGCC
The DNA here is from genome assembly GCA_002280515.1 of Rhodobacterales bacterium 32-67-9. Taxonomy (GTDB): domain Bacteria; phylum Pseudomonadota; class Alphaproteobacteria; order Rhodobacterales; family Rhodobacteraceae; genus Albidovulum. The sequence continues at coordinate 6,945 of NCEA01000013.1, forward strand.
GCGCATGTCGGGGATGATGCAGAAGCGGCAGTGGTGATTGCAGCCCTCGGAAATCTTCAGATAGCTGTAGTGGCGCGGCGTCAGTTTCACGCCGGCGGGCGGCAGAAGATCGACGTACGGATCGGGCGAGGGCGGCACCGCGACATGGATGGCGTCGAGCACCTGTTCGTACTGATGCGGCCCGGTCACCGCGAGGACGGAAGGGTGCGCGCCGGTGATGTAGTCGGGCTCCGCGCCGAGGCAGCCGGTGACGATCACCCGGCCGTTTGCGCTCAATGCCTCGCCGATGGCTTCCAGGCTTTCCGCCTTGGCGCTGTCGAGAAAGCCGCAGGTGTTCACGATCACCGCATCGGCGCCGGCATAGTCGGGGCTGATCGCATAGCCCTCCGCGCGAAGCCGCGTCAGGATCCGCTCGCTGTCCACCAGCGCCTTCGGGCAGCCGAGCGACACCATGCCGATCCGCGGCTGGCCGGGGCGGGCGGTGGTGTCGAAGACCGGCTTCGGCGCGAGGTCGGGGCGGAGGTTGGGCGGGTTCTCACTCATGGCGGCGGCGTATACGCGCTTGCGTGCGGCAAGGAAAGCGTCTCAGTTCCGGAGCCGCCAGCCGGTGCGGAAGATGAACCAGACCGCGCCGATCCCGAGGCCGAGGAAGATGACGACGGCGAGAAGCGAGGCCGCGACCGGCACGTCGGCCTGCCCGAAGAACGACCAGCGGAACCCCGAGACGAGGTAGAGGACCGGGTTGAGCCGCGCGACTCCTTCCCAGAAGGGCGGCAGCATCGACGCGGAATAGAAGGCGCCGCCGAGGAAGACCAGCGGCGTCACCACCATCAGCGGGATGAACTGCAGCTGCTGCCAGTCCTTCGCCCAGATGCCGAGCAGGAACCCGAAGAGCGAGAAGCTGAAGGCGGTGAGGATCAGGAATCCGAGCGCCCAGAAAGGATGCGCGACGGGCAGATCGACGAAGAAAAGCGCCGTGAGATAGATCACCACCGCGATGATCACCGATTTCAGCGCCGCCGCGCCGACATAGCCCAGCACGACCTCGATGAACGACACCGGTGCTGCGAGGATTTCGTAGATGGTGCCCGCGAATTTCGGGAAGAAGATCCCGAAGGAGGCATTGGCGATCGACTGCTGCAACACCGTCAGCATGATCAGCCCCGGCACGATGAAGGCGCCGTAGGAGACGCCCTCGACCGACTGGATGCGGCCGCCGATCGCCGCGCCGAAGACGACGAAGTAGAGCACCGTGGAGACCACGGGCGAGGCGAGCGATTCCCAGGGTGTCCGCCAGAACCGCGCCATCTCGTGCTGAAAGATCGTCCGCAACGCCTGCCAGTTCATGCGCCTTCCTCCACCAGCCTGAGGAACACCTCTTCGAGCGAGCTTTGCTCCGTCTCGAGGTCGCGCACGCCGATGCCCGCATCGGCGAAACCCGCCAGAAGCCGCGCGATACCGCTGCGGTCGGCGCGTGTGTCGTAGTCGTAGCTCACGTGCCGCCCGTCCGGCGAGAGGGTCAGCCCCTGTCCCGCCAGCGCGCCGGGTAGCTCCGCCAGGGGCTCCGCCAGTTCTACGGTCAGCCGTTTGCGGCCGAATTCGTGCATCAGCTTCGCGGTGTCCTGCATCAGGAGCAGCCTGCCCTTGTCGATGATGCCGATGCGGTCGGCCATCTCCTCGGCTTCCTCAAGGTAATGCGTGGTCAGGATGATCGTGACCCCGGCGGCGCGCAATTCGCGCACCACCGCCCACATCTCGCGCCTTAGGTTCACGTCGACCCCCGCCGTCGGCTCGTCGAGGAAGAGCACGCGCGGCCCGTGCGACAGCGCCTTGCCGATCAGCACTCGGCGTTTCATGCCGCCCGAAAGCTCGTTGAGCCTGGCATCGCGCTTGTCCCAGAGGGTGAGCGATTTCAACACCTTCTCCAGATGTGCATCGTCCGGCTTCCGACCGAATAGCCCGCGCGAGAAGCGCAGGGTATTCATCACCGTCTCGAACGGCTCCACCGCGATCTCCTGCGGCACAAGCCCGATCAGCGCCCGCGCCGCGCGGTAGTCGCGCACGATGTCATGCCCGCCGACCCGCACCACGCCGCCCGTAGGCGTGACAAGCCCGCAGAGGATCGAGATGAAGGTCGTCTTCCCGGCGCCGTTCGGGCCGAGCAGCGCGAGGATCTCGCCCTCGCGGATGTCGAGCGTCACGCCTGACAGGGCGGAGGTCCCGCTCGCATAGGTCTTGGAGAGGTCGTGGACCTCGATGATCGGGGGCATGTCTGAAACTGTTCCTGTTGCGCGCCGCCAAGCTAGTCGTTCGGCGCGGCGATTTCCAGCGCCGGTTTCCCAGTAGGTCCGGGGCTGGGCGCAAGAGTGCCTAACCTTCCGGCACCCCCGCCGTGCGCAGGGCCGCGTAGTAGTCGGGCTGGTTCTCGATGATCGTGGGAGGAATAGAGGCGGCGACCTTGCGGATGGTCAGGCCGGGATAGGCCGCATAGAGTTTTCTCAGGGCCTCCGCCGCCGCGTCGGGACGCCCGAGCCGGGTGTTGAGCACGGCGATCGTGCGCCAGGCCCAATCTGCCGACGGCGACAACGTCATGCCGCGACGGAAATGGGCCAGCGCTTCTTCGTAGCGGTTCTCGTTCAACCGCGCGCCACCCCGCCCGAATTCGATATTGAACAGGAAGGGATCGAGCGGGCTCAGTGCCTCGGCCCGGTCAAAACAGGCGCGGGCCTCTTCGATCTGGCCAGAATAGTTGCGATTCCAGCCGCGCCGGAGCCAACCCCAGGCATTGTTGGGGTCGATGGCCAGGGCGCGGTCGATGAAGGAATTGGCCAGATCGAGGTCCGGCGACACCAGCGAGACCGCGGCGCCGAGTGCGACCAGCGACGGGGCGTGGTCGGCGACATGGGCCGCGGCGACCCGGGTAAGCTCCAGCGCGGCCGCGCGGTCGGCCAGCGGATCATCGGACCACATGTAGGACGGCTGCTGTGCCAGCACCCAGGCCTTGTAGGCAAGCGCCGGGCCAAAGCTCTCCTGCTCCTCGAGGGCCAGATCAAGAAGTTCGAGCGCGCGGGCGTTCCCGGCACGCGAATGCGTCCAGAAATGCGGCATCGCCGAGAGAACGAGTTCATAGGCCGACCGGTCGGCGGGGGCCTTGGTCTCGGCCCGCGCAATCTCCGCCGTACGCAGGCTGGGGCTGATCTGGCCCGCCACGGCGGCGGCGATGCGGTCCTGAAGGTCGAAGAGGTCGTCGAGACGGTCGTCGAAACGTTGCGACCAAAGGAGCCGGCCATCGGTGCCGCGGACAAGCTGGACGTTGATCCGCACCCGATCCTGCGCCCGCTGGACGGTGCCTTCGATCAGGTAGTCCGTTCCGAGCCTTTCGGAAACGGCGGGCACGTCCAGACGCGCGTCGCGGACCGCGAAGGCGGACTGACGGGCAATGACGTGAAATTCATGAACCCGGCTCAGCGCGGCGGTGATCTCTTCCACGACCCCGTCGGCGAACATGTCGCCCTCGGCCGATCCCAACTCGTCGAACGGCAGGATCGCGAGGCATGGCAAGCCGATGCGCCGGCCCGCCCTGACGGTGGCGGACGGAGCGGGTTTCTCGGGACTGGCCGCGCGCATCAGGCGCAGCCAGTCCTCGAAGCCCTCGGACGCCAGATCGAAGCCTTCGAGGAACTCGCCCGGCGTCGGGGAGCGGAAGCGAAAACTGTCAGGCTCAAGTCGAACCATTTGGCGGTCGGCCACGATCACCCCGTCAGGCAGGTGGCGCCGCAGGACCGACAATTCCTGCCTGAGAGAAGCGCGGGCCTGATCCTCGCCCCGGTCGGTCCACAAGAGATCGGCCAGAAGGCCACGTTCCGCCCGCAAGCCGGGCTGGCGCGAGAGATAGGCCAGCATCGCCTGGCCTCGCCTCGACAGCCCCTCGATATCGGCCCCCGAGGCATCCGTCACCGCGAAAGGTCCGGTGAGCTGCAGCGTGCTCGGGATCGCAACAGAATCCCGAACTGGAGAACGAGATGCCCCGGATCGACCACATCACCACCGACTATCGCCCCACAATCACGCAGCACCGGGGCGGGCTATTCCGCCGCGTGCTCGCCCGCATCGTCGAACTCGACCGCCGCTATCGCGAGGCGCGCAAGTTCGCGGGTCTCACCGAGGAGCAGCGCCGCGACATGGGGTTGCCGCCCCGCGCCGATGCGGACGGCTTCTACACCACGCGCGCCTGCAGGCCAGCCGACGCGCTGCCGAAGTCGATCACGAACAGCTGGTGAACCGCCTCAGCGCCGCCGGTCGCGGCGCGAGGACATCGGCCGGAACGCGACGCCCGCCTAGTCCATTTGGGTCATGACCGCCGCGCGCCGGGGTGCTAGCCTCTCTCCATTGGGTATTTTCATGTTGCGGGAGGGGCTTTCATGACGACTTTTCGTGGAACGATTTTGGACGACACGCTGACCGGCGGGCCGGGCAACGATTTTATGTCGGGGTTTTCCGGTGACGACATGATTCTCGGCGGGGACGGTTCGGACCAGCTTCTCGGCGGAGCGGGCGACGACACGCTTGACGGTGGTGCGGAGGCGGACACCCTGCGCGCGGGAAACGGGGACGATACGCTTGTCTTCAACCTCGCCGACCGGGTTACCGGCAGCGCATGGGACGCGTATGATGGAGGGTCGGGGGGCACCGATACCCTGCAATTGAATCTGACCGCCGCCGAATGGTCCGACGGTGAGATCAATGCCCAGATCATGGATTTCCTCGACGAGCTTGCGGCAAACCCCGGCGGGTCCGTGAACTACCGGTTCTCCAGCCTCAATCTTCGGGTGACCAATATCGAGGCGGTGGAGATCTGGATCGACGGCCAGCTCTGGACGCCGGGGCCGCAGGTCATCGACCTGTCGGGATCGACGGCGGACGAGACGGTGACGATCACAGCAAGCGCCGGAGGAATGGTGACCACCGGCGCCGGCAACGACACGATCACCGGCGGGCCCGGCAACGACACAATCGTGAGCGGGTCGGGGAATGACCAGATCACCCTCGGCGACGGCGACGATGTCGCGCTCGCCGGATCGGGCAACGACACGATCATCGCGGGTCAGGCCGGCGGCAACGACTTCATCGACGGCGGAACCGGCAATGACACGGTCGCCTACCCGTCGCTTCTGACCAACGAGCCGGTGGTGATCGACCTCAACCTTGCCGACCGTTCGGCCGATCCGGTGGCTGCGGCGCTTCTGGTGGCCAACGGTCTGGCCGCGACGACGCCGGTCGGGCTTGCCAACGGCGGGGCCTGGGTCGATACCGATGTTCTCATCTCGATCGAGAACGCGATCGGCGGGGCCGGTGACGACACGATCACCGGCGACGGGGCGGCGAACCTCCTCGACGGGCAGGGCGGCGCCGACCTGATCGACAGCGGCGCTGGCGACGACACGATCTATGGTCGTGCCGGCAACGACACACTGAACGGCGGTCTCGACGACGACACCATCGCCGGCGGGGCAGGCGACGACAGGATCGACGGCGGCGGTGGTTTTGACACGCTGGTTCTGGCGGGCAACAGCGCAGACTACACCGTCACGGTACTCGGCAATGGTCTCTATTCCTTCACCGACAACGGGTCGGGCGGCGACGGTATCGACGTGATCAGCCAGATCGAGACCATCGCCTTCGCCGATGTGACGGTGGGTCTCTGGTCGCTGGTCGGGCCGCTCGTCGTCAACGGCACGTCCGGGAACGACACGCTTCCCGGCACCGCCGCGCGCGAACGATTCTATGGCTTCGACGGTGATGATCTCATCACCGGCGGGCAGGAGGAGGACCAGTTCATCGGCGGCGCCGGCAATGACACGCTCGACGGCGGCGGGCCACAGGACCCGACCAACCAGGACGATCTGAACTTCGTCTGGGATTCGCTCAACTACGACGATGAATACTGGCAGGCGGTGAATGCCGGGGTCATGGCGCAGGGCGTCGTCGTGAACCTCGCCACCGGCGTGGCGACGGACACCTATGGCGATACGGATACGGTCATCGAGATCGAGCGCGTCTACGGCACGCCCCTCGCCGACAGCATCACCGGTTCGGACGCGGACGAGGCATTTGACCCGCATGGCGGCGCCGACACGATCGACGGCGGCGCGGGCTGGGACAGTCTGCACTACCACTTGACGGACGGATACTACGGCGGCGGTACTTCCGGGATCAGCATCCAGTTCTCCGCCACCGTTGCCGGCGACGGCACGGTCATCGACCCGCTCGGTGATACGGACGTGTTCTTCGGCATCGAGGCCGTGCGCGGTACGCTTTACGACGACACTTTCGCCGGCGGTGTCGGCACCCAGCAATTCCGCGGCTACGACGGCAGCGACATGTTCGACGGCGGCGCGGGCTTTGCCATCGTCGCCTATCATGACGATGCGAATTACGGCGGCAATGGCGGTATATCCTTCGACCTCTCGATCACCGATGCCCAGGGCTTTGCCTCGGTCACCGACGGGTTCGGCAATGCCGACAAGCTGCGCAACATCGACCAGATCCGGGGCACCGGATCGACCGATGACATGCGCGGCGATGCCGCCGACAACACCTTCCTTGGCGATGCCGGTGACGACTATCTCGCGGGTGCCGGGGGTATAGATAACCTCGTCGGTGGACTTGGTGACGACACGCTCGACGGCGGCGCGGATGGAGATGCATTGAATGGCAACGCCGGCATGGACATCCTGACCGGTGGCACCGGCGACGACACGCTGGCCGGCGGCCTCGATTCCGATCAGTTCATTTTCTTCGCCGGCGATGGTGCCGACCGGATCGACGATTTCGAGGTCGGACTCGACCATCTCGTGCTGGTCGGTGGCCTTACCGTGACCGGGCTGAGCGAAAGCGACGTGAACGGTGACGGCGGACTCGACACGACGGTCGATCTGTCGTCCGGCGACAGCATCGTGCTTCTGCATGTCGCGGACGTGACCAATCCGCTTCAGCTGTTCTGAGAGGCGTCGTCGGGATGCGGTCCGGGCAAGGGCGGCCGCGCCCTTGCCTTCGATCCGGTCCCGGTTGTCTACCGCCGCCGGTCGCGGCGCGAGGACATCGGCTGGAACGCGACGCCGACATGGGCCTCGCAATAGGGCTTGCCCTGCTGGGTGGCAAGGCCGCAGAACCAGAAATCCTCCGTCGCGGGATCGCCGATCGGCCATTTGCAGGTGCGCTCGGTCAGTTCCATGAGGCTGATCTTGCGCGCCTTCTTCTCGACTTCGCGGACCGAGGCGAGCGCTTCTGGGCTGATCTCCCCGGCCGAGGGCTGTGGCGGCAGCGGCTGGCCCGCCGGGATGATCGGCTTGCGGCCGGGACTTGCCTGGGGCGCCGCGGGTGCGGGTTCGGGGCGCTGGGCGGCAGGCTTGGCCTCGGGCCGGGCGGGTTTCGCGGCGGCGGGACGGGCCTCGGCTTTCGGGGCGGGGTCGACCGGCTTGGCCTTCACCGGCTCCGGCGCGCCGCCGACGCGGTTCGACAGCCCGAGGCGGTGAACCTTGCCGATCACGGCATTGCGGGTGACACCGCCGAGTTCCTTGGCGATCTGGCTTGCGGACTGGCCCTCGCCCCACATCTTCTTCAGCGTCTCGACGCGTTCGTCGGTCCAGGACATGACTGATCCTCGGGTTTGGGACCGGCGGCGGCAATCGGCCTGGGGTCCTGAATACGGTTGGCCCCATTCTAGCCGGGGGACGGGTTGAGATACAAGCTCAGGGCGCCCACGACAAGGGGTTGCCGGATTTGGCGAAGTGTCCGGGCAGTGCCAGGGATCCGATCGGGCAGTCCCCGGGAGGCT